>CAZFTJ010000016.1:0-105871 GCA_964521865.1 uncultured Spirochaetota bacterium | reverse complement strand
CTTACATTCAGGTTTGTTCTTCCCAGTTTTCTGTATTTCATCTCCAGCCCTCTTCTCTTTAAATAACTAGGTAAAAAGTATAGGCAAGTAAACTTTCAATCGTAGAAGATTCAAATCAGCACTTGCCTAATGGTGTTTACCTTAATTTCCCAGTGATTAAAAGGACACGGAAAAGTAAAAGACTATTATTTTCTGTAAATTCTGGTACAAAATACCAGACTTTAAATAGATAAAACCATATGTCAATATTTTCCCGGCAATTCAAAAACAGTGCGAAAATAATCCTTATTTATTTACTAAATAATCACTTCCACTCCCATGTCGCGTATCCTTTTTACGTATTCTTCCGGGAGTCCCGAATCAACGACCAGTGTGTCGAACTGTGATATACTGCCGATGCTCGCGAGATGGACTTTTCCGAACTTCGTATGATCTGCTATTAAAATCTTTTCGACAGCAGATCTCAGGATGCACTTTTTCAATACTGCGATATCGAAAGATACATTCATCACATCGAGTGAGAATGAGATCGAATCGCAGCCGATAAAGGCAATGTCCGCTCGAATCTGCTCGATCGAGAGCTCAGCAAGATGGCCTGTCAAACTGTGGGTTTCCAGGTCGAGCACGCCTCCGGTCAAAATCACAGTAAAATCCTTTTTATTCAACAGTTGTCGTGCGATGCTCACCGAGGGCGTGACTATGGTGAGCCCTTTCTTGTGGACAAGGTAATTTCCGAGGATCGAGGCAGTCGATCCGGCACCCATGATCAGAGTTTGGTTGTCTTTTACCAGCTGTGCGGCTTTCTTTCCTATCTCTTCCTTCGCCTCCCTGTTGACCCTCATCCTCTTTAAATACGAAAGCATCGCATATTCTGTACAAACAGCGCCACCATGATATCTCTCGATGAAATTCTGATGCTCCAAAATGGTAAGATCCCGCCTTATGGTCGACCGGGAGGCTTCTATCTCTTCGAATAATTCATTTATGGAACAGAATCCCCGCTGCAGAAATATTGTTTTGATCGTTTCGATCCTCGTATTTTTTCTCATTTTTTTTCGCCTTGCCCGGTTAAAATATCACAATTCCCTGTATATGTCAGCAAGCGCATCGTGTATTCTCTTATACTGAAAAAACCGTTGTGCATAAAAGGAATGGGCCCGGGGATCCGGCCGTATTTTTTCTGAAATCCTGAGGCACCTGTCCACTGCCTCCTGCGGGCTCTCGAACATCCTCACTCCGACTCCCCCCATCAACGCCGATCCGAAGGAAGCGTCCACCGACTCGAGTTTCCACAATGCAATGCCGAGCACATCACTGAGAATCTGCGACCACACACTGCTTTTTGAACCGCCCCCGAGCAGGAGTGCCTTTCTCTCATCCTTACCCACCTGTTGTTCTCCCGCTGCGCTGGTCAGCAGATTTAAACAATCCTTCAAGGAAAAAGACACTCCTTCGAAAATTGATCTTATGAAGTGTTTTCTCTGATGGCTCATTCGTATACCGTTAAAGCTCCCTCGCAGATAGGGATCCCAGTAGGGTGAACGCTCTCCAAGTAGATACGGATGATACATCAATCCCCCAGATCCCCTCTCGGCCTTCCCAGCCTCCTCATCCATCAGCTCGTAGGGGCTTTTCCCGAGCTCCTGTGAAACTTTCATCTCTTCCCCACAGAAAATGTCCCGAAACCACCTGACGGAGGAGCTGCAGGAGTTGGTCCCCGCGAGAGAAAACCATTTGCCCGGAAGAACGTGCGGATAGGTGAGAATCCCCGGGTGGGGATGCGGGACATCTGTTGTTTCAAAAACCACCCCTGCAGTGGCCAGTTTTACCGCCATCTGGCCCGCCTTAAATAATCCAGTCCCAAAAATTTCAGCCGCAGGATCGCAGGCGCCGGTGATTACTTCGATCCCTTCCGGTATCCCCGTCGCACGCGAAGCCTCTCTCATGACTTTCCCGGCCACTTCGAGGGGAGATACAATTTCAGGCAGCAGGTTCATCGGCAGTCCTATCGCCCCGCATATCTCTTCCGACCACTGCTTACGTTCGATATCCGCCAGGAGAGTCCCTCCCGCATCTGTCCAATCCGTCGCCCACTTCCCGGTCAGTTTGAGCCGGATAAAATCCTTCGGAAGCACTATCTTTGAGATCCGGCTCCACGTCTGTGGTTCCCTCTTCCGTATCCACAAGAGCATCGATATAGTCCAGGTTGGATTGACCTGATTGTAGCCCACTCGAAGAAAGAGATCATCGGAAAACCCTCTCAACCACTCTGACTGCTCCGTACTCCGCTGATCAGTCCAGATTATGGCCGGCCGCAGAACCTCGTATGTTTCGTCCAGCAGAACGAGGGTGTGAGGCTGCCCATTGACGCATATTGAAACAATGTCTCCCCGTTCAACCCTGCCGTACTCAATCGCCTCCCGCACGGTCTTCAATAACGACCCGTACCAGTCATTCGGGTCCTGTTCCGACCACAGCATACGGGGGCTCATCGTGGGATACTCCCGTGACGCGCTGGAAACGACCGCGCCGTCATCTCTGACAATGGTCGTTTTGCACCCTCCCGTGCCGATATCCACCCCTATGGAATATGAGTGTACGCTCATGTACCCTGCGATACCCTTTCCAGGTTTCCCCTGTCATCGAAGCTCATCGGTGCCGGCAATCCCAGAATTTCCAAGTCCTCCCTCGCTTCAGCCTCTTCCATGAGGCTTTTTGACAATTCCACGTATTTCACTTCCTCGGTATTCTTGATATGTACGACCCTGGCTTCCTCCGGCCTCACCGAGCCGATGGACAGCAACGCTGCTCCTATCGACTCTCGATCGGTATCGAACCAAACGGGGATTCTTCCCTTTTCAGGAGTTTGTGCGGTGATGCAGTTGAGATAGGTCGACCTGCGATTCATTTTTTCCAGAACCCTCTTCACAGTATAATCCGCGAGCCCTATGCCGATCGCGTTGCCGTGCGACTCATCGCTTATGTCCAGGACGACAATTCGCTTGATGTCGGGTTTCTGTGGTTCCTGCTGACCGTAAACCATTATCCTGCCGATGACCTTCGTGTCCAACCCGGCGCCGCTTATGTTCTTCCCTATTTCGTCGGCAATCAACAGATCCATCCTGTCAAAGGGAAGCTGGCCCGTGTTGGCCTTCGCTATTTTTAAAAGAGTGCGCTCCTCTGATAAAAATTGTTCAGGAAGCAATGCCCTCACGTGTAAAACTTCATGGTAGTAATTTTCCACTGTCGCAAGCGCACATATAATCGGGAGGTTTACCACCATGTATCGGCTGACTTCCAGGATCGTGCGTTCATACCCCAGGTCAAGGGCGAATTCATGAACGGCCTTTGCACCCTGAGGATTTCCAAGCCCGATGGCGCTCATTTTATGTATTCCACTTTCAACCTTCCCGCTGTACTCAGTGTGGCTTTTCACGCGATTGAAAAGTATAAGCTTGTCTGCGTTCGTCAAAAGCTCACTATTGACATACACGGGAATGCCGCTCTCCGTCGTCCCGATTCTCTCCGAACTACCGGTTGTTCTGATCGGAACCCCCATTGTCTTTTCATCAACTCCGAGGGCCTGTAGCACGAGCTTCTGGCCTTCTGCCGAGCCTCCACCGTGAGAACCCATGCTCGGGATGATGTACGGCTTCCCTCCTGCATGGTTGACCGCTTCGATGAGTATGCCGAGAAGGTCCGTGATATTCGCCATGCCCCTGCTTCCTGCTGTAATCCCTACTCTGTCTCCGCTCCGAATCAATCTGGAAAAACCGATATTCTCGAGCTCTTTTTCCGTTGCAGCCCTTACATCCTCTATTCTCGGCGCCTCGATTTTCTGCAGTGCACGTACCATGTCCGGGAACAGAATTTCTCTTCTGAAAATCTCCTTCATTCCGCCTCCGTTAGATGACAGGCCCATTGACGTATATATTGGCGTTCACACCGGCGGCGTCATAGCCGGCGATCTCCGCCTTGACCCTCTTTCCTGATGCCACAGCAAGAATTACACCCACTATTCTCCTGGCGGCCTCCGGAACTGTTTCGCACCCTTCGATTATGCCACTCACGTCTATATCCATGTGATCCGACAGTTTACGGTACGTCCAACCGTTGCCGGTGATCTTCACCACTGGAGCGATCGAAAATCCCTGCGGCGCTCCCACTCCTGTCGTAAACAGGACAATCTGGCTTCCGCCAGAAACGACACCAGTGAGAAATTCCATCTCACGACCAGGGGAATCCATAAAGTACAGCCCCGCACTGTCGGGCCATTCTCCGTATTCCAGAACCCCCTTTATCGGCCTGCTCCCTCCCTTTACGACTGCTCCCATCGACTTTTCCTCTATGGTCGTGATGCCACCCCTTATGTTTCCCGGAGTGGGTTGTCCACCCCTCATGTCGACTCCGCATGCATTGGCTCGCTTTTCCATGCTGAGCACTCTTTCTAATATTTTTTCTCCAACCGGCGTACTGGCAGCCCTGTTCGCAAGGATATGCTCCGCCCCCAGAACTTCTGTGGTCTCTCCGAATATCACCGTCGCTCCTGCGTCGATAAGACTGTCCACAGCGCAGCCCACCGCCGGGTTCGAAGCGATCCCCGAGGTGGCATCGGACGCGCCGCATTTTATACCGACGGTGAGAGAGCTTATGTCCGCTTCAGATCGCTTCTGCCGTATCCGTCTGGACAGGGCACGAGCATTCCGTACCCCCTCGGATACGGTCCTGTTGAAACCTCCGAGCTCCTGAAAACGCACCAGTGAAACCGGCTTGCCAGGATTGATCAAATCCCTTACTTCTTCCGCAACAACCGATTCGCAGCCGAGGCTCACCAGAAGCATCGCTCCGACGTTCGGGTTGTTCCCGATCCCCACGAGTACTCTCTTCACCGTATCAATATCCGGTGCCAGCTGGCAGCATCCCTGATGGTGGAGAAAGGGTGCCGCCTGCTTCACCTTCGACGCGATCCTTCGGGCAACCTCATTCACGCACCCGACAGTAGGAATTACCGCCACATAGTTGCGCACCCCTGCCGAACCGTCATTTCTGATATACCCTCGAAATGTCATTCTTTACACGTCCTTTTCTTCTAACTTATTTGCCCAGATCTCCTCTCCCTCTCATGCTCTCGAGGTTGTGTACGTGCACATGTGCTCCTTTCACGATTCTCTTCGTCGCACGGCCGATCACCTCTCCATATTTGACCACCAAATCACCCGGAGCGAGATCCTCGAGCGCAAGCTTGTGACCGAACTCGATGTCCTCGGCGGCTTCGATCACTTCTCCGCCATCGCGTTCCACTTTTATCCTTTCCCCCGCCCCGATCGGAGCAACCGCCACAGCGACATTGTCCGCCGGGTGTATGACATGGGCCTTCTTGTGCATGAACCGTCTCCTCGTATTCGCACATCAGTATACTACATTTACATCAATACCGTGAATGAATATAAGAAATGGGCTCCCTTCATGCGGTTGCGATACAGACACGAAAAGGCAGCCCACGGTTG
This sequence comes from uncultured Spirochaetota bacterium, assembly GCA_964521865.1. Taxonomy (GTDB): domain Bacteria; phylum Spirochaetota; class B62-G9; order B62-G9; family DRHN01; genus CAYSRJ01. Next base: position 100,364 of record CAZFTJ010000016.1, on the reverse strand, counting down.
AATTCGACGGGATTTTATAAATTTCTCGTAAATGCCTCCAACTTGTACAGGGCATCATAACTCGCGGTGTAAGAATCCTGTACCTCCTCCATCTCGAGCGTCATCCAGCCCGCATACCCAATCTTTTTCAACGTCTTGAAAATCAGCGGCCACTGGATTTTCCCCTCACCGATCGGCAGATGGCGGTGAATACCCAGGGGGCTGTCTGAAAAATGCATGTGCACCAGCTTGTCCCCGGCCTTCTCTATCTGCTCCACAATCGTCATGTACAGATCGAGCGCTGCATGGTTTACATCGATCAGCACACCCAGGTTCTTCGCGCCCACATCCTCGATCATCATGAGGGCGTCGTCCAGCTTGTGCACAATGTAGGTCGTTCTGTCTGCCACGGATATACGAAACTCCAGGCCGATGGTAATTTCATTTTTCGCCGCATAGTCGGTTATTTCCTTGAGCGACTCCTTTGTCCTGTCCCACGCCTTGCGCATGTTATCCTCAACAATAAGCGGCGGGCCGGTCACAGACTCCACAACCTTTGCCCCCCATTCGTGTGCCAGATCTATGCACTCCTTCACGTGTTTTATGGAATCCTCCCTCACGGGTTTAATCGGCGTGCTGAGACTCCACTGGTAATTCCCGCAAAAAGGCGTGACCGCCGCAAGCTCCAGATCGTTTTCCTCAAGCAGTTTCTTGATGTTCTTCCGATCCTCTGCTGTCAGATCCCTCGGGTCGCAGAGAGGGCGGTTCCCGTTCAAGTCAATTCCCATGTACCCCAGCTCCGCCGTTTTTCTGATACCGTACTCCATGAAGTGGTTGAACCATGAAAAATTGCTCAGCGCGATTTTGTACCCTCGATCCCAGAGTACCTTTCCGATACGTTCAGACATTTTTTGTGCCCTCCTTCTTAGTTATTTTGGTTTTATTAGTGTATCCTCAAGATATGGATCTGTCAATGAATTTTGACTTATTTCAATCAAATTTTGAATTATTATTGACAAATAATTTATTAAAAGTTATCATATTCAAGCATTTTATACGTATTGTGTATTATTTTATTCATATACTATGAACGTTCAAGCAACGAAAACTTTATGAGCGGGGCCTGAGCACCGCATCAATGCAATCAAATTCTCAGAATCGAAAAGGTGGGAACTATGCCGGTAATTTCAAATGAATTACTCAAAGGAGAGCTTCGGCGCATATGCGGTTCTCGCAACGTGGTTGACCGGGAATCAGACAGGATAGCCCACTCTCTGAACAGAAACTGGTATGCCAGAACGCTATGGGCGCGGAATCGTTCTATTCCTATGGCGGACGTCATCGTATATCCGGAAACCGCCGAACAGGTGTCGCAAATTCTCCGTTTAGCCAACCAGGAGAAGGTGCCGGTCACCCCATTCGGCGGCGGCAGCTCCGGAATGGGTGGGAACGTGGCCGAGCACGGAGGGATTATCGTTGACATGAAGAAAATGAACGCTCTGCTGAATGTCAACGAGCAGTCGCTCATGGTCACGGTGGAGACAGGGATAAACTGCTGGGAGTACGAGGACGAGCTGAACAAGCTGGGATACACATCCGGGCACGTACCTGCATCCTTTTTCTGCTCCACCATCGGCGGTTTTCTTGCCCTTCGATCCGCGGGGAGACTGTCGACCGGCTACGGCAAGATCGAAAACATGGCCCTTTCTCTGGAAGTGGTTCTGCCAAGTGGAGAAATAGCACGCACCCGGCCCGTTCCGGCGCATGCCGCGGGTCCGGATCTGAACCAGCTGTTCATCGGATCGGAAGGCGCCTTCGGGATAATCACGAAGGCCACGTTGAAGATCCACCCCTATCCGGAGGAAAGGAGGTTCAGAGCGATGCTGTTTCCTGACCTGCATACCGGCATCGAGGCGATCCGGAAGATCCTGCGGTCGGGAGTACAGCTGATCATCGGCAGGTTGTACGACGAGGGGGAGACCGCCGGTCTGTTTCGGAAGACCTGGGGCGTGGACCGGGAGGGCGCCTATGCGGTCGTGGGGTTCGACGGTCGCAGAGAGAAGGTAGACGTAGACGAGAAAAAGGCGCTGGAAATCGGAATGCAGGAGGGAGGTGAGGACCTTGGCAGGGAAAAGGGCGAGCACTGGTGGGAGAACAGGTTCGGTGATTACTACCCCGTTGATAAAAAGGACGTTGATCGCTACCATGCACTGCTTGGAGGGGGCAGGTTTGCCGGCGGGACCATGGATGTGAGCGCTCCCTACAACCAGATAGAGGATTTGTATCGGGAAGCCAGGGAGGCATTCCTGAAGCGGTTCAGCGGCCGGTACACTGCTGATATATACGCTCATTTTTCGCACTGGTACAAGCATGGGACCATGTTCTACTGCAGATGGCATCTGGACGACATTCCGGAGGATGACGATATCATAGCACTGTACACCGATGTATGGAGCACGCTTATACCGGTAGCGATTGCACACGAGGGGGTGATCGAGCACCACCACGGCGTCGGTAGGCTGCTGGGGAGGTTTCTGAGGCTGCAGGATAGCGGCAGCTTTACAGTTTTAAGGGAAATCAAGAAAGCATTGGATCCTAACAACATAATGAATCCTGGAGTCATGGGATTGGGAGACTACTGATGCATATAGACGACATTCGGCTGGAAATAGAAATATGCGGGTTTTGCCCGCTGATGTGCAAGGACATATGCTGTTTTCACGGCAACGCAAAAACCGAGGATTCCGCCCCTCACATACGGAACCTTCTTCTGTGGAAAGTCTTGGAATCCGAGAATACCGAGCAAAAAGAGAGGGTGCTGGGAGAAGCAGCGGACATAATTTACCAGTGCACGCTGTGCGGGCAATGTACTGCCTGGTGCGAACGTTCGCGTGATATTCCGGCCAACATGATGGCGGGCAGGGCGGATGTGGTCGAGCATGGTGTTGCGCCGGGCAAGATCACCGAGATCGACGACCGTACGAAGCAGGAACACAACCCATACGGCGAGCCGCACGTTCAGAGAATGAACAAGCTGGACCGAAACTCCCGGGAGATTCTCTATCGGCACACGGCGGGGACGACCGGCCTGTGGCTCGGGTGCACCACATTATACCATCAGCCGGAAATTGCTGAATCCCTGGTACGTATCATGGAGGTATCGGGAACTCCGTATCAGGTTCTGGGTGAGGATGAGTGGTGCTGTGGGCTTCCCCAGTACAAGCTCGGGCTCAGAAAGAGCTCAGCAGAGCTTGCAGAACACAATGTTCAGGCCATGGCGAGGCGAGGAATCCAGACGCTGGTGGTCGATTGTCCGGAGTGCTACAGGGCGTTCACCGAGTTCTACCCCGCCATGGGATATCCTGTCAAGGGTGAGATCCTCCATTCGTCCCAGTATATCAGGCAGTTGATCGAGCAGAAGAAACTTTCCCTGAAAAAGGAAGTCAAAAAGGTTCTGACCTATCACGACCCGTGCGAGCTTGCCAGGCACTGCACCGCCGGCGTGCGCACCCGCTCCAGGACGTCCGACATATTCGATCATCCGCGGGAACTGCTGAGTCGGATTCCCGGGATAACGTTGAAGGAGATGCGGTGGATCAAAGAAAAGACCTTCTGCTGCGGCGGGACGCTCGGGGTGCGGGAGATGTACCCCGATGTCTCCTTCAAAATCGGCAAAAAGGTCCCCCGGGAAGCCGCCAAGGCGGGGGTGAGCACTCTGGCTGTCGCTTGCCCGTCATGCAAGCGACAGTTCACCTGGGTAACGGGGGAGCAGGGTGCCCTCGAGGTTGTCAGCATAGTCGAGCTGGTTGCGCAATCCATATAAGGAGGTGGTAGCCATGATGGACACCAAAAACCAACACCTCTGGTGGCAATACAAAAAACGTCCGGATATTCTCGAACAGGCGAAAAAGTGCGATGTGGCGATCCTGCCTGTGGGTGCAGTGGAGCAGCACGGGCAGCATCTTCCCACAGGTGAGGATTCCTTTCACGCCATGGGTATCTCGGAAGAGGTGGCAAAAAAGACCGGGGCGATGCTTCTCCCCTGCCCATGGTACGGCGCGCATCCCCACATGCACCTGCACTACCCGGGCACTATCCCGCTCCGGTTCGAGACATTCAAGAATCTCCTCGTGGACGTGGTGAAGGGTGCGGCGGAGGCCGGGTACAACAAGTTCATCATCTTCAACTGCCACGGGCAGGAGTGGGCAATTCCCCCTGCGGTTCAGGAGCTTGGCAACGAAGGGTACTTCGTGGTCGCGCCAACTCTATGGGACATTACCAAGAGCCATCTTCCCAAAATACTGGAAACCTACTTCCTGCATGCCGGAGAGGCGGAAACCTCTCTGGGTCTGCATTTCGTGCCTGAGCTGGTGGACATGAGCGTCGCCAAAGGTGAGGAGAAAGAAGGGCTGATGGACAAGAAGTGGTACGCCGGTCCCTTCAACGTGGTGGACGGCAGGGTTCCCTGGTACGCAGCCACCACCTGGAAACCTGAGCACAGGGAGCTGAAATACGGTGCAAAGGGATTTCCCGAGAAGGGAACCAAGGAAAAGGGCGCTGAGATCGCCCAGGCCGCCATCGACTGGCTGGTCGAGCTCATTGAAGAGATCAAAAAGAAGTATCCGCCGGGCGTGAAACCGGAAACAAAACCCTGACCAGGCCCTGACTGCGCAGCGACGGACAACCGATGACACGGGCCTGACAGGGTTTAAAAAACAAAAACACCCCTTGTCGGAGCGCTTTTGTTATTCATGCGGGTGATTCATCTTTTTTATTTAACTTTATTCATCGAAACAGCGATTTCAGGAACTTCACTCCTTCTCCCGGAATGTCATCCTGGTTCTTTACGAGCGGTCTCCATATATTGGCGAAGGCCGCAACCTGTCCCTGGGCGAAACTTTCTATTACACCGTAGCCGTCGTAATCGATGTCCACCAGCGCCTGCTTGATCTCCTCCCAGGGAAGGTGCCCTTTCCCCGGTATTCCCCTGTTGTTCGAACAGGTGTGGAAGTGAACAAGGTGTTTTTTGCACATGCGAATCGCATCCCCGATGTTGAGCTCCTCGATATTCATATGAAACGTGTCGAGCATCATCTTTATTGCAGGGTGGTTCGCCTGTTCGCACATGGCGAATGCCTGCTCGGCGGTGTTGATCATGTCGATCTCGAATCTATTTATGGGTTCCAGAGCTATCACGACCCCATTCTTCGCCGCGTCATCACCAATCCTCTTCAGAGAGTCCGCAGATCTGTCCCATTCCGCTTTTCGTTCTTTGGCCGGCAGATACCTCTTTTTTCCCAGTTCTGAGTAAAGCGGCCCGCCGACGATCTTTGCCCCGATTTCACTCACCCACCCGGTGAACTCTTTCATGTAGGCGATGCCATTCTTTCGCACGTCGGGATCCGTGCTTGATATATCAGTCGCTGCGTCGAGGGCGGCACAGGCGCTCGCTTCGAGCCCCACGTCGCCGAGCTTTTTCCGGAGCTTGTCAGATTTGATATTACGAAACTCGTATCCAGAAGTAATCTCGATCACGTCGAACCCCATACCGCTCAGTTTGTCCAGGAGCGACATGTCCTTTTCTGAAAAGGATAAAACCCAGATCAATGTATTTGCGCCGAATTTTATGTTCATGAATTCCTCCCTGTTATTGATAAAGTGCTATCTCTTTCAGGATTATGCGATAGCGACGGTTGAAGCCGGCCTCGCCGTCGCAGCCAAAATAGACCGTCCATGATGGAACACGGCCTCCATGTATATCAAGAAAATGATCAATCCCACCACATTGCGCCGCGGGGTTTTTCTATCATCACTTCCTTAAGAAACTTCACGGCCTTTTGAAGCCCCTCCTCACCGCTCATGAGCGAATCTTCGTGCTCTATGCTCATCACATAATCATAGCCGATAAGCCGCAGCGTGCTCACGAAGGACTTCCAGAACCCGTAATCATGCCCGTATCCGACGGTCCGAAATATCCACGACCGTTCGTACTCCTTGCCGTAGGGTTTGCCGTCCAGAACCCCGTTGACGTGTGCGACGAGAGGCTCAACCCGCGAGTCTTTCGCATGAACGTGAAATACGCATTCCTTAAGCGCCCGCAGCGCCGCGTTCGGGTCGATGCCCTGCCAGAAGAGGTGGCTCGGATCGAAGTTACAGCCGATCTCCTCGCCGACGGCTTCCCGGAGTTTGAGGAGCTTTTCCGGAGTATACACAGCGTCACCCGGATGCATTTCGAGGGCTATCTTTTTAATTCCGTGCTTTCGGGCGAACCCGGCCTGCTCTCTCCATAGAGGGATGAGCTTTTTCTCCCACTGCCAGGTAAGCGCTTCGGTGAAATAATCCGGCCACGGACAGGTGATCCAGCTCGGATTTGCATCGTTTTCCGATGTGCCCGGGCAGCCGGCAAATGTGATCACCCGCTCGACGCCGATCTTCTGCGCGAGGATCACGGTATTGTGAAAATCCTTGATGTGCTGCTCTGCAAAGGTCTTGTTCGGATGGGCCATGTTGCCGTGGCACGAAAGGGCGCTGATAAAAAGGCCTTTTTCCTCAACGGTTTTCAGCAGTTTTTCACACGACGACTCATCGCCGATCAGTTTTGCAGGGTCGATGTGTGTCTTGGTTATAAATCCGCCGCACCCGATCTCCACCGCATCGCAGCCGTGGGACTTTATCGCATCGAGCGCATCTTCGAAACTGCGATCGAAAAACAGTGTGTTGAATGCTCCGAGTTTCATTCGACTCTCCTCTCGATATTGATTTATCCGTATTCGCCTCGCCTCTATCGGAATCACGGACAGCCCGCCCGAGGCCGGATTTCAGTAATGTGAAATTTCAATAATGTAATGCCGCTCACCGGCGGCATTATCCGGATGCGAAGTGTCCGGATAACAGGATGGTCACGTTTGACACCTGTGAACCGCCGGTTTATCTTTCAACGCCGTGTGTACTCGATAAAAATCCAAGGATTTAGAGAAAGTCATTCGGTTTTCAGCGTTTTCCCCGTCTCTCCGCTGAAAAACCGCATTCGTTCCTCGTCGAATTCGATCCATACTCTTTCTTTTGTATCCGCCTTGAAGGCGGCTTCGGTCCTGACCTTGAATATCTTATCGCCAACCTGAAGATTCACTATGTTCATCGAGCCGAAATGCTCAAGAAACAGCACCTCAGCTTCGAATCTCCGGCTATCCTTCTTTGTATATATCTTCATCGCTTCGGGCCGCAGACCCAGTACGAGATTGTCATTCTGCGGCAGCCCGGCCGTTCTCTTTGCCCAGGTGTCGGAAAGCGGAACCAGGATCGATCCGTTTTCGAGCTCTAGTACCGTCTGGGCGCCGCTGCGAATGCTACATTCAAAAAAGTTCATTTTTGGATTTCCTATGAATCCTGCAACAAACATATCGGCAGGCCAGGTGTAGACTTCCTGAGGAGTTCCCACCTGATGTATCACTCCTTCGTTCAATACTGCAACCCGGTCTCCCATGGACATGGCCTCTATCTGGTCATGGGTCACATACAGCGTTGTCGTTGTCAGATCCAGCTGTATCTGCCTCAGTTCGACCCTGAGCTCTTCGCGGAGCTTTGCATCCAGGTCGGAGAGCGGCTCGTCCATGAGAAAAATCTGGGGTTTTCTCACGATCGCGCGGCCGATGCCAACCCTCTGCATCTCTCCGCCGGAAAGCGCATCAGGCATACGATCGAGGAGTGGAGAAATGTGCAGCAGCTTCGCCACTGATTCGACTCTCTTTGTGATGTGCTCCTTCGTTTCCTTGTGCAGAGGGGAATTCAACGGAAATTCCAGATTTTTTCGAACCGTCATCTGCGGATAGAGTGAGAAGGATTGATACACAAACGCCACGTCCCTCTCGGACGGTGAGAGATCCGCTGCGTCCTCTTCTCCGATCATGACCGTCCCAGAATCGATTTTTTCAAGCCCGGACACGATGCGAAGCGTCGTGGTTTTCCCGGCACCCGTCGGTCCTACAAGCACAAAAAATTCACCGTCTTTCACCTCCAGATCGATGCCTTTCAAGGCAGTAATCTTTCCGAATCGTTTTACCACGTTTTTAAGCATTAATCCCGGCATTCATCAACACCTCGTTCTCAAAGAATTTCCATTTGAGTCTCTTTGTCGAATATTCTAATTCTGTCCTGATCCGGTACGACCCATATCTTCTGACCTGATTGAGGATGTATTTCAGGGCCGGTAAGGGTCTTGATGGTGTGCTCTCCGGATTTGAGATTCACGATATTCGCGGGGCCGAGCTCCTCGACTATAGTCACTTCCATTTCGAAACCGTATGCGTCTCTTTCCTGATTCAAACGAAGGTTTTCAGGTCGTATACCCATGACCAGCGACTTCCCATTTCCAATGTTCTTTACCTTGCCCAGTATGGCTTTATTGACCTTCAGGAGCTTGCCGTCCATTCCGAGCCGTATGGTGTTCTCGCCGCCGATGGTGCAGTCGATGAAGTTCATACCGGGGCTTCCGAGGAAATTAGCGACAAACATATTTTTCGGATTGTGATAGACGTTTTCAGGTGTATCAACCTGCTGGATTTCACCAAAGTTCATCGTCACTATCCTGTCTGCGATCGCCATTGCTTCCATCTGATCGTGGGTGACATATATGGTGGTCGACCCTATTTCAAGATGAATCCTTTTGATCATCGTACGGGCTTCTTCCCGGAACTCGGCATCGAGTGTGGAAAGCGGCTCATCCAGAAGAAACACTTTCGGCTTGATGACGAGTGCACGCGCCAGCGCAACGCTCTGAAGATCGCCTCCGCTGAGATGCGCCGGTTTCGCATCGAGTATAGTCTGGATGCGCAGCAGCTCGGCAACTCTCATCACCTCTTTATTGACCTCACTCTTTTTGTACTTCATCGCACGTAGAGGAAAAGAAATGTTCTGAAACGCAGTCATATGGGGAAACAGCGCATAGTGCTGGAATACAAAACCGACGTCCCGATCGAGGGTCGGTAAATCGTTGACATACTCATTGTCGATGTATATGTCCCCCTCTTCAGGATTTTCGAGGCCCGCGATACACCGCAATGTCGTGGTTTTCCCGCATCCCGAAGGGCCGAGAAAAACAACGAACTCCCCTTTCTCGATTTCGAGATTGGCATTCTTAACGGCAACGGTTTTTCCGAACCGCTTGGTCATATTCACCAGACGAATCATGGACATAATTCCTGTTACCCCCTTATAACACCGAAAGTGACGCCACGAAGCAGGTGCTTTCTGACGAGATAGGTGAACACCACAACCGGTATGATGTAAATTATGCTGGAGCTTGCAAGCACTCCCCAGATGACGCCCTCCGTACCGTAGGACATGGTGAATATCGTAGGAGGCATGAAGACCCACTTTCTGGTTCCGATAACTATCGCGAAGAGAAACTCATTCCATATCATTATTCCGCAGAACATGGCTGTTGCAGCAAGACCGGTTGTAACCATGGGCAGTACGACCTTGATAAATGCACGAAGCCGGGAGTAGCCGTCACACATCGCCGCTTCTTCGAAGGAAAATGGCACATCGTCAAAAAACCCCTTCATGATCCACACGGAAAATGCAAGGTTGAAGTTCGTGTACAGAAGGAGGAATCCCAGAAAGGTATCCTTGAGCCCGATATTGGTGAACAGCAGAGATATCGGTACCAGGGCGACGATCGGCGGGAGCATTCTGGTGGAAAGAATGAAGAACATGAGATCTTCCTTCGCCTTCATTTGATACCGGGAAAGAACATACCCCGCCATTGTTCCGAGTACCAGAGCGAGAAATGTGCATGAGGCGGTGATGAGAATCGACCTGAGCATTGCACCAATAAAGGAAGTCGTGGCTCCGGCCCTCCCGGCACCCACCTCGCTCGATTCAGCCGTGCCTATGAATACTTTAAAATTCTGAAGGGTGGGCTTGAACACGATCTTGGGTTTGGGATCGAATATCTGAACTTTTGTCTTGAAGGAGCTCACACCCATCCAGAATATCGGGAAAACATAAGCCACAAACACGACCGCAATGACCAGGAAGATAATGACCTTTCCCGTTATTTTTAACGCTTTACTTCTTTTTCTGCGCATTACTTCAGCCAATTTCATATCCCCCCTGTAATCTTTATGAGCATTGTCAGCGTTCCCGTGCCTTCAAGAGATATTTGATGTATATGTTGCTCAAAGCGATTATCATGATGAGCATTATATAGGCGAAGGCACAGGATTGGCCCGTTTTACTCGACATGAACGCGTCGCGGAAAAGGAGCATTGATATGGTCTGCGAGCTGTATCCGGGGCCTCCCTGCGTCATTCCCCACCCGATATCGAAAAGCTTGAAAGCATCCATTGTTCTAAATATGATTGCGATCATCATGAGCGGCCACATGAGCGGGAAGGTGATCCGTGTAAACCTGAACCATCCGGATGCCTTGTTCACCTCGGCGGCTTCATAGAGGTATTTTGGAATCGCCGAAACACCTGCCAGACAGAAGAGGAACATAAACGGCGACCACATCCACGTGTCGGCTATTATCACCCCGAAAAGAGCAGTTTTCTCATTTGAAAGCCACTGAATCTTCTGTATACCGAAAAGCGTGTTGAGCATATAATCGATCACTCCCCAGTTGGGCTCGAGCATATACCGCCAGAACATACCAACGACAACGGGAGAGAGCATCATCGGTGCCAGAACCAGAGTTGTTGTTATTCCCTTTCCCTTGAATTCCCTGTTGAAAAGAAGTGCCAGCCCGAGACCGATAAGCGACTGGGCAGCCACTGAAATCAGCACGAATTTTCCTGTCGTTCGAAAGTGTTCCCAGATGTATTGATCCTTCAGGATGTTTTTATAGTTCTTGAAACCGACGAAGTTCGGCTTCACCAGCTTGATCCCCGGCCTTTCCTTGACCAGACCCGGAAAAATCCGGAACCTCCCCTGAATAGCCCTGTAATCGGTGAAGCTGAGGTATGCCGACCATATCAAAGGATAGACGACCATAAAAACGAGCAATGCAATGCAGGGAAGCAAAAACATGAACTTCAGCTGCCTGTCGGTTATTCCTCTTCGTTTCTTAGTACGTGTAGTAAGCCCCATTTTCGTATGAACCCTCCTGATAAATAAACATATCAATCAGGGGCCGGTTGACCCGGGCCCCTGATCTTTTCGACTCGTCAAACTTCTATTTCTTGTAAAAATCGTCCATAACTTTCTGATTCTTTGCTGCAAGTTCATCCAGTGCCTCTTTTACCGGTTTGGCGCCGGTAACCGCGCTGTTGAGAAGCTCCTGCGAAGCCTGTAAGAGCTCATTGTACACCGGGATATTCCATATGTCCCGTACATACGGCACGGCTTCCCACAGAGCCTTGTTCTGTGGAAGAATCTTCCAGAATCTTTCGGACTTCAGGATATCCTCATAGGCCGGATGTCCGAGATTCTCCGCGTAGGTCCAGATCTGTTCGGGCTGATAGAACCACGTAATAAAATCAGCAGCCTCTTTCTGATGCGGCGAGTATGCGCTGATCGTCATGGGCTGCCCCCCGAGGCTGATATAGTGAGCCTTCGGCCCCTTGGGAGGAATCGCGACCCCGATCTTGTCGTACACCTTGGAGTTCTTCGGGTCGAACATGCTCGGTGCAAAAGAGGACCACTCGATGGCGAACATCACGAGTCCCTGGCTCATACTCTGAACGGTTTCATCGAAAGCGGCATTGGGCCATCCCGGAGGAGCGAACTTCGTGAGACTCTTGTAAAAATTCATCGCCTCAACCGCCGTCGGGCTGTTGATGTACCCCTCCGCGGTCTTGGTCTTGCGATCCCAGAAGGCACCGCCCCAGCACCACAATACCTGGTCGAAATCCCATGTGATAACATCGTAGGGGATCCCGAACTTCGAAATATATCCGTAGAGGTTCTGCTGCGGCCGTGTGAAAAACTCTGCTATGTCTCTGAGCTGAAACCAGGTTTCGGGAACCTTGAGATCGTAGCCGTACTTTTTCTTGAACGCAGCCTGCTCCTTGGGATCATCCATGAGATCCTTCCGGTAGAAGAGGAGCTCGGCATCCGCTTCGAGAGGTACCGACCAGATCTTACCGCTGTCGGTCGGGTCCCCCATGTAGAACGGCTTCATGGTTGGCGGTATTTGCTTTATAAAGGGTTTGTTCCCGATCAGGCTGGTGAGATCGACAGCCGACTTTGCCTCAACCGCCATACCGAGCCACTGAGAGTCTATGACGATGATGTCCCATACGTACTCCTGCGACTGTATGGACGCAAGCCACTTGGAGTACCACTCGTTGAATCCCGGAAGCTCCGTCTCGACCTTTACTTTCCCGCCCGTCGCTTTCTCGTATTCAGCAGCGGTCTTTGCAAGGGCATTCCCCGGCGCCCACTGGAAGTACAGGGCGCGGAGGGTGATCGGGCCTTCCGCCTTCTTTCCGCCCTCTTTGCTGGCATAAACGAGGGCGAATGAACCAACCAGCACAACCGCAACGATGCAAATAATCAGTAGAGTTGTCTTCTTCATTCACTTTCCTCCATTGCATAATATTGTGTAACCACATGTTTTAACACCTCGCAACCTCCCGGATCACCCCCTTTCTTTACAGTGATTATAGATTACATGTGAGATCACTGTATTCCATGTCTCACTTGCTGGGAAAATGAGAGAAAAGAATATAAACAACAAGGCCCACCCACAGCACATTGAAGCCCCATCTGTATAGACCGATCTTGATGGGCTGTATTAAACCTATAATTCCCGCTATTATCAAAAAAATCGATATAGGCTCAAAAATCTTCCGTAAATTTCTAAGAATCATCGAAAATCCCCTTTACATATCAGTTGCGTTTCTTTCCTCTTTTTCAAAACTGCCAAGCAGTCTATCACGGCAGTTTTGAATCGTCAATAAAAGCAGAACGCCCGTCTTTAAAACCCGTATTCTTCACGGAAGCGGCTCAATTTATATACTAAAATTGACTTTTTTTCCCGCTTACGCCTTTTCGCCGGGTTGCAGCAGATCAACGACAAACTTCCCCTTTATCTTTATTTCCACATATTCCACCGGAAGGTTCTCCTTCGTGTATACCACGCTCTCGATATACAGAATCGGCGTCCTGGAATGTATCTTCAGAAATGCCGCCTCTTTGTTATCCACCGGCATTACCGGCTCGAATTCTCTGCGGCCGTGATGAAGCACGATTCCATACTTCGCCTCGAGTATGTCGTAGAGGGATTTTTTCTCAAAGTTCTCTCCCTCGATCCCCGGGCATAGTAGAGACGGAATGTACCCTTCCACGATCAATACAGGGTCCCCCTGAACGAACCTGAGCCTCTTTAAAAAAAAGACTGAATCGCCTGTAGCAATCTGAAGTTTTTCGGATACTTTATGAGGAGCAGATACGATGCGGCAATCGAGGACCTTCGTGAAAAACGGAACCCCCTTCTCCTGCATCTCCTGGGCAAATCCTTTCAGACTTCCGATGAAGCGTGACTTATCCGGCGGCGTAGTGACAAAAGTCCCCTTTGATTTTATTCGGCGGAGATACCCTTCGTTGACAAGCTGAAGTATTGCCTGACGGACGGTCGCCCTGCTGATTTTATATTTCTGCATGAGCTCCATTTCAGTGGGCAGCGAATCACCGGGCTTAAATTCACCGGTTTCTATAGAGCCCTTGATAAGCTGCTGAAGCTGATAATAGAGAGGTATCGGGACGTCTCGATTGATCATTTGGATAGTACGAGTTTCTCTATAACTTTATAATGATAGTATGTTCGTACAAACTACCTATTATTTTTACAATAGTAAAGCTCTGTTAGTCAAGAATATTTTTAATAGAAATTTTTAGGCCTCTCGGAGAGTGCCGTGAAACAAAAAAAATGCGGATGAAAAAACTATTTTACTTTTTCTTCCGCTTCTCGATCAGGTCTATCAAATAATTCACCGCCGTTTCCACGAATTCAGGATCTTCGACCTTGTTGTCCATTTCCACGATCCTGATATTTTTCGGAAGGTGTTCTTTTAAATACGCTATGAATGCCTCGTCGCCCTCGGGATCGTACAGCGGAGCGCCCTCATAGCACGACCTGTCGAAGCCTTTTTTGGGTATCATGAAAACGGCGTCGTCTTTCGTATACTGGAGTCGGCTTGCGACCTCCCTGGCTGTGACAAGCATTTCATCTTTCGTAAGGCGGTAAACGAAGATGATCGGGCTGTGGAAATAGTACTTCCTGTGAAGATGCTCCTTCGGCCCCTCGTGGGGTTTGCTGAGAATGAGCCCTATATGCTCCACCCCTGCAGGACAGATCACCTGAGGGATGCCCAGCTGACCCGCAGTTTTCAGACGGTCGGGGCCACCTGCGTTCAGTCCGCCGTAGATTTCGTTGGGTATCTCGACGAGGGCATAGTCGAGCACGGCCCCGATGATTCCGTCTTTCATCATCTGCTCCATCGCCCGCCCGCCGGATCCGACCGCATGAAACACGATTACATCGTACCCCTTTTTCTTGAAAAGCTCGAGTGCCTTTATCGTTCCTCTCGTTGCAAGCCCGATGTTTGTCATTCCGATCAGCGGCTTGTCGCCGGTTCTGCTTTCTATCTTCACCTTGACTGCAGCCATCCCGCATGCGGCACCCGCGGCATTCGCAAGAATCTTACACATGACCGGATTGAGACCCAGAATATCTCCGACAGAAAACATCATCGTTATATCTTTTATATCGACGAAGGATGAGACATTCCCCGACGCCATCGTGGAAACCATCACTTTCGGAAGCCCGTAGGGGAGCGTTTGCATGACACGCGTACACAGAGACGTACCTTGAGTGCCTCCCATACCGATAATCCCGTGCAGCTTATCCTGTTCCAGAAGTTTCCTGACGATGGAAGTGGCTCCGGCGGTCATCACCGGATGAGCCTTGTCCTGCGTCGGATCCTTCAGGAGCTCGGAAAGCGGGGTTCCACCCTCCCTCGCAACCTCTTCACGGGTGATGTCCGCCTTGACGGATGGTTTTCCGACGACTCCCGTGTCGATCAGGAGCGCCTTATCGCCGAAGGTTTCCACCTGCTCCCTGAGGTATTGACCTTCCGGCCCCTTGGTATCAAGGGTCGCCAGAATGGCGATTATCTTTTTCATAGTATTCCTCCCTTTACCTATTTTTTAAGTGTCAGGCGTGCGAATTTCCCGGCCGTATCGAGTATAGCTCGCTCGATGGGTATACGTTCGGTCGCGGAACCGGTCCACACTCCGTGGCAGGATGTGTGATCCAGAATGTATTGCCCCTCCTCCGGTGTTTCGAGTGCAGCCCCATGGGCGAGGAGGAGCACATCGGGTTTAATTTTCAGGGCGATCCGGTTCGCCTCTTCGGTCCTTCGGGATGTTTCCTCGATAGTGTAAGGGGTATCGAAACCCGCAAGACCGCCCTTGGTGGTGCCTGCATGAAAGCAAAATGCATCCGGCAGCGCACCGTTCATGATCTTTTCGGCGTCTTCGAGATCGAACGGCATCCCGAATGTGATGAATCCCATCTCCCTGGCGAGCTTGAGCATCTCTATCTCGTGCTCCAGGGTGATGCCCGCCTGGACGAGGGCCTTGTAGACGGTGCTTCCCTTGTCATAGTACCCTATGGAGGGTCCGACATGGGAAATCGCTATCACTCCGATCTTTTTCAGGTGATCGAGCACGAGTACGATGTCCCGGAGAGGGTCGTTCGCCATGACGCAGGCAAGGACTCCCGCGTCCCCTTTCAGCACGGGCATGATGTCATGTTCGGTGTTGTCCATAACCTGTTTGTTGGAATCCAGGATGGGGAACCACTGGGCAGCCGTGCCCCATCCGTCGTTTCTCAGGACCGCTCCCGAAAACGTGACAATCAAATCGGCCCCGGCTTTCTCGAGGCACTTCGCAACCAGCCCCGTTCCGCAGGCAGCCGCGAATATAGGTTTCCCGCTCCGTATTTTATTACGCAGCCTCGACATCATCTCTTCTTTTGTGTGCCTTTTGACAATCATGATTCCCTCCTTGAGGATTTTATCAGTGATATGAGATCAAACTCTCTGTCGTCTTTGATGACTTTGTCTATCTGTAGAAACAGCCTTGGTGTGACGAACGTCAGCCTGTTGTTCACGGCAAACGGGACTCCGGTACGAAATCTCCTCGTGCTGACATGCTCGTCGATGACCGAGCACTCTTTTACGAAATATTTTTCTCCGTTCAATGTGAAAAAGAACTTACCGGGAGCCATCATTACTCTTCCCGACAGAACACGGGCAGGCTGCCGGAAGTCCAGCTCGTAATCCTTCTCCTCGATTTCATAATTATAGAAGTATTTCGTCGGATCCTGCGGCCTTCGCGGAAGGACACGGGCATCGAGATCGTCGAGCAGGCGTTTCACAAGGGGCATGCTGGTTTTGAAAATGCGATGGTAGAGCTCGTTGACGGTGTCGCCGGGTAGAATCGGTACTCTCGTCTCATATATAATATCACCGGTATCTATCCCTTCATCCAGATAGTGAACCACCATACCTGTTTCGCCGTCTCCGTACCAGATGGCCCAGAAGTTCGGGTGCATACCGGCGTGCCGCGGCAGCAAAGACGCATGAAAATTTATCGTACCCAGCGGGGGAATATCGAGCAGCTCTTTTGGCAGATAGAACTGGTAGCAGTTGACGATGATCACATCAGGTTCGAGCTTCCTGATCTCCCGAATGAAGGAAGGGTCCTTCGGACTTTCCGGGCATAAAAGAGGGAGCTTCAGACGGGCGGCAACAACATCGATGCCGTCATGGGAGTCCTTCACTTTATGTGTGGTCGACATGGATCCGGGAGGTGCCTCCACGAATCCGACAAAGTGAGCACCGTGCTTCACAAAACTGTCCAGGTGAAAGCCCGTCAGCTCCTGTCCTCTGGTCCCGAAATACACGATTTTTGTCTTATACATGAGCGACCCCTGTTCCGCGTAGTACAGAGACTCGCGCACAATTAATTATAATGACTTCAGTATGTTAGAATGTACGTACAAAATTAGAACTAGCCTTACTTGTATCACTGCTCTTCCCTCCTGTCAAGAAAAAATTACACGAACAACGTGTACAATGCATGAACAGGAGAAACATGCAGGGCGATGATCAGGACGATCTTCCGGCGGTGCGTCATTCGGATGAATACATGCGTTTCACAACCTCGGAAGCCAGGCCTCTTCCTGTGGCGGTAAGCGTGTTTTCTTCGAGTGCATTCTGAATATCATCCTTTTTCAACACGATGTTTTTTTCGTCGATGTTGACGATGAAATCCGCCTCCCAGACAATCTGAAAATCAATCCCGTCCACCTTCTCCTTCGTGTGGTGGGCCCCGACGATGAAACAGACCCTTTCAAGGACATCAGGCCTCACGCCGATCTTCTTCATCAGCTCGCGAGCCACTGGCGGACCTTCCTTCTCCTGGCAGCGGGCGCCCGTCGACGAATATTTTTTCACCGACTCCGGGATTCCTATATCGTGGTAAATACACGACAGGGTAACTACCGATATCAGAAAACCCCCCTCGATCTTCTCCCCGTGGAGGATCCTCTCCGCATGATCGAGTACCTTCAACGTGTGGTTTATATACCGTTCGTCGCCGAAATACTCCTTCATGACTCTGACGGCATCATCCTTTACATTATCATGATCATTTATCGCCACAGTCCCTCCTCATTAGATATATCCTCTTCAATGCGGATATCGTTCTTTGTAAAGCCGTCTATCCCTGACCGACGAGTGCATCCCTCATCGTTCGGATATTTTCCGTTGGGATGTCAGGCGGCAAGTCATGCGACGGAGCTATGATGTATGCGCCGTATCGTCTTGCAAGCTCCAGTCGGTGCAGCACCTCCAGCTTCACCTCGTACGGGCTCCCGAAGGGAAGGGTCTTCTGAATGCTCAGCCCTCCGTGAAACGCGAGTCTTCCTGCGTACGTTTCCATGATCGACTCGATGTCCATCGCTTCGGGCTGAAAGGGATTGAACACATCTACCCGGATTTCGATAAGGTCGTCAAGGACGGCGCTCACATCGCCGCAGGTATGGATAAATACCGCACACCCGTTATCGTGCGTGAGGTCGTACATCCGTTTCAGGCAGGGTTTGATGAACCTTCTCCACGTATCCGGGCTCATGAGGAGCCCGAGCTGTCCACCCCAGTCGTCGCTGAATCGTACCGCGTCTACAGGATACCGTAGCACACGCTCGAGCAGTCTCATATTGAAATCGGTTATGACTTCAAAAAGCTCGTGCACAAAGGAAGAATTTTCTATAAAATCCATCATGAGGTGCGTCATGCCCCTCAGAGACCACGCCCGCTCGAAAAGACACCTGGACAGCTTAACGACAACGTATCTGTCCGGGTTTGCCTTGATCAGTGGTTCGAAGTGCAGATACCGCGTCTTTTGATCAGGATCGGGGAATGAAAATCCGCGGATATCCGCTTTTTCAAGGGGGCGGTTCGTCGGAGTGCCGATGTCCATATCGATCCGTCTGTCCCAAACCACGCGCCACTCGTCCTCCCAGAAACCCGGTTTAACCTCTTTCGCTTCATCCACCGCGGTGCTCCGTATATAGCAGATATGATTACCGAAGTAGTCGTCGAGGGCACTGTACCGGAGGACATTCTTCCCGAGAACAGGGTATGATTTTTCAGGTAGATTGCGGTCTTTCATGACTCTGAGCGCGGTACGGCTGGTACAGTCGATCTGCCACGGGATTTTATCCGTTTTTTTATGCTCTATACACGCTTTAATTCTTTGTTTTTCGGTCATGGTGTACAGTCCTTCGGCGAATGCACGCAGGACAAAGGTCGTTTTTGTCGAATTCGACAACCGTTTTCAGGCCTTCACCGCTCATGGCGTACTCGAAAACTCTGCAGTCGGCTTCACATCTATCTTGCAGAGTCGATTTCACGAATATCTTCCTGTTCGAGCACCCAGTCGGCAGCACCGACAGTTTCCTCAATTTGAGAGGGCCGCCGGGCGCCGACAATCGCTGCAGTAACCTCCGGCCTCCGAAGGACCCACGCTATAGCCAGTTGTGCAAGAGACTTCCCGTTCCTCCCGGCAATCGGCCGCAACCGATCTATAAATGCGAGGTGTGCACTCAGATCCGGCTCCTGAAAATACGGCTCGCGCAGTCGATGATCATTTTTGTCGAGCTGCCCGATGTTCTCCCGCGTGTATTTGCCTGTCAGGAGGCCTCGCTGCATCGGGCTGTACGGAATAACGCCTATGTCATGTGCTTCGCAGTACGGCAGAATTTCCTTCTCCACCTCCCGAAGTATCATACTGTAGGGTGGCTGAAGAGAGGCAATAGGGTGAATACCTCCGAGACGTTCAAGCTGCCCGACATTGCAGTTGCTCACGCCAATATAGCGTACCTTCCCCGCTTTCACAGCGTCAGACATCGCAGACCAGGCCTCTTCCAGATCTTCATCCGGATTCGGCCAGTGTATTTGATACAGGTCGATAACCTCGACTCCGAGCCTTTTCAAACTCGCATCCACTTCCCTCAGCACACTCTCCCGCTTTAACCTGTGGCTGACATTTCTTTTATCGTCCCAGACCAGTCCGCATTTCGTCGCAATAATCGGTTTTTTCTTCGCGCCGGTGAGGGCTTCGCGTACAATTTCCTCTGACTTTCCAAGCCCGTATACCGGAGCGGTATCTATCCAGTTGATCCCCAGCTCGACGGCGCGCCGTATCGTCTGTATGGAATCGTTGTCATCCTGAGGGCCCCATCCTGCATGCCAGTCGGGCCCTCCTATGGCAAATGTTCCAAGTCCGATACGCGTGAGCTCAAGGTCCGTCCATCCAAGTTTTTTCGCTTTCATGCTCTCATTCCTCCCTTGCTCGGCGTAGTTCGTTCATAAGTATATGAAGTTTATGGTGAACAGGTTTTAGTGCCACGTAGGACTTTTTGAAAATTTCATACATTTTTCCGTACCGCTCGGTATTCTTCTCATCCGGATTCACGACACTTTTTTTCCGTATCATCGATTCGGCTTCGCCAATACACTTTTTAATCCCGACGCCCACAAAACCGGCAATCGCGGCACCGAGGGAGGTTGCCTCCTCCATATACTCCATTTCGACAACCGGTTTCCCCCAGATATCGGCCATGAGTTTTCTGAGAAACCTGTTCCTCCCGCCGCCGCCTATCAATCGAACCTCATCGACTCTGCTTCCGTTCTCCTCCAATATATCGAGAATTATCTTTAGATGATACACCGCCCCTTCAAGAACCGATCGGATGATTTGATGTCTTCCCGCAACGCGCGTCAATCCGAGAAAAGCTCCCTTGACCTCGCTGTCCCAGTACGGGCTCCTCTCTCCCATCAAATAGGGGAGAAACAGCACCCCATTCGACCCCGGTTGTGATTGTTCCGCTTCCAGTGAGAGAATATCATAGGGCGACAAACCTATGCTTTTTCCAAGCGAGCCCTCGGTATTGCCGATCCACCCGTTCAGCCATTCGAAGCTCCCGCCTGCAGACTGCATGGCACCGACACCCATGTAAAGATTTTCATCGAGGTGATTCAAAATGAACGTCCTTTGCAACGGATCATACAGAGGTGCGTCGGTTGTTACAGACGTCCAGGCCGAGGTGCCGTATATGGTATAGCAATCACCCGCCTTTGAAGCTCCGGCGCCGGCGGTTGCACAGGGACCGTCGCCTCCTCCGATTACAACCGGTATTCCGGCAGGAAGCCCGAGCTGTTCAGCCGCCGATTTTATGAGTTTCCCTGCAATCCGCGTCGAGGGCAGCGCCTCCGGAAGCTTCGATGGATCGATCCCGCTGCTTGAAATTATTTCTCTGCTCCACGCCTTTTTTTGTATATCGAACAGATTCGTACCGGATGCATCGGAGTAGTCGGTAACGAATTCCCCCGTTAGGAGGTATGCGATGTAATCCTTGGGCTGGAGGAATTTATAGGCCTTTTTATACACGTCCGGGCGGTTGTCCTGCAGCCACAATACTTTTGCGGCCAAATAGTTTGCAACAAAAACCGTCCCTGTAACCCTGTACGCCGTTTCATCGCCCACTGTCTGCGACAGCCTGTCCCGCTGTTTATCCGCCCTCTGGTCGCTCCAGATGATTGCATTGCAGAGCGGGGACCCTTCTTCGTCTATGGGCGAGCAGCACATCATATGTCCGCTGAAACTTATGGCTGCAATGCTGCTGTACGCATTCGGCACCTCTTTTAAAAGACCGACTGTCGATGCTTTTACTGCATCCCACCAGTCGCCCTGCTTCTGCTCCGCCCACCCCGGATGAGGGTACACAGTATCGTATCCGGTAAAGCTGCTTGCAACGAGTCTTCCCTCGGAATCGAACAGCGTCGCCTTGTTTCCCGATGTTCCGAGATCATGAGCGAGCACATATTCGGTTTTCATAGCCTGAACCTCTCCTGGTTTTACATCAGGACCCCTTTTCATCGTAGACGCCTCTGAGTATATCGGCCGGGTCCGGGTCGGTGCACTCCTCTTCACTGTGTTGAACTGCATCCTCGATCGTTTCAGCAGCCCGCTTCTCTATATCCTCATACTCCTTCGACGTCAGCACGCCATCCGCAAGCAGCTGCTTTTTGAATGCCGCAACCGGGCAGTGTTTCTCACCCTCTTTCCTCTCTTCATCGGTTCTGTATATGTCGGCATCACTTATCGAATGCCCGGTCCACCGGTGCCACATACACTCGAGCAATGTGGGCCCCTTCCCCTCTCGCGCCCGTTTTATCGCCTTTTCAGTTTCACGGTATATGCCGAGAACATCCGACCCGTCCAATGTTTTCCCCGGTATGCCGTATCCTGCGGCGCGCGTCGACAGCCGCTCCATACCGGTCGCCTCTTCAACCGGCACGGATATCGAGTACTTATTGTTGGTCAGCACAAACAAGACCGGAAGCCTGAACGCCGCGGCCATATTAATACCTTCATGAAAATCTCCCCTGTTTGCTGCACCGTCCCCGAAAAACGCAACAACAACTCCCCTCTCATGCTTCAGCTTCAGCCCCAGTCCGGCGCCTGTCGCCACAGGTATCAGAGACCCTATAATCCCTGTTCCCGGTATTACATGCTTCTTTATATCTCCGTACATGTGCGATCCTGTCGGTACGCGCCCGCCGCCGAGTCCCTCGCGCCTGTTGTAATATCCCGCCATCAAATCACGCAGCTCTACTCCCATCATCAGCTCCGGCAGCTTCCCCCGATGGGAGGGCACCACATAGTCGTCCTCCCTGCTCAACCCGTAACACGTTCCGACATGTATACCCTCTATCCCTATTCCCGGATGATGATGACCCCTGAGCCGCCCCTCCTTGAACAGCACAGTTATCTTTTCCTCTATCCTTCTCCCGAGAACGAGCCAGTACATCATCTTTTTTTTATCCCGAGCTCCGACCTTCATGCATTGCTCCCCATTTATACAATCACCGTAAAAACGGATGCACTCCAATAATGAGATCTGGTGATTTAATTTTTTTTGCAGAAAAAACCTTCCGTAATGGCGCGGGCATCATCCCAAGTTACCGCAGCCTCGCCGCCAGTTCCCCCGTATCCTCCAGACATTGCTTGACTCTCTTGAGAAACCTCCCGCCGGCAGCGCCGTTTACCACCCTGTGGTCGAACGTCGCTCCGAACGTCATTTTTTTCCTGACCGCAACTGCACCGTCCATTACGCCGGGAGCTTCGGTCGCAGTACCCATGTATACGATTGCAACCTGCGGCTGCACTATGACCGATGTTGCATATGATGTCGCAAACATCCCCACATTGGTCAGTGTAATCGTGCCTCCCTCCACATCAGCAGTCTCAAGGTTTTCCTGACGTGTTTTCCGTATCAACTCCTCGAGCTCCCCCGTCAATTCCAGCACAGACTTTCCACGCACATCTTTCACCACCGGCACAAGAAGTTTCTCCCCGAGATCTACCGCTATTCCTATATTCAGATCCTCCTTGATAGTATACCCGCTTCCGTCACACCAGGCGTTTATCAGCGGCTCATCTTCAATGCCCGCCTCGATCGCTTTCATCATGAAGGGCAGATAGGTTATGTGAAGACCCTCCTTTACGTGCAGTCTTTCCACAACCGCCCCGAGCTCAGTCACATCGGCGTCAACCGACATCATGTAATGGGGCACCTCGGTGGTGCTCTTAACCATGCGCTCCGCTATTACCCTGCGCCAGCCTGTAAACTCCACCCTCCTCTCTTTCGTATCGGCGGTACCCGTGAATTTTCCTTTCAAAGCCTTCTGTTCGGAAAAAACCTTCTTCACTTCTCTGTCTTTGATTTTTTCCAGATAGGAAAGCACATCCGTCTTGACGATCCTTCCACCCGGTCCGCTTCCCTCTTTTATCCCGGTTACATCAATACCATGCACCCTGGCTGTTGCCCTGGCGGCGGGCGAAATTTTTCTCCCGTCTCTTCCGACTGCTGTATTGCGTACACTGCCGGTGGGAATAATCTCTTTGTCCGCGTCTTTTTTAACGCCCTTTTCGAAACTTTCGGATACTCTATCGCCCCACTCCGCTATTACGCCGAGAACATCACCGACGGGCACGACTTCACCTGCATTGTACAACACTTTTTCGAGTATACCCTTTTTTTCAGCGGGAATATCGACCGTTATCTTGTCCGTCTCCACACTCACCACATTTTCCCCCTCGTTCACCGCATCCCCGACCTTCTTGTGCCACTCTACTACAGTACCCTCCGTTATACTGAAACCAGCCTCGGGCATCCGCACCTCAATCATCCGTACCTCCTCATTCGAACCGTATCACCTCTCTGACTGCATCGACAATCTTCTTCACGTCCGGGAGGTAGTACTCCTCCATTTTGTTCCAGTTGGGAATCGGGGTAAAGAGCGCCCCCACCCTCTTTACAGGGCCGTCAAGGTAATCAATGGCTTTATCCGCGACTATCCCGGCTATCTCGCCTCCGAAACCTCCGAATACGGGTGCCTCATGCACGATCACTATGCGTCCTGTTTTCTTCACCGATTCCAGTATCAGTTCCTCGTCGAGCGGCAGTATCGTCCGGGGGTCCAGCACCTCCACGGAGATTCCCTTCATTGCAAGCACATCTGCCGCCTCGAGGGCCTTTTTGACCATCGCCCCCGTCGCAACTATCGTCACATCCCGCCCGGTCCGCTTGACGGCGCCCTTTCCGAGAGGTATCAGCACCTCATCTTCCGCCACCGGGCCGCTGGACCGTTTGTACAGCAGCTTGTGCTCCATAAACATAACGGGATCATTGTCCCGAATCGATGTCTTCAAAAGCCCCTTCGCATCCGCTGGATCAGAAGGCATCACCACCTTCAATCCCGGTACGTGTGCAAGCCACGCCTCGAAGCTCTGTGAATGATGAAACCCTGCTCCTATGCCTCCGCCGTATGCCGTCCTGTACACAATCGGCACATCGACTTCACCATTCAACACCCAGCGCATCTTCGCGGCATTGTTCACGAGCTGGTCCATAATGATAGATATAAAATCTCCGAACATTATCTCCGCAATCGGCCGCAGCCCCAAAAGTGCGGCACCAAGCGCAGCTCCGGTTATCGCCACCTCCGACAGGGGCGTGTCTATAACACGTTCTTCGCCGAACTTCTCCACCAGACCCTTCGTCGCACCGAATATTCCTCCGCCGCCGTATCCCACCCTGATGTCCTCTCCAAAGATAAATACATGTTCATCCCTTGTCATCTCCTCCATCAGGGCTTCGTTTATCGCCTCTACGTAGGTAAGTTCCTTCACTCGCGGCATACATTCATCCTTGTTCAACAAGAAATTCAGTCATTCCCGCCCTCTGGCTTTGAATCGTACGAGCTCCACTTCGAATTTCGTTCTGTCACCCCGATGGAGCGCATGGAAGTATTCAAGCGGTCTCCCGTCCCTGAGGTAGCTGACGCTCTCCAGCTCGATCAGTGGGGATCCCACATCTATATTCAGAAGCGAGGCTTCATATTCGTTTGCAAGGGCAACTCCGATATACCTGTGCCCCCTGAAAATTTCAAGACCGCAGTTTTGTTCGAGAAAGGAATAGAGGGATTTGTTTTCCAGGTCGGCATTCAGCAACTTCGGGCAGATTTCCTGCGGTACATACGTGGTGACGTATACCGAAGGCTCATCATCCAGTTTCCGTATGCGGCTGATTGCGACAACCGGCGTACGTTCTTCTATGCGAAGCTGTTGTGAAATATGATGCGAAGACGGGATTAATTCCTGTTTCAATATATGCGTCGATACCCTGTATCCCCGCTTCATCATGTCCTCATAAAATCCAGAGAGGCTCTGCACAAACCCTTCAACTATTCTGGGCCGTGAAATGAAGGTCCCTTTGCCCTTTTCCGTTGTCAAATAGCCTTCATTCTGCAGCTCCTTTATTGTCTGCCGCACCACGGTTCTGCTTATGGTATACGTATTACATAATTCCGCCTCGGAGGGCAGCTTCTGCCCCTGTTTCAGTCTGCCCGATCGAATTTCGCCGAGTAAAAAAAGCTTGAGCTGATGATAATAGGGTACAGGACTCTCCCTGTCGATTTGGAATTCCTCGTTCGGGTAGTTGTCTTTCATGGTGCCCCTTTCACCATCTGTTCTTTCTGTGCCTCTGTACCGGGAAAGCTCCCTGCTGAAGAATCATGAATTAACAGGATACAGTATCCGATCAATCAAGAGTCCATCAGATACCCGCCGTTGACACCGATAATCTGCCCTGTTATATAATCCGATTCATCCGATACGAGAAACAGCGCAGCTGCGGCAACATCTTTGGGAGTGCCGAGGCGCCTGACGGGTATTTCTTTCCGCATCCTTTCTCTTTTTTCATCATCCCAGTAATCCATCATCGGTGTTATCACAGCATGCGGAGCGATGGCATTGACATTTATTCCAGAGGGTCCGAGCCGGCGGGCCAGCGATTTCGTCAGTACCGACAGAGCTCCTTTCGAAGCTCCGTAACAGGGCGCAGTCGAATGATCGCCTTGCTGACCGGCTATAGACGAGATGTTGACGATTTTCCCGTATTTTTGCCTTTTCATAACGGGCACGACTTCTCTGCAGCAGTAAAACGCACCGAAAAAATTAACCCGAAAAACCCGCTCCAGAATTTCATCTGTGATCTCTTCGATCTGTCCGAAGGGTAAAATTCCCGCATTATTCACCAGAATATCGATTCGACCGAAATTCTTCAGACACGTATCCATCATCAATTTTACATCCGCTGATTTCGACACATCCGCCTTCAGAGCAATCGCCGTGCCTCCCTTTCTTACTATTTCTGAAACAACCTCGTTTGCTTTTTCTTCCGATTTAGAATAATTTACAAGTACACGAGCTCCTTTCTCTGCAAAAAGAAGCGCAATAGATTTACCGATTCCATAACTGGAACCGGTCACAACAGCCGATTTTTCGCTTAATTCCGGCATGCATCTGCTCCTCCGGATGAATAAAACATTCAAGCGGCTGAATTAAAAACGCTTGTTAAGCAAAATATAATCATATTATCCTATTATCCTGTAATGATATGTATCATCATATCGTATTGTTTGATGCTGTCAAGAAAAAAATGGGTATGCAAACGTGCGAATCAGTACACTATTCAGACTAAGCAGCATACCCCCCAGGGAAACGCACATGTTCCGAATTAATAAAGTTGCCGTTTTGGGCGGCAACGGCACCATGGGTTCACTCTCCGGCGGTATATTTGCTCAGGCGAACATCCACTGTATATATTTCGAGCGAACCATAGACGAGGCCGAACAGGGCATTGAAAAAGCGGTCAAACAGGCAAAAAGTACAATTTTGCGTGAATACATCGTTCCCGCAACGTACGACGACCTCGAAAAAGAGCTTTCGGGCTGCGACTGGATTTTGGAAGCCCTTTCCGAGAACATCGATCTAAAGAGGTACTATCTGGAAAAAGTCGACAATTTCCGCAGGAATGGGAGCATTATTTCAACCATCTCTTCGGGCCTGTCGATTGAAGAGCTGGCGAAAAATCGCAGCAGCGACTTTAAAGCCCACTTTCTCGGAATGCACTTTTTCAATCCGCCGGGCAAACTCATCGCCAACGAGCTCGTATACCATCCCGATAATTCCGAGAAGCTCAAAAAGAATGTCAGTGATTTTTGTAAAAACGTTTTGAGGCGGGTCAACGTTGTTGCCCGCAATACGCCAGGTTTTGCGGGCAACAGAATAGGATTCCAGCTCTTAAACGAGGCCTGCCTCCATGCAGAGCGTCTCGGAGTCGACAGAACAGATTACCTGATAGGGCCGTACACGGGCAGGGCACTGCCGCCGCTCACGACGCTTGACCTCGTCGGCCTGGACGTTCACCGTGCAATTGTACAAAACATATTTGAAAAAACAAGTGATGAAAGACATGAAACGTACAAAATGCCGGAGTATCTGCAGAGAATGATAGACCGCAATATGCTGGGATTGAAAACGCCGAAAAACGGCGGATTTTACTATACGGACGAGAAGAAAAAAAGGTACGTCCTTGAGCCTTCAACCCTGAAATATCGTAAAACCGTGTATGTAAAAAATGACGTGATAGAACGTATTAAGCGGTATATTCACGATGGGAACTACAATAAAGCGGTTTCAGTAATGAAAGACGATCCTTCGGAAGATGCGTCCATAGCGCGGCATTTCATCCTGGGATATGTTTCATACAGCTTTTTCCGGGTGGGTGAGGTTACTCCTGAAGAGAACGGCATTCATGGAATCGACAGGGTTATGGCATACGGATTCTCATGGATGCCTCCGTCGGGGTGGGTCGATTTTCTGGGCGGTCCGAAAAAAACCGTACACCTGATCGAGGAGGCGCACCTGCCTGTTCCGGAAGCATTGCGCAACCTGCCGGAAACAAAGTTGTGCAGGGTTCCCGATATAACGCGATTTTTTATCGCCGTTTAAGCACTATGTCATGCAGCCGTGAGCCTTCACCTGGATGTACGGGACCCTGTGACACAATTCTTCAGGAGGGAATAGCGCAGGGCTTCCGTTCAGAATACCTGTGCTGTACTGTACCGGCGGCATTATAACAAACCGTGGATGTACGGGAGATACAACATGCGGAAAAGAGTTTACATACTTGGAGGATTTCAGACAGACTTTTCGCGAAACTGGACGAGAGAAGGGAAGAGCGTACAGGCAATGATAAACGAGGCGATGGAGGGAGCGTTTGCCGCTGCAGAAATCGATCCCGGGGAGATACAGGCTGCCCATGTCGGCAACTTTGCCGGAGAACTCTTTACCATGCAGGCTCATTTCGGAGCACTGGTTTTAAACTACGACCCTGCGCTGCGCGGTATTCCCACGGCGCGGCACGAAGCTGCCTGCGCTTCCGGGTCGATTGCGGCCCTTGTCGCGCGGACTGAAATCGAGGCCGGTATTCACGACCTTGTCCTGGTACTCGGCGTAGAGCTCATGAAAAGCGTCGATTCGAAGACCGGCGGCGATTATCTCGGAACAGCGGCGTTTTACGAAAAGGAGTGCAGGTGGGTCAGCTTTCCCTTTCCAAAGCTGTTCGACCGTATATACGATCTCTACAACGATCTGTACGGTGTCGACTACGAGCATCTGGCACAGATCTCAGCCATCAATTACACGAATGCAAAGAGAAACCCGAAAGCGCAGACAAGGGACTGGTACATGAATAAACGGCACGCCTGCAGCACGGGTGAGTTCAACAGGGCCATCGGGAACACTCTCCGCACGACGGACTGCTGTCAGGTGACGGACGGCGCTGCCGCTTTGTTCCTTTCTTCACAGGACTATGCCCGAAAATATTGCGTCGGGCACGGTTTGAAACTGGACGGTACGCCGTATATACAGGGATGGGGCCATACGACAGCACCCATCCTGACGGACGACAAAATTGCGGACGCCGGGAAAAACGAGTACCCGCTGCCCTATACCCGGAAAGCGATTCTGGATGCGTACACCCGTGCCGGAATCGGCGGGATCGGGGATATTGCATGCATTGAAACCCACGACTGCTTCACCATCACTGAATATGCCGCAATCGATCATTTCGGCTTTACAAAGCCCGGTGAGAGCTGGAAGGCAATTGAAGACGGGGTCATCGATTTCAACGGGCGCTGTCCCGTCAATCCGTCGGGAGGATTGATAGGAGGAGGACATCCAGTCGGTGCAACCGGAACGAGGCAGCTTCTCGACGCGTACCTGCAGGTATCGGGCAGGGCAGGCGATTACCAGGTTCCGGGGGCGAAAAGGGCTGCAACCCTCAACATCGGCGGCTGTGCAACCACCAACGTTGTTCACATTATAGGCTCGGACAGGTGACGCGGGCTCGCGGATCATCGGTTGAGGATGCGCCCGTTGAAAAGCGGGCCGATCCGCCTGCGGGCGAATGAGAGCCATCAAGATCGCGCAACGGATACGGGAATAAAAGATCAGAAGGTAACGACTACCTTGATCACCTCGAGCTCCCGGGCGGAAGCTGCTTTAACCGCATCTTCCACATGAGGAAAGAGGAAGGTGTGGGTAACCAGTTGCTCGGCATCGACCTGTTTATCTTTGATCAGTTCGAAGGCCATGGGAAAGCCCCAGTTCGGTATGGCGTGGGAGGCGATGAGCCTGAGCTTCCTGAAATGAAAGCTGTTTGCGTTGAATGTTACCGTTTCCTTGGAGAAGCTGATTCCGTTATATACCACCCATGCTCCGAAAGAGGCAAGGTCCAGGGTATCGGGTATGCTCGACGGCGGAGAAGTAACGATTATTCTCTGGAATCCGCGGGGAAAATCACTCTTGACCTCCTCTTTCCATCCCGGTTTATCTGTATCGTACACCCGGTCCGCTCCCATACGGCGGGCAGTCTCCATACGTTTTCTCCCCCGCGGTGATTTTTTCGCCCGCCCCAGAACGGCAACCTTTCCGGCTCCGGACAGCTTTGCGATCCGCACACAGACGAGCCCGATGATCCCCGGGCCCGAAACGAGCACATCCTGATAGATGTTCAGATCGGCCTGTTTCATGAGGTCGAGCGCCACAGTCACCGGTTCCGCAACCGCAGCCCGGACGAAATCGAGAGACTCGAAAGGCAGCACCATTTCACGGGGCACTCTCAGGTATTCAGCCATCCCGGCCCTGTCGTTCATATATGTTTGTATGTTCAGACAGCGGTTCCACTCGCCGTTGAGACAGGATGCGCACCTCCCGCATATGACATGATTCTGTACAACGACAGCGGCTCCCTCTTTAAGGTCCGTGACCGATGGTCCAAAATCCACGACAATACCGGATACCTCGTGCCCGAGGGGGATCGGTTTTCCGTAGGGATAGTCACGGTAGAAGTGCAGGTCGGTGCCGCATATCCCGCAGGCCTTGATTTTAACCAGCACCTCTCCCGGCCCGGGATGGGAAATGTCCTGCTCGCGGATCTCTATTCTGTTTCTACCTGTAACCCATGCCGATTTCATGGACCTCCCTCCACTGATAGAATACTATCTATCATTAACTTTCTCCGATACGCTTGGATTCCCTTGATAATCTCTCTACACTGCATAAGCAGTGTATACATGGATACAGAGACAATCGATATTACGTATTCAAATATCTCCTCTTATATTAATCAACTGTTAAATATTTACTATGTTCCGTAGCGTTACAATAATTTTTTGCACGAATCAATATGAATTCAGGTTATTTGTTAAACCTCAACCCACTCAAGTAGTTATTGATTGCAATAACGATACGGAGTAAAATTACAGAACCTTTTATAAGTCTTTTAAAGCATTCAAACAAGGGTGAAATCACAGGTAAATAAAATAAAAACAAATAAGATGAAAACATGATATGTTTGAAAACGAAAGGATATACATATGTAATTCAGATGTTTAACTTTATCTCTATCATTAACAACGCAGCTTAAAAAGGCAATAAGTATTCTTACTTGAATTTTATAATAAATCTAAACTTGGATCAATTCTAATCAAGAATTAAAAAAAATATCAATTCCTACGTTAAGGGCAAAAAAATCTTTATGCTTCAAATCATATTTGCTTCAATCATTGGTTTTATAGGCCTTTTTATACGTGGACTTACAGGATTTGGCTCTGCTCTTGTTATGACTCCCTTATTACTATTGATATTTGAGATTAAAACTGTTGTCGTAATCACTGCGATAACTGAAATTGCTGGGGGAATCGTTGTTACTATTCAAGCAAGAAAAAATATCGACAAACGATCCCTTTTAATTGTTCTTCCGATAAGCATCATTGGAGTAGCTGTTGGATCTTTCATCCTTGTCAACTTCAATAGTGATGTTTTAAAACGAGTTTTCGGTGGATTCACCATACTATTTGCTTTGAGAATAATTCTTAATTTGTTAAAAGGACAAACTACAAGAAAAAAGTGGCCTGCGTTTTTTGGTTATCTATCTGGTGTACTGGGCGGAGTTTTAGGTGGTCTCTTTGGTACCGCGGGTCCACCAATTGCTATTTATCTTGAAAACCAGCTTACTGCAAAACATATTTTACGAGCAACAATGTTATCATATTTCCTTATAGTCGATACGGTCAGGATTATACCCTATATATATTTAAAATTAATAAATATTGATATTATAAAAATAAGCCTTTTTATGCTTCCTGCTTCTTTTTTTGGAGCATTCATTGGAAAATCAGTACATTTCAGAATTAACGAAAAAGGATTTAGAGCTGCTATCAGTAGTATATTACTTGCTACAGGTGTATTTTTATTGGTTAATTATTAAATGTCAGTAGACAGTGCATCCTAAGGAGTTCAAAGTCTATAATATATAAAGCATTCATAATATTTTCAATATATTAAATGTGTTTTTCTAAATATATAAACAATTATAGTTTTAGGTCCTGTAGGCACTATCTATTATCAATTAAGACTTAAAATATGGTACTTATTCACATTTTTCTACGTACAACAAGTTGAAAAAAGAAAAAATATTATATTTTTTTATTGACAAATTTTCGTAATGGTGTACAGTTGTACTACAACACAATGTTTTTCATCTCCTGATAAATGACAAAGAAAGGGAGATGTAACAATGATAAAGTCCCGCCTACTATGGTCTCTCCAACACTATGACTTCCTTACTATTGATTGGATTGAATCAGATCCACCGTGGAAGAAGTAACTCCATTTTACATTCCTGCTTAATTTATGTAACTACAAAAAAGTACTAATCAGGTCCTACTACCAGATAAAAATTATATGAAAAATCGTTAATACTATTTTTATAAAATAGTATTAACGCTAAAAATTATTTATAAGGAGAAAGCAATGAACAAAACAAATTTTTTACAGATGAAACACAGGAAATGGATTTGGCAGAGTATTCTTTTTTTTATCGTTTTATTAGTTCTTTTCGGGAGCGCTTTTTATGGGTTTGCAGGTGGTGAAAAAGAAAAAGCGAAAGAGCTCTCAATCCTTACATGGGAGGGATATGTACCGGAGAAAATGAAAGCTGATTTTGAAAATGAAACCGGTATTAATGTCCATGTAACTTATTTTGCTGAAAATGGCGAGTGCATAAGCAAAATGAGAGCTACAAAAGGAGAAGGAT
The DNA here is from genome assembly GCA_964521865.1 of uncultured Spirochaetota bacterium. Classification (GTDB taxonomy): domain Bacteria; phylum Spirochaetota; class B62-G9; order B62-G9; family DRHN01; genus CAYSRJ01. The sequence continues at coordinate 67,795 of CAZFTJ010000016.1, read as the reverse complement.
ATGATCTTGTCCAGCCTACCTTCAACCAGGTTGCTGATGCTCAGAAGGCTTTCGGTATTTATCAGCCAATTGATTTTTCAAAAATTAAAGTTATAAACAATATTATTCCTTCATTAGCCAGGGGGACAAAAGAGGCCACCACCATTGATGGAAAACAATACTCTATCCCCTACACCTGGGGAACTGTCGGCCTGATTGTTAATACTGATCGTATAAAAAAAGATTCATATTCATTTATGGATCTATACGATGAAAAGTACTGTGGAAAAGTAACAACCAGGTATACATGGTTTACATTTGCTGGTGCAGCATACGGAATGGGTATTGATTTTTTCGGTAATTACGGCAATGAATCATCATATCGAAAAATGATGGAAAAGATCCTCGATTTTCTAATCTCAAGGAAACCATGCATTAAAACATATTGGACAACAAGACAGGAACAGCTTGATTTAATGACAACAGAAGAGTGCTGGATTTCCCAGGGTTGGGATGGAACGGGATTTCTTCTAAATAAAACCAACCCACACATTAGATTTTTTTGTCCGAAAGAAGGGGCTCTCGGCTGGATTGACACGTACACAATATCAGCAGGAGCAAAAAATCTCGATGCAGCATATACATGGATCAACTGGATGTTAACAGAGGAAAAAGGTGCACAGATCATGGATAAAACCGGGTATATGTCTGCGGTAAAAGGAGCAGTAAACCTTTTACCTGAAGACCGTCAGAAAGTAATTAACGATGCTTATCCACCAGAAGCAGTCGATAATATCAACTGGTATGCCCCACTTGTTAGTTACATAAACGAAATAAACTCTGAAATGGAAGAAAAATTGAAAGTTGCTAAATAAATAACTTTTATAAAGGGGAGGCATATGTCTCCCCTAATCATTAATTAGTTCGTATTCATGCATAACAAGAGGAAGTCCCATGGATAACCGCAATGATAAAATAGACATTTCAGTACATAACTTAACCAAAAAATTCGGAACATTCACAGCAGTTCAAAATGTCTCCTTTTCTGTATCAAAAGGTAATTTCTTCTCAATTCTCGGTCCAAGTGGATGTGGTAAAACCACACTCTTAAGGATGATTTCAGGGTTTGAGACCCCTGATGAAGGAGATGTGTATATAGGCGGAGAAAAAGTAAATAATATTCCTCCAAATAGGAGGCGGACGAATCTCGTATTTCAGCACCTTGCACTTTTCCCCTTAAAATCCGTTTATGAAAACATCGCCTTTGGTTTGAAAAGGAGAAAAGTTACAAAAAATGAAATAAATAAACGTGTATTACAAATACTTAACAAGGTGGGGCTTTCTGGTTTTGGAAACAAAGCAATTCATCAACTTTCCGGTGGGCAAATGCAGAGGGTTGCCATTGCCCGTTGTCTGGTTTTAGACCCCACAGTATTGCTCCTTGATGAACCTCTTGGAGCACTTGACCTCAAACTTCGCGAACATATGAAAATAGAGTTGAAGAACCTACAAGAACGGGTGGGAACTACTTTTATCTATATAACCCATGATCAGGGTGAAGCCATGACAATGAGCGACAATATTGCAGTCATGCTGAGCGGAAAGCTTGAACAAATTGGAAGCCCTTATGATCTTTTTAATAAACCGGCGACTTCTTTTGTTGCTGCTTTTGTTGGAGATTCTAACCGTTTGCTAGGAAAGATTCTTTCAAAGGCTGCTAATATCGTTACTGTACAAGTGGGTTCAATTAAGGTAAAAGGAATACCCCAGCCAGATCTATTCAATAGTAACGATGCTCTCGTTTTTATACGTCCTGAGAATATTCGGATAAATCCTCCTGAGAATAGTCTTACAAAGGATTATCAGTCCTATAATGGTTTAGTAAAAAATGCAATCTTTGAAGGCTCAAAAACAACATATATAGTTGAAGTAACTGAAAATTTACTAATAAAAATATTTGTGCAACAAGCTTCACACATCTCCTTGTTATCACCACATGATAGAGTAAATATTTCTTGGAAAATTAGCGACACCCTTTGTTTCTCCACAAAACAATTAAAAGATATTGATATGAGTGTAGGCGGAGAGGGAGAATAATGGTAAAAGAGGATATACAATCGCATAATATTATATTCATAGTAGTAAAAAAAGTTACTATTTCCTTCCAAAAGATAAACTGGTTTAAAATCGTTTGCTTTATTCCGCTTATTTTTTGGGTTCTTTTCCTTATTGCAATTCCACAGCTACAGCTTTTTATCATTTCATTCTTAAAAAATCGGCATCCTGAAGAGGGAATTTATTTCGGAAATTATATAAAATTTTTTTCTGAATCTTTATACTGGCACGTTTTTTTGAGAACCACCATGTATTCAATTGGAACAACCATCATGGCGCTGTGCATCTGTTTTCCAACAGCATTTTTTCTTGCAAAAGTTGCAAAAGGTCGTAGCAAGCTTGCTTTATTGCTTATGATAATCCTTCCCTTCTGGATAAGCGAACTTGTCAGGACGTACAGCTGGATGATAATGTTGCGTGAGAGTGGTGTGTTAAACTGGATATTTATTAAGATTGGTATTTTAAAACAACCTATTGAAATGCTCTATAACGATTACGCAATCTTCGTAGGCCTTGTATACGCTTCTATGTTATTCATGCTAATGCCAATCTATGGCGTTCTTGAAGGTTTTGATGATTCCTTGATCGAGGCGGCACAAGACCTCGGGGCAAACCGCTGGACAATACTTTGGGAGGTGATCTGGCCACACAGTATTCCCGGTATAACTTCCGGCTGTATCATTGTATTTATGATGACCCTTGGTAATTATCTTACAGTTACTATTCTAGGAGGGAAAAACAGCCTCTATTTTACTGAAATTATATACGACCAATTCAATGTTGTATGGAACTGGAACCAGGGGGCGGCCTTTGGTTTCCTACTTCTTCTTTTAAGCTGTATCATTGTATTCCTCGGGTTAAAACTCACCAACCAGAAACTTACGGAGATCATTAAATGAGGAAAAAACCTGGGAGTTCTTCCACATTAAAAATTATATATATTGTCTACATATCGGCATTCTTACTGTTCCTTTTCGTTCCATTGATAATAAACGGAATTCTTGCCTTCAACGATTCAGAATCTCCCTCTCTTCCATGGCGTGGATTTACCCTGGACTGGTTTTATAGTTTAAACGATAAAAGAACCGGAGTTCTTAATGACACAGTAATGATCACGGCTTTGGGTATGAGTCTAAGGGTAGCTCTGTTGGTAAGTATTTTGAGTGTGACTGCTGGTACACTGAGCTCATTTCTCTTTGTACGTGAAAAATTCCTTGGAAAACGTTTGTTTCACTTTGCTATAATCGCACCACTCGTTATTCCTGGTATTATTACCGGCATCGCAATACTGGTTTTTTTTCACGGGTTGATCGGTCTTTTCAGGTCGTTGTTAGGGCCGGGGCTTGCAATGCCAATCGTTAAGATGCTGCAACCAGGGTTTTTACCTGTGGTTCTGGGACAGTTCAGTTTTATCGGTACCATGGGAACACTTATTATCAGTGCACGCTTAAGGAAATTTCCCATAGAATTGGAAGAGGCAGCAATGGATCTCGGTTCAAGCCGCTGGGGGGCTGTTTTCCAGGTGACGATACCATATTTAATTCCATCACTCTTAGGTGCGGCTGTTATATCGTTTCTCCTCTCTTTTGAGAATTTTCCAATAACTCTATTTCTCATAGGTCATACACCGACTATACCTATATATCTTTTTTCCAAGCTTCGTTTTCAGATAACCCCGCAGATTAATGCTATAAGTGTTGCACTCATGGGGGGTACTTCACTTCTGGCTCTTGTCGGTCTGGTTATTATGAGTCGAAAGAGGGCTGGTTAGTATTGTACATATTAAGACTACACAGTAATGAAGGAAGTTGGATGATGATAAGGGAAAAAAGTAAACGCAGATTTTTTCTCCCGTTAACTGATAAAACTTTAAGTTGCGAATTCAATAGACTACTTCTTTTCGTAAAAATAAGATATGTTCCGTTATGGTTTTTTAAACAATACTCCCATTTAACAATCAACTGGATAGAATCTGATCCTCCATAAGCACCGTAAAAACATGCCTTACTAACCAGATGTTTAGATAGAATATCCTAAAATAACACTACATATTTAAGGAGAATCAATTATGAACAAGGCTATAGCACTATGGGTCCATCCTAGGTCACTTTCAACCGCTATGGAAAGGATATTCATGGAGAGGGGAGATTTTACAATTCTTCATGAACCATTCTCCTATCTCTTTTACTTCCATGAAAAACGTGCTCCAATCCCGTATGGGCACCAAGATCCGAATCATCCACAGACTTACCCGGATATTAAAAATTACATTCTCTCTGAAGCTGAGAAGGCTCTTGTATACTTCAAGGATATGTGCTTTCACTGCTTTGATCATATAATAGATGATGATACATTCCTTAATTCAATAGAAAATACTTTTCTAATACGCGACCCAGAAAAAACAATACTTTCACATTACACAGTAAATCCCGAAGTCACTTCTGTGGAAATCGGTTTCGAGCTACAGTGGAAAATCTTTGATAAGGTGAAGAAATTGACGGGAAAGACTCCTGCAGTCATTGATGCTGATGATCTGGAGGACGATCCTGAGAGGGTCGTCAAAGCCTACTGTGAGGCGTTAAGCATCGAATTTTTACCTGAATCGCTAACATGGCAACCGGGTCATAAATCAGAATGGGATTCATGGAAAGAATGGCACACCGATGCGGCAAAGAGCAGTGGGATTGTGAAAAATATGGAGAAGTTCGAGATCACCCTTGATGACAAACCGCATCTCAGAGAGTACTACAACTACCATCTCCCATTTTATAAGCTGATGCATGAAAATAGAATTGGAGGAAAGTGAGGTGTCCATCGGTAGATAAAAAATAAAATAACCAAACATTATGACTGAGTAACGAATATTTTGAAAAATCCGGAAGGGTCAGTATAGCCATGCTGCCCTTCTCGGATTTTTATTACAAAATAACTCTCTATAAAGAAGGTTGTTAATACAAATGAAAGATTATGAAGAGGAATATATTCAAAAACATCAAAAATCGAAAATTGCCTGGGAAAAGATGAAAGAGGTGATGCCATCGGGGGTCGGGAGTAATGTGAGAGCCTTTTCTCCATATCCGTTTTTTATAAAAGAGGGTAAGGGCTCCAAAGGATGGGACATCGATGGTAATGAATATATTGATTGCCAGTGTGCATATGGCCCCTTGATCGTTGGTCATGCCCACCCTCAGATAATGGAAGCGGTAAAAGAACAGCTTGGCAGAGGGAGCACCTATGCAATGCCTTATGAAAAACAATTTCTTGCTATTAAAGAGCTACAGAAGAGATTTCCTTTTATGGAAATGGTTCGGTTTGGCAATTCCGGAATAGAAGTGACTATGCATGCGATCAGAGCGGCAAGGGGATATACGGGTAAGAATAAAATCATTAAACTGGAAGGCGGGTATCATGGCCCTCAGGACTATGCTCTCTAGAGCATACATTCAAGCAAGGAAGAAAGAGGGCCTGCTCGATTACCAAGTACTGTTAAAATATCTGAAGGAATCCCTGAATGCGTGGGGAAAACTATTGTTGTTGTCCCTTTTAATGATATTGAGGCTCTTGAATATGCAGTCCGCAAGCATGAGGGTGAAATCGCCTCCTTTATCATGGAACCCGTAATGGGCAAGGCGAGTGTTATACTTCCCAAGGAAGGGTATTTAAAGCAAGTAAGAGAGATTACAGAAAGGGAAAATATTGTTCTTATTTTCGATGAAATAATAACAGGATGCAGGGTTTCATACGGTGGTGCCTCTGAATTTTTCAATGTTATGCCGGACCTGATTACACTTTCAAAAGCCATCGGTGGGGGGTTTTCAATAGCAGCCTTCGGTGGAAAACGAGAAATAATGAAACAGTTCGAAGGATCTGTTGCACATTACGGCACTTACAACGCCAATCCTGTCGGTATAACCGCCTGCCTCACCACTCTAAGAGCTGTTCTTACCCCGGAAGTAACAAAAACATTAATAAAAAAGGCAGATTATATGTTTGAAGCTATGAAGGATATTATTAAAAAAACAGGAGTGGCTGCTCAGGTAAATCATCTGGGCGCCATAGGCGGAATGGTGTTTACAGACAGAAAGGTAGTGGACTACAGAACGATGGCAACAGCAGATCGTTCATTATGGCATAAATTTTTCATCACCATGCTGAACAAGGGAGTAATAATGGTGGGAGGGGATGCGACAGAGACAATTCATCTTTCAATTAAACATACGGATGATGACTACAATAAAATCCTTGAGGCCTTTGAAGAAACATTGAACATGTTGCATCATTCATGGTAAACAACTCGGGTTGGGTAAATTATTTAGATAAGGAGTGCGGATAAATGTGTGATCAAGATAGGAGGATGGGTGAAAATATACTGAATAGAATGGATGAGTATAGTAATGTACCAAAAATTTTTATGGGTATTAACATCATCAGTAAATTGAATAATCTGGCACATGAATTGGCGGAAAATAAGAACATTATGCTGGTTACAGACAACAATATTGAAAAGCTGGGATTGATCGAACAACCGACAAAATCCCTGAAAAATACAGGTTTTAACATTGACATTGTTAGTACGGCGCCACATGAACCAGATATTGCAGAAGTACATCAAACTATCGAAAAAGCAAGAAAAGGTAATTATGGCCTTTTCATTAGAATCGGCGGTGGTTCTGTTATGGATATCACAAAAATAGCAGCAGTAATGGCGAATACTTCCGGTGAAGTAGAAGACTATCTCTGTCCTACTGATAAGCCTTTGGGAAAATCAAAACCAAAAATAATGGTACCGACAACTTCAGGAACAGGCAGTGAATGCTCAAATTTTGCCGTTGTTATTGTAAAGGATGAAAGCATTGGATTAATAAAAACCTGGATGGCGGGGGATTCAGTCATGGCAGATGCAGCAATAATCGATCCGAATCTAATAACCGGTTTACCGAAAAAACAAACGGCATGCTGTGGAATGGATGCAATGAGTCATGTCGCAGAAGCTGCTCTCTCCCTCCAGGCCAATCCAATATCTGATGCTTTGGCTTTGAAAGCAATAGAGCTGATAGCTAATAACCTGAGAAGAGCCTGTAAGCAGGGAAATGATATGATAGCACGATGGAATATGTCCCTAGCAGCAACAATAGGAGGTATAGTAATAAGTTATCCTTGGATTGCAGGACCGGCTTTGATTGGACATGTAGCCTCAGAAGGCATCTCAGCTCTGCATGGTATGTTACACGGTGAAACCTGCGGTGTTTTATTACCATACGTATTTTGGTATAATTTCTCGAATGAATATGCCAGAAAAAAATTAATAAAAATTGCTGAGGCAATGGGTGCTGATATATCAGGATCGAATGCAAAAGAATCTTCGAAAAAGGTTGTAGTAAAAACATTCGAATTACTAGAGGATATTGGCATACCCACAAGCTTAAAAGATTTCGGTATTTCAAAAAAAGACATTACTAAACTTGCTCAATATATATTACGACGTGCTGAGGAGATGTACTCTATGTCTGAATACAATCCAAGAAGTGCAAATATAAAAAATATTGCCGAATTTTTCAACAAGGCAATTGAGGGGAGGGAGTCTCTTGAATAAAGGAAATATATAAGATAGCTTTTAAATAATTATAAATAGGAATTGATCATTGAATAATAAAAAAAATAGAAATCAGCTTAATAATAATCACATGATAGTTCCTTTTCATGGTGGGGGTATTTTCCAAGAACTTCTTGTGAATGAAGAAGATGAGCAAAAGATTCTGATCAATGAAGCACATACATTAAAAAAAATCAAATTAACCACACTTGAAACGTCAGATCTAATCATGCTCGGAATCGGCGCATTTAGTCCTTTAAACGGATTTATGATTAAATCAGATTACCGTTGCGTTCTCGATACTATGCACCTGAACAATGGTACCCTATGGCCAATGCCCATTACTCTTTCAATTTCAAAAGAGGAAGCGGATTTGATTAGGAAAAATGATAAAATTGCACTCATAGGACCTGAAAAGGAAAACATTATTGGTACCATGCAGGTGAGGGAAAAATTTTCTTATGATAAAGAAGAAGAGGCTTTAAAAATATTCGGAACAGATGATGAAAAACATCCAGGTGTGAAAAAGATCTATGAAAAGGGGGATGTTTATATTGGAGGAGAAGTACGTGTTTTTCATGAGGGAAAATATCCTGTAAAATTTCCTCAATATGCCCGGCCAATCGAAACACGGAGGCTGTTCCAATTACGACGTTGGGAGACTATAGTCGCATTTCAGACAAGAAATCCCATCCATCGATCTCATGAATATATTACAAAAATCGTATTGGAAATGTATGATGGTCTTTTTATTCATCCAATCGTTGGGAAGTTAAAAGAAGGAGATATTCCCGCTGAAGTAAGAATAAAATGCTATAATACGCTTCTCGAAAAATACTACCCGAAAAATAAAGTCATCCTAAAGGTATATCCCATGGAAATGAGGTATGGAGGTCCCAGGGAGGCGGTATTACATGCAATTATACGTCAGAATTTCGGCTGCAGTCACATCATAATTGGCAGGGATCATGCTGGAGTCGGGAATTACTACGGTCCGTTTGATGCACAAGAAATATTTGATCAATTTTCTCCAAATGAACTATTTATTAAACCGCTTAAAATCGATTGGACATTCTGGTGTAATACATGTGAACAGATGTGTTCAAAAAATACATGCCCCCATTCTGATGAAGATCACCTGCTCATCAGTGGCACAGAATTACGCAAGATGCTTTCAGAGGGACGCAAGCCACCCGCCCAATTTAGCCGTCCAGAGGTGTTGGATATTCTGATTGAGTATTATAATTCTAATAATGCAAATTCATAGCAACCGGTATTATTTCTAATTTTATTAAAAAAATAGCACTGTTATTCACCTTTATCAACTTCTGTATCAATTATTTAAATTTTAGCAAACAAATTAAAAATACGCCACATCCGCAAGATATTTTATAGTCTCATTGAGTGATAACACCGGGTCTTTGAGAGGATAATACTCGAGACCGAAATACCCGGGATACCCCATTTCAGGGAGTTTTTTAAGAACAAACGGAAGGTTTATCTCACCCTCCGCAGGCTCGTGCTGACCTGGAACGCCGGAGATATGAATGTGCCCGATATGCTCGATATATTTCTCGAGATAAGCTAGCAGATTACCTGTCATGATCTGCACATGATAGAAATCGTACAGAATCTTTATATGTTTTCCCCCGACCTCGCGGCAGAGCTCTCCCGCATCCTTGATTGTCGGAAGCAGACAGCCCCTGTACTTCGGGTGGCTGAGAGGCTCGATCGTCAGCTCCACACCGGTTTCATCCAGCATCTTATCCATCTTTCTCAGTGACAGAACCACCTTTTTCATCTGTTCGGATCGTGTCATGTCCGGTCGCTCATTGCCTACAAATGTAATGAGCTGCTGCACGCCTAGCTTCTGTGCTGTCGGAATCAGGCGGTCAAGCTCCCTCATCATCATGTCGGTTCCCCGGTCATCTACGAGATTACCGCCGTGATCCGCATGCGGCGAATTCAGCGTGAAAGTAACGAGCTTCAGTCCCAGCTCCTGATTCAGACGGTATATCACGTCGAGGTCTTTGGCATCTTCCTTTTCTATCCAGCCGCCTTTGGGGTCCCGCTGCATATCATGATACCAGAATTCATACGCTTTGAATCCTAATGATGCGCAGGTGCGTATCTGTTTCTCATAGGGGACCCTGCCGGGAAAGATTGTTTCAATACACACGCTCAATCGGTCGATGTTCATTTTTTATGTTCCCTTTCTCTTAACGTAATTTTATTAATGTCTTGAATACTTTATTATACGAAGGTGTCGCATCCGGATCATACCACTGGTGCACGCACCGGGATTTTTTATACGTTATCATATTATCCCATAATCTTGTTATTACATGTTATCTCACCGAAGTATACCATCATGTCAAAAAAAATACAAATATAAATTCCTTTTCGGGATGTGGTCGGCAATCGAGAGCGAGCTTATTTATAATCCGATAAAGTCGCGAGTAAAGCCGTGTATTGTCCGGCTCCGTTCGATTTCACGGAAAAGCAAAAGGTTTGACGGTTGAGAATCCGGTAAACCTCCCTACTTCTGTCCGTAATATGCGTTTTCCCCGTGCTTTCTGAGATAATGCTTGTCTAGAAGGGTCTTTTTGATATTCCCCGCTTCAGGATTCATCAAAACGGACACATAGGCCATATGCGCGATCTCCTCGAGCATGACGCTCAGATACACCGCCTCATCCGGGTCCTTTCCCCAGACAAAGGGCCCGTGGCAGGCAACGAGCACTGCCTTCATGTGATCGACATCCAGCCCTTTCATCCTCTCTATAATGGCGGCACCCGTTTCCCCCTCGTAATCGCGTATGATCTGCTCGTCACTGACGACCTGTGTGCAGGGTACTTCGCCGTAGAAATAGTCGGCATGAGTCGTTCCCAGGCAGGGCAGAGAGCGTCTTGCCTGTGCCCATGCGGTTGCGTACCGGGAGTGCGTATGCACCACACCGCCTATTCCTTCATACTCCCTGTACAGTCTGAGGTGGGTTTTCGTATCGGATGAGGGGTTGTACCCCTCTGTAAGAACCTTTCCGTCAGGATCGAGCATCACCATGTTGTCAGGAGAGAGCCTGTCGTAATCGACGCCGCTCGGTTTTATAACAACGGTGCCGCTCCCACGATCGATGCCGGATGCGTTTCCGAAGGTATATATGACCAGCCCCTTTTCAAAAAGCTCCATATTGGCCCTGTACACATCGTACCGCAGTTTTTCCAGTTTTTCAGCCATTCTCTCATCCTTTCGAGTTACCCGAGCTGAAAGTGCCGAAAGCAGTTTATTACCCATTTGACGACGGCATTCTACAGAGCGCGTGCGTCCGGCGGATGAAAGCCGTTTCGGTACCTGTTTCCGGCTTTTATTGCCGAAAAGACGCCTTCGTCCCACAAAGCACCGGTGCCCGGGCTCCTCGAGCCGTGCTGCTGCACCCCTTGATGCCCGTAACAAAGATGGATCCGGGCCCACCCTGGTAGTGGGGAAACTTCAATCCGCCTGTCGCCTGAACTGTTCCTCGAGCATCGAACCGATCTCCCCGTACCTGATGTACATTCTCTTATAGAATGCCGTGCGCTCTGCATCCGGTTTGTAGGTCTTGATAAACCCGCTTCCCATCTTTTCCTGTGCCTCTCCGACCGTCCCGTACAGGCCTGCTGCAGCCGCAGCAAACATCGCGGCGCCCAGAGCGCCAGACTGGTCCGTGAGCGTCACCTTTACCGGCATTCCCATCACATCGCTCAGCACCTGCATCACGTACGGAGATTTCTTCGGAATACCGCCCGCTGCGACGATCTCCTCGATCTCGATACCCTCGTCCTGAAACCGCTCGATTATAGCCCGCGCGCCGAAAGCGGTCGACTCCACCAGAGACTTGAAAATCCGCACCGCATCCGTGCCCAGGCTGAGGCCGACGACAGCCCCTTTCATCCTCTGATCCGCATAGGGGGTTCTCCGGCCGTTCAGCCAATCGATCGATACGGGCCACGATTCTTCAGCATCCAGTTTTGACGCTTCCTCTGAAAGCCGCGTCACAACCGTATCTTCTATTTGTTCTATGCTTTTCTCAACCGTTTGATTTCCTCCTGCAGGGGTGTCGGCAAGCATATTTTTCATAGGCCACATGACCACATCCCTGAACCAGGCATACACGTCTCCAAACGACGACTGCCCGGCCTCGAGACCGATCATTCCGGGCAGGATGGACCCGTCCACCTGCCCGCAGATACCGCCGACAAGTTTGTCACCCACCACATCAACAGATGCAACCGCCATATCACAGGCCGATGTGCCTAGTATCATTACAAATGATTTTTCCCGAACCTGAGCGCCCACAGCCCCCATATGGGCATCAAACGCACCGACAGCAACTGCAGCGCCTTCTCTCAAACCGAGCCTCCGGGCCCATTCAGCGCTCAGGCCGCCGGCACTTTCGTCCGAGGTAAAGGTTTTTGTATACAGCCGAGCTCTGAGACCCTTTAAAAGCGGGTCAACGGCAACCAGAAACTCCTCCGGAGGCAGCCCTCCCCACTCCTGATGCCACATTGCTTTGTGCCCTGCGGCGCACCTGCTCCTTTTGAGTGTCAGCGGATCGAGATGCCCGGTGAGAAGGGCCGGTATCCAATCCGCATGCTCGACCCATGAGAAGGCAGCCTCTCTCACCGCTGCATCCTCCCGAAGAATATGCAGTATCTTGGCCCAGAACCACTCCGATGAATAGACCCCCCCCTCATACTTCGTAAAATCAGTACTGCCCCAGGTTCGTGCAACTCTGTTTATCTCCTCCGCCTCCTCAACAGCCGTATGGTCCTTCCAGAGCACGAACATGGCGTTTGGATTATCCCTGAACTCATCTTTCAGGGCAAGAACGGTCCCCTCCCTGTCGACCGGGGCCGGAGTTGACCCTGTTGTATCGACTCCGATGCCGACAACACCTTCACGTTCCTCATCCCCGAGACCTTTCAGCGCACCGGTCACCGATTCCTCGAGGCTTTCGATAAAGTCCTGCGGGTTCTGCCTGAACCTGTTTTTAAACGGGTCGCAGAAAGCGCCCTCGCCCCATCGTTTGTAGTTCGATACGCAGGAGGACACTTCCTTCCCGTTTTCCGCATCGATTACGATTGAACGCACGGAGTCCGTACCGAAATCCACACCAATCACGTACTTTGTCTTTTTCATCCCTGTTTCCCCGATAAATATACGTATTAAATGAGAGCCTTTCCGCTCAAAACACGCTTCTCATCATGGTTGTCCCACATCCCATCCTACAACCACATGTTTTTTCGCTGTATTGTTTCCCTCTCGTCAGAACCGGTCGAGACAATCGTAATCTTCACCCCGAGCAGGTCTTCAATTCGGTCGATGTACCGACGTGCGCTCAGAGGAAGGTCACCGTAACTTTTCACACCGCGGAGGTTGTCCCACCCGTCATGCTCTTCGTACACGGGCTCGGCCCTTTCAAGAACGGCAACGTTTGCCGGAAACTCGTTCGATTCGCTCCCGTCGACCCGGTACCGGGTGCAGACCAGTATCTTTTCAAGTCCTTCGAGCACATCGAGCTTCGTCATTGCGAGCTCTTCTATTCCTGCGGTTCGTAATGCATGACGGACGGAAACCGCGTCAAACCATCCGCAGCGTCTCGGCCTGCCGGTTGAAGCGCCGAATTCCCCGCCCTTCTTTCGAATGAGCTCACCTGTTTCGTCCTCGAGCTCTGTGGGAAACGGGCCTTCGCCGACACGGGTAGTATATGCCTTCAATACACCGAGCACCAGATCGATCGCCTTCGGGCTGATGCCCAATCCCGTACAAATACCGCCGGTCGAAGGGCTTGAAGATGTAACGAACGGGTAGGTTCCGAAATCGATATCGAGGAGAACTCCCTGGGCCCCCTCAAAGATTATGTTCTTTCCTTCTTTTATGTAACTGTTTAAAAGGACAGACGTATCGGCCACAAATGGCTTCATGATGTCGCGGCAGACGCGTATATCTTCGAGCACCCTGGATAATTCAAGCCTTTTTCTGCCGAAGCGATTCACCAGGGTGGCATTGACTTCGTCAAGCGCGGCACCTGCCGTTTTTTCAACATAGTCCTCATCATCCAGATCGCACAAACGTATGCCCATACGCGCGTATTTGTATGAGTATGCCGGGCCGATCCCCCTTTTCGTGGTGCCGATTCCGAGCGCTTCCTCATAGGCTTTGTCGAGCTCGATATGATAGGACATAATAAGGCTCGCCCTGTCCGAAACAAAAAGACGCGATCCGCACGATATACCGAGATTGTTCAGCAGGTCGATTTCCTCCTTCAATGCGTAGGGATTCACCACAAGTCCGTTTCCGATAATGCATATTTTCCCTTCCTTCAAAATACCTGAAGGAATGAGATGGAGTACGTATTTTTTACCCCCGGCTACAACCGTGTGCCCCGCATTGTTGCCGCCCTGGTACCTGCAGACGACATCCGCCCCCTCAGTCAGAAGGTGAACGATCTTCCCCTTTCCTTCATCGCCCCATTGAGCTCCGATAATTGCCACACTGCTCATTTTTTTCTCCACTATCCGTCATTGGAACACTGATACATACTAGGATACTGCAAAAATTTCAATATAAAAAGGTTTTAATTGACTGTCCTTCAGGTGAATAGTAGGTTATTGTATCCTTGACTTTTGTCGGGAGAAGGGATGGCGGATAAGAAAAAAAAGCAGTCTCAGATAAAAAAATACTTCGTCTCTGCTATAATCGGGTTCGTCGCAGTCGCCTTTGTGGGCAGCTTTGCCTACAACTATGCCGCAAAGCAGCGGGGCGGCGGCCCGAATGTCGCCGTTATTAACGGCGAAACAGTCTCCATGGGAAGCGACTCTCTGTTCGCAAATTTTTATAGACAGTACTACGAGGAAGAGCGGCAAAAAAACGGCGATGAAAACATGACGGAGAAGAAAAACCTCCAGTTGCTGCGCAGGGCGCTGGATACCGTAATTCAGCGAACCCTGATTCTTCAGTATGCAAAAAAAAAGGGCGTCAGGGTAAGCAAGGATATGGTGTTGGAACAGATCATAGAAAAGGGCTACTACGCCACACCCAACAAGAAGTTCGATGAGAAACGGTACATGAGCACACCCGAATCCGATAAAAAACGCATCTACAAGGCGGAGGAGGAACAGCTCATCATCGGTATGTTCATCGATGAATTTATACGAAACACCCTTGTCACCGACCTCGAGATACGCTCGTTCTATCAGCTCTACTCGTATGGAAAAAAGATCGAATACGTGTTCCTGAGATACGATGACGTACCGGAGGACCGGCTGAAAACCTTTTATGAGGAAAACCCGAAGCTGTTCGAAAGAGCTCATGTGGCGCACATCCTGATCAAGGGCAACGAGAAAAAAGCAAACCAGATCTACGAAGAAGTTATGAAAGATCCATCCCGTTTCGAGGAAATCGCAAAAAAAGAATCGCAGGATCCTACAGCGGACAAGGGAGGAGATCTCGGCTGGTTCTACAGGAAGGACATGGTCCCAGAGTTCTCCGAAGCTGCTTTCAAGCTGAAAAAAGGGCAAATAAGCACACCCGTAAAAACGGTATTCGGCTATCATATTATAGAAGCTCTGGATGACGTGCAGAAACTGAGTTATGACAAAGCTATAAACAGGGTGAAGCAGGAGTATGTAAATGCACATCGGGATGAAGTCGAACGGAGGGTTGCCCAAAAGGGAAAAGAGATCCTTGCAAAGGCCGCCAAAGAACCGGGCTCTTTTGAAGATATTGTAAAAAAGGGGGGGCTAAAGCTGGAAAAAACGGATTACATATCCCTCGAAGGCCAGTACATCCTGAATGAGGATCGTTCGCTGCCGCTCTACGATCTCATGGGAATTAAAAACCTTCCAGAAATTGTTTTCTCGACAAACATCGATCAGGTCGGCGGTCCGCTCACGTCATCCAACGGCGAAATAATCTTCAAAGTCGTCGATGAAAAGAAATTCAATCAGGACGATTTTGAAAAAGCAAAGGATTACATGTATCAGGTCTACACGAATTTAAAGCAGAACTATCTTTTCAATGACTGGTATCAGGCTGCTCTGAGAAACTCGAAAATCGTCGACAACTTCAACAAGGTTTTTGCCAAAAAGGGCTGATCGGACTCATGTCCTTTATTCGGCCTCCCGAGATACGGTGAACCCATTCAGGCGGCCGCAGGTCGGACGAGCTAGCGTTCTCCGGCATGAATGCCGATATTACAACGTATAAAACCATAAGAGACCGGAGGAACAGAGTTTAGACGATGACATCGCTGTAATGTATCTATGGAATCACCGTTCGATAAAAATATCGAATTTCTCGCCGCCCACTTTACCGGCCTGCTGAAAAAGCTCCTTCCTCCGGACAGACTGGTGCCGTACACCTTCGTGCAGGGTCCACCCCCCAACATTTACCGCGGCAAGCACGCATTTCACTCCAAAGCCAATCCTGAGAGCGAGGCGCAAAGATCGGTTCAGAATATCCCAGTACGGGAAGGCACTCTCGTTCTTTTTCTCGGTCTGGGTTTAGGGTATCATGTCGAAAGGTTCAAACAGCTGTACGATACCGCCGGAATGGAGCTGGTTGCTGTTGAAAGAAGTGTTGAAGCATTCACCATCCTGGTACACAATCGCGATATCCGTTTTCTGCGTGGGGTAAAACTTTTCATCGGCGAAGACCTCTCCTCTGTTGTCGAGTACTTTGACGCTATAAATCCCGTATCGTTCAGAGGGCACCGCATAATCAGGCTCCGCGGGGCATTCGATCTGTTCGGGGACTACTACACGAAGATACAGACGGCATTTACCGCACGCATGTCAGCGAGGCTCTCCGACATGCTCACCCGGTTTGCCTTTGAAAGTCTGTGGCTGAAAAATTTCATCGACAACATCCCCCTCCTTGCAGGAAAGAGAACGATCGCGGCTCTGAAAAACACACTCGCGCAGAGCCCTGCGCTCGTAATAGGGGCAGGCCCCTCACTGAAAAACCAGCTTCCCCTTATTGCACCAATAGCTCAGGCTGTGCACATCATTGCCGTCGACACAGCAGTCGGGCCGCTCGTGCTCGGAGGCATTATTCCCGATTTTATCGTCACTCTCGACGCACAGTACTTCAACACCTACGACTTTTTCACTCTCTTTACCGATACTCGGACGGCTGAAACGGTGTACCGGCGCTCCCTTCTCGTTGCCGATATCGTTGCCTGCCCGCTCATTCTAAAAAACTGGAAAGGCGGAGTATTTTTCAG
Organism: uncultured Spirochaetota bacterium; assembly: GCA_964521865.1. Lineage (GTDB taxonomy): Bacteria > Spirochaetota > B62-G9 > B62-G9 > DRHN01 > CAYSRJ01. The sequence continues at coordinate 50,842 of CAZFTJ010000016.1, read as the reverse complement.
TGAAACCTCCTACTCACCTGCTTTCGATCGCACAGGATTCTACGGGGAAGAAGAGCGGAAAGCCCACTCACTCTCACCGATTCTGCACAAACATTTTCGCGGCACCGGGTCACTCGAATGCGGGGGCTCCGTTGCCACAACTGCCATGGAGCTCGCTCTCTACCTGGGCGCAGACCCGGTGTTCGTCACGGGCCTCGACCTTTCATACACGGGATACGCAACGCACGTGGCCTCCTCTCCCTTTTATAACGAGCTGTTCAGAACGAGCAACAGGTTCAGCACCCTGCACACCGGACTAGCGAATTCGATAAAGAAAAGAGACGTCGCATTTGTGCGCGGAATCGAGGGAAAACCCGTTTTATCGGACTTTGTATTCATCAACTATCTGAAATGGATCGAGTCGAGGATAAATTACAGAAACAGGGTTATCAATGTTACAAAATCGGGTGCTGATATCGCCGGTATCGCCCGCCGCAATCTGGAAGAGCTTGCCGGCTATGGGTTCGTCGAAAAGAAAAAACCTCCCCTCCGGCTTCGCCGCACCCATTCCCTGAGCCGTGAAAACGCCTCATTGTTCCTCGATACTCTCAAGAAAGAGGTCGACGATGCAAAATCACACCTCAACGAACACACTCTTGATATTCGAGCATTTATTGACAGGTTCGCTTTTCTTAAAGACAGCACACTCGAGGCGTCCAGGATCTACAGCCGCAGCGCATCCATGCAGAAGCACCTCCTCCTTCTCCTCCAATTCATAGAGAAACATATTAAAAAGGCCGGCAGCAAACTGTAAAAGAGATGGTTTCACGCCGTACTATTCTGCATGGTACCCTTGAGCCGGATGGGATTTAAAAAATCAGGATTTCACGATTATATCGGAAATGATATTGGCCGCCTCGTCGCATCTGTTTGCAGATCGTTTTAAATGCCTGTACAATTCACGCATTTTCATCATGAATGCAGGTGTGTTTTCATCGTTTTCGAAGAGCTGTGCAAGAGATTCCAGATAGAGTATGTTCATCTGGTTTTCCGTTGCCTTTGCCCTTTTTGCGTGCTCCATCGCAACTTCCGGATTCTTTTTCATATTTTTCAGAGCATCATAAATTTCAAGTGTGCCGGCTTTCAGGGTCTTCGATTTCAGCAGAAGATCATTTGTGTGCTCAATTTTAAAAAGGCGGATCTCCTCGATTGTGCTCTTTGCCGCATCGATGATATCGTCAATTGCTCGTGAAAGTGCGAATATATCTTTTCTGTCGAAAGGCGTGATGAGTGTTTTGTTCAGATTCTCTATGAGTATTCTGCGCAGATCGTCCGCCTCTCTCTCCAGAAAAAATATACTTTCCGGATCGCTGTTTGAATTTTGTTCCAGATAATCGACAAGAAACTTGTATGCCTCATATACTTTTTGGGCGTGATCGATAAGCAGCTGATAAAAATCGACTCTGTTTCTTTTCATGAAAAATATATGTTTTCTCATTTCTGTTGCCCTGTTTTTCAAAATATTGCGATAATAAAGATGTATATGATGACGGAAACGAGCGCAGAGAGAGGTATCGTAAGAATCCAGCTCCAGATAATTATGAAAATAAGCGACCAGCGGACGCTCTTTACCCTGAATGCGCTCCCGACTCCCATTACCGACGAGGTAATGACCTGTGTCGTGCTCACCGGCGCACCGGCCATGTTCGAAAAGAGCAGAACAACGGATGCCGATATGTGTGAAGAAAGCGAATGAATCGGACGAAGTTGAAAGATACTATAACCTACCGTCTTTATAATTTTAACCCCGCCCATCGTTATACCCAGGACAAGCGATGAGATGCTTGCCATTTTTATCCATGAAGCAATCTGGATCCCCGCCGTTTTCCCCCCGAGAAACAGGAGAAGGGCGATAATTCCCATTGCTTTTTGAGAATCATTGCTTCCATGGTTGAGCCCCAGAAAAACAAGGCTCGCAATCTGTCCCTTCATGATGTATTTCGTTGCCCTGAACGATGCATTCCTGAAAAAATATTCGAGCATCCTGTATGACAGATAACCGAAGATCATGCCGAAAATCGGTGAAAAAAACAGTGCGCCGATCACTCTGGTGCAAAATATTTTCCACGGCACAGCCGCAGCTCCAAACCGATAGAGAGGCGGTCCTATCAAGCCGCCGACGAGGGCAAATGATGAGCTTGTCGGCAGCCTGAACACCCATGTTACAACGTTCCATAACAGCGCCCCCGTAATCCCGGCAAGGATCAAAAGAACTGCCTCCTTTCCGACCGGTAAAATATCTATATTGATTATTCCGCTTGCAACGGTAATGGCAACCGGCGTACCCAGCACAAAAGGCCCGAGAAATTCCGCAGAGACGACTATGAGCATCGCATTTCTTCTGGAAAACGATCGCGAAGCAATGGCCGTGGCTGTAACGTTACATCCGTCTTTCATTCCGTTTGAAAATGAAAACACCAGGACAAGTGCGACTGAAACGAACAGCACCAAATCAATCATAAATTTACGCCGATGAATATTTTATTCAGCATGGTATGGATATTTTCATTTTCATCGTTCATTTTTTCAAAGACCTCCCCGATTTCATAACACCCCCTGTGCGAAAACCCGTCGAATAGCGTTGCACCGACAATCCGGATATATTCGCGCAAAAAGTCCTTGAGCAGAAGCCGATTGTTCTTCAAGAGCTCGGATACATACTTTCTGTTTTTCAAGTAATACGTAAAAAAGTTCTTCAGGTTGATCAGACTGGTACGCTCTATATCGAGTAATATTCTATAGGAAACCGTATTTTTATATATCAGATATTTATTGTAGTAGATATGGAGCAGGCTGTTCAATTTTTCCATACACTGCACGACGGCATATATATCCTGCCAGTAAAAGGGCAGGTTGTACCGATTGACGAGTTTTTCATTAAACATATTCACCGAGCTCTCGAAATCAGCTTCAATTTCAATGATCCTGTTGAAATTTCTCTGCAGGGTATCGTAATCTTCCGATTCCAGAAGTATCTCTACGAACTGTTGCAGCTCTGCAATAACGCCGATGACACCCTGTTCCAGCTCAACCCTCTTCTTCATGATGCCGGCAAACATACGCATGGGTTTTTACCTCTATTTTTTAAAGGCAAATTTCATGCCGATCGCCGTATAGACGGCCTCGGATCGGCAGAACTTTTAATTATATATATATCTATAAATTGCGAAACGGGGTTGGATATGGACAGGCCCGGCTGCTTTGCAGTCGGCAGGTTAAACACTCAATATATGTACAGCATGTGTAAACATATTTAACTTTTCAGGTCTTCGAGCTTCTTCTGAAGCGTCACTCTGCTTATGCCGAGAAACCTTGCTATTTCACTCTTGTTATCATTAAATCTGGGACCTATCCGATTCAACAGCGCTTTTTCCAGCCTGGAAATCAATATCCGATAGGTGTTTCCCTCTCCGCCATACTGCACGAGGAATTTTTCGATGAACTCATTGAAAATATCTCCCCCGGTACCGTAGTCCGGATGAAAATGAGCAACAATTCTAAATATGGGGGTATGGGAAGATAATTGATAGCGATCGGACAATATAAGATGCCTACATGTTAATCTCATGGCACAAGATCTTTGACAGTACCAATGGGAGCACAACGATTTAAAGAACACATCGAAGAACCGGACGAACATACGTTATTAAATTTCAGGGATACTCAGTGGCAAACGGATGAGGGTGTGTATACAGGGACAGCACAAAGGATTTCATGAAACGGGGGCATGCCACCGCTAAGGAGGATTGGCATACGGGTCTTGCAGCTTCAGGCCTGTGAGCATAGACAGCATGAGATGCTGCCAACTTTCAAAGCACAGGTATTGTGTCAGTGCGGAGATATGCTGGAAGAAGGTATCACGCCATGGGAGGGTTTTTCGGAGCAGGGTGCATCGTTTATCTAACAACTTCAGCACCGTGTAGAACAGGAAGGCCAGGATATTCAGCGACAAAAGCAGCTGAGACAGATACTGCGTACCGTGGCCGAAGTTATGCTCAAAATGATATCCCTTGGTCTTCAGGGTATTGATATCCTCGTTTTCGATCTTCAAGCGACACCGTCCCGCTTTGACCAAATCTTCCACATTCTGTTCCGTAATGAGGTGATTGGTGATGAAGGCGGTTCGGTACGTGGTTTCACCTTTGTCATTTGCTATGCTGAACTCAACCCAGTTCACTTCGATAGGATGCTCTGCATCCACGAGCGGGACCCCGTTGATATAGCGGTAGAGGAGGTGGCGGTGTTTCTTGCCGGTCCACTGTGTGCGTTTGAGCTTCTGTATCTCCCCCAGCTTCTCAAAGGACTGAAGCTCCTCGTATAAATATTTATGATGCTTAGGCTTAGCGACAAAGAGGTAATTAAGCTTCTTTTTGACTACCACCTTGATCATGGTCTGTGTTGCGTAGAGCGCGCCGCCCAAAAGTGTGACCCCCAGAGGGCTTAAACGATTGCCCATGCTGCGAATCCACCGTTTGGCTGCCACTGCTTCACAGTCCTGTTTCTTGTACCCATCCTGCGGTGTGACGAGCTCAGGCTCCAGGGGAATCACCTGCGGTATGTCGAGTCCGACTACCGCCGGCATCAACGCCGTATGCGAATAGGTTACACCCCCATCTCGGTGGTGTGCAACATTGCACTGATCACAGTGAATCGATTCGGAGTAGAAATATCCCGTGCCATCTATCGCCACAAAAAGCATGTTGGCGAAACTGCGAAATCTCTTCACCACTCCCTGCTTCTGCAGATACCTGAAGGTTTGCCGATAGACTGGCCACAACAGCTTCGGATCTACGGGGTCCAAGAGATTGCGAATCTGGTTGTCGGTAGGAAGCTTCTGAAGCCCAAACAGCGTCCTGCCGTTATTGCTGCCTCGGGCCTCCTGCATAAGGCGTTGATAGGCTAAAAAGGACGGGCTTTGGCAGAAGAATGCCCCAAACGCAGAGAGGGCAATGTCCTTCATCGAGTACTGTGTATTCTTACCACTTCTGAGGTCGGGAAACGATTGGATAGTGGTGGTGAGAAAAGAGCATACGGTGCTGAAAATGTCCCCTCCCTGTATGTCCATTGTAAGTAATATCCAGGAAAAAGGAGAAAAAGTCTAGATGTATAAAAAAGTATACAGTTATAATTTGCTGTGACTATCCTCTTGGTGCTGCTATGCTTGCAAATTTAGAATTGCTGTGCAAATATACTTTACTTTAACAATTCCGGTTTGAAAAGGTAAAAGAAATTGACTAAACCATCCAGCAGGCTTATTTATTATCGTAAGAAACCGGGAAGTGTTGTATCTGGTAGTATGTTATACGGTATACCAGTGTAAAAGGATTAACGTTTCAGATGAGCACAGAGCTTCTTGACCAAATCATTACTGCGAAAAAAAAACAACTCGAAGAAAAAAGAAAGTGCCTTATTAACGAAGTTAACAAGGCACTTTCCAGTGCACAAAAAGTCTATCCTTTTACTGCAGCCTATATTTTCGGGTCTCTGTCTTCACCGGGCAGGTTTACTGAGCTGTCAGATGTTGATATTGCAGTTGAAGGCGTAGACCCAGGGCATTTTTTTAAACTCAAGGCGTTTATAGAGGAAAAACTGGGAATGGAGGTTGATGTTATAGACTTGAAAGATGTCCACTTTCAGGAGAAAATAAAAACAGAGGGTATCAAATGGACCAAGGGAAATTAGCTCTGCTTAAAGCAGAGATGAAAGACCAGGAAAATATTATAAAAAAATTGTTTGAGGATATTAAAATACGTGCCAGTGGGATCGATAACGATGTTATAAAAAGAGAATCACTGGGTTTTAAGCTGCATTCTTTATACTGTGCTTTCGAAGACCTCTTTGAAATTGTAGCAGGTTATTTTGAAAATACAATACAGAACAAAAGAGCATACCACCGGGAATTGTTAAGAAGAATGAAACTGGATATTGAAGGTATTCGACCTCCTCTGTTAGGTAATAACTCTTATAAAATCCTGGATGAGCTAAGGGCATTCAGACATTATTTTCGGCATGCATATGGATATGAGCTGGAAACAAAAAAGCTCAAGGACCTTTTTGAAATTACATTGCAACTGGAACGTGTTTATAAAAGAGATGTCTCCCAATTTTTAGAAAAACTCGAATCTGCCTGAATATCCCCTATTATTCAGGTGTCGAACCTGATTTGGAATTAAACTCCACTTTATGCATACCGGAACGATTGGTCTGTATCCTTACAGGGCCATCTTCACAATTACCATGAGACCCAGTGAAACGGTGACTATCCCTATAACACTTTTGAGTGCCCCGGTCCGTACACACTTTACTGTAAGAGCGGAAAAGGGGACCGAAAGCAGTGCTCCTGTTACCAGTAGAGGTGCCAGCCCCAGGTTAATGGTACTCGATGAAAGGAGGTAGACCCCAAATCCCACCATACAAGTGAGCCCCTCTGCCATGGAGGTGATACCTATGGCATTTCTGCTTTCAACCCCTGAAAGAAGCTGCCCGCCGGTTACCACAGGGCCGTACCCGCCTCCGCTTATCCCTTTATTGAATGAGGCAATAAGACTCAGTCCAACAATCCGCGACCAGGAGAAGACAAATGTTTTATTCATGGTTATGAGAATGGCTGCTCCTACAATAGTAACCAGTATTCCTATGTACAACTTCACATAAAATGCAGGGAGGTTTAAGGCAATGATGACAGACAGTACAATCCCAACAATGCTGCACAATGCCAGAACAAGGGCAATCCTGAGATGCTCTGAAAGCCCGAGTCGGGCACATTCGACCAGTCCAAGCTGTTTTAATTTACTGGTGATGTGTTTCAGGCTGGTGGTTTTGGACTTAAAATCCACATTACCAATGGCATGGTGAACAACTCCAGCCAGAATCCCTGTTAGAAGCTCTGAAAGCAAAATAGCCGGTACTACATGAAGGGGCTGATATCCAAATAACAGCAAGATAGGGGTTAGGCTGGTCCCATAACCCATCCCCAGAGTGGAATCGACATATTCGGCAAAAAATGCCAGTACCATAATGAGTATTCCCATTCCTATTGACTGCTGTACCGCTTCCAACATTGCTTTAGCTCCTTTTCAACAGAGTGCCCACAAAAAAAATTTACCTATCTTAATAAATGGCAGAACAGGTGAATGCCGAATGGTTCTGGTTTATTATAACTCCCAGGGCCTGCAGGCGTGTCAGGTCTTCCTGAAGCCTGGCATTTGCCCTCTTGATGCACTGCTTCTGTTTTTCCGGGGGCTGATCAAAGAATACCACTCCATAGCAGTTCTGGCACTCCACCTTCCTTTCAGGAAACTCCCACAGGTACTTTGCCAGCAGGTAGGTGGAGATGCTGCTATATCCGATCATTTCCCTGTAGGATAGTTCTACAGATACACAGTGGGGTTTTGATGTATGGGTATAGTCGATGCAGTCGTCAAACCTGGTTGGTTTTCCCTTTACGAGGTAATTGAGACTCCGCACCATCTGCCTCCTTAATTTGATATTCTTCTTTTCCTATAGATTAAGTAGATATTTTTCTTAACGGCTGCACAGTAGTTGAGATTTATGCACGTCTTGCTTCCTGTGTGCTCGTATTGGTTTATGAATATATCTGATAGAATAGTATATATTGTCTACCGAATTAGTAGAATAATAAACCAGAAAGCACATCTTGTCAAATAAAAATAGTTTATAATTTCTACCGATTTAGTAGAAAATTTTATATTCCTGGTGAAATAAGTATTATTGTGTAATATCACTGATAAGAGAGGGATTGGATTTGTGGGGAGGTGGGGAGTAGGGTTAATGGGGCCCCAAAGTTTAAAGCCAGTAACGGTGTAAAAAGCAAAGATTTGAGGACAAAAGGGTGTGAAAAAGTAAAACATGAGAGAGGAATGTCCTGAAGAAGTGACCGTGCAGGGAAGCAAGGAGTTTGGAAAATATGGGTGTAAAAAAGTAATGCAGGGGAGAGGAAAGATGGAAGGCTTCAGCCTTCAATGAGTTCAGCCAGGCTGGTGTGTTCAAGCCTGTCTGCTATGTAGTTGCGGATTTCCTTGAAAATTTGCATAACCGGCTTGTTTTGTTCCAGGGGAGTGGGCTCATAAAAGTAGGTACTTGCTGACTCCACTGGGGCCAGGGCTCCATCAATAAGCCTGATAACTTCTGCCAGAGTGATTTCGTTGGGTGGTTTGGCCAGCATGTATCCTCCCCGCGAACCCTTCCTGCTCCGCACATATCCTGCCCTGTTAAGTACAATGAGTATCTGCTCCAGGAATTTCCTGGGAATGTGCTTTTCCATGGCAATATCGCTGATTTTACAGAGCTCGTTCCTGTAATTCTCGGCAAGATGGATGAGAGCAAGCAATGCATATTCAGCCCGGTGGGATAATTTCATGTTTTTATCCGGGTTTCAGTGTATTGAATTAGAATACCAAGTAGATGCACCTGAATATAGTAACGAACAGTCACTCCTGGTTTTGTTTATTTTCTTTCTCCTGGTCCTCTATGGTATAACTTGTGGTGATAAATTCTCCGGGATATTTTTCTTTTCGTGAGGATTTCGCCTGATTTACTTGTTTTTAACAACCATTATAAAAAGGGGTACGCCAACAAATTGATAGGAATTTTTGCAATTTGAGATTCGCCAAAATAAGCAAAAAAACCACCAAAAGCCCATGATTTACCCCTGAAATATTCACGAATGTTTTTCCTCCCGAAAAATGACGGATTTATTATAAATATGCTACCCGTAGTAGAACATTCTGTCAAGAATAAAGAAAATGTGAAGCTTCCAGGGTACCTCTAAAAATATGGACGGGCATATTTCACCCTGGGATATTTCTTCTTTCATTGATATGTAAGCAAATGAGGATCAAGATGCTTTTGTGACTACTTTATCGAAGGGTGGTGCATTGTTTCTTTTGAGACATTCAAATATTTTGTTTACTTCATAAGGGTCAGTGATTATTGCAATTACCCGCATTTCATGGCCGCATTTTGGACATACCAGTGGATCAATCTCATACATCTTCTGGATAAGGCGTTCCAAGCTCTGTTTTGAAGCTTTATTCGATACACTCTCAAGATCTCGTGCCGATCGCCGTATAGACGGCCTCGGATCGGCAGAACTTTTAATTATATATATATCTATAAATTGCGAAACGGGGTTGGATATGGACAGGCCCGGCTGCTTTGCAGTCGGCAGGTTAAACACTCAATATATGTACAGCATGTGTAAACATATTTAACTTTTCAGGTCTTCGAGCTTCTTCTGAAGCGTCACTCTGCTTATGCCGAGAAACCTTGCTATTTCACTCTTGTTATCATTAAATCTGGGACCTATCCGATTCAACAGCGCTTTTTCCAGCCTGGAAATCAATATCCGATAGGTGTTTCCCTCTCCGCCATACTGCACGAGGAATTTTTCGATGAACTCATTGAAAATATCTCCCCCGGTACCGTAGTCCGGATGAAAATGAGGGATACTGTTTATAAAATCGCCCTGAAGGTGTATACAGATATTTACGATGATGTTCTCGAGCTCTCTTACATTACCCGGCCAGTGATACCGCGAAAGCTCGTCCAGGGCCTTCTTGGAGATACCCTTGATATTCTTTTTTAATTTCAAATTGGCCTTTTTTATGAAGTAATCGACGAGCAGCGGTATATCGCCCGGACGTTCCCTGAGCGGAGGAATTTCGATTGTGGCCACATTTATCCGGTAAAACAAATCCTGCCTGAAATTCCCCTTCCGCACCTCTTCGAAAAGCTTTTTATTCGTCGCTGCAATAATGCGCGCTTTAAGCCGAATGATTCTCGTTCCGCCGAGCCGGTGAAACTCTTTCTCCTGAAGCACCCGCAAGAGCTTACTCTGGATCGAAAGCGGCATATCTCCTATCTCATCGAGGAATATAGTTCCTTCTCCAGCCACCTCGAACTTCCCCTGCTTCAGGCTCTCCGCACCGGTGAATGCCTGTTGTTCGTGACCGAACAGCTCGTTGTCAAGGAGAGTCTCGGATAATCCGGAACAGTTCACCGCCATAAACGGCTCCCCCCTCTTGGCGCCGCTGTAATGTATCGCCCTTGCCACGAGCTCCTTTCCGGTTCCGCTCTCTCCGGTAATAAGTATTGATACGTCGTTATTCACCAGTCTGCCTATATTCTTGAACACCTCCTGCATGACTGCGGATTTTCCGATGATCCGTTTCAGGTTGTACGTCTCTATCTCCCGGTCCTTGATGAGCTTTACGTATGAGGCTGCCTTCCTCATTTCCAGCGCCCTCTTCGTTATAAAACTGATTTTCTCCGCATCGAGCGGTTTCTCGATATATTCGAACGCGCCGAGCGCCATTGCCTGTATGATGGTCTCAAAATTCCCGTATCCCGATATGACGATGATGTACACATCCGGATCGGACTTCCTGATCTTTTTTAAAACTTCAAGACCGTCATCCCCGGGAATTCTGTAATCGAGAAAAACCAGGTCCACCTTGTTCTCCTGGAGTATAGTCATCGCCTCTTTCCCGTTGTACGCTCCGAGAACCGTATGCAGACTCCTGAAAAGTGATTGAAAGCTCTCAATTATGCTTCTATCATCGTCAACCACCAGGATATGAGCCATTGCGCTTCTCCTCTATTTCAATTGAAAGTATCCCGGCCTTTCTGCATCCGGCCTCCGCACGGGAAAGAAAATTGTGAAGCAGGTTTCACCCCCGCCGCTTTTCACCTCCACCCTGCCGAAATGTCTCTCCACAACCATCTTGACCAGGGCAAGGCCCAGGCCGGTTCCATCCTTTTTCGTGGTGAAAAAGGGTTCGAAAATGAAATCAAGGTCCGCTTTGTCAATACTTCCACCTGTATTGCAAAATTGAACGCGTATTCGTTCTTCACTCTCCTGCGCCGTTTCTATCGCAAGCTCTCCTCCGTCCGGCATGGCCTCGAACGCGTTTATAATAAGATTGATGAAAACGATCTGAACCTTCTCGGGGTCGAGATCGACAAGAGGAAGCCCCTGCCAAAACCGCTTTCTAATCTCGATATTCTGATGCTTTATATTGTATTGAAGGATATCGAGTGAATCGTTGATAATCCGGTGTATGTCCTGCTTGATGAAATGCATGGGGCTCGGTTTCGAATATTCCAAAAGCTCCTTTACCAGCTTGTTGATTCTGTCTATCTCATTCATTATCACCGCTGTTTCATGAGCACCTTTCACCGGCACATAACGGTTTTTCAAAACCTGCACCATCATTTTAATGGAGCTCAAAGGATTCCGAATCTCATGGGCGATCCCGGCAGCTATCTGGCCTGCAGTATTGAGCTTGGCGGACTTGATCATCTCATCCTGGAGCTTTTTTATCCTTCTGTTATAGAGACGGATTTTCTTTACCATCCGGTTCAGGCTGTCTGCGATACTTCCGAACTCGTCCTTCCGCTTGATATCAATCCGCGTTGAAAAATTGCTCATATTAATGCTGTTTATCCCGGTGATAATTTTTTTTAGGGATGTGTTTATGTTTTTTGCAAGCAGAATATAGATGAGAAGCGCTATGAATACACCTCCTGCTGTCATGAATAAAAGTGTATTCACCGAATAACGAAGGTAGCGCTCCCCTTCACGCCTCGACATGGCCAGTGCCAGCCCGCCCCAGTATGTCCCATCCTTGAGAAACAGGGGCTTAAAAATCACATAGTAGGGCTCATTAGCTATGTCGGATTCTTTCATCACAACCATTTCGTCTTTTATCAGTCTGCTGGCAAGAGGCTGCTTGAGAGTATCGAGTCCGGAAAAGGTCGAAATTATTTTGGCATGCCCCTTGTATACGGCACTATCCATACCTGTCAGATCTTTAATCTGATTTACAAACCTTTCTGAAAAGAGATTGCCCGCCATAATAAGCCCGATGGTGACGCCGTCTTCCTGAATTGGGGAAACCGCCCTCACGGCAAATCCGGATTTCCCCCTTTCATAGCTTACCACGCTTTTTCCCTCCAGCCCTTTTTTAACGATATCCTGGTCCACCTTTATGTCTCCCGCCAGATCCGGATTATGTCCTCTCAAGAGCACCTGGCCGTGTATATTCTCGAGCTCGATAATGTCGACAGCCCCTAGCCTGTATATTTCCATGAGCTTTTTTTTGAGGTTGTCGTATTCCTTTCTTCTCACCATACCGCGAATTTCATCATCCTCAGCGAGCGTGTTCGCCACATTCAGACATTTCTCTTCGATTGATTTTATCTCTTCATCAAATCCCTGCATGCTCGCTTTCAGCCTGAGCGATACTTCATACTCTATTGTTCTCTTGACAAGTGAATAACTGATTAAAAAGGAGATAAGCGCAGGTACGATTATGATTAGAAGGAAAGAGAAAAATATCTTCAGGCTCAGTCTGAATCTGATGATTTTCAGCATTGTTACTGCCGCTGCAGGAGGAAATAGAACCGCTTGACCTTTCGGCAGGGGTTCATTGATGATAGGGTAACCGCCTGTACGCCATTTGTCAAGGCAACCCGCATACACTCTGCGTTTCGATTTTAAAAGTGAATTGCACGTCCCGGCGGCCTGATGAATATTCAGCATCCGGACCGAACAAACATGAAGCAGTGTTCCGGGAAAAGCGTCTCACAAAGAACATACTACTGTATCTTTCTTACTTCATACACCCCATCATCGAGATAGATGTACACCGTTGTATTTGAGTAGCTCTTGAAGGGAATGGAGAGGCTGTCGCCGCCGCTGTTTTCGTCGTTGTATATCTCTCTTTCGCCGATCTTATCCTTGACGACGATGCGGACGCGTGCCTTTTTAAGATCCTGGGGCACGTCGAAGTTGAGAACGCGGGCATAGAGCTTGTCCTTTTCCTTCTCCGACGGAAGGTAGCCCACGTAGAAGGTGACGCTCTCGTTTCGCTTTACAATCGTTCCCTCCGGAGGCTCCTGAGCGATAATAATACCGTTTTGTGCCGGGTCGTTTGTATCCTCGGGAATGATGTTCACAAGTACACCGCGCAGGGCGAGCGTCTGCATTACATCGTTTATGTTCTGGTCGATGTAATTGCCGAGATAAAAGGCCTGTATCTCCGGCCCCTTGCTGACCACGAGATCGATCGTATCCACATTGGTGATGGGGGTATTCGGAGGCGGCGATTGACCGATGATCGTCCCTGCGGGCTCTTTGGAAGCAATCGTTGCGACAGTACCGATTTTGATTGTTTTACCCTGAAATGAAAATATTTCCTGGAGCCGGTTCTGTACGAAGGCAACAGTCTTGCCGGTATAATCCTCGACTATTGATATTATCGGGCCCTTGCTCACAACGAGCTTTATGGATTTCCCCTCCCGCACGGAACTCCCCGGTTTCGGTTCCTGCTCTACAATAATATTTTTCTCCTTGTCGCTGAAGTACCTCGGATCGATCGTACTGTTGAGCTTTTTCTTCTGCAGTATGAGGAGCCCTTCAATGAGGTCCTTGCTCGTTACTTTTGGAACGCTCACTTCAGGAGGGCCTTTTCTGACGATGACGAATACAAGTATTGAAACCGAAACAAGCACCACAACGGCCAGGAAAAGTATAATAATGACGTTTCGAATAATCAGCCTGGAATTGGTTACCACATAGTTGTTGAATATGCGGAAAACACCCTTCACTCTTTTTAAAAAATCACCCATCAATCCCCTCGGCCGTATGTGTGTGTAAGTATATCAATCATTTTTAAATAAGGCAAATACCGGATACCGAAAAGCTGTTCGTCTTCGCACCGTTAAGTCCGGGTCGCTTCGATGCATCACCTGCCGGGAGTCCTCAAACGTTTCCCCTCTATGCCCCGGTAGCCGTTTATAAACTGCCTGAACCCCATCCTCTTCCTGTTTTCCGGCTGCAATTCCAAAAGACCGATAATCCCCCCGCCAGTCTGGACGAGGACCCCCTTATTTCTGTCAAGGCCGACTATCTGTCCCGGCAATGCATCTTCATCAGTGGGCAGGTCCGCGACGCGGGCCCGGTACACTCTCACGCGCTTCCCCTCGAGCATCGAGCAAGCGACCGGCCATATATCAAATGCCCTGATCCTGTTCAAGATGACTGATGCGCTGTCGTGCCAGTCGATCCATCCGTCTTCTTTCCGTATCTGCGCGCAGTAGGTCGCCTCCGATTCGTTCTGAGGTTGCGGCCGGAGTACACCTTCCGCGTACCGGAGGACGGATTGCAGAAGAAATTCCGGGGCGATGCGTATTATTTCTTTCAGTAGGTCCGAGGCATTCATGTCAAGCGTCAGGGGAATCACCTTCTGCGATAGAATGTCGCCTGCATCCATCTTTCCGGTCATGACCTGGACCGTGATGCCGGTGTTTTTTTCTCCGTTAAGGATCGAAGCTTCAATGGGAGACGGTCCGCGGTATTTCGGTAAAAGCGACGTATGAAGGTTGAAGCCCCCCAGTGCAGGATGGGCAATAACGGATTCCGGGAGTATTTTTCCGTACGCAGCCACAACAATGAGGTCCACACGATGCACGGCCATACTCTGCACGAGGTCTTCATCCGGCCTTTCAGGCTGATAAACATCGATGCCGTGATCGACGGCGGCCTCTTTTACCGGAGTTGCGACGGGCTTCATCCCCCTTCCCGCTTTCCGATCGGGCTTTGTAATGACCATGGAGACGGTAAATGATTTAATGAGCCGGCGAAGGCATTCCGCGGCAAGCAGCGGAGATCCAAAGAAGGCAATGTTCGGATTCTGATTCATAGATACCCGGGCCCGAAAGATTACGGCGATCGACACAAAAAAAAGAAATAAATTCCAATTCCGATTCATACATACACTGCGGTGAATAGTATCCCTGTCAGGTTAGAGAGGCAAACTGATTTTCGAGATCTCTCAACTCCGATGCGACCCTCTTTTTTTGGTTCGGATCCAGCCTGTCGATGAACAACACACCGTTAAGGTGATCCGTTTCATGCTGCAGTACCCTGGCGAACAGATCATGAGCCTCCATCTCAATTATCCTACCGCTCTTTGTCATGCCTCGCACCACTGCATCGACCGACCGCACGACATCTGCATTGACGCCGGGTATACTGAGACACCCCTCCTCCATCACGTCCGTCTTTTCGGATAGGTATTCGATTACCGGGTTGATGAGCGCCAGTCTGTCGACGCCTTTCTCCTCGATGGAAACAACTATAACCCGTTTCGATACGCCGACCTGGGGGGCCGCCAGCCCGATCCCCCGCTCCTCTTTCATGACCTGAAACATGTTTTCAATAAGAGCGCTGATTTCCTCATCGACGTACTCCACATCCGAAGCGTGCAGACGCAAAAAGGGATCCGGGTATTTTACTATTTGTACTGTATTCATGGTATACATCGGGACAGGTAAACATATAAACCGTCACCTGTCCGGTTGTTTTTATCATAATTTAATCAATATTCAAGGTGCCATCAATACATAAAGAATCGCTCTGTGGGGGGAATGCAGGTATTTTGCCGTGCGCATGCGCTATGTCCGCCTCATCAGGCCGAACACATGCAGGAGGAATGTGTACGCTGTGCGCCGCTCGACAGGGCGATGCAATTCTCCGAAGAACGCGGGAAACAGCGGCTGAGCCTTCCGGTGCTACAACATTGAGATCGGGTCGATGTCTATTTCCATGTAGCAGTCGGCCTGTATACGCACGCTCTGCTGAAAATCCTTTATGAGCGGTAGAACGGGCCCAATCTTACTCGTCTTTATAATGACATGTATCCTGTTGTAGGTCTTCATGCGGGAAATGGGGCACTCGATGGGACCGAGCATTGATACCGATGAAAGGTGTGTCTTCCGTCTCGATGACTGCACACCCGCTGAAATTTCCGAAAGCGTGCTCCCGTTTTCAGCACTCCTTTTTCCGTCAGGTGTACCGGCCGTCTGCAGCCGATCGGTCAAGAATGAAACAGCGTTCCTGCCGAGGTCCATCAGATACGCGGCGTTCCTGCCTCTGAATACGAGACGTATGATCCTGCAGAATGGCGGATAGTTGAGCGCCTGTCTGAACTTTATCTCCCGTGTAAAAAATTCCTCGTAGTCCTGGCTTTTCGCCGTCTGTATCGCGTAGTGGACAGGATTATACGTCTGAATTATGACCTCACCGCCTTTTTCGCTTCTTCCGGCCCTACCCGAGACCTGGGTGATGAGGTTGAATGTCCGTTCCGCAGCACGGAAATCGGGAAAGTTCAGCGGAATATCCGCATTGAGCACACCGACGAGTGTTACATTCGGAAAATGCAGGCCCTTCGACACGATCTGCGTACCGAGGAGAATATCGATCTGCTTCTTTGCAAATGCAGTGAGTATCTGGGAAATAGCGGTTCGCTTCTTTACCGTATCGGTGTCCATACGGACAATTACCGCCCCGGGATAATGCTCATTGAGTATCTTTTCAATCTTTTCCGTGCCGAAACCCGAAAACCCGATTCCTTCGTACCCGCAATTTGGACAAGAGTCCGGGGGCGATATCGAATACCCGCAGTAATGGCATATCATTTTACCCATATGTTTGTGATAGGTAAGGGTTATATCGCAATTTTCGCAGCGAAACACATGACCGCAGTTTTCACAATACACGTGGGGAGAGAAGCCGCGCCTGTTCAAAAACAGGATGATCTGCTCGCTTCGCCTGAGCCTGGCTTCGATCGCACCAAGCAGAGGTCGTGAGACATACTTCTCGCTCCGAGCCTTCCTCAGATCGCTGATATGCGTCTTCGGCAGCTTCTGATTCAACACCCGCTCCGGGAGATGGAGCAGCTTCAGTTTCTGCTGCTTGGCAAGGTAGTAGGATTCGACAGACGGTGTGGCGCTGCCCAGAACGAGTGAAGCGTTGTGTCGCTTCGATCTGAAGAATGCCACGCTGCGTGCACTGTAGCGGGGCGTTTCATCCGATTTATAGCTCGTTTCATGCTCTTCATCAATAATGATGATCCCGATTCGGTCGAGAGGGGCGAAGATTGCCGAACGGGCTCCGATTACAATCCGCTTCTCACCGGAAAGTATCCTGTACCACTCGTTTATTTTCTCCGCCTTCGTAAGCCTCGAATGGAGAAGGGCGAGTGTGTCTCCCACTCTCCTCGAAAAGTACCGAACCGTCTGCGGTGTGAGCGATATCTCCGGCACGAGAAGAATAGCACCCAGATCCCGGCGAACAACTTCATGAATGATCCGGAGATATATCTCCGTCTTCCCGCTTCCCGTCACACCGTGGAGCAGAAAGTTCTCTCCCGTGCCGGTTTTCAGAGGTTGCAACAGTACTTCCAGAACCCGTTCTTGATCGGATGTCAGCAAAAACCCCGTTTCGGGAGGAAAGTCATCCTGAAACTGCAGCTTCCTGTCCCTCCGCTTGATGCCCTTCGGCACAATCGTCCACAGAGCCTCTCCTATGGAGCAGAGGTAGTAGTGTGCCAACCATCTAGCTGTTTCGAAGAGGTCTTCATTGAGAACCGGTTCTCTGTCAAACACCTCCTCTATCTCTTTCACTCTGGTCAGCCGGGTCTCGTCTGCAAGCCGGTATACAATCCCGACGGAATCTCTGTTTCTGAGGTTTGCCCGTACACGCATCCCGGGTTTTACATCGATACCCCGCGGTACTTCGTAGGTGAGAGGTTCAATAGGCCTGTTGAATGCAACATCTGCGAACATCTACTTTTTCACATCCGTGTAGTAATCCCTGAGCATTTTGAGATCATTCCATACCAGACGTTTGTATTTTTCGGGAAAACGTAAAACCGCTGCCGGATGATAGGTCGGCAGGACGGGATACCCTCTGTACTGTTGAAATGTTCCCCGCAGTCTGGAAATTCCCTGATTCGTTCCGGTGAGCGTTCGGAGTGCGGGGAGGCCGAGGCATACAATAACGAGGGGCTGAACGATTTCTATCTGCCGTTCAAGATAGGGCAGGCATGTTTGCACTTCTTCGGGGAACGGGTCGCGGTTTTCTGGGGGTCGGCACTTGACAATATTGGTAATATACACCTCTTCTCTTGTCAGTTTAATGGCGGCAAGCATGCGGGTAAGAAGCTGTCCTGCCTTGCCGATAAAAGGCCTCCCGGTTGCATCCTCCCGGGCTCCCGGCCCTTCACCAATCAGGAGAATATCGGCATCGCAGTTTCCCTCCCCTGCAACCGCCATCCTCCTTCCGGCGTACAGACGGCACTTCCGGCATTCTCTCACCTGCCCCTCGATTTCACGCATCAGCTCGACTTTTGAAGAGCCGTTTGTCCGTTTTCTCCTGAATCCGGTCCCTATATACTGCAGGGCGTCGTCAATGAGGGAGCTGTACTCCTTTTTAATATTCAAGATACCCGCCCTCCCTGCCGACGGGAAACCGACTCCGCCGGCCGGATCAGAACTTTTTCCTCTCCGCAGCGGCCTTGCACTGAATACACATCTTCGCTTCCGGAATCGCGAGAAGTCTCTTCTCTTCAATCTGCTTCCCGCATACCACACATCTTCCATACACACCTTCTTCTATTCTTTTCAGAGCCTCCTGAATTTCCAGAAGCTTGACACGCTCGGTCTCATTGAGCTTCTCGTTTATCTGCATTTCATACACTGTATTCGCTTTATCGACTATATCGCCGATTACATTCTCACTCTCTACTTCTCCGATCTCTTCAAGTTCCTCCTTTTCAAACATATCCAGTATATCGTTCATCTTCCAGAGCAGCTTTTTCCGTATGGAATCCATAACCCTTTTTTTCATAATCACCTCCATACTCTCTCAGCTTCATGAAAAGGATTCAAAATGGGCGCCGTACGAAATTCCGGCATTTTATTGAAATTCATGTAATAGAGCTTCTCCGACAGCGTAGAAATATAAACACAAATCACAAAAATTCCAATAAAAAATTACAATCTGAAGGGAAAAAGCGAAATGGGCTACCCGTATACCTTTGTCAGCAATCTCTCGAGCCGCTCTCGTGCGATAAGTTCTATGGGACGAATGTTCGAAAGTTCCAGCGCCTTTTCTGAATACTGTGAAGACGTGATGAATATTCCCCGCGGTGCGTTTTCCCCCGTCATTCTCTCCAAAAGCTCTCGTACGGGAATTTCTCCGACCTGGTTGGTCCAGCGAACGAGATGAACGATGCACATCCTCTCACCTCCGCCCAGAGACAGCATGCCTTTGAACTCGATGAAATTCTCTTCGCCGAACCTGTGATCCTCAACATGTACATGCAAAAGCTCACAAAGCGCACGCCCGGTCTCCAGGAACTCCTGTTTCGCAGACGTGATAAAACGGGAGAGGTTTACGCTTCTGCTGACCTCGATGTAAATCCTCAACTTGCTTTCCGTGTCCTTGTATCCGGGCTGTGCCGATTGTAGCTGATTCCATAGGTCAATAGCCCTGTTGATATTTCCGGCATCGACGAGAAAGTTTGCGTACCTGTATTTTAAGTCCAGCAGCATCTGCTGATCCGGGGTTGAGAGCTCGAGCGCCTTCTCGAAAAAATCAAACGCAAGCTCCCTATCGAAAAGTTCCATATGTATCAGGGCGAGATGAAAATAACTGTTGAATTTAAACCGATCGTCCTGCATTGCAATTTCAAACTCTTCTATGCTCTTCTTGAAGCTCCTGTCCTTCTCGAGTAGCACACCGTAATAAAAATGCGCCTCCACGAGGTCGGAATCATCCGAAACTGCCTTTAAAAGAGCCTTTCTGGCGGCTTCAAAGTTGGTGAGCTGATAATTCAATTTTCCGAGCTCGAGATAGGCCTGCGGAAAGTTCGGTCTGAGCTGAATGGCGCGGGTAAAATAATCGACCCCTTTCTGAAGCTCGTTCCTGTTTCTCAAAATAATGCCGAGATAGTAGTATGCTTCGGCCCTATCATCAGAATCCGCCGAATCGAGCGTTGCAATGAGTAAAAACTCGCTTTCAGCTTTTTTATCATTTCCCAGATTGAGGTTTATATTCGCTATTTTTCTGTGAATCTCGACTTCGTTGAGGGGATGCCTGAATGTTGTACTGAAAGAGGCATTGTTGAATTCGACAAGCGCCATTTCCAGATTTTCCAGTTTTTCATAACACAGCCCCCGATACCAGTTGTAGGAACGGTTCCCGGGGTTTTTTTTTGAAAGCTCATTTAATATACCGAGAGCGCGCTCATACTCCCCATCTTCAATTAGTTTCAGCGCTTTCTCGAGCTTGCTTCTCGTCTGCGCTCTGATAACGAAGGCGGCGACGATCAGAGGAATGACAACCAATAGAACTATGATGACTGCAACCATACAAGTAATCCTGTTTCTTTAGTAGAACACCTTCATCAGATACAACCCGCCTGGGAAAACCGTTTTTCCTGCCTGTGACCTGTTCACCGCATGAAGTATCTCTTCGATCCGATGGGGAGATTCCCCTTCCCGCTCGAGCTCCAGGAAGGTGCCGATTATCGTTCGAACCATCTTTCTCAAAAAGCTGTTTGCGACAAAATCCAGTACAACAAAATCACCCTTTCTGCATATCCGGCACTCATACATCTCCCGAAGGGGGTTTTGACCGGGCTCGCACCGGGCGAAACTCGTAAAATCATGCGGTCCCTCAATGATTCCGGCGTATCTGTTCAAAAGATCAATATCAATACTTCTCCTTATCCAGAGAGCATAATTCCTGAAAAATGGCACCTGTACTTCCGAAGTGCTTATGATATACCGGTACCATCTCTTCTTTGCGCTGTAGCGGGGATGGAATTCAGGCGCTGCTTCAAATGCGCCGTGCACCCGTATATCCATCGGAAGAAGCGAATTCAGCGCCCTGACAAACTGCCGGCCTGTCATTGCCCCTTCCGCCGAAAATGAAACGACCTGCCCGAGAGCATGAACACCCGCATCGGTTCTTCCCGCGTATTTGATTCTTACGAACCGTTTCAGAATTATCTCGAGCGCTGATTCAATGATCCCCTGTATGGTCACGGCATTATTCTGCACCTGCAAACCGGCAAATCGGCTTCCGTCATAGGCTATCTCCAGGACGATGTTTCTCATCCGCCGCCGAGCTCCGCGATCTTTTCATTAAGTTTTTCATAGAGGTTCTTCGAGGCCTCGAGAATAAACGAAGGTTTGGACTTGCTCGACTTTCCCGAACCGAACACCTTGCTGATTATCCTTTTTGCCCCTTCGAGTTTCGCAATCCGTTCTTCGGTATTTTCCTCATTGCCGTACTTATACATGAGCAGAGTGGAAATGAAGAGAACGCCCTGGAATCCGTAATTCTTGTCAAGATCGGGGCCGAAATTTTTCACCGAATCGATGCGCTCTTCTCCGGTCTGGGCGATATATACCGTTTTTTCATAGTAGGACATAGCCTTTCTATACAGTATGAGCTTAATACGATCGTAGTTCTGACCGGGGTATTTTCTATTGAGATCGTCAAAGAGCCATGCAGCCCGGAGACATGAAAGCCCCTTCTTGAAGGTGGGCGCCCTTTCCTTGCCGAGAAATGAATACGAGCTGGCTGCGAGAAGATAACCGGCAGCACCGGTGAAGAGATTACGCGGTTTCCTGAAATCGACTATAGGAAAAACAAGCTTTATATCCCGCTGTCTCTTGATCTTCTGTGAGAGCGCAGCCGGTTTGTTCTTTTCTTTTATAAAAATGAAATCTTCACTGTAAGCGGCATACAGGCATTCCGGACACACCGTAACAGGAAAGATGAGAGGGTATATCTCGCCGACTTTCCTGCTCGGCTGGTAACTGCGCCTGAGCTCGTCGCTTATATCTCCGGCAATAAGCCGGCCTCCGCCCGAAAACATCTCCTCCTTTTTAAATGCGGTCCCGCACACCGGACAGGTCAACGGATTCTTGAGGTAATATGAAATCTTTAATTCTGCTTTCCCCACCGGTTTACTCCTGTGAAGCCTCCTTCATACCGACAACACCGTCATAAATACAGCCGGCGCAATACCGGCTTGCCATACCGCAGGCGTATGAACATATGCCGCTCACAGGCGGCATTCGATCCTCTTCTCACTTGATTTCAACAGGCACTGTTTCAGGCTCGATCTTCACGAGCGTTATATCTTCACGTTCGGATCTGAACAGCAGCGGCAAATGGTACACTCCGGGTTTTTCTATATCCTCGCAGTCAACATAGACATACACCAGATCTTCCGTAAAATCCTTCTCCTTTCTCTTCGGCAACTTCAGAAGAACAGACACCTCTATATCGTTTATGGAAAAGGTAAGATTATCCTTTAAATTCATAGCATAGACGGGAATTCCTGCAACCTTTTTTACCACAAATTCCTCTTTTACCACAACCCGAACGTTCACACTCTGCACCTCGCCCAGGGTAATCCTGGGGTTCGATGTATCGATGTTTACCTTGAAAATAGTCGTTTCCGTTACGTTTTTCAGATTTATCTCCCGCGTATATACGGACTCAACGGTTTTAAGGTACGACTCCGGTCCCCGTATCTCGACCGTGTCGGGCTCGATAACGACATCTTCCAGGTTGTACCCGTATGGAAGGTCTGCTACAATCACCGGAACGACCTTGACGCTTTTTGTGAGAGCTTTTTCAAGCAGTATGTCAATTGTCCGGGGAGTTATTTCCTTGATGGAGACATTCTGCGGGACTGTGCTCTCATCGATCTTAACTCTTTTTTTTACCTGCCCGGCGCCGCTTTCTTTCAGATCGATAACAGCGGCAATTTTTTCCTCATTCACAAGCGCGAGCTTCTCTTCACTTCCCCTGAGAACAACTTTCACGGTTTGCGGAATTTCACTGGCAATGAGGTAGTCCTCCGGCACATGGACGACCGACAGGGGCACGGAGAGAAACTTCTCCTTTTCCTGCAGGCTGTTCACGTAGATCCATACTATGGAAGCAAGGGCAAGAGAAATGAGCTTTATGTGCCAGTTATGTGTAATCTTGCCGAGTATTTTCATGGGTTACACTATTCCTATTTCTGCATTAAAAGCTCGTTGAGCCTCTCGGCCAGACGCTTTATGGACACACCCGTCTCAATATGCGCATTCCATGCGATCGATATCTTTGCCGTTGTCTCGGATACCACGATAACGAGCGCGTCCGTTTCTTCCGCAAGACCCAGTGCAGCCAGATGACGTGTGCCGTACCCCTCGAGAACCTCGGTGCGGTCGGTGAGAGGAAGAATGCATTTCACCGCCACTACCCTGTCTCTCCTGATAATCATGGCACCGTCATGCAGGGGAGAATCCTTCTTGAAAATCGACACAATAAGTTCACTCGAAAGAAGAGCATCGAGATGCACTCCCGTTTCGATGTAGGTCTTGAGACCCACATGCGACTCTATAACGATCAAGGCCCCTATTTTTTTATTGGAAAGCTCTTCAACGGACGTTGTTATGCTGTCTATTATATTGACGCTTTCCCTGAAGAAGGCACCGAGCAGCCTGTTCTGTCCCAACCTGGTCAGCATCCGTCTCAGCTCGGGCTGAAAAAGAATAATAACCGCAATTGCGGCAACCTGAATAAGCTGGTTGAGAAGCCAGCTTACGGTCTCCAGATGTAAAAAACGGGACAGCCAGGCGGCGAATATGATCAACGCAAGACCTTTTACAACCTGAATGGCCCGTGTCCCGGAAATCATTGTGTAAATTCTATATATCACAAAAGCAATAATTATAATGTCGATCACCGGAAGGAGATACGTTTTTACCCAGGGAATATTATAAATGGCATTCATGGCGAAATTCGTCGATTAATATAGTCAATAAACGAACACCCTGCAGCCGGCTCCTTATTCACTGTTGTCAGGACGTTTGCTTCGGATAATGCCGCCGGCAAGCACACAGTGCCGCTCACCGGCGGCATTACGCATTTTTGATATCGTCTACGAGGCGCGCCGTTTCCACCGCCTCTTTTACATCGTGTACTCTTATAATATCGGCGCCCTGGTAGATAGATATAGCATTAGCTGCCACTGTTGAAATGAGCCGTGCCTCAGGATCGTCTCCGGAGTAGGGCTTCAAAAAGGATTTCCGAGACAAACCGACGAGAACAGGATACCCCTTGCTGCGCAGGTCCGGAAGGTGTTTGAGAAGACTGAGATTGTGCCCGGCATTTTTTGCAAATCCTATTCCGGGATCTATAATTATTCTATTTTTTGCAATGCCGGCCTGAGTTGCTATACGTATCGATTCATCGATCTCCACGGACACCTGATTGAAAACATCGGTGTACCGGGCAAAATCCTGCATATTTTGAGGTTTCCCCCTCATATGCATGAGAATAATGTACATATCATTTTGAGCGACAATACGCGCCAGATCTACCGACGTTTCCGATTTGAGGCCTGAAATATCGTTTATGATATGCACATCGAGCTCTGCCGCCCGTCTGGCAACCGGGGCCTTATAGGTATCGACAGAAACGAAGCAGTGCGTGCGCTTTTTGATTTCTTCGATAACAGGAATAACCCGACTGATCTCTTCGTTGACGGATATCGCGGATGATCCGGGTCTCGTCGATTCCCCGCCGACATCAATGATATCGGCACCGTGCTCTTCGAAGCCTAATGCCTTTTCAACCGCCTCTCGTACCCCGCCGGACCGGCTCCCGCTGTAGAATGAATCGGGGGTGACATTGATGATTCCCATTATGAGGGTTCTTTCCCCTATTGGAAGAGAAACAGCCAAATGATCGTCCTATGGTTTTATCCGTTGAAATTCCGGTCAAGCGGAACAACCCGGTTCACAGGCGGAAACATCCTCTACGTTTCTACTGGTTAAATATCAATGTATTGCCACCGCCCGAACGACGCCGTTTATATGGATTGAACCCATCAGGCACGTGGAAGTGCTGTACCGTGATTGCGGGAATTTAGCGCCTACTTTTTCTTATGCCTGTTTTTCCGTAAACGTTTCTTTCTCTTGTGATTCGCAATTTTCTGCCTTTTCCGTTTCTTGCCTGATGGCATCATCCCTCCTCAATTGATATACGTACCCGTATAATTATCAGCCCCTCGATCTTCATGTTTACCGATTTTTTCCCGAGGCCTTTTGATCCCCGTCCGTTTCGGCTTCTCTATTCTTCGAATCACCCGATCCCGCACTCTTCTCCCCTGCATCCGCCCCTGCTGAAGTTTCCCGGGCTGCTTCAGCGGGTTTTTCAGCCGACTCCTCCCCCGTAAATACGGCTTCAGCGTAATTTCCCTGGAGATCGCCGAGCACCACCTGAAGCAGCTTTTTCTCATCGTCGGAGAGGTTCCCGCTTGTTTTTTCCCTCAGCATTATCAGGGTGTCGATTGTAAACTTTGCGGATTTTAAATCCTTGTTTATCTCACCCGACAGGGGGTCTGCTATCTTGCCGAGTCCGACCCATGCCGATGAGCTCAATGTAAGCACAAGGGATGAAAAAGACGCCTCCGGAACGTACGAATCTTTATCTGACATCTGAAATTCCCCTCATACCGCTCATTTTGCGAGAAAACAGCTACGGCCTGTATAATATAAATAAAACCCGTCTGTTTTTCAAATTCATTACAGGTACCGGCGGCCGTCCGACCGCTTCGCTATCTCCCCGAGTACCTCCTTGATTCTCTGATCCATCGACCGTTTGCAGACCAGCACCCTGTTTTTTTCCTTCACAACAACGACATCCTTTATACCGATAAGGGCGATGAGTGTATCGTCGTCGCCGGCGATTATATTGGATTCGGCTTCTAAAAGAACTGCGTTTCCACGAACCACGTTTCCTGCGTCATCCGTGTCACAGTGCCTGCCGAGCGCTCCCCAGGAACCCACATCGTCCCACTCGAATTCCGGCCGTATGCATGCAATATTTTCTATTTTCTCCATAACGCCGTAATCAATGGAGATGCTTTCAAAACCGTCGTACTCCTCCTCCTTTACCCGTTGCTCTCCGGTCGTTTTAATACTTTTCTCTATGCGCATCAATCCCCGGTACATGCCCGGCATATGCCTTTCAACGGCTGAAAGCATTACATCCGCTCTGAAGATAAACATACCTGAATTCCATAAAAATGTTCCCCTTCGAGCGAAATCCCGGGCCGTCTCTGCGTCCGGTTTTTCCCTGAAAGATTTTACCAGGAGTACGGTAAAATCGTACTGCCCTTCAAGTGCCCCGCCGGTTTCAATGTAACCGAACTCGGTCGCCGGTCGGACAGGCTGTATGCCGAATGTAACGACATATCCCCGACCGGCGACATCACCAGCATTCTCGAGGGCTTTTAAAAAACTTGTTTTCGGCTGTAAAACATGATCCGCCGAAAGCACGGCAATTGTTGCATCCGGATCTTTTTTATGTATGTACACCGTCGCAAGTCCGATTGCAGGTGCGGTATTCTTACCCGCAGGCTCAACAACCAGGTTTTCCTCCACCAGTTCTGGAAGTTGCTGCAGAATGATCTCCCGTAGATGCGGCGGGGCGACGATAAAGATTCGGTCAGGTCCAATTTCCGGATACACCCTGTAAAATGTTTCCTGTATCATAGTCCGTTCGGCCACTATTGTATGAAACTGCTTCGGCAATGCCAGGGTGCTCTTCGGCCAGAACCGTTCGCCTTTCCCACCTGCTATTATCACAACATACATCAGACGCCCTCCTTATGAATGCCCATAAACGATTCAATACAGTCCCTGACGCGGCTGTGCTCATCCGGCCCGAACCACAAGGCATCCTGCTCCTTCCTGAACCAGGTGTACTGCCTCTTTGCATAACGATTCGTATCCCGGATGAAAAGTCGGACCGTTTCACCGTACGAACGGCACCCCTTGAAATATTGAATAAAATGACTGTAGCCCAGGCCCTTCATGCTCGGATACTTCTCGTCATACCCCTCCTGCAGGAGCCGGTACACCTCTCTGTCGAGACCTTTGTCGATCATCCCCCTGCAGCGGTGCTCGAGTTTTTCATACAGCCTCCGTCTGTCGATGGTGACGCCCAGTTTAAGCGGCGTCACAGTCGAAGCACCGCTTTCACGTATAAAAGCGGAGAACGTTCCGCCCGAAAGTATGAATACCTCGAGTGCACGGATGATCCGAACGAGGTCATTGGGGTGAAGATCGGCGGCAGTATCGGGATCAATTTCCTGCAGCCTTCGATAAAGAACTCCCTTTTCCAGCTCCTCCTGTTCGTACAGCCGTTTACGAAGGCCGACATCCGCATCGGGCGCCCCGGAGAGGTTGTATTCAAGCGCCCTGAAATAGAGCCCGGTCCCTCCGACAAGCACCGGAACTTTTTTGCGAAGGTGAATTTCATCGATTGCTCTGAGTGCACGGCGCCTGAAATCGCCTGCACTGAATCTGAAATCCGGGGGCACGATACTCACAAGGTGGTGCTTCACCCTGTCCAGCTGATCGTCTTTTGGTTTTGCAGTGCCGCACTCAAGTCCCCTGTAGACCTGCATTGAATCGACGGATACGATCTCTCCAATACCTTCTGCCGCCTTCACCGCAAGCTCCGTTTTCCCCACTCCGGTTGGACCGAATATGAACACAACCCTCTTTGCCGCGTCCATTGCTGCCCTTTTTTGAATTTTTATTGTATACAGTTAAATAGCCCGAGTGCGGTTGAGTGCGGCGGGTATCTAAAGAGAAACTTCGGCATGCAAATGCCTTTTCTCACTTTTTCACGGTACTGAGTTTATACTTGATTTCATTATCGAGCACTTCCTGCATGGAAAGCGATACGATTTTGCCCCCGTATTTTTCCAGCTTGTCATCGCCTAAAAAATTAATCTGCCGTGCGCGAATCATTATGGCCCTCGCAAGCAGGTATCGGTTTTCGGTATAATCGATAATTTTGTAGACGGTAAGCATCGGTAAGACCTTCCTCTTTTACGATTGACCGTCGATTATCCTCTCTATTTCCTCAACGGCATCATCAACTTTTTTATTCACTACAATATACTGAAAGTAATCCTTTTTTTCAAGCTCCTTCCGCGCGTTATCGAGACGTCTTTTGATGGTATCGGCATCTTCGGTTCCCCTCGTCAAAAGACGGTCCCTGAGAGAATCGATGCCGGGCGGTTCAATAAATATCGTTACCGCTTCAGGAAATTCCCTCATGAAGTTGAGCGCGCCCTGCACATCGAGATCGAAGATGCATACCCTGCCGATTTCAACACACCGAGTGAATGCTTCTCTGTCGGTACCGTAGAGCTCTCCGTGAACCTCGGCCCATTCGATAAAATCCCCACGCCTCACCTTTTCCTCGAAATGCTCCCTGCCGATGAAGTGGTAGTCCACACCCTCTCTCTCACCAGACCTCTTTTTTCTGGTTGTACACGACACACAGAAGGAGAGGTCGGACCGCTTTGCCATCAGCTTCCTGTAAATGGTCGTCTTCCCGGTTCCCGAAGGTGCGGTAATAACGAGAAGAATCGCCTCTCTATTCAATGTTTCTCACCTGTTCCTTGATTTTTTCAAGAATCGTCTTCATTTCAACGACTTTCTCTGAAATACTGTAATCGGGAACTTTTGCGCCGATGGTGTTGATTTCCCTGTTTACCTCCTGTGACATGAAATCAAGCTCTCTGCCGCACGATCCATTTGTTCGTATGAGGTCAAGCATCTTATTCAGGTGTCCCCTTATCCGCGATACCTCTTCACTGATGTCGATCTTATTGGCGAAAACTCCGACTTCCATCAGAACCCTTGTTTCGTCCGTCCTGCCGTCTATGAGCTCGTTGATTTTTTCGCGAAGCTGGGCTTTGTACCTGTCGATAATTGCCGGCGACATGCTTTCTACCGCTCCTGCAGATTCGAGTATTGTATGAATATACCCCGTAATGTCATCCCTAGTATTCTTACCTTCCCGAAACCGTGAATCCTGGAACTCTCCAATCGTTTCGACAAACGCCTCCTGCAGGGCATTCTCAGGAATTGAGACAACGGCGCTATCACTGTAACTGTTAAAAAAAGATATCAGGGACAACAGATCCGAAACCGAAATATTCAGAGAATAGCCGGTATCCTTTTCGAGCGTTCGTATTATACCGCTGTATTTTCGAAAAAGAGCGCGCATGAAGTTATACTCCATCTGTTCCTTGGCAACGACACGAATGTTTACATCGAGCTTTCCGCGCTTTACATACCTTTTAACGATACTTCTGATCATTTCTTCGAAATGTTCCATCTGAAGAGGAAGCTTGAAACGCATCTCCAGAAACTTGTTGTTCAGAGATTTTATTTCAATGAACAGTGTGCAATCCTCAAACTCGAAACTCCTGAATGCAAATCCGGTCATACTGTACACATTCCGTCTCCCTGTTACGGTGCAGTTCTCGTCAAGCTCGAGCTTCGCCCAAATTATTCTTGACCGCACGTTTTATGGTTACTATATTTTGCGAGGACAGGGCCGCTAGCTCAGTCGGTAGAGCAACGCCCTTTTAAGGCGTGGGTCGAAGGTTCGATTCCTTCGCGGCTCAGATGTCTCCTTCGTCTAGTGGTTAGGACACCGGGTTTTCATCCCGGCAACAGGGGTTCGACTCCCCTAGGAGATGCTGTTTTTTGCCTCCCCGTTTTCCTCCTTTTCGGGGGGGCTTCTTTTTATCATCAGCCTCCTCCACTGTTCCGTCCCGCTTAAAAAACCCCTCGATAAACCTGTATGCATATGCCGATAATTTATAAGGAGCGGAACAAAATTCACACAATAAATTTGTCTGTGTTTCTTAAATTCCGGCGTACGGCCGCCGTAAAGCGGCATGTTTTCCGCATCAAGCAAGCAGGAGCCGTATCCGCTTTTCGGTTTGCATCGGCAGCATTATTCAAACTATATGTGCCCGGGTAAACTCTATTATACCGACCGAGAATAAAATTGCAACAGGGTTTTGACGGCGCACAAATGAGACACTTTCAGGTCATATTGAATATACAGGACAACTGTGTTATAATTTTATGTAAGAACCGGCCCGTTCAAAACCACTATTCCTTTTTATGGAGACGCCATGAAACACGCACGGAATATACTGTTTCTCGTATTGATCGCCGGTATTGTTTTTTTTACATCCTGCAAGCCGATAAACATTTTCAGTCCCTTTGTGAATCCGGATAAAATGGGCAACGACGCGAAACTTGATGCCGGGTACAATGCACTTGCCGACGGCGACTACGATGCGGCCATCGACTACTTCACCGATGTCATCGCAAGCGCATCGGGCGGCGATCTGACCGATGCCTATATCGGCAGGGCGTCGGCCTATCTCAACCGGGCTTCCCCGAACCTGGATACGGTTATCGGAGATCTCATCGATGGAAACCTTGCGTTCGATGATCCGTCGGATGTAATTACGACAGTCGTACAGAACGATGAATACGGCACATTCTTCGAAAATGTCGAGAATGCTGCGGATGATTACAACTCAGCGATAGACAACGCCGGTTCAGACGTCGACCGGGGGGTCCTTGTAGAAGCCTATGAAACAAACATGTTGGCAGCGACCAGTGTCGGCGCCAAAAAAATTGCCCAGAATTACAATACTGCGCCCTGGAACGACGCCAGCGCAGCAGGATTGAATGCCGAATACGGCGCGATTGTAAACGGTTCGAGCGCAGTTGTGGTGCATCCCTACAACATCGATACCTGGAGCGATGCAACAGCCTCGAATAACGGGCTGCGTCAGTACGCAGCGGGTACCGCCGAAGGAAGTGTAATGCTCGACTATCTAGAAAAGGCATTCGATGTGCTCAAGTCGCTGGAGGGCAATCCACCTGCGGACATGGACGTCTCTTCTCTGAAGGACAATATCAACGGATGGGTGACAAATGGATTGAATACGGCGGCGCTCTCTTAGTGCTGCATTTGTACCAGAATTCAAACAACGACGTCCCGAGACGCATGTACAGAAGCTCAATACCGACGGACGGGGGAATTTCGTGGGAAAAACACTGTTCAGACATATTAAAAAGACGTGCGCCTTTTTAATGCTTCTTTTTTTGCCCGGCATAACACTTTTTGCAATCGACAATACGGAACCGCTTGCCCAACCGCTGGTGCCCATGGTACGAGCCATGGGTAATGCTTATACCGCCGTTTCCAGCGATGAAAACGCCGTTTACTACAATCCGGCGGGGTACGGCGTTGTCGAAGACGGCATTTTATCCGTTTTTTCGCTCGGCATTAAGATGAATGTCGACAACTCCGCGCTCGACGTGTACAGCGCAATCCTCGCGGGAAAAAATATCACGTCAGGCTCCAATATTACGAACTATCTCTCGGACACAACCATCTCGTCGGGCATTGCCGGCCCCGTGTCTTTCGGAAGGGTGGGCAACAACTTCGGATTCTCATTCTACGACAATGTAAGTATCCTGCTTACCACAAGACCGGGCGGAATAATGCCGACTGCCGACTTTTTATCGTACTCCGATGTCGGATTTATCGGAGGCTACGGCAGAGATGTTCCGATTTTAAACGGTCTCTACGCGGGAATCAATATGAAGGTGATATTGCGTGTAAAATCACAGGTTGAGGGCACGCTTTTGGACGTCATCGACACCATTGAAGAGGCTTCCGGTATTCCCCTGGCAAAGTCGGTTGCATTCGGTTCCGATATCGGGCTTTTGTACATGCCGCTCTCATACCTCCACTTCGGCGTCGCTGCAAAGGATTTTTTCGGCACCCGTTTTAATACATGGGAAAATATCGGCGGAGGAACCACCTCATACGGCGACAGCATGATCAAACCGAGAATTGCCTTCGGTATCGCATTCTACCCGCTCCACTTTTTCAAAAAGGTACAATCACCCGAAAACCTGGTACTGGCGCTCGATTATTCAGATCTCCTCGACTACTCGTCTTTCCTGTCGAATTTTAAATTCGGCGTCAGGTTCAGCACCCTCGAGGTTATAGACCTTCTCGGCGGAGTCGACGGCGGGTATTTAACGGGTGGAGTAGGCTTTAACCTGAAATTCTTCCGCATCGGCTTCGTCTACTACGTTGACGAGCTCGGCGCCTACCCGGGCGCCAATCCCGCACAAAACCTCATATTCAATTTCGGACTGCAGTGGTAGCATCTGCAGTCCGGTTCAACGGAGTGCATTTACCTGCTTGTTTTGAACGTCGTGTGAAAAGGATGTAACCGGGTATAGTGCCGCAGTCAGGCAGTATGCCCTCCGCGACCAGCTTCACTGCAGCCGTGCTATTCCTTCTCCATTTGTTTCACACGAGATTACGGAATGCGCTACTCATACTCCGGCGGGTAGTAATTGGGAGGCTCTTTTGTCATCTGCACATCGTGGACATGGCTTTCCTTCAGGGATGAAAAGCTCATTCTCATAAAACGAGCCTTTTCCCTGAGCTCCTTTAGATTGCGGGCCCCGACATAGCCCATGCCCGCCCTGACCCCGCCAACAAGCTGGAATACAATATCCCGAACGCTTCCCTTGTAGGGAACGAGCCCTTCGATCCCCTCCGGTACAAAGGTTTTCCGGCCCTCTTGAAAGTACCTGTCCGAAGAGCCCTGCTTCATGGCCGCCTCCGAACCCATACCCCTGTATTCTTTGAAGGCCCGGCCCTGATAGATAACTTTCTCACCGGGGCTTTCGTCGGTACCGGCGAGCAGCCCCCCGATCATCACTGCATCCGCACCTGCGGCAAGCGCCTTGACGATGTCGCCCGAATAGCGGATGCCGCCGTCTGCAATGACCGGAACCCCCCGTTTTTTTACAGTTTTCACACAGTCCATAATCGCCGTAAGCTGAGGCACCCCGACACCCGCGACAACACGGGTTGTGCAGATGGACCCGGGACCTATCCCCACCTTTATGACATCGGCTCCCGCCTCTGTCAGCGCTGCAGCACCCTCCGCCGTTGCCACATTGCCTGCAATGATAAAAAGATCTTTACCGTAGCGTCTTCGAAGCAGTTTCACTGCATCGAGAACGCGCTTCGAATATCCGTGCGCGGCGTCGATAACAATCGCATCCACATTCACGGCAACAAGCGCATCGATCCTCTCGGCAAGGTCTTCCGTAGGGCCCGCCGCAGCAGCCACGATGAGTCTTTTTCTGTCATCGAGAGCCGAATTGGGAAACTCGATCGCCTTCTGTATATCCTTAATGGTAATGAGCCCCTTGAGATTGCGGTTCTTATCGACAATAGGCAGTTTTTCAATCCTGTACTTTTGAAGGAGCTCTTTGGCCTGTTCAAGGGTCGTTCCCACCGGCACGGTAATGAGTTTTTCCCTGGTCATGAGGTTTTGCACGGGCTGATCGAAATCTGTGATAAAACGAAGGTCCCTGTTCGTCAGAATACCGACGAGTCTTCCCCGTTCTGTAATCGGTATGCCGGATATTCTGAAGTTTTTCATAATTGCCAGAGCTTCGCTGATCGGTGCAGTCGGCGGAAGGGTTACGGGATCGATGATCATACCGCTCTGAGACCGCTTCACCTTCTCGACTTCTCCAGCCTGTCCTTCAATGGACAGATTCTTGTGGATGACTGCAAACCCCCCTTCACGGGCAAGTGCAGTTCCCATCATGTATTCCGATACCGTATCCATCGCTGCTGCAATGAAGGGGATTTGCATGGCAATCCGGCCGAGGGCCGTCGATACATCCACCGCGGCGGGGTTGACTTCAGAGTAGCGGGGTACGAGCATAACATCGTCGAAGGTGAGCCCGGTGGTTTCATCGTCCGGCATGTAGTAGTTCCTTTATTATAAATACCGGATACATACGCACGTATCGAATCGGATAAAAAAACGATAAAATTAATTTTAAAAATAGCACATTAAAAAGCACAGGTCAATTCAAGATTATCGGGACGAATGACGATGTACAATATGAGATGAAGCGCATACTTGCTACAGTCCTTTTTTTACTCTGTATTGCAGTACCGTCCGCGTCACATGCCCGCAGGCTGTACTATGCCGAAGAATTTTATCTCTACGTGATGAACCTCTATCAGGTAAACCCGAGCCTCGAACGGAACATCCGTTTTATGCAGTGGGCTTTAAAGGCTCCCTTCGATAATCCCGTGAGAAGCCTCGCTCATATAGAAACGGAAAACGACTTTCTTCGCTACCAGCAGCTTTTCAAAATGCATGTAAACCTTCTCATCATCGACAGTTATCTCCAGCTCGCACGGCGGTTCGACAAGGAGCACGTGTATTTCTTCAACCTCCGGTACGCCGAGCAGTTGAAAAAAAGCTTCGGCATCGCCCGTTACTTCTATGAAATTTCCTTCAACTACTGGGATGAAGCCGTGAAATACATGAAGGAGGCGGAAAAATACCCGGGTAGAATAAGCATAGATGCATGGGAGGACGAGCTCTATCTCATTCAGACCGGTGCACTCGACTACCGCACCATCGTTGAGAGCCATCTCCAAAAGCTCGAATCAAGAGAAAAGGTCGTGCAAGACTACCTCGACCGGACCGGTTCCTGACAACCACACGTGCCTGATGATTTTTACCTTCATTCCCCAATGCTTAAAAGGCCCTTAAAAGACCATACAAAACTTAAAGACCGTAATCTCTTGTAAAAAACCTGTTTAAAAAACTGGAGGATGTTGATACAATAGGAAAAGATTTCGCTTCGCTGGACCAGAATTTTGTTTATGGATAAACCGCAGTCATCCGGATACGTCGCGTCCGGATACATTAAAGACCGAGCTTTTTCTTGATCATCCGTATATCATTGAACATCTGCTTCAGTTTCGGCCGCATGGCGAAATACTCCATAGCCGTCTTGAAATCCACGGCAGGGATTCCGAGCATCCTCCTTCCCTTTTTCACGACCTTCTCCATCACCCCGGCCTTTGCCCCGATGTATACATCGTCCTCTATGACAATATGGTCTTTGAGCCCCACAGCTCCTGCAAGAATGACGTTGTTGCCGATCTTCACGCTTCCCGATATACCGCACAGCGCACAGATAATAACGTTCTTTCCGATCTCGACATTATGGGCGATCTGAACGAGATTATCTATCTTCGTACCGTCGCCGATCTTCGTCATACCGATTGTCGCACGATCGATTGTGGTATTCGCGCCGATCTCTACACGGCTTCCGATCTCTACGCCGCCGATCTGCGGAATTTTTCGATGCTCACGATTTTCAGGAGAGTATCCGAAACCGTCGCTGCCGATTACCGCACCTGCATGGATAATGACATCATCGCCGATTACGGTATTCGGGTAAATGCTGACATGTGGGTATATGGTGCAGTTTTTTCCGATCGTACAATTTTGTCCGATAAAGACGTGCGGGCCGACCGAGCTTCCCTCCTTGATCGTGCTATTGTCGCCGATGACCGCATATTCACCGACTGAAACATCGGCGTCTAAGACCGCACCGGCGGCAACTGCCGCCGTATCCGCAATTCCGTCACTGATAGCATGGTCCGCTTGAAAAAGCAGAAGGAGGGATATAAACACTTCATCCTTTCTGTCGGGATCGATAACAATATAGTTCGTGCCGCCTTCTTCATCTGGATAGAACGATACAATCAGACAGACGGATACACCGGGTTTCATTTCTTTCCATGTTTTTTTATCCCTGATAAAAATGATCGAGTTTTCCTCCATAGCTTCGGGTATACTGACCCCGTGCACCCTGAGGTTCGCGTTGCCGATCACCCTCCCGTGCACCCTGTCCGCTATTTCTGCGACTGTGAATGATACAGTATCTCTTCTCGCATCCATCGCTCTATTCATTCCCCATTGTAATTATAATCGTAATTATACAGTAACCGACCGTTTTACACATCACCTTTTCAGCACTTGGAAGAAAACCCTGAGTTTTGCCGTACACAAACCGACCCCATACACACTCCTGCACGCAATACCCTCACCGCCCGGTTCCGACTGACGCTAAAACAGCCCGCATCCGTACGCTGCACTCCCTGCCGCGGAAGATGATGTCGTGGAGGGCCTCCATAAGCCGAAGGTCCTTCATGACAAAGGTCCCGAAGCTCTGTGCAAGCTCATATCCGAGCTTCAGGGTATTGTAGCCTTCCACATACTCCCCCTGCCCGACCATCATGTCATACGCTTCCCGGGCAGGGATGCCGCTGCCCACAAACGCCCCGAAGCGCCCGTTTCTCCCGGATGCCGAGGTGACATAGAGGTCCCCGATCCCCGCCAGGTTAAAAACAGTTTCCCTGCGTCCGCCTGCGGCCTGGACCAGCAAGGCCATCTCCCTCAGCGCCTGGTTGAAGAGCAGGGCCTTGTAGTTGTGGCACAGTCCTTTGTATCCCGAAGCCCTGTACATGCCGTCACAGATACCTACACCCATTGCGTATATATTTTTGAGCGCGGCCGAAAGCTCGACTCCGCATATATCTTCACTCACGCATATCCTATAATAATCGGTTGCAAGTGCGGCAGCTGTTTTTTTGAGATCGGGATCGCCAGACGCATACACGGTTGCGGTCGGCACCCTGCCGGAAAGCTCTACCGCCTTGACCGGTCCGCCCACTGCGATCCATCTCAAACCGCTTGATGCACCGATTTCCCCCGACGCACCGGTGCCTTTCGACGCACCGAATTTATCTCCATATATCTTTTCAGCCGCATCGGAAATACGGCATACGCTGCTCCCGTACCGGACAAACCC
The DNA here is from genome assembly GCA_964521865.1 of uncultured Spirochaetota bacterium. Taxonomy (GTDB): domain Bacteria; phylum Spirochaetota; class B62-G9; order B62-G9; family DRHN01; genus CAYSRJ01. Next base: position 14,290 of record CAZFTJ010000016.1, on the reverse strand, counting down.
CTTGGTCAGGGCACAGACAACCCCGGCTCTAGTACGTTTTGTATACGAGGCGCCTCGTGCTCCGGCGGTTTCTGCAAGATAGCGCTCAAAAACCGGCATAAAACCCTCACTGGCAACCGCAATAAACAGTATATCGGCTTCTTCCGTTGCCGCTTTGAGCTCACGAGAGCCGTACAGACGCACCCTCTCCGGCAGTCTCTTCTTCAGCTTCGGATGATTGCCGTGTCTGCACCGATCGATTATACCGTCATCAAGCCATGTGCCCCAGAGCCGCACCTCCCAGCCGGCATCGCACAGCGGAAATGTAACGGCGCTTCCCATATATCCCGCGCCGAGGACCGAAGCTCTCATTCGATTATACCCGCTCTTAAAGTACAAACTTTTTTTTGGCGTATCTACAAATAAAACGTTTACTTCGCCGGTTGCATACGATTTTATCGATAAAAAAGCTGATCTACCGTACCGGCATTTAATATAGATAATGGTTTTTTATCTGTCCATGACTCTTCACGTATCAATACATTAAGGTAAAAATACAAATTGCATCCTTTACGATTGACAAGTTCTCCTGCCTATATTATCATAAACTATTTACGAGAGAAGCACCTATGGAGGAAAATATGAAGATTGCGCTTGTAGAGCCGCGGCCGCCGATTAACGTATATTTTTTCCTCACCAAACTTCCGCTGCTGGGAAACCTGTTTCTCGGAACAATGTTGAAAAACAACGGACATGAAGTGAAAGTTTTCAAAGAAGACATAGTGAGGGTATACAATGAAAAGACCGATGAGCTCCATCCCTATCTGCGGGAAGCGGATATTGTCGGCCTGACGGCCATTACGCACACTGCCAAGAGGGCCTATAAAATTGCGGATGCCGTAAAGAGGCAATTCCCCGATAAGAAGATAATCATGGGTGGTCCGCACCCTTCATCCCTTCCCGACGAGGCGCTTCAGCACGCAGACCAGGTCTGTGTCGGAGAAGGTGAAAATATCGTTCTGGATATATTCGAGGGACGCGTCACCGATAGTATCGTTCAGGGAACCCGCGTGAATATCGACGACGTTCCCATCATGGACCTCAGCCTTTTACAGGGGTACGGCTATAAAAACAAAAAGATCAATATGACCTACGCGCCTCTTATGGCATCGAGGGGATGTCCGCATGACTGCATCTTCTGTTCCGTTACAAAGATGTTCGGGAGGAGATACCGCATCAAGGACTCCGACCTGGTAATGGACGAGGTTCTGACCAGGTATAAAGAGGGATTCAGACACGGTTTCTTCTACGACGACAACTTTGCCGCCAATCACGAAAAGACCAAGATATTCCTCGAAAAACTGATCAGGGCGGATCTCGATTTCAGATGGTCCAGCCAGTTCAGCGTACATGTCGCCCGCGACAAAGAGCTCGTGCGGATGCTCAAGAGGTCGAATTGCGTCACCCTTTTCATCGGAGTAGAATCCGTCAATCCTGAAGCCCTGAAAGATTACCACAAGAGCCAGACCGTTCAGCTTATCAGGCAATCCGTACGTACCTTGGTCGACGAAGGTCTCAATGTCCATTCCATGTTCATTCTCGGTGCGGACAGTGATAACGAACAAACTATTGAAAAAACGGTACGTTTCAGCAGGGAATCCGGCAGCTCGACGGTGCAGTTTTCCATACTGTTTCCCATCCCCGGCACAAAGCTCTACGACCAGATGAAAGAGGCCAACAGGATTTACATCAATGATTGGGACTATTACGACGGCAGCCACTCGGTCATTCTGCCAAAAGACATAAGCCCGTTGAAGCTTCAGAACAAACTCATACACGGCTACCGTTACTTCTACAGCAGGAAAGTTGTGCACTGGCTGGCCTCTCGCGTCGGATTTTTCGTCTGGAAGCTTTTGAACGTAAAGTACATGAAGTACATCCGATACGTCTCGAGGAAACTGAGAAAAAAGGGAGTGGTAAAAGACGGCATTCTCACCTTCAGAGGCCTGAAAACAGACTCTCTTCCAAGGGCGCTGTCCCTTGCCTTCAGCAGAAGAAAAGAGCTTCTGAAAAAAGAGGTGTAGGGGTAGAATTTTTCCGGTGGCCCACCCTTCACATATTATGATGGAGGTCTATCAGTCATTTCTGCGGGAGTACGGGCCGCAGGGATGGTGGCCTGTTGCGGGCTTCTACTTCCCGAAACGTGAATCTCCATTTGAAATTGCTGCCGGCGCAGTGCTCACCCAGAACACCGCATGGAAGAATGCCGAGCGTGCGCTCGAAGGCCTCAGAAAACGCGGGCTGTTCAACCCGGATGCTCTCATTGAAATCGAACCTTCCATACTTTCAGAGATAATCAGGCCGTCAGGGTACCACAACCAGAAGGCTCTGCGGCTGAGAGAAATAAGCCTATACTTCAAAAAGAGCATCGAAAGAGGGGAGACTCCCGACCGCAGCTCTCTCCTCAGAATCAGGGGGATCGGTCCTGAAACCGCCGATTCGATACTCCTCTATGCATATCACATCCCCGTATTCGTCGTCGATTCCTACACCAGACGTATATTTACAAGGCTCGGCATGCTTACGGGGAAAGAATCCTACGATACCGTCCAGGCCCTGTTCATGAATGAGCTTCCCCATGATGATAGGCTCTACAACGAATACCATGCCCTCATCGTAAAACACGGAAAGGAGATATGCCGTAAAAATCCTCTCTGCACCGGTTGCGTGCTGAAAAGGAATACAATCTGCTCGTATACGCCGTCTGCTCCGGTTGTTCACTGATGAGGGAAAGGTCCGGCTCATTTATCTACCCTCCTTTTAAATATCGAAGACGAAAGCATTCGGCTTATATTTCAACAGACGCGCTTCTGTTTTCTACGGTACAAAAAGCATGTAAACATTGTTAAATGTTTGCGAATTTTCTTTACTTTCATGCAAAACGACAGTATCCTGTTTTCTGCAATTTCAGTATCAGTACAGCCCCCGGAAAATATCGGTACTACCCTTACTGTCCGGTTTCGGACATCAGGTCAAAGGCATGGAATCTGTCGTTCAGGAACTGCAGAAGATGCACGACATCATAGGACGGCGGGAGGAATTAACCGCCGCTCTTATTGCCGCGCAGGCGGGCAAACATATACTGCTCGAGGGAGCGGTTGGTGTCGGAAAAACAACCATTGCTCTTGCGGTTGCCACGCATCTGAAGAGAAAATTTCTTCGTATCGACGGGGATGAACGCTACACCGAGCAGAAGCTCGCCGGATGGTACGACCCGCCGCTGGTCCTCGCCAAGGGCTATACAAAGGAATCCTTCATTCACGGTCCCCTCTCGACAACCATGCTGGACGGCGCCATTCTCCTCATCAATGAGCTGAATCGCATGCCGGAGGGCACCCAGAATGTCATGCTCTCTGCAATGGATGAGCGCACCATACACATACCGAAGTTCGGCCGCGTCGATGCGAAGGACGGCTTCATGATTATCGCCACACAAAACCCGGATGAGTATATCGGCACCTCTCAGCTCAGCGAGGCTCTGAAAGACCGTTTTATCTGCATCAATCTGGTCTACCAGTCGTACGAAGAGGAGGTCCGGATTGTTTCACTCCGTTCAGGAAGCAGTGACCATGATATAATCGATGTTGCGGTTGCAATGACGCGGATGACGAGGGCGGAGGAGGAGATCAGAAGAGGCTCCTCCGTACGCGGAGCTATAGACCTCGCCGATATATTTACTACGACATACGGTTCGTTCGACGATGACCCGGACAAATGGGTTCTCTGTGCAAAGCTCTCCTTTCTCACGAAAATAGAACTGCAGGACTTCTCCCACGAGAAATTTCTCGAGCTATTAAAAAGACTCGCTTCAAAGGCGCTTGAAACGCACAGCCAAAAGAAAACCTCTGCAGGTGCCGGGGGTAAGACGCAGAAGGCGGAAATCGACCGGGCTAAAATCACCGCAATCGAAAAAAAAAAGTAGCGGTTGATGTCAACGGACTGCTCGGCCGGCTAGACAGTGCCGTGAAGCTTGGCCGTATGCAGGACATAGTCACCCTTTTATACCGAATTCCCCCGTCCTTGAATGACATACTCAACGATGAATACTTCGACACGCTCATATCAAAAGTCATGGACCTCGAATCAGGAATCTTGCAGGTCAAGCTCCTCTCAATGATAATGGAGCGCGCCGATTCAGTGAAAAAAACGGCGATACGGTCGATGCTTCTTCAAAAAATCACCTTTCTCTCCCGCAAGATAGCTGCCGGCGCCTCAGGAATTACAAAAACAGTCGTCACGCGGTACAGACCGGGCCTCGACGAGCTCGACGTCGACAGGACGCTGGAGGAGCAGATCGGCTCTCCTGCACTTGTTTACGAGAATATTTACTGTCACGAGCGGATAAAACAGAAAAGCTCGTACGTGCTCATGTTGGACGTGTCGAACTCGATGCACCAGGAGAAGATCGCAGTCGGTGCAATTGCAACCGGTGTATTCGCCAGCAAGCTGCGCCATGACTACCATGGAGTGCTGACCTTTGCCCGCGAAGCGTCTGTAATAAAACATGTAAACGAACACAAGAATCTCGAAAGCCTCATGGACACGATGCTCGATATCACGAGCGGCGGTGCAACCAATATACGGGAGGCCCTCCTCAAGGGTCTGGCCCTGCTCTGTGAATCAAAAACAATGTCCAGAACCGGCATCATCGTAACGGACGGCTGGTCGACAGTCGGCGGCGATCCTGTTGAAATCGCGGCCAAATACGACCGTCTCCACGTGCTCGGCATTTCTTTCGGACTCGGCGGCTCGGACCCGGCAACCAATTCCCGGATGGCAAAAAAAGGAAGGGGCAGATATATGTACGTCGGCAGATTCGACGACCTGCCCGTTGCAATAACGAAAATACTGACCAACAAGTAAAAAAGCCCCGACCTTCCGGGCCGGGGCTTTTATCTGGATCCTCCCGTACTTAGTACAGGATTTACTTGACCCTGACTTCAATCATCTTCGCCTTTGCTTCTGGAGCCTTGGGAATCGTGACATTGAGAAGCCCGTTCTTGAACGTAGCCGAGACCTTATCTGCATCCGTATTCTCCGGCAGTGAAAAGCTCCTGCAGAAACTGAATCTGCGCCGCTCCTTCCGTACGTAGCCCTCTTCCTTATCCTTCTCTTCTCTGGACTCTTCCTTCTTCGAAGAGATCGTCAGATTTCCCTTTTCGATCTTGACCTCGATGTCCTTTTCACTAAGACCGGGCAGCTCGACTTCCAGCAGATACTCCTTATCATTCTCACGAACATCGACTGCCGGCACCCGTGCTCCGCCGTCAAATCCGTCGTCATAGAATCCGTCGAAAATCCTGTCCCAGTTGAAAAGATCCATTGTCCTCGGTCGGTATTTGATAATGTTCATTTTATGCACCTCCTGTTCATAGTGGTTATTTTCATTTATTATATAGCATAATCCATGCCAACATACACACATCGCTGTATTTCTCGTAATATTAAGAATTACCTGCCAATCGCCGTTTATCTCTCCGACTTTATGTGTAGTTTTGACACACAAGGTCATAACCGCCATGTGCATGTATCATAATGATACAACATCGCCGCTGCCGCCGGTCTGAGCGGAGTCACTAATTCGGTTGAATAGGGGGTTTAAAAGAGATATATTTACGAAACCTCTCCCCCTGTGACCCGGTGGACAATAAGCGAGACGAAAGGTCAGCTATTGAAAAGTATCGAACCGGTTAATGCTTTTATACTGGCAGGCGGGAAATCTACGCGGTTCGGAAAGGATAAGGCATTCCTGCGGTACAGGAGTAAAAGTTTTATTGATATCGCAATCGAATCCGCCGCAGATGTTTTTTCCGATGTGTATATTATCGGGAGGACGTACAGTCATCCCAGGCTTTCCGGTTGCTACCGCGACGAGATGTCCGGAATCGGGCCGATTGCAGGGATATACACGGCCCTGAAGAAAACCGATACACAGATCAATTTCTTCGTCGGAATCGACTACCCGTTTATCGATGCCGGTGTCCTCCGATATCTGCTCGAAGCCACTCTCGATTCTCGTGCAGCGTACGACGGTCTCGTTCCTCTCATGCCGGACGGGGCCCACCCTCTCTTTGCCTTTTATGGAAAAGCCTGTTTCCGGTCGGCTGAAAAATGTATTGTCGAAGGTAAATACCGCCTGAAATGCATTGCAAGATACAGCAGAATATACCGCCTCCATATCTCTCCTCAGATTGAAGAGCCGGTATTCAGCAGATTTCAGAAGAATTTTATCAATATCAATCACTACGCAGATTACATGAAATTTATCCACCATTTTGTGTGCAGCAACCTGCATTAAAAATAATTAAAGTTTGCTGTAATATGTCGAAATTTATAATGTAGAAGAAAAAGATTGGTGGTGATCGAAATGGTATCCGGAATAAATGACAGGGTTGCCGTTCAAGAGTACTCCCCACCGCAGGTAGATCAGGCGAAGGCCGACATACCGTCCAATGTGAAGCTGGATGAGAGGGGAAACATGGTCGTGGTATCGAAAGATTTCATACTAAATCTTCTCTCCCTGGCTGTAGGCGGTACGAGGGCATTTGAGGGCAACCTTGGACGCAGCGTGGATGTAAAGGTGTAACTATCTTTACGATATTTCCATATACATGCAGCACGAGCTGTACTGGAGCAGCTCTCTCCATAGAGGTGGGGAGAGCTTTTTTTGTTGTAATTCGATATTTACATGATATGATGTACTGCAAAAAGTGCATCGCGTTCATCGAAGAATTCGACAGACCACCGCCTGCACAAAACTATCCGAATTTCCATACACGCCGATTGAGAGGCAAAGCATGCGTCGCGTACTGTTTTTCTTTATGTTCCTTTTCAGTCTTCCTTCGGTACTGAACCTGTATGGAGATGAGTTTCTCGATAAAAGCTATGCCCAGGAGTTTTTCAAACAGGGGGTAATACATTACAATCATCAGGAGTATGAGGCTGCCGTCGAATACTTGAGAAAATCTCTGGGAAAAGCCCCTGATGACATGAACACCCGATTTTTCCTCGGTATGTCCTATTACAGGGCCGGATTCGAGGAAAACGCCCTCTTTGAATTCAACGCTATCATTGAAAATGAGCAAAGTGACATTACCCTTAAAAACCTCGTCAGCCAGCTTGTCAATTTCATGAATGTAAAAAAGGCTGCCGCCCAGCAGAGAAAAAAAAGCGACGATTATACGCTCAATCTCGAACTGAACGGCAACCCGATCGGTAAATATTACCTGACAAAGGTTACCGGTATCGACGTCGACGGAACCGGAAACATCTACGCCGCAGGATTCGGGTCGAAAATAGCTCTGAAGCTGTCTCCCGAAGGAGCCCCGCTCCAGCAGTACGTGGATCCGAAGGTAACTCCGGGAAGGTTGTACGATATTGTCGTCAACAGCAGCGGTGATGTGTACATCTCCGACTTCACCAACGATACGGTGTACATGTTCGCCAACAACGGAAAGTATATCGGAAACATCGGAGCGTCCGGATTCGAAGAGGGACAATTTTTCGGGCCGACCTCGCTTGCACTTGACCGGGACGACGATCTGTACGTTATCGACAGCGGCAACATGCGCATCCAGAAATTTACACCGGACGGAGAGTTCCTGCTCGCCTTCGGAAAAAAGGGAAGCGCGGACGGAGATTTCGGGCATCCGGCCGGAATCGCAGTCGATTTTCGAGGGCGAATATTTATTTCCGATAACGGCAAGAAGAAAATCGGCGTGTACGATAGAAGCGGCAATTTCATCACCTATCTGGAAGGCGGCGATCTCGAAGACCCCTTCGGTATTTCGTTTGCCGAGACAAACCGGCTGGTTGTCAGCGACAGGAAGAGCATCAAAACCTACGATGTTCTGCATTCATCCTGGACGCAGATAGACACCGATGATCGGCTTTCGCGTGTGCTCGATGCAAAAATAGACCATCTCGGTCAGATTATTGCCTGCGATTACGACCGTGATACCCTGCTTCAGTTCGTCCCCAAAGAGGACAAGTACCGGAACCTCAACGTCATCCTGAACCGTGTGGACGCCGGCAGTTTTCCCGCAATCGTCTACTATATCTCGGTATTCGATGCCGACGGTCTCCCCTTCTACGGCCTGGGGCATGATAACTTTCGTCTGAAAGTCGGAGGCGGCTCCGTTCAAAAAATCGATCTCTCGTACAATGAAGTCAGAGATTCCCGACTCGATATCCTCTTTCTTGTGGATAAATCCGCATCAATGGAAGAACATGCCCCGGCAGTTGAGGAGACGGTCGGAACATTACTGGACAAGACCTCACTTGAAGACGAGATGGCTGTTATTGCGTTTCATAATAAAAACTGGATTGCGAGCACATTCACGCATTCAAAGCTGAAGACCCTCTCTGCAATAATGGAGGATCGCTACGACACGGGAAAAAAATTGGATGAGGCGCTCCGGCACAGCATAGACTATCTGAACAAGGCATTCTACAAGAAGGCCCTTGTGGTGATTACAGACGGGAGAGTGTACGATTCTTCATTTTCCACGTACTCTATGCAGAGTTGCATTAATTATGCGGCAAACAACAACATCCCGGTGTTTTTCCTGAATTTCGGGGAGGCTCAAAACAGCAGCCTCGAATACTTTGCCAGGAGCACCGGCGGCAAGGTGTACGACGTGTACCGCTCGAATGAAATCCCATTCCTGTATGACCGTATACGGTCGACCAGGTCGCCGGAATATATCGTCTTTTTCAATGACGTCTACAACAAGGCGCTTCACAATCTCTATGTTTCATCAGAAGCGGATGTCGAGATAAACAAGCGGTTCGGAAAGAGCAGGCTCGGGTTTATCTATCCGTAGACCGGCTCACAGACGGTATCCGGATACTGTCGCCGGTGCACGCACCTGGATTTGTTATAGAGGGCTTCGCGCCGTATAACGGCATTCGGCTGGCCGCAGGCAGGCTGAATAAATCCAGTCGAGCTGACATAACTCCAGCTTATAAAGCTTCGTCTTGACGCGTAAAACACGCCGCTTAAGGGCGGCGCTACGAGGTAAAAATGCAAAACGACAGAGAGAAAGATGTCGAGTACCTTCTCGAGCACGAGCTTCGTCCCGCAGGAATCACCGACGAACGGGTTCTTTCCGCCATGCGGAAGGTGCGGCGGGAAAAATTCATCCCCGATTCTCTCAGGGACCGGGCCTACGGGAACTACCCACTTCCAATCGGAGAGAATCAGACCATATCTCAACCGTATATCGTAGCCCTCATGACGCAGGCGCTTTCAATACAGCCGACCGACAAGGTTCTCGAAATAGGAACGGGATCGGGGTACCAGGCGGCAATACTCGCACAGCTCGCATCCATCGTATACTCGATCGAACGGCTCGCTACGCTGTCGAACAGGGCGCGAACCAACCTGTACAGCCAGGGCTATAACAACATCTACCTCATTGTCGGCGACGGTACAAAGGGGCTTGAGGAGTATGCACCGTACGATAAAATTATGGTAACGGCTGCGGCGCCCCATGTTCCGGCGCCTCTCATCTCACAGCTCTCAAACGGAGGGAAAATGATCATTCCTGTCGGAAACAGGTTTGTCCAGGATTTACAGCTCGTTGAAAAGGCGCAAAACGGCAGAATCTATAAAAGCTCTTTCGGCGGATGCAGATTCGTACCGCTGATCGGTGATGAGGGGTGGAATGACTGAAAAATCCGTTTCCGCTCTGATCCTGATTTCGATGCTTCTGCTTCTTTTTGTCTTTCATACGGCGGAAGCGGAGAATACAATACTTCAGCAGTACTCCCTCGCTCTTCAGAAGGAATCGCAGGGAAACTGCCTGGAGGCAATATTCATCTACCGGGACGTGCTGAAAAAAAACAAATATTTTCTCGATGCAAAAATCGGTCTTGCCCGCTGCTACCTTAAAACAGGAAACCTGAGCCTGAGTGAGGAAACACTGCTCGATGCCCTCAAGCAGGACAGAAGAAACGTCACCGTCCTCACCCTCCTCGGCCGCGTATACACGTCGATGAAGCGGTACGACGAAGCTGAAAAGCTCTTTTTGCAGGCCATCGACATAGAGCCCGCCCGCTACGAAACGAAGTACAGGCTGGCAGACCTCTATCGGGCAAAGGGAGACTACGACGCGGCGATCAAACTCTACACCGACATCCTGAAGGTATACCCCCAGGAGGTACAGACCTACATTTACCTGGGAATCGTATACACCGAGCTCGGCGAGCTGAATAAAGCAGGCGGTTTTTACAGAAAAGCGGTATCCCTCGATGCCCAGAACCCTCTCACCCATATAAACCTGGCCAGGCACTACTACAGAATGGGAGTGTACAATGCAGTCCGCGACCGGCAGGCCTCGGATGAATACTTCGACGCCGCTCTGTACGAGGCGAATACCGCTCTTGCCATCGACTCGAACCTGACCGAGGCCCACGACATACGTGCATCGGTACATTTCTATAAAAATGAGTATGCCGAAGCGGCGAAGCAGTACGTGCTGCTTCCGGATTACGATAAAAACTACCTTGTTTTGTATCTACTCGGATTCTGCAAAGAGGCTCTCGGTGATATGGAAAATGCCGCGGAATTCTACTCCCAGGCCCTTGCCGAACGCATCGATGACGAGATCGTTCGGTTCAGACTGGAAAACATACTCCTGAGGCTGTACCGGCAGGACCTTTCGCAGCCTGAAAGGGTGAGGCTTTCCGATTACCATTTTTCAAAGGCGCGGTTCTACCTCGACAAGAACATCATGAACAAGGCATTCATACACTACAAACGGGCCGTCATGCTCGATCCTCTGAACCCCGAAAAACGGCTCGCTATGGCCGAATTCTACAGGATGGAGAAGTTTTATGAGCAGTATCTCTACGAATTGAAGAATATCATTCACGATACTCTGGACATCGATACCGTCGATATCAGGGACAGAATAGAAATCTATCAGAGCAGGGTGCGAAAAAACCTCGCTGCACAGTGGGGAGTCGACCAGTACGGCCGGAGCGAAAACCCGGCTAAAGCAGTACCGGCAACGAAATTCCGCGTCGCCGTGCTTGATGCTTTTCACTCGGACTACATAAGGGAGAATTTCCTGCACAGGAGGCTCTCTCTCACCTTCAGGGATGCGCTCGCCTTCGTGCTGTCGTACAATCCGAAGATCGAGATAATCGGGCAAACCTCCGCTTTGAAGGGAGAAAAGGACCCGGATGCCGGTTCGTACGATGAAATTGAAACCCCTGCGCAGGCCCTTCGCGTTGCACAGTCGCTCGGCGCCGATTACTACATAACGGGGTCGATAGAAGAGACCCGGGATTCTCTCAGGGTGGATTCCCTTCTCATATCCGGATTCAACGGGAAGGTCGTCAAGGAGTTTACCACCTACTTTACCGGAAACGATCGGGTATTCAATACCGTCATTTCTCTTGCCGATGATATAAGCGGCAGTATCCCGCTGTACGGTATGATCGTGCGCCTCGAGGGAGACAGGGCGCTCATCAATCTCGGAAGGGCCCACGGCGTACAAAAAGATGCGGTGTTTCACATCTTTCATCAGGGGGGCTTGCGGAAAAATCCGGAAACAGGAGAGTTTGAAGTCGACCCCGAAGTTTCTCTGGGGGAGCTTACCGTTACAAAGGTCGACGAGATGATCTCCGAAGGCGAATACACCTTCAAGGGCCTGTTCAACAGGGTGAACGTGTACGACGACGTGCTGTTTGAAGGTATGAAGAAAGAGCTCGAATCAGCGGGGAAAAAGGAATAAAGCCGGGACGGGACGGTGATATGACGAAAAGAAAACAGGGCATCTTCATTCGACGGCTGTGCCTGGGAGCATGGGCCGCATCTTTCGCCCTTATCGGTTCGGTACCCGTCTCATTCGCACAGGAGCCGGTTATTGTTCAGGACATCCGGAACAGGGTGAAGCAGTACGGCTACAGTATAAAAGTCGAAATCGTCCACAATAAAAAGACGGACCGCGAAGACCTTCTCATCTCGCCTGCGGAAAGCGGCTATTCGAGCGGTGCATTCATATTCGCAGTCGCCCACGGCGTCTCCGATGCAACCTCGATCAGCATCACCTACCAGCTTTTCTTCGGCATGGTGCTCGTCGAGATCAACGACGAGCTCTGGGCGATATCCGCTTCGAACTGCAGAAAGATCTTTTCGCTCAGAACTGCTGAAGAGCAGAATGAGTTGTTCAGAAAGAGCCTGAAGCGGCTGCGGTAACATCCCCACTTTGGAATACTCATCGGTAAATGAGCTTCACTCCTTGTAATTGCATGCCACTGGTTTGGTACTGTACGGGAACCCCTGAGTAAAGCCTGAGCAAGCGCCGCGAATCCTATTATTGCCGCCGGTGATTGTTTCTCTATTTGACCACCGCTATCTTCACCATCATCTTCGAGCCGCCTGCCTGTATCACCGCAACATACACGCCGTTTCGAACCACCTGGCCCCGGCCGTTCTTGCCGTCCCATTCAACTTCGTTGCTCCCCGCCTGTGCATTCACGCTTAATTTTTTGACGAGCCTGCCCGTTATGGTGAAGATCTTGATCGAAGCGCTGCCGTCCGCAACCTTGCTGTAAAAAACGATGTTCGTCGTCCGGTTTCTCGGGTTGAAGGGGTTGGGGTAATTGTACGCGGCCTTGCTCTGCTCACTACGGATATTGGTGAGCGATGACCGCACATAATTCCCCTCCTGCTTGATCGATACCAGGTTTTCATCCGTAGGATCAATCGGCACGAGGGGAGGACCTGAGTTGGCAAAAGTGCCGCTTATGTCGCCAATCCTCAGCTGTATGTTCGGCACGGTTGCTGTAGAAACATCGGATTTCAGAGTTACACGAATCCGAATCAGTGATGTGCCTCCCTGAGGACTGATGGAGAACCCCGGTGTATTGACGGTAACAGCAGCAGCCGTGTTGTTCGGAGAGCTGTTGGAACCCAAAGAGGTCTCCGTGCCCCCCGTGATATCCATTATTTCTATCTTGTCTATTAATGTTGAAGGAACAGCCGTAAATGCTTCACCGTTTCTGCTGCTTTCGATAATCATATCGATGTTCGAAATATCCGCACTATGTGTAATATCGGGATCCGGATTTTCGATTTCAATATCAAAGAAATCTACCGTGTCGCCCGTAAACGCAATCTTCGGTGCTGTATCATCTATAAGTCTCACAAATACATTGTTTGCAACTACGGTGAATATACTACTGCTGCCCGTCACTCTTCCCATGGTGACGACAATGACATCGTTCACCTGAGGCTTGCTTATTGTGAGATTGCCCTGATAACGGCCGACTGCATACCCGGGGGCGGTCCCGAGTGTCGAGGAGGAAAAATCTATCTGGTTGTCACCATCCGACGACTCGACAATCGTGTCTGTCCCATCGCTGATGGTGGCCGTTCCGGTAAAATCCACGTAGTTGTCGTACTGATCCTCGCCAATGACATCAACGAAAATATCCGAGTTGATCTTCTCATTCGCTTCAGGCTGCACCCTGAAGGTAAAGTGATGCAGCGGGCCAGCAGAGACCGCGAAAGATGAGGTATATTGCGTCGAGATGCCGGGACCGGGCGATTCGTCGAGCTGAAGGGTAACATTTCTGCCGACCTTGTTTATATTGTTGGCCGAGCTCGTATCCGTCCTGATGCTTCCGGTCCATACTCCATTCGAAAACGTCACCTGAGCGTCGGTAAAGCCGTTCTCGCTCGTCAGGAAAGCAATTCCGTCGGGCCCGACATCACTGAATATGGCGTTACCATTATAGGTAGTATCTACATTTGAATACGGATCCCGCGCCTCTATAGTCAGAGCAACTGCATCTCCAGAGGTCAACGGGTTCGGGATCGTACTGCTACCGCTGAATACGTACTGAGTCGCTGCACCTGGATTGACATCAAATACATTGCTCACACCTGTTTCCACTCCCACACTGTTCTGAACCGTTATCGATACATTCGTCAATGCTTTTGTAATAGTTACTGATTGAGTGTTCTGTCCGTTTGTAAACACGCCGCTCGGGGTTGGTCCGATTGATCCTGTTGTGTCGCTTATATCGACCGTACTTCCGGCACCGGTAAAACTGTTTACCGTATTTCCATACGCATCGATAGCGGTAACAAGAATGTTGAAAGCGGTTCCTGCGGTCTGATCGGGTATCGGGATTAGTGCGGGATCCTCAACCCTGAAACCTACCAACGCCCCAGCATCCACCGTAAATGCACCACTCACCGCATTCACAGCACCATCCTGAACCGTCATCGTTA
>CAZFTJ010000015.1:0-112735 GCA_964521865.1 uncultured Spirochaetota bacterium | reverse complement strand
GCGAATACTAGTACTACTAAAAAGTGTCATCGATGTTGTGCTATTTATGAATTAGGCACTTGGATTATCCTAACAGACCAAGGAACCGGTATCTTGACTTATAATATCTCAGGGAACACTATGACAACGCAATTTGATTGGTCCGGTGATGGTGATAGCGAGACAACCTTTACGGTTACTTTTACCAAGCAGTAAAGGGTACAAACTGATTATTGCTTCTCCCTCGTATGAGAATAAGGCCCCTCTTCAGAGGGGCTTCTTTATAATGTCTCTTTGGAATTGTAAAGCATAGACTTTTCAGAAGATTTTGAAAACGAAGGGCGGTTTAGAAGCTTTGATCTTAACATAGAAAGGTCGATTACAAAAAGTTTTTTATGATATTGACGAAAATAAAATTGCAGGATTCAGATAAGGCAGTTTAATACAACGGATGATTTATTATATCAAAACATCGGTAATTCCCTTTTGAATCAAATTTTCCATGGAAATACTGGCTACATACCTGACTACTTTGGAAAATAAAGAAGAGCATGAAATCAAATGTAAATTGCAATTGATTGAAAAACAGGGAATTATATTTACTAGGAGGGAGATTTGAGCTTCCCTAAACTATCAAGCACCAGAGATTTAACTAACGCTTTTTTATGAAAATATTCTTCATTGCGGCGATAAATTTCTCGTTCTGTTTCTCGGATCCAACGGTAACACGTATCGATTGGGGAATACCGTAATTTTTTGCACTCCTCACGATAACACCCCTCTTCATGAGCTCTTCGGTAATTTCATCGCCATCCATCCCGGTATCGATAAGTACGAAGTTCGTGCTTGACTCCACGAAGTCGAGCCCGAGCTCTTTCATGGCGCGATAAATCACCTGTCTTCCCCTCTTCGTGCTTTCTATGGTTTTCATTAAAAAAGCATCATCGGAAAGCGCCCCGGATGCCGCAGCCTGGGATATAATGCTCACGTTGAAGGGCAGCTTGATGCGGTTCATGAGCGCCGTCAGTCCGGCATCTGCAATACCGTATCCGACCCTGAACCCTGCAATACCGTACGCCTTTGACAGGGTTCTCACAATGATGAGATTACGGGCGCCCTGCTTGAACAGAGAGATCGTATCGGGAAATTTGTCCATATCCGCAAAGTCCATATAAGCCTCGTCCATAAGGATGAGCACCTCTTCCGGCACGTCTTCGACAAACCTGTGGACTTCCTTTCTCCCGAGCGCATGTCCTGTCGGATTGTTCGGATTGCAGAGAGCTATAATCTTTGTACGGTCTGTAATCCTCGCCCTTATATCCGAGAGGTCTATACAAAATCCCTCCATACCGCTCGTTACTACCCGCGCACGCATCACCTTGAACGCTATTTCATATATGGGAAAGGTGAGAGCCGGAACTATTACCTCGTCTCCGTCATTGATCAGACTCATAGCCGTGTAGTAAATAATCTCATCCGCTCCGTTTCCCACTATGATGCAGTCGGGGTCAAGACCGTACTTTTCAGCAATCTTCTCCCTCAGCACCCTGTTCGAACCTTCAGGATAGAGATTGGCCTGCGGAAGAGCTCCGGCCGCCGATGACGCTGCAGCAGGTGAAACACCGAGAGGATTCTCGTTACTACTCATCTTCACAGGGTCTTTTACCCCGTATTTCCTGATTACATCCTCCTTGTGCGTGCCCCCTGTATACTGAGTTATGTCGGACAAACCCCTGTTCATTCGATCTTTCCAGTCCATTGAGAACCGCCATTCCCCATTATTTTCGTCAATGACCGAACTCTGCCTGTTCGCCTGGATTTCCGGCCCGCCGTATTCGACAGTCTAGAACCTCCATTGCCGTCGATCTATACTATACATAGAGAAGACGAAAATCAAGCCCCAGACCGCCGAGCTTCTTTTTCGAGCTGTCCCATATTTTCAGGTATTCGTCGGTCGGCTTGACGGTTTCGACATTATAACACTCTCTAAAACTCTTCCCCACCGGAGCAGTTTTTATATCGTTCTCATAAAGCGATAGAATCTCATTTGCCATCCGTGATGCGTCTTTTCTCGTCAGGCCCGCCCTCGCGACAACATGCCCGACTTCCGCGTGCATACGCGGTTCCATACCCGACGAGTGGCCGGGATGTCTGTTTCGCGCAACAGCAGCGGGGTTGAGATGCCATCCGGAAACGGTCGACACGAGAGAGTGCGCCGCAAGCTCGTATGTGATCATCTCGGTGCAGGGCCCGGAAGCCATGAAAGCATTCGCTGCGGTAACCAGCTTCGTGTTTCTGGCCAGTGCCTGACCAGCGACACTCACGAGCCAGAGCATCTCCCTGGTGGTATTGCACGTCTGCTGAATATTGATTGGAAAGCCGTTATGCCGCTGTGCGCTGAAAGCACACAGGCCGAGTATATGATGAGCAACGAGCACCACCGCTGTTGCGGCAGGTCCTCCGGCATACCCGCCCATGAGCGGCCCGTAAAGCCCCCCGATGACGTACGGGGTGTGAAGCTGAAAGGCGATCCTCTTGAGTCTCTCGAAATCGACCTTCATCTCCGCAATCGCCGCGGTGAAGAGACCGTCGTTTTCCCGTACCCCGAACTCAGGCCGTGCCCCGGCTATCGTTGCGTCGGTGCGCTCAGCAACCGACATGAAGTTGTGTATCGCAATGTTGGGCCTGCCCGCAAAACGCGCCGCCTCCCTGAGCTTCACCACATTCCATATACCGGCTTCAACTTCCACGGGAGACCCGGACGCCACAGGCATTCCGCGGTAGCTCGTAATCAGGGGGCCGGAAAAAGTGTCGGCAAGCGGCTCTGCAGCATAGCTCTGGCAGACCTTCACGAAGTCTTCCTCGCTGTGGGGCGTGCCGACTGCAGAAAAGAAAACAACCGGATCTCTCGGATCCTCGATGATACGGTGGGGCACAACCACCGTTTCATTGCCCGTCCCGTATATAACTTCTGAAGGCGCGAGGGAGAGCACCTTCATAATTTCGTCTTTTGTGTAGTACACCACCTTCCGCGTATCGATGACGAAGATTCCCATCCGTACGAAAAACTCAACAGCAGCTTCAAACAACCGGTCCGCAAGTCTGTCGTCGTTGGGAACCGGGTCGTCCGGAGTATAGCGTATATCGTACTTTTCGACAATCGCGGAAGCACAGGCGCCGATCTTACGGTCGTACTCGTTTTCCCTTACGATCTCGCCGCCCTCTATCCTTCTGATAAAATCCCAGTAATCGAGCATTTTTTACCTCCCCGCTCCTGTCGTCCATTTTGTCGCAAGCTCAACCGCCTCCTTTGCATTTTCGCCGTATCCGTCGGCACCGATTTCCCGTGCCCACTCCGGAAGAACGGGCGCACCGCCTACCATTATCTTCACCCGTTCACGAACCCCAAGCCGCCCAAGGTCCTGAATAACTCTGGGTATATTGATCATCGTATTGGTCATAAGGGCGGAGATGCCGATAATATCAGGCTCCAGCTCCTGATACCTGTCGATAAAGGTAAGGACATCGACATCCCTCCCAAGATCTATAACCTCGAATCCTGCACCTTCGAGCAGTATCTTGACTATGTTCTTGCCAATCTCGTGAACATCGCCCTGAATCGTACCGAGGAGTATCCTCCCGCCCGCCTTATGTCCGCCCTTTGCCTTCAGCACGGGCTGCAAAACTGCAAGTCCCTCGTTCATTATGTCAGCCGCAACAATCATGTCGGGAATGAATATCTCAAGCTCTGCGAACATATCGCCGATTTTTTCCATTCCTCTCCTGAATCCCTTCTCGACTGCCTCCTCCGGATCGATTCCCTCTTCCACCACTTCCTTTGCCAGAGAAACCGCCTCATCACGCTTTCTCTGAACAATCGATTCAAAGATTCGGTCGAAAATATCCATTGCTCACTCCTTCACCCGGGATGTATACCGTTGTTTCGGTTTCTCATTGATGCAAAAGGTCCCGTCCAATATCGAAGATTCCTCTATCTTCTGCTTCCTGCCTGCGCGGTGGAGCACGCCCAGCTAATATACACGCTCCGGAGGCCTCAGTCAAAGAATTGAAAAGGCAGGACGGCAAACGCCCTGCCTTTTATTTTTACGCGAGATAATGTCGTCGATACAGTGTCCTGCCCGGATTTCGCACATCGCAGTATTGTTCTGACGCGAAGCACCCGAACAACGCCGCTCGGGAGCGTATCGACCTCATACAGGGAGGAGCACCGGTTTACAGGGAGCTTCAGCCCCATATCGAAACCTCTCATTCCGATGAGGTACACACTCCCGAGATAAACTGCGTCTATTATTTTTCCGCAAACCGGTTCATGAATGTTTCCGCCTTCATTTTTTCTGTATTGGACTGCGTCGCAAGGCTCACCACCGTGTATACGACAAGACCGATGACAATGCCCCAGAAAATCGAAAACGGCCACGACCTTCCCGGCCAGGCCGGTATTATGCTCGGAAGCTTCACACCGAGATCTATGAGGTAGTGCCACAGCGTAAAAATGGCACCCACCACCATACTCGAAATGGCGCCCTGATTCGTCCCCCATTTTCCGTACATGCCGAGAATCAGAGGCCAGAACACCCCCGCTGCCAAAATATCGCTCGCCATCCACAATACCCAGAGCATGTCCTTTATCGCAAGGGAGATGAAGATTCCGCACACGGCCATAATCGTAACCGCAATCCGCCCGAAGAGAACGAGCTGCTGTTCGGTTGCGTCCCTTTTGAACACCTTGTGGTAGATGTCCTCTGTCAGTACGAGGGCGCCGGTATTGAGCGCAGTATCCATGGTGGACATAAGAGCTGCAAGCAGGCCGGCGAAGCTTATACCGGCAAACACAGGCGGCATGTAATTCTTGATAACAGCCACCATTATGTGCCCCTCCGGTTTTTCAGGGAACATCGCCACGGACAGCATACCGATGATTATGACGAAGAAGTACAGCGGAATATTGATGTACAGGGCGCCCCGTGAGGTCTTCTTTGCCTCTTCAACGGATTTTGCCGCAGAAAATCTCTGCCATATCTCGGCGGAGATGACCCAGGCGAAGGTAAAGGAGATGATGTAGAAGAGGCTGTACTTCCCGTTGCCGAAGATATTGTAGAAATCCTTGATTCCCTTTTGCTGAACGACCTTCGATACATTGCCGAAACCGCCGGAGCCGCTGATAGCGGCGATGAGCACGATTATCAGAGATACGATAATCCATGCAAACTGCCCCAGGTCGGTTGATACCACACTCTTGAAGCCGCCGAACATACAGTAGAACCAGACCACGATCACCACGATAAAAAGAGCTGCGGCGTAGGAGGTTCCGAAAAAACCGCTGAAAAAGTTTGCAGCACCGATCATCTGAGACGCTGCCCAGGTTATCATGTACCAGAAGATAATGATAGCCTGGATGATCCGCGCGGCGCGGCTGTATCGCGCTTCGAGCATCTCGGGCTGGGACAGGGGTCCGAACATTCTGATGCGCTTTGCGAAAAACAGGAGCACGATGCCCGAACATATCGTCGGGCCGCCCATGACGAAATAGGCACTCCAGCCACCGGCGTATGCCTGGTCCGCCGAAATAATGGCGGATGATCCGCCGAACCAGGAAGCTGCATAAGAGATGGCCAGAATCCATGCGGGAAAAGTCCTGTTTGCAAGGAAGTAGTCTATCTCAGATTTGACCATCTTCCTGTACAGGCTCAAACCGATAACAAAGGCGTAATAGAGAATTAAAAAGATCAGCGCGGTAACTTGAAATGATTCCATATTCACTCCTTTTAGCCGGGAATTTACCTGATACGCCCAAAATTTTCCATGGCACTAGCCTTGAGCTCAGGAATTTGACATATGATTATACACTTCTTTTAAACTTCCGCAAGAAAAAAATTGACTTTTTGGTATACCTCCTCGAAGAAAATTAAAGTGAAAAGCGGATTATTAAGATACGTATACATTGGACCCGGAGGAAAAAGCTGATCAGTCGCCGCCCCGTGCGAGAACTTCGGGGTTTACCGCATACCACGGCCTCTTGCCGTTCAGCACTCTGACCACTTCGTCCATACCCTGCTCCTTGAGCCGTCGGATCGAGATTTCAGAATACCATGCAGTATGGGGGGTAACGATTGCATTGTCCAGCCCCAACAGTGGATTATCGGATGAAGGCGGCTCCCGTTCCAGAACATCGAGGCCACAGCCCGCAATCTTATTGTCAATCAGAGCGGCGTACAGCGCTTTTTCGTCAACCACCTTGCCCCTGCAGGTATTGATGAGTATTGCATCCTGTTTCATCGATGAGAGCTGGTTTTCACCGATCATATGGAACGTCTCGCCGGTCAGGGGTACATGAAGGGAAACAATATCCGACTCCGCTAAAAGGTCTTCAAGCTCGTAGCAGCGCCTGATCCCGATGAGGTCGAATATATCGTCATCGAGGTAGGGGTCGAATGCACAAACCTCCAGATCGAAGCCCTTCGCCTTGGGAACGAGCGAACGTCCGATACGGCCGAGGCCGACGATACCGAGGGTTTTCCCCGCTATTTCGAAAAGCGGCTCTCCGACCTTATAGTTCCATCCGCTTCTGGCGGTCTCCCCGATCATAATCTTGAGTTTTCTGTTTACCGCAAGCATAAGTGTAAATGCGTGAACGGCCACCTGATTCTTGCAGTATGCCGGAACATTCGCGACGACGATGCCTTTACCTGTCGCTGCTTTTACATCGATGAAGTCATATCCTACTTCGAGGGCAAGAATAATTGCACACTGTTGCAATACACCGATATGTTCAGCGGTAAGAGGTCTGTCAATGAGAACGAGCGCATCTGCGTCTGCGATCTCTTTTTTAAATTTATGCTCGTCGAACTCACGAAACGGCACGAAAGCGGCATGTGCCTCCTGCGCTTTTTCATGAAAAAACTGAAGATCGAAAAATTTTAGGTACACTCTATCGCCAGCAGCAACAATTTTCTTTCTGGTCATCACTCTCTCCTTATTAACGGCACATAAGAATCGACTATTCCGACGCGAAGCATCCGCACAACACGGGAATAATACTACCAGGGCCACAAAAAATATCACGTGCAGGGGTGCACCACGGACATCATGCCGCACGTTCATACCCAGAGCTGTATAAGGGGACCTTTTTCACCTTGAGCCAATCCGCTTGTATGCAACACCGGCCGGTACATCGTCGTACGTACGGTCGCGAGATTCCATGCCTTCCCCCGATTTTATCATTCTCACCGCACATCAGCCGTAGAAATTGTACTGTAAAAGGTATATAATAGAGTTTCTTGCAGCAACAAAAAGAAAAGTTTACAGTGTCTACACTGAGGATGATACAGAAATGAACGAAAACAGACTGCAACGCCAGATCGATTTCATCATCGAGCTTGACAAGCTGAAGCATGTCTTCAGGCAAACACCGCTCATACACAGCTCAAGGCATGAGAACGATGCAGAACACTCGTGGCATGTCGCTCTGATAGCCCTGCTGCTTGCCGAACACGCGGATCCGGAGGGTATCGACCTTCCCCGTGTCGTCAAGATGCTTCTTGTACACGACCTGGTGGAGATCGATGCGGGGGATACCTTTGTCTATGATGAAGAAAAAAACAGGGACAAAAGCGCGCGTGAGAAACAAGCCGCGCAAAGAATATTCGACATCCTGCCTCCGGATCAGGCTCGCGAGTACCGCACTGTGTGGGAGGAGTTTGAAAAAAGGGAGACGAACGAGGCGAAGTTTGCCGCCGGCATAGACAGGTTCGAGCCGCTTCTGTACAACTACGAAACGGCAGGCGCGTCGTGGAAGGAACACGAAATCAAGAGCTCACAGGTGCTTGAACGAAACAAATATATAGGAGAAGCCTCTTCCATACTATGGGAGTATGCAAAAAATCTCATTGCAGACTCCGTTGCTCGGGGATATCTTACGGAATAGACGGCTTTTTATATGCGAACGAAAGGCGTGCAATCATACGGGAATGAAGGTCAGAATCCACTATTCCGCACACCTGAATATCAACGGACTCGAAAACGGGGCCTCTGTCGACGTTACGTCCGGTACCACGGTATCCGACCTTCTATCCGCTTACAGGATGACAGACGAGCACAAGAAATTCATTACTGTTGCGGTAAACGGTGAGAAGAAGAGCCCCTCCTGTGTTCTGAACGACGGCGATTCCCTGTTTCTGCTCCTTCCGGTCGGAGGCGGGTGATTGCATTCAACTTATTCTTGAAGATATATCACCCGCGTGATAGAGTGACAGATACGACAATCTCTACTGGAGCGGAATGCTGCTCGCCGTACTTGGGCAGATGGAAAGATCGTATCTGGAAAATGAAAAAAAAATTCTGGTCCGGCTTCTTTCGGACATGGTTCGAAGCATGCGGGGAGAAGTTGCGGTTGAGAAACGGGAACAGTATGTATCCCTCACTGTACGGCACCGGGGGGCGGGATGACGGAAAAACGGATAGACTGCGTCATGCTCGCAGCGGGAGAATCTTCACGAATGAAGGACTGGAAGATGATGCTCCCCTTTATGGGCACAACAATCATCGAAAAAAGCGTGAAAAATGCTCTCGAGTGCTCAAGCAGGGTGATTCTCGTTACAGGGTATCGATCTTCGGAACTCAAGAAGTGTTTCTCTTTCGAGAAGAGGGTTGAAATCGTTGAAAATATCCGCTATGAAACGGGGATGTTCAGCTCAATTAAAATCGGTGCGGCCAAGGTTGCAAGCAAACGCTTCTTTATTGCGCTCGGCGACATGCCCCTCGTTGATGCAGCGGTATACAGAACACTGTATGAGTTCACCTGCGCCCCGGTTATCATTCCGAAGTATGAAGGGAAAAAAGGGCACCCGGTTCTCCTTTCACGTGAAGTTGCCGAAAGTATTATAAAAACCGCTGAAACGAAAACACTGCGGGATGTGCTGGCACAGTTCCCGACGCTTGCCGTTCCGGTGCAAACCGGTTGTGTTCTCAGGGATATCGACAATGCAGAGGACTACGAAGGCCTCACAGACGGGTATCGATAAAAGGAATGCGGATTTCCGGGTTCCGCGGATCCGCGGCGGAGGAGGCGAGCGCGTGTGCCCACGCATGCGCCTGCTGTGCGGCGACATGCGGGTAATCAGATTCCATGCGTCTGACGAGCTTCATTCAGCAGAGCGGATGAGCAGCAGACTGCAAGGCAGACGGTGTCTTTTTCCGGAAAACCTTCCAGACACAGGCACCCCGCGCACAATTACCGAACGGAAAACGCTCCATGCTCCACGTAAAGAATCTTACTGTTTCATATCGCAGCCCTAAAACTGCTCCTGCCGCTCTCGACAATATCTCTTTTGACGTCGAGAACGGTGAATTCATCCTCCTGTGCGGTCCCTCAGGATGCGGTAAAACCACCCTCGCCCTCTCCCTTACCGGGCTTATACCGCAGACGCAAAGAGTCGTCATGAAGGGGTCCGTCCTTATCGATGGGCTCGACACGAAGACGGTTCCCGTGCGTCGGCTTGCCGGCCATATCGGGATTGTATTTCAGAACCCCGAAACACAGCTCTTTCAGTCACAGGTCGAAGAAGAGATTTCATTTGCGCCGCATAACATGGGGCTGGATGAAAGAGAGGTTTCCGAAAGAACCTCTTTTGCACTTGCAGGAACGGGTATACTGCATCTTAGAAACCGGCTTTTACGCACCTTGTCGAGCGGTGAGAAACAGCGGGTAGCTATCGCATCGGTGTTGAGCATGCGGCCGAAGATCCTGGTGCTCGATGAACCGACCGCAAACCTCGACTGGCTCGGCGTGGAAGAGGTGATGCAAACTCTCAAACACCTGAACAGGGAATTGCAAATCACCGTTATTATTATCGAGCACCGGCTTAGTGCGGTTTTCGGCCTTGCGACCCGGATGCTCGTCATGGAAAATGGGCGCATCTGGGCCGATCTGGACAGACCCGATATTGGGGACCAGAAGGGGTCTTTTATGCGGCTCGGTCTGCGTTTTCCGTGGGGGCATGTACAGCGAGGCCTCGAACGATACATACCCGAAGGAATCGAACCGCCTGTTCGGAATGACGAGCCGCTCGTTTCCCTGAGAGATGTAACAGCAGGCTATCAAAACACCGTTGTTCTCAGAAACATCGATTTTTCAATTCACTCCGGCGAGTTCATCGCCCTGGTCGGTAAAAACGGAACAGGCAAGAGCACTCTCGCCAGAGTCATTGCAGGGCTTCACAGCCAGTGGAGAGGCCGTATAACCTGGAAAAAATCATTGAAGAGGCTTCCGGCAGGACGGAGGGCCGGTTTTATCTTTCAAAACCCTTCGTCCCAGCTTCTCTTCGATACGGTAGAGGAGGAGCTTGCTTTTGCCCCCGAAAATTTCAGGATGAACGTCTCAGCGAGGGTGCAGGCGGTAATGAAGGCGCTTGACCTTGCAGGGTCCCGTCACAGAACTCCCGTCGCACAGAGCCTCGGAGAAATACAGCGGACCGTTCTGGGCGCCGTTCTGACAGCCGACCCGGCGCTTATTATTCTCGATGAACCGACAATCGGCCAGGACTGGGCACATCTGAGCGCGTTCATGATTTTTCTCCAGGATTTGAGCAGGAGCGGCAGGTCGGTTTTGGTCATTACCCATGATGACAAGCTCGTCTGTCGTTTCGCCAGGAGGGTGGTACATCTCGAAAAGGGCCGTATTGCGGCAGACGGTATACCGCCCCGCGGGAGATGGAGCGCCCGCACACTGGAGGAAGCCGTGTAGCGGATATGCTTCTCATTCATACCCTCTTTAAAGGAGCTCATATGGGCAGAAAACGCAGTGTTCGCGACTGGGTGTATATCGGCATTTTCGGAGCTCTCTGGGGAGGAATAGAGCTCAGTCTCGGCTCTCTGCTCCATATGCTTTTCCCGCCCCTGACCGGGACCTTTTTTACCGGCCTCATACTGGGCAGCCTCGGATGTATAATCGCTTTGACAGGATATTCATTTGTTCCCGGGAGAGGAACCGTACTGCTCATCGGCTTTATAACGGCAATACTGAAACTGATCAGCCCCGCCGGTGTAAAAATCGGTCCGGTTGTCGCCATTATTGCCGAAAGCCTCCTGATTGAGGCGGCTCTCCTGCTGGAGACAACTTCAGCTCGGACACCGGACACGTATGGAACAGCTGCCGATTTTGAAAAAATAAAAACAAGGGAAGCAATAAGGGAAGAGCCGCCCGGGTTATTTCCAGTCAGGACCGGCATTCAGAAAATTGAAAAGGAAAAAGAAGATGCGTACCGCGGTTCGCGAACACGACGAAACCGTCTCTATCCATACGTAATAGCCGGGATGCTCTGTCTGGCGTGGAATCTTCCACACCGCTTCATCATGCTCCGCATCCTCTTCGGTAAAAATGTTACCGAAGTGGCTCTGAAGATGGCGAAGGATGCGAGTGCGTTCATCGGTCTGCATGCCGACGCGGTGATTGCAATTATCGCCGTACTCCTCGCCATACGCATGGCGGCGGGTGCCCTGTCCGGTTTTGCCGCATGGAAACTGGCGAAAACCATCCGTAGAAGGACGGTATTTCCTTATGAAATCAAGAATTAACTCTGCTTGGATTTCAATTGCCGTCGGAACCCTGCTTACCATACTGTCCGTTCTTCTCAGAGGCCGGTATTTGCTTTTCCTTTCGGCCGCTCTTCTTATTACCATGCTTCTTTTACGGCGTTCCGAGCTTCGCATGTTTTTTCGAATCCGATTCTGTTTTTTTATTCTTCTGCCGGTTGTGACAGGCGCCTTCTTCATAGGCGAGAAAAACCTGCACATCGCCGGCCTGCGGATTTCTTCGGAAGGGATATTAGAAGGCATTCAGATGTCCGGACGTGCGCTCTGTCTGCTTTTTACATTCAGTATCATCTTATCAAAAGTCACCACGGGGAGAATAATCGGATTTTTCGAAAGGCACGGTTTCAAAGGAATGGGACTTGCCCTCGGAGTAGCAAGCAACACCCTCACCACTATCGTACAGAACAGCAGCTCGGTTTATCACACGATCAGACTTCGCGGCGGCTTCAGAAAGAGACCTATCAAATCGTTTTCACTGTTCGTCGTTGCTGTGGTCAGCAGCAGTATGCGCCATGCAGACGACATCGTGCATGCGGCAACGGTGCGGGGCTTCGATTCGGATACAGGCTGACTCCCGTGCGAATGCGGCTGACAGGCAGGCGCAAAGCGTGCCGTTTTTATCCGCAAAAATCTTTACACCCGCATCGGGCATTTTCCGATTCCAGTGTCCCCTGCCTCAAAAATACTGCCGAAATCTCCATTACAGCTCAGAACTTTTCTCCGGAGAGGATCAAGCGTGCAATCCCCGCAGGCAGTAGATCCCTGGTCCTGTAATCCACGGTGTATAATAGGATAGTTCGTCTTCCGAGGAACGAGCGTACCGAATCGACGAGGGCAGGCCGCACAACAAGAAGGAGGTGCGTGCTGCTGCAACGCCCAAGCCTGGTGTATACCTGCCAGAAACCTCTGTGCATTTCGAGTTCGAGAGGTCCGATCTCATCGAGTATAATGAGCCTGTAGTGTTTTTCCATTGACGCAAGAATGCGTTCGACAGCTCTTTCAAATCCCCGGTTGAAAAATACATACGGCCCGTATACCGGTGCCTCTGAACTCTCATCAAAGTCACCGCCCGGAAAACCGTCCGGCGGGCTCATATCTCTTTTTCTGCCGAGCGGCCACCGTTCGCCCGTGGCCACATCCTCGGCCAGGAATCCTGCCTTCTGTCCGTCGCGAGTATACACCGCCGTGCTTACAATACCGGCATGGGGATACTTCGCATCACCGAGCATCATCGATACCTTCAGACAGATGGTGGATTTACCGGTTCCCCGCTCCCCTGTGAGAATAATGCATTTTTCCTCCACTGCTGAATCCGTCCTCCCGTCCGGTCTGCACCGAGTTTTCAGTAGCCGATCCGCGAGCCCTTCAAATGAAAATCCACGGTTTACACCTGCGGCATGAAGGGTCTGAACAACAGGCTCATGGGTTGAGAATGCGTGAGGCAATCGTGTTTGCATGTTCCACGATTCTTCCTTCATCATACCCCGTCAGCGCCCCCTCTCTCACGACGACCCTTCCGTTCACGATCGTATACTCGGTTTGATGGCTGCTGCCGGCAAACAGAAGTGCAGCGCATGGGTCGGTCAAGGATCCGGCATAGGAAAGCGTGTTGATATTGAAAAGCGCGAGATCCGCCGCCCAGCCCTCCTCTATCCTCCCTATCCGGTCAAAACCGAGAAGCCTGGCGCCGTTTTCCGTTGCCATTTCGTACACCTGTCGCGCGGTCAATGCGTCGGGCCCGTACTTTACCCTCTGCAGAAGAAGGGCGTTTCTCATCTCGCCGAGAAAATCGGAGCTGTCGTTTGAGGCGGAGCCGTCAACGCCGAGTGCGACATTGATACCCATTTCACGCATCTTTTTTACCCGCGCAATCCCCGATCCCAGCCGCATATTCGAAGACGGGCAGTGAACAATTGAGGTGCCCGATCCGGCGAGGATTTCAAGCTCCTCGTCTGTAAAGAATATTCCGTGTGCTAATGAAACATCCGGTCCTATAAAATCGTTATCGATCATCAATCGAAGCGGCCTGCGGCCGTACTGTTTCATACAGTAGACGTCCTCATCGGCGGTTTCCGCCAGGTGAGTATGGAGCTTCACCTCGAAGCTTCTCGCAAGCCTGACAGACCGGCCCATAAGCTCCTCTGTAATTGAAAAGGGGCTGCACGGCGCAAGGATCACCCTTCGCATGGACAGCTCCGACGGATCGTGGTATTTTTCGACAACACGCCTGCTGTCTTCGATTATTTCGTCGGAGGTCTGCACTACACTATCGGGGGGCAGTCCCCCGTCTTTTCTTCCGAGAGACATCGACCCCCGGCACGGAGAAAACCGAATGCCGAGTGTGTCTGCGGCTTCGAGCTGAATACCCATGAGGTCACCGCCGAACCCGTGCGGGTACAGGTAGTGATGATCGGCAGTGCAACTGCAGCCTGTTTTCAAAAGCTCTCCTATTGCAACCATCGATGAGTAGAACACCGCTTCCTCATCGATATTCTTCCATACGTCGTAGAGGTACAAAAGCCAGTCAAAGAGTTTTACGTTCTGTACTGCGGGGAGATTTCTGGTCAAGGTCTGGTAGAAATGGTGATGGGTATTGACGAAACCGGGAACCACAATGAGGTTCGAGCAGTCGATGATTTCACATTCACTACCGGAAGCTCCGGCAGGAGTAATATCCTTCGCAATCTTCTCTATCCTGTTGCCGGAAATCAGTATGTCACGACCGTCAAAACCGGTCGATTCAGCCGGTGTTGAGGAATCCGGTTTCAAAGCCCCCGGAGTTGCAATGTGGCGGCACTTTTTTAAAAGTAGCATGTATATCCGCTTCCAGACCTATTTTACTGCATGCACGCATCAGGCTCTGATCGACATGCAAGCGGGCGTATGTCCGCTTGAACGGATTTGTCGAGCCAGCGGAAAACCTGTCGTACACATAAAGATGTGCGCACGGGCGGCATTTACCCGCCTCATCTCCCGGGAGCCCGCATTTCAATCCGAAGATGAGGGACCTTTTTCCCGTAGCGAACAGCCTGCATCTCCGAAATAATCGACACCGCTATTTCATCGACACTTCTCCCGCCGATGTCAAGGCCGACCGGCATGAACAGATTGCGCGTATCGATTTCCTTCCCCATCTCTTTATACAGCCTTTCCATGATTTCACAGGCCTTCTTTTTCGACGCGACAACTCCTGTGTATCTCGGTTTCCAGCCGGCAGAGTATACACCCTTCAGCACCTCGTAGTCGTATTCATGGGTATGGGTCGCGATAACGATAAAACCGCCCCCGGGAACCGAAATTTTTTCACCGACTGCCGCATACGAATCGATCGGTACTTTCAGCACCCCCCCGACGGCATCGAGAACGTCTTTTCGAGAGTCGACAACCGTCGGCGTGTATCCAAGACTCCCGAGATGCCCGACCAGCGCATGTCCCACATGCCCTGCACCGAAAACGAATACCGAAAGCGCGGCGGGGAGAAATTCGTAAAACAGGGCCACTGTACCGCCGCAGATCATGGGAAGGGAAACGGCGTCTTTCGGAGCCTTTCCCTTGTCGAGGGAGTACTTCTGGAGCAGGCTTTTTTGGCTGACCAGTACTTCTTTTGCTTTTTCTATGGCGTGGTTTTCCAGCGATCCTCCGCCAACCGTGCCGTATGTTTCTCCCCGGTCCGTTACGAGCATCTTTGACCCGGGATCCGCCGGCACCGAGCCGCTCCTCTCGACAACGGTCACAAGCACACCCGCTTTCCCGCTTTGTTTCATAGAAATAATTCGTTCGTATATATCGGACACAGAAGCCTCCCCTCGTTATGTAGTAAAACAGCCGGAAAAAGACCGGGTTCCCTCCGTCACTGTCTCTCCTGTCTTTTCATATCCGTCAGAATGTCCAATAAAAAACGGCGAATCAACCGCAGAGACACACTCTTTCTGTAGCAGGCGCTACTTCGCTGATCGTCGATCGGTGAGACAATTTTTTCATACATGGCGACAATCTCCGGAACAAGGGCTGCAAGTTCACGGAAGTTTCTGTTTTTAACCCGCATCTCCGCATCTTTTGAGCGCACGACCGTCGGTGCAACCGAACCGAGAGCCATTCTCACATCCCCGAGCATTCCCTCCTCTATTCGTGCACCGCCGAAAAAGCTCGCCTTCGCGCACGAGTAACCGCGCCTCGTTCCGATTTTTCGGTAAAAAAAGAGATTGAGGTCCTGAAGCGGCAGTTGTATTTCCGTGAGAAGCTCTTCTTTCCGCAACAGGGTCTCACCCGGTCCTGTAATAAATTCATCGACCGGAACGACCCTCTTCACACCTATTCCTTCCAGAATAACAGACGCATCCATGGCGTAGAGAATCGGCAGCGTGTCCCCGGCCGGCGAGGCGTTGCATATATTTCCTCCGATGGTGGCTCTGTTTCGAACCGCGGGGGAGGCAATCTCCGAAAAAACCGTCTTGAATATACCGGGAATAGCATCATCGGCAAGCAGGTCGCTGAAGGTCGCAGCAGTGCCGATTCGAAGCAGCTCGTGCTCCAAACGCACGACCCTCAGCTCCCCGAGGCCGCCGATGAATACGACAGGTTTGTCGAAACGGGGCGAAATCCCCGCTCTCCTCCTTCTTGCCACCATGAGGTCGGTACCGCCCGCAAGAGGTATTGCCCCTGTTTCTCCCCTGATCCTGAGCGCTTCATGCAGGTCATGGGGACGATACGCCGCTACCATAAATCCTTTCCCCCTGCTGACACGATTTTTACCGCCTCGACTATCATGGAGTAACCGGTGCACCTGCAGAGATTTCCCGACAGCGCTTTTCGGATATCGTCCTCGTCGGGATTCACATTTTCCCGAAAAAGCGATTCCGCAGCCATGACGAATCCCGGCGTGCAGAATCCGCACTGTACGGCCCCCGCCTCTTCGAATGCATCCCGAAGCGCACGGTAACGCGCGGTCTCCCTGTACCCTTCTATTGTGATGATTTCAGAACCCTCGATCGCTCCTGAAGGCACAATGCACGAGTTTGCCAGCCTTCCGTCGATGAGCACGGCACAGGCCCCGCATTCCCCTTCTCCGCAGCCTTCCTTCACCCCGGTCAATTTGAAATCATCGCGGAGAAGATCGAGCAGGCGTCCGATCGGATCGGTATCGACGACAACCGGTTTACCATTGAGCACAAATCGAATCTTCACCGTCCGCCACCTCCATCAAATACTCGGGCGTCGCCGGGATTCTCCGCACCGGCACGCCGAGCGCATTCTGCAGTGCGGAAGCAAATGCAGGAGCAGCGCCAACAAAGGGAAGCTCCCCCGCACATTTCGCGCCGAAGGGGCCGAACTTGTATGAGCTGTCGATGAGTTCGATCTTTATCTCCGGAAAGTCGACCGCAGTCGGAATTATATAATCGGTCAGGGTACCCTGGCGCATTTCTCCGTTCGCGCCCTCCATCACCTCCATTGACGCATACCCGAGACCCTGCACGACGCCTCCCTCTATCTGCCCGCGAACGATCTTCTCGTCTATCGGAGTGCCCACGTCGTACACCCCCCATACACCCTTGACCGTGGCGACAAGTGTCAGGGGATCGATCTCGACTTCGACGACATTAGCCCCCCATGAATACACGGGATACGCATCGCCCTTGAACGTATTCTGATCCCACCGTACGCAAGCCGGCTGTTTATACTCTTCTTCCACCTCGATCACGGCAGCGTCGTCATACCGCTTTTTGAGCTTTTCCGCCGCCTGCTGAAGGAGAAAACCGACGATCATTACAGTCCGGGAAGCGACGGTAGGGCCTGAATCCGGAACCAGGTCGGTGTCGGGATTGTCGTACAGCACTTTATCGAGAGAGATTCCCAGGGTTTCAGCGACTATCTTTCGCAGGGTTGTCTGTGGACCCTGGCCCATTTCCACATTCGAAACAAGTATTTCCACCCTGTCATCTGCACGCTTTTGCAGCTTGACCTTTGCTTTGATGATATCCTTCTCACCGCTTCCCGTAAATGCGCATCCGTGAAAAAAGAGTGAAAGTCCGACGCCGCGGCGATTTTCTCCGACCGAATTCTGAAATGCCCGATATTTTTTACTATAGCCCGACATCCTGTCAAGCTGCCGAACCATCCGCGGGAGTTTGACATCTTCCCGCATCGACCCTCCTGTTACGGTATGCCCGCCCTTTTTGACCGCATGCCTTATCTTGAAATCGAGCGGGTTCTCACCCGACCGCTGTGCGATCTCCTGCATGTGCATCTCGACGGCAAAAAACGCCTGGGGTCCGCCGAATCCCCTGAATGCGCCGGTGGGGACGGTATTTGTGGCGTAAACCGCGCCCTTTACACGCACATTCGGAATATCGTATACCCCGGTGGCGGCAAACATGGCCCGCTGCAGAACGACGCTCGAAAGCCCGGTATATGCGCCGCCGTCGAGCGTTATATCGATATCCATTGCTGCAACTCTGCCGTTCGAATCGAAAGCCGAACGTATGCGGATCCCTGAAGGATGCCGCTTTGTTGTGTACCGTATATCCTCTTCACGCTCGAAGACGATCCGCACGGGTTTTCCCGTTTTGAACGACGCACAGGCTGCCTGACCGGCTATGATTGAAGGATAGTCTTCCTTGCCGCCGAACGCGCCTCCTGTTGTCGTCTGCACGACCCTCACCCGACCCTCATCCCATCCAAGCACCTGCATGAGCGCGCGCTTTACATAGTAGGGACACTGCATCGACCCGTACACTGTCATACGGTTATTATCGAACACGGCGACCACTCCCTGCGGCTCGATATAGACATGCTCCTGCAGTCCCGTTTCGTACTCAGCTTCGAATGTCCTTTCGGCGGATAAAAACACCCCTTCCGGATTTCCCTTCAGCAGTTCATAAAAAGCGATACGATTGTCCGTTCCATATATAATTACATCACTTTTTTCCGCTTCCTCCATCGTGAACACCGGTTCGAGGTCTTCGTACTCAGCCTCTATATGTGAAAGAATATCCTCAATCTTCTCCCTATCGGGTCCGACGACCAGGAGTATCGGCTCTCCTATATAGTTGACCTGTTCTTCGGCAAAGAACGGCTGATCATTCACGAGCATCCTGACCCTGTTCAGACCCGGTACATCGTACCGGTCCACGATGCAGTATCCTTCGGGTAAAGGAGGGATCGAAATGGATTTAATAAAAGCACGCGCCCGTGAGGAGCGGTATGTGACCGCAGAAAGCAGACCTTCAAAGTGAAGGTCGGAGATATACTCTGCATAGCCCCCTGTTTTCAGGGGTACATCTACTCTCCCGGCGGGTCTGCTGATCTTTTTCATTATTTTCCAACCTGGGACATTTTATCCCTGCATTGAAAAGAGCGGTTGAATCACACCTGTGCGGGCATAGTCTGACTATATGTCATATTTCCGCGTGCGTCAAGGGTAAGGAGTATCTGCAGGGTACCGCTTGAGGCGCATCGATTGAGGTTTTAATCGGGGTTACTTCTCTTCACGAATATAGGGTTTGCAGAGCGCTTTCGGGGCGCCTATTCGTTTGCTCAGGGTCTCCCACCAGGTGACCACTACGAGTACAACAATAGTAGCGAGGTAGGGGAGCATATTGAGAAACGCTGCCGGTATCGTCGTTCCCGCGGCCTGAAGCCGGAACTGGACTGCGTTGATGCCGCCGAAAAGAACTGCGCCGAGCACGGCGCGCGCAGGGTTCCACATGGCGAAAATAACAAGGGCGATAACTATCCAGCCTCTTCCGCCGGTGATGTTTTCGGACCAGCCCGGAGTGTAGGCGAGGGAGAGATGAGCGCCTCCCAGGCTGACGAGCATACCGCCCAGAATAGTCGCCGCATACCGAACCAGAAATACGTTTATACCCATCGCATCGGCGGTGCCGGGGTTCTCTCCCACCGCCCTGAGGTTCAACCCGTCACGGGTTTTATAGAGAAATACCCATGAAAGGGGTACGAGTAGGTACACGATATAGGTCAATATATCCTGATTGAAGACAGCTCCCAGTATGGGAATCGACCGCAGCCATGAAATCGAAAACGGTAAAAAACGCGGTCCCACAAGGCCGACAAGATAGAAGCTGTTATCGGCGGGCCCGAGCCGCTGACCCAGGTAGCTTGCCATGCCGCTGCCGAAAATCGTTATGCAGAGACCGCTCACCACTTGATTTGCGCGCATGGTAATGGACAGAAACGCATGTATGGACGAAAGCGCAATGCCCACCGCCATTGCGACGACCACCCCTGCCAGCAGACTCTTTGTGTAGTATGAGGTGGCGAATGCGCTCACCGCTCCCATGAGCATCATACCCTCAAGGCCGAGGTTGAGTATCCCGGATCGCTCGGTAAATGTCTCACCGACCGTTGCATAAATGAGTGATGTTCCTGCACGAAGGGTGATCGTAAAAATGGAGGTAATCAGAGCAATCACAGGACCGTCCCCTCCTCCCTGCCGTGCGAAGCGCCCCGCATGATTACAAGGCGGTGCTCGATGAACAGAGCGCCGGCCAGCATTGGAAACAGAATCATGCCCTGCAGCACCAGCCCCATTGCAGAGGGCAGGCCCATAATCATCTGCACCTGATCACCGCCTACCGAAAGTCCCGCTATCAGTATTGCAACGAAGATAATCGCCAATGGATTGAGCTGTGCCAGCCATGCAACGATTATTGCAGTGTAGCCGTATCCGATCGAAAGACCCTGCTGAAGCCGCCGGGAAATGCCCGTTACCTCGCAGGCACCTGCAAGCCCGCTGACGGCTCCCGAAACGAGCAGCGAGACGACAATCAGACGGGCTATATCGATACCGAGAAACCGCGCTGCAGTCCGATTCTTCCCGATAATATTTATTTCGAATCCCCAGCGAGTCCTGTTCAGGGAGAGCCAGAGAATCAGCGCAAGAATCACGGCAAACACAAGCCCCAGATGCACCCTCCCCGTTATACGGGGGAGCCATGCCGACTCCGGAAAAACAGCGGTGCCCGGGAAGCCGTACCCTTTCGGATCACGCCACGGTCCGTAGTACAGATGCTGGGAAAACAGAATAGCGACATAGTTGAGCATAAGAGTTGTCAGTGTTTCATTCACCCTGATATGCGCGTTGAGAAACGCCGGTATACCGGCCCACACAGCTCCTGCGAGCATCCCGACAACAAGCGATGCAGGCAGAAGGAGCCATACAGGAAGGCCCTTTGCCCAGAACAGCGCAACCCACGCCGCTGCGACGCCGCCGAGGGTGAGCTGACCCTCCGCGCCTATATTCCAGAACTCCATCCGAAAAGCGATGGAAACGGCAAGACCGGTGAGCATGAGGGGAATCGCCTTGACCAGAGTCTCGGTAAAGTTCGGCCATGTGCCGAAGGCGCCTCTGAACATTGCCGTATAGGTGGCAATTGGACTCGCCCCGGAAATAATGAGAAGCACGGCAGCCAGGAGAAGTGAAAAGAAAAAGGATACGATCGGCACAATCACGGCCACAGTCCGGGATGTGCGCTCCCTTTTTTCCAGAACAAAGCGCATGCCTTAAACCCCACGACAATGATTATTCATGCTGTTCGGCTTTCTCCATACCGGCCATCATCAGGCCGAGAGTTTGAATATCCGCACGGTCGCGATCCAGAATTCCCATTATCCTCCCCTCAAAGAGCACGGCAATCCTGTCGGCAACGGTCAGAAGCTCTTCGAGATCCTCCGAAATGAGAAGCACAGCCATGCCGGAATCGCGCTGTTCAAGAAGTCTTTTTCGAACCGCCTCAGTCGCGCCGACATCGAGCCCCCGCGAGGGGTAGCCGGCAACGAGAAGAGCCCTGCAGGAGTCTATCTCACGCGCCAGTATTGTTTTCTGTATATTGCC
Source organism: uncultured Spirochaetota bacterium (assembly GCA_964521865.1). Lineage (GTDB taxonomy): Bacteria > Spirochaetota > B62-G9 > B62-G9 > DRHN01 > CAYSRJ01. The sequence continues at coordinate 91,296 of CAZFTJ010000015.1, read as the reverse complement.
CCCGGACAGATACTTCACCTCTGTCTGCGGTCCGGGCGTATCGATGCGGAACGCATCGATGAGCCTCAGAGCACGCTCGAGAATGCGTTTCGGACGGATTATCCCTCGTTTTGCAAGCGGCGGGCTCCGATATCCCTTCATTGCGAGATTATTCGCGACACTCATGGTTCCCACCACGCCCATTGCAATCCTGTCGGCGGGTACATGGCTCACTCCCGCGCGTATTATGTCGAGGGGAGCGCGGTTCGTCATATCCTTTTCGCATATAGCAATCTTGCCACGCGCAACCGGGCGCAATCCGGTTATGGTCTCAGCAAGCTCACGCTGACCATTTCCCGCCACGCCGGCAATGCCGAGGATTTCACCGCTTCGTATGCTCAGCGTCACCCCCCGCAGCGCAGGGTTGCCCTTGTCGTCATTCACATGCACCTCATCCATACCGAGCACGATCTCTTTTTTTTCACAGGGATGCCTGTCTATTCTGAAGAGGACCTCACGGCCCACCATCATCTTTGCAAGCTCCTGCGGGCTGGTGTCGGACGTGTGCTTGACCGACACGACTCTTCCCTTTCGTAAAACCTCCACACGGTTGGAGAAGGACATAACCTCCTCCATCTTGTGTGTGATGAAGACGGCGGATTTCCCCTCTGCAACCATGTTCTTTATAACCCTGTTCAGCTCCTGGCCCTCCTGCGGAGTCAGCACGGCGGTCGGTTCATCGAGAATGAGAATCTCCGCGCCCCGATAGATCAGTTTGAGGATTTCAACCCTCTGCTGTTCTCCCACACTGAGCTGCCATATCGATGCAGCAGGATCGACCTTCAATCCGTATCTGCGGGCAAGCTCTTCAACCCGGCTGGACACCTCATCGAAATCGGGCAGAAAAGAAATGTCCTGCATACCCAGTATGATATTTTCGCCGACGGTCATGGTGTCGACAAGCATGAAGTTCTGATGAACCATGCCGATACCCAGCGCCGCTGCATCACGGGGAGAGTGCACTTCCACAGGCCTCCCCCGAACAAGTATCTGCCCTTCGTCCTGGCGGTAGAGACCGATGATAATATTCATCAGGGTGCTCTTTCCGGCGCCGTTTTCCCCGAGAAGTGCGAGCACTTCGCCCGGGTAGAGTTTCAAATCCACATGGTCGTTTGCGAGAACTCCGGGAAAATGTTTTGTTATACCCCGCATCTCGAGCACAGGTATTTCCGAATTCATTATATTCCCCGATGCCAAAGAAAATCACAGGAGATCATGCCTCGGCAGCGCGATGCAGCCCTCAAGCACAATCTCCTGCACCACAACGAAAACGCTTTTTTATTGACGACGGTCGTTCATCCACCGTAAACCGGTTGTCGTCAGCTTCCAGGTATGGTACCCACAACCCCCTGAACCAAGAAGTTCATGTTGAGGATATCAGAGTCGCTCATACACTCGCCCGCCGGGACCACCGTCTTTCCGCGCTGGTCCTTAACAGGACCGCAGAAAACATCCCAGCTTCCGTCAAATATCTTTTTCTTTGCCTTCTCCACCAGGTCCTTCACATCGTTCGGTACTTTGGGGCTCATCTCGGAGAGCATAACCGCGCCCTCCTTCATTCCGCCCCAGTACTGATGGGACTTCCAGGTGCCGTTCAATGCATTCTGCACCGTATCGATGTAGTAAGCTCCCCAGTTCCACACAGGGCTTACCAGCACGGTGTCCCCGACAAATGAACGCATATCCGAGTCATATCCGATGCTGAGATCACCGCGTTCCTGCGCTGCCTTCTGCGGCTCCGTCGTATCCTGATGCTGGGCGATAATATCCGCACCCTCGTCAAGCAGCGCAACGGCTGCCTCACGTTCCTTTACCGGATCATACCAGGTATTCGTCCACACAACGCGTACCTGGGCGCCGGGATTCACGGATTGCACCCCGAGTGTAAATGCATTGATGCCTCTGAGAACTTCCGGGATGGGAAATGCCGCTACATACCCTATTACATTGGTCTTTGTCATCTTGCCGGCGACGATCCCCGAGAGATATCTGGGCTGGTACATCCTCCCGAAGTAAGTGGACATGTTTGCAGCCGTTTTATACCCCGAGCAGTGTTCGAAATAAACATCCGGAAACTCCCCGGCAACCTCGAACATGGCATCCATATAACCGAATGAAGTTGCAAAGATCATGTTGTAGCCCTGCTGTGCGTACTGTCTGATGACCCGCGCCGCATCGGGGCCTTCGGGAACATTTTCGATGTAGGTGCTTTCCACCCTGTCACCGAGCTTTTGCTGCATCATCTTTCTGCCCCGTTCATGCTCATACGTCCAGCCGAGGTCTCCTGGCGGGCCGATATATACGAACGCAACCTTGAACTTGCCGGCAGGCTTCTCCCCTGCAGCCTTTTCTTTCGACCCGGCAAAAAGAAAACCAGGCACGAGAAGAGCGGCAATCACGATACAAACAAATACATGTCTCTTCATATTTCTCTCCTCCTATTGTAAAGGTTATTCGTGCACTTCGCTTCCGATTTACTATTTTTCATCCGCATAATGCCACCGACCGGCGGGATTGAATTCATTGTAAAACAATTGCCGGTTTAGTCAAGCCGATTCAGCTACCGGTTGTCTCCCCTGTCATTCCATCCGCAAAATCGTTATCATCCCGGTTCGGCTTATCGCTCATCAAGAACCGCTTTCATTGCGGAACGTATATCTTTCAGGCCGCTGCCCGTTATGAGAAGTACAACTGTAGCTTCCGGGGGGATGCCGCTCTTCTCCAGCAGAAATCCGGCCAGTGCTGCTGAAGCGGCAGGCTCGGCGAAAAGACCGGTGGTCGAAGCGAGCATTTTCTGGGCTGCGAGAATCTCCGCGTCTTCGACAACTGTACACCGTCCGTCGAACATCCGAAGGTATTTGAGCGCATGGTAGCCGTTTTTTGGAATATCAACAGCAATGGAATCCGCAATCGTCCGAGACCGGTAGTCAGGATCGAACCCCCCTTCCCTGAATGCGGTCCGGATTGCACAGCTCCCCGCTGCCTGAACCGCAAAAAGCACAGGCATTTTATCTATTAAACCGGAATGAAGTAGATCCTTGAAGCCCTTGTACACGCCTCCCAAAATTACCCCGTCACCGGTCGGAATGAAAACGAAATCGGGTGCCCTGCCGAGCTGTTTATAAATTTCGAGAGCAGCTGTTTTTTTACCCTCTATGGTGAGCGGATTGTATGCGGTGTTTCTGCTCAGGACACCGTGCTCCCGTGAATATTCCATGGAAAGCTCGTATGCCATGTCGTAGTTCCCGTCGACAGGCACGACCCGGGCCCCGTACTGCAGGGACTGTACGCGTTTTGCACGGGGAGCGGACGACGGAATGAAAATCCTGATTCCGAGCGACGCTGCTGCACCTATTCCGGCCATGGAGGATGCCGCGTTCCCTGTGGAAGCCACGACCACATCCGAAATCCCCTCTCTGACCGCAAATGCGGCAACAAGGTAGGATGCCCTGTCCTTCAAAGATCCGGTTGGATTGAGGCTGTCGTCCTTGATAAAGAGATTTGCAAAGCCGGTTCGCCTGCGCAGATTTATCGGGGTCCAGAGCGGTGTATTTCCGACGGGAATAGGTGGAAAAAATTTCTTTTCAACGGGCAGAAGGTCAAATACGTCGAAATCCGCCGCAACAGCACCTTCCAGCCCGACCTCGATCACGCCTCTGAGAGGCTCATTGGGCTGCTGTTTTAACGAACAGTCCGGGCATACCATCAACTCCGGTTGAATTTCGAATGTCCGCCCGCACTCACTGCATTCATAAAAGAAATTCATTGTCCCGCCCCTTACAGGTTCTCTAAATCGCATCCATACGCTGCCACAGCTGCCTTGCAGCCTCCCTGGCCTTCTCGTACACCGGCTGAAGATCGAAGGGAAACCTCCTGTTTTCGTATACGATGCGTCCGTTCACGATAACCGTCTTCACGTCGCGTGAACTGAGTCCGAAAACCATGTGCCAGGCTATATTATCGCTCTCCAGCGGTGTGGGTGACCGGTAGTCGTACACAACCAGGTCCGCAGTAAAGCCCTTTTCTACACGGCCGAATGGACGGTTGAAATATCGTTCGAGCAGGGTATTGCCGTTATGAAGAAGCCGCACAAAATCCGCGGGCAGGTACCTGCCGCCCGCATCCCGATGCTTGAAGTAGGCGAATTTCATCTCTTCGAGCATATCGCTCCCAATACCGTCCGTGCCGAGAGCAACATTGCGGACGCCCGAAAGCCCAGCCGCATATCCCACCGCATTGTTCATGTTCGAGCGGGCGTTATGCACGAGAAAGCAGCCGTGATCGTTCAGCCGGTCAATATCCCTGTCCGTCAGATGAACTCCGTGAACGCATATTGTCTTTTCATTCAAAAGGTCGAATGATTCAAGCCGTTCGGTAATGTCCTCTCCATAGAGATGATGAGAATAGGAAGTATCGTACCAGTCTTCAGCGGTATGGATGTGAAGCCCCCGTCCTGTCGAAGCAACTGCTTCACGCAGCAAACCCAGCGTCTCGTCCTGGAGTGTAAACGGTGCGTGCGCTCCGATCGCGGCTTCGAACGGCAGGCCGATTTCGCCGGATTTCTTTTCCTGCGATATCTCCCGTGCAAACGAGACATTTTCCTCAACCCCCTCGTGCATCCCCCTTTTTCCGTTTCTGTCGGTAACCTCGTAACAGAGCACACCTCTGAGACCCGCTTTCTCGAACGTCTTTTTCAACAGGGAAAGCGAGCCTTTGATAAGGGAGGGAGAAGCATGATGATCGATGACAGCAGTCGTGCCGGCCATAACGGCCTCCAGCGCACCGATCAGCCCGCTGCTGCGGAGAATCTCTTCATTTGTTATAGCTCTATCGAGTCTCCACCAGAGGTTCCTCAGTACGGATACGAAATCGGGCGAAGGCTTGATATCGGCCGTGATTCCTCTTGCGAGGGAAGAATAGAAATGGTTGTGGCTGCACACCAGGCCGGGGCTTACCATGTTCCCTGAAAGGTCGATTACCCGTGCATCATGGTTTTTTGCGGAAATATTCTTTCCCACATCGGCGATTCGGTCTCCTTCGATGAGTATATCGACTTCCCGTTTCACAGACGGGGGGTCGAAATCGAGTGCGCAGGCTTTTTTCAATAAGAGCATTATCCCTCCCGGGTCATCCGAAAAAAAATTCATTCATAAGAATTGCATCGGCATCCAGGTGAAATCGTCGTCAATGTCGAATCATTCTGTCAACAAAGAGTCTCATACGTAAAACGTGTCGATCAGGTAACGGTAATCCTTCAACACAGCCTGTATAAGCGCCGCAGCTTCGGTGATCCCCTTCCCGGTTTTCCATTCGGAATCCGACCCGTTTTTCCACACATTGCCAAAGAGAACGCAACCGTCGGCCCCGACCTCCAAGGACAACGTTCTGCCGTTCAGCCGCAAAACGACGGGTCCGTTCCCGCCCTGCCCTGTCTGTGCAAAACCGCTGTTCGTGCTGTTTTCGAAATCCTCCTTTGTGGCAAAGAGGGTAATCTTGTCCCTGTAGGGCAGACCATCGTAGGGGCAGAAACTGCCGCAGTTACCGCACTCGTTGCACAGTGCATCGAGGTGAAGTATCTGCCGGATGTTGCGAAATCCCTGCCCGGCATCAACGACAATTGCGACATTTGCCCTGTTCGGACATACATCCACGCATTTGTTGCAAACCAGGCTGCATTCCAGGCACCGCAGAGCCTCCTTCCGGGCTGTTTCAGCATCGGAGCCCGAACTGTCGGGTAAAACAAGCCTCCCCTTTTTGTTCATAATCTCAAAAGCCTGTTTTGCCGTACCTGCGCACGAAACATCGTGAACCTTCGATCCGGGGATTTCCCGCCCTGCAATTGTGAAAGACGCCCTTTTTGCATCGGCGATCGATTCGACAACAGTCGAGGGGCCGCGATACGCATCTCCGCCGATAAAAACGTTTTGGACCTCTGTTTCCAGGGTCTCGCTGTTCACCTGCAGCGTACCGTCAGGCTCCGGTTTCAGACCGATCGTTTTGAGCACCTCGGGATCGGTATATTCACCGATCGCGCTTATTATCGAATCCACGGCGATGACTTCGGTTTTATCGATGGGGACCGGCCTCCTGCGGCCGTCTTTATCGGATTCTCCCAATACCATCCTCCGGCAGGTAAGGATCCCTTCTCGGGAAAAGGATTCCGGCCGGAGCAGGGGCATGAACAAAACCCCGTCCGCCAGAGCACTGTCAAACTCTTCCCTGTCTGCGGGCATCTCAACCTCGGTACGCCGGTAGATGATACGAACGTCCTCGACACCCGATAGCCGTTTTGCCGCCCGTGCGCTGTCCATCGCGGTGTTTCCGCCGCCGATAACCGCAATCCGCCTTCCCGGCCGAAGTGAAGCCACATCCCGGTTGAATACCCCAAGGAAATCGAGCGCCTCATATATATTTTCGTTGTCTCCCTCAAGGTGCAGCCGTTTCGACTTCTCAGCCCCTATACCTATGAATACGTAGATAAAGCCCATCTGTTTCAACCGGACTATAGAAAAGGTCTTTTTCACACCGAATCTGAAATCAACGCCGAGCGCCCGTATTGCCGCTATATCTCCCTCGATTGCCCAGGCGGGAATCCTGAAGTGCGGGAGCACATGCGCCGGAGCCCCGCCCGGTGAATCCTTTTTTTCGAATACTGTGACCGAAAACCCCAGCTTGGAAAGAAAGTAGGACGCTGAAAGCCCCGCGGGTCCGGCGCCCAGAACGGCGACCTTCGGTCTGCCGGACGCAGAGCTCGATCCGGGTCCGATCGGACCCTCGCCTTCAGAATGTATGCCGATGAAGCCTCTTTCGGCCGGATCGATAGAACCGTGCTGCGCAGCGATTCGCTTCACATCCCGTATAAGAACAGGCCCCTCGTAGTCGAGCCTGCTGCAGTTTTCCATACACCGGTGATCGCAGATGTACCCGGTGATACGTGGAAGCGGGTTTTTATCGTAGATAATTCTCAGGGACGCATCGAAGTCTCCGTCTCCGGCAGACCGTATATACTCGGGCACATCCTGGCGAATCGGACATGCATCCACACAGGGAGCAATATAACAGTCAAAAATCGGCAGCTTTTGCCCCACTGATATCATCTTCTCGCCACGCCACTTTTTTTTATAATACGGATCACGGAGTGTATCCCGTGCGAGATTCTGGAGCTTGAGCACATCGACCCCTTCCTCTTCAATAATGTCAAGCGGTTCGAGAATTTTTGCCATTTCCGCCAGCCTGAGGTAACCGCCGGGTTTCAGCAGATCGGTTGCAGCGGTTATCGGCCTGATGCCGGTCTCGAAAATACGCCTGATATTAAGCTGGGATGCACCTCCGGAATAAGATATGGGAAGCTTCCCAGAAAAGGCCTCGGACAGGCGCGCCGCGAGCGTAATGGTGAGCGGAAACAGGGCCCTGCCGGACATGTACATCTCTTTACCCGGCAGAATTCCTCTGGTATTGACCGTACCGAGAGTATTGGAGAGCTTGACGCCGAAACCGCAGCCGTGTCCGCGCGCGAAGGTTTGAAGCCGTTTGAGCATGGTGAGTGCGTCTTCATACCGGAGATCTCTGGTAAACGCCGATTCCTCCAGCTCGATTGCGTTGAAACCCAGTGCATCGATCATCTCTCTGACCTGTTCATAGCCGAGGAGCGTGGGATTCAGTTTCACGTAGGTGTTGAGCCCCTTTTTTCCCATCAGGTAGGTTGCGATTCTTTCAATTTCGTCCGGCGGGCAGCCGTGCATGGTGGACAGAGTGACGGACCGGGCAATCCGGGGAGAAATATCGGAAACGGCCGGTGAATCACTCCCCTTATTAAGACCGGCAAACAGGCTGAATCCTCCGTTTTCTATAAATGCGTGAAGCCCGTCCATATGCTGCTTGAAAACCGGATGGTCCGATGCATCCGAAAGGCCCGTGATAAACGCTTCCATCCTTTCGGTTTTTATACCGGCAAGATCGTACCCGACGCTCATATTGAAGATAAAAGAGCGCTTTGCCCCGCTCGGAATCCCGGATGCCGCTTCCATGAAATGGAGCAGTATCCAGGCCTTGACGTACTCATCGAATGCCTGCTCCAGAGAGAGCTCCGTCGACCATTCGGTATTATAGCCCTCGTCATACGCATCTATGCAGGGTTTTTCGATCTCCAGGCTGTCGAGCTTCTGCACTGTCTTCAGCTCGAAAAAACGCCCGCCTGCAAGGTAGGAGGCAACGATGTTCTGGGCGAGCTGCGTGTGCGGCCCTGCTGCGGGACCGACAGGAGTATCGCAGGTCTCGTCGAACACGCGTATGCTTTTTCCTCCTGCCCTGCTAAAAAAACAGGATTCAGGAATGCCGAAAATGCTCCTATCGGCTTCATACTCGCCCGCCATCCATGTCAGCATCCCTGTAAAGGGAATCGGCCTCATTATGCCACCCATGCTGTTCCCCGTTTGTTTCGGAAATCTTCAGATGCCTTACTGCCGAGTCGGGCTTCCGGTAAAAGAACCCGTTCGGCCGAATTTTTCATCCTGCTTGAGCTGAATCAGTTGATTGAACCGGCGGCGCTATACCGAATAGATCTGCGTACCTGTCCCGCCTTCGAGAGCGGCGGCAAGGTTTTCGGGGCTCGTTATAATGGCCCGTTTTCCCCCGTGCGTGAAAAAATCGAGCACCGCCTGTATCTTCGGCTTCATGCTTCCGGGGGTGAAATGCCCCTGGTCCATGTATCTTTTTGCCTCATCCGCGTTCATTCGGTCGAGAGGCATCTCATCGGACTTCCCGTAATTGATACAGACCTTCTCCACGGAGGTTGAAATAATGAAAAGATCGGCATTGAGCTGCGAAGCAAGAAGGCTCGTCGCACTGTCCTTGTCGATAACCGCATCAACCCCTTCGTACTCCCCCCTCTCATTTCTGAAAACCGGAATGCCTCCGCCGCCGACCCCGATCACGCAAAACCGCTTCTTTATCAGGTACTCGATCGCTTTCAATTCGATGATTTTTTTCGGAGCCGGCGAGGGTACTACCCGGCGATAGCCCCTTCCGACATCGAATACCATGTTCCATGCCGGATGCTTTTTTTTCACCGCTTCGATCTGATCTTCAGAATAGAACGAACCGATCGGCTTGCTCGGATTGGAGAAGGCGGGGTCGTTTCTGTCGACCTCCACTCTCGTAACCACGGTCACCGCCTCACGATCGATTTCCCTCTTTTCAAGCTCGTTTCCAACCGCCTGCTGGATCTGATAACCGATCGCCCCCTGTGTGTCGGCGCCGCAGCTCACCAGCGGAACGATATGCATACCGCTTATTTCGAAAGCGAGCTCCGCCCTCCTGAGGATGAAACCGACCTGCGGACCGTTGCCGTGCGTCAACACGACATCGTACCCCTGCTCTATGATATCCGCTATATGCACCGCGGTTTCACATATCGCCCTGTACTGGTCCTCAACCGTTGTGTGATCCCTGTCTTTGATCAAAGAGTTGCCGCCAATTGCAACAATTGCCAGCTCTCTCATCTATTTTCCCCCCATTGTCAGGGTCATGACCGCCTTTGCCGTATGAAGGCGGTTTTCAGCCTCATCGTAGACAATCGATCTGGGGCCGTCGATAACGGAATTCTCGACCTCGTTTTCACGGTCTGCCGGAAGCGCATGCATGTACAACACATCCCTGTCGGCAAGCGTCATCATCTTCTCGGTGCACTTCCATCCTCTGTTTTTTTCAAGAAGCGCGTTTTGGTCGATATCGGTCTTTCCAGACCAGCTTCCCCAGTTTTTGGGTATCACTACGTGGGCCCCGGTAAAACCGTCTTCCATATCGTGTGTAATCCGTATAGTTCCACCGTGTCGTTCGGCATTCTCCTTCGCCTGGTTCACTGCCCAGTCGGGCAGCTCGTATCCTTCAGGAAAGGCGAGCGTCACGTCCATGCCGTATCTGGGAAAGAGCAGTACCTGGGTGAGAGGTACCGATATCGGCTTTTTATGGCTCGCTGCATAGGCCCAGATGACGGATACACGGCACCCCTTCAGATCCCCGACCTTTTCGCGCAGTGTGAGCAGGTCGGCGATGCCCTGCATCGGGTGGTACAGGTCGCACTGCAGATTCATGACCGGTACGCTCGACCACCGAGCCATGTCCCGGAGGTATCTATTGCCGATTTCCCATACGCAGTTCCTGCACGCTATAGCATGACCGTAGCGGGACAGAATAACCGCCGTATCCTTGGCAACCTCTCCGTGCGCGACCTGCATGGTGCTGGTATCGAGAAAGGTGCCGTGGCCTCCAAGCTGTGATATGCCTGCCTCCATTGAATTTCTGGTCCTGGTCGACTGTTCGAAAAACATCAGGAAAATCGTTTTGTACAGGAGATAGGGGGTCGGTACACCCATGGCAAAATCGCGTTTCAGGTCGCCGGATACCTCGAGCAGGGTATCGATCTCCTCCCTGGTCCACTCCTGCAGTGTAATGAAATGTTTCCCCCTGAAAATGCTCTGCATACCTTTCCCTCCCCGTGCCCTGTGCTGCAGCGATACTTTTCATCTAACGAATGATCGATATACCTGTTGCAGCTGTACATACTGTCTTTTTGCGTCAAAAAACTGCGTCAGATACCCTATAATCGGTACGTACCGCTGTAGTATTACAGGCCCACTTCTCTGTTGAACTCTTCTATTTCACGGTCGATCTCGGGTGCAAGGCTCTGAATATTTATCCAGTACTCACGGTCATACCACTGGCGGTTCAGCTCATCCACCGATCTTCCCTGCTGCTCGATCCAGGTGAAGTACTTCAGATTGTGTATCCGCAGCCGGTCGTAGTAGGACAGCTCCATCATGTTATCGATCCTCTGCCGCAGGAGCGCTCCGTAGTAGACGGCGGCGGCGTTTTCACGGCTGAACGTGCCGTATGCTTCATGCATCTCCCGCTTTCGCGATTCGTAGAGATCCATGGAATCGGTCAATACGGTTACAACAATATCGTTTTTTTGAAGCTCGTAATATTTTGCAAACTTGATCGCACCGAGAAGATTTGCAATACCCGAGATGCCGAGAAGATCCAGACTGCCGACCGTGTCTTCCGGCACCCCCCGTGCCTCAAGATACGACCTGCCGGCCTCTTCGTTGAACAGGCGCAGTACGTCCATACAGTCTTCGTCATCTATGGCGATAACCATGTTTGTATTCCGAATATTATGGATCCAGGGCACATGCTTGTCGCCTATTCCCTCTATTCTATGACCTCCGTAACCGTTTCTCAAAAGCGTCGGACACTGCAGGGCCTCTGATGCAGCGATTTTACTTTCAGGATACTGCCTTGTGAGGAAATCCCCTGCCGCAATCGTTCCCCCCGAACCGGTCGCGGAAACATACCCCCTGAAGCTCTCACCAGCGCTCATCTCGGCATCGAGAATTTCCTTTATCGCATTACCGGTCACCTCGTAGTGCCACAGGTAGTTGCCGAACTCGTCGAATTGATTGAAAATAACGATCGAATCCCCCCGTTCGGCCTTCAGTTCCCTGCACTTGTCATAAATTTCCTTGACATTGCTCTCACATCCCGGAGTGGCGATGACCTCACCCGCAATACTGCTCAGCCACTCGAATCGTTCTCTGCTCATTTCTTCCGGCAGAATGGCGATACTCTCGCAGCTCAGGAGCGCCGAGTTGAAGGCTCCTCCCCTGCAGTAATTGCCTGTTGAGGGCCATACAGCCTTCTGATAAACCGAATCGAAATTCCCGCTTACCAGAGCGGGGGCAAGGCACCCGTAGGTGGCGCCGACCTTGTGCGAGCCCGTCGGAAACCATTTCCCGATCAATGCGATGATTCTCGCGTCAACACCGGTGAGCTCCGGAGGAAACTCCATGTAGTTTACCCCCTCGAATGCGCTCCCCTGTTCCTTCGGCTCGTTTTTCCAGGTGATTCGAAAAAGATTGAGAGGATCAACATCCCACAGGCCCACCTTTTTCAATTTTGCAGTGATTTTTTGGGGAACCAGTTTCGGATTTTTCATCTGTGAAATCGTGGGCAGAATTATACCCTTTTCACGGCACCGCCCGATATTGTTCGCCCGTGCCTTCTTATTCTGCTGTAAATTGATCATGTACCGCTCCTCTTCCTGCCGACGGGCACCATCCGACCGATTACTCGACCGCCCCGAGAACGAGCGCAAGCAGGGCCATCCGCAGTACCACGCCGTTGAACGCCTCCTCCCAGTAGCGGGCATGGCGCGTGCTGTCCACATCGGGAGGCAGCTCGTCCATACGCGGGAGGGAGTGCAGAATGATGACGTCGCTCTTTGCTTTATCGCGCAGCAGCTCGCGGGTTACCCTGTAGTTCGACGGTGTGCTGCCGACTGTTTCTCCCCGTTCGTCACGGGCCTTGCTGTAATCGGGCTGAACAACCGGCTCCATATAGATGACATCCGCATCCGCTATCGCCTCTTCCACATGTTCTACCTCTCTGAACCTGAGGTTTTGCTCGCGAAGCTCGGCTTTCCACTCCTCGGTGGGAGACATTTCAGGAGGCGAAATAAGTGTGGCCTCGCAGTCGAATTTGGTGAGCGCGTAGCCGATGGAGTGCATCGTACGCATCCGCATATCTCCGATGCACAGGAAATGAAGCCCGTCAATGCAGCCCTTCTCCTTCAATACGGTGTACAGGTCCGTCAGCACCTGTGTCGGATGCTCGCCCCAGCCGTCCCCGCAGTTGATTACCGGTACGCTCGCCCATCTGGCGGCCTCGGCAGGCGCGCCCTTCTGAAAATGCCGCATGGCAATGACGTCGCCGTAGTACTCGAGCATATGCACCGTGTCTTTTATCGACTCCTGGTAGAAATCGCCTGCACGCGTCATCTTCGCATCTGAAAATCCGAGCACGTGCCCGCCCAGACGGTGCATCGCTGCTTCCGTGGCCATACGTGTGCGGGTACTCGGCTGGTAGAATGCGGTAAGAAGGGTTTTTTCTCCGAGCAGGTCGGTGTTCCGCCTGTTTTCCGCATGGGGCCGCAGCCTGTCGCAAATGTCGAATATACGAAAAAACTCGGCCCGTTCAAAATTTCTCAATGATAGTATGTCTCGTCCGATAAAGCTCTGCATGACAGCTCTCTCCTCTCGCCATAGTAGTGTGAATATTGAATTTTATGTCGAATATCGATTTTCAAGTAAATTGGAAATAATTATCATATAATGCAACAAAAATCGACACTGTGCTGCGAACTTCGTGAATACATTGAGGGAACTTATATCTTTTCAGTGAAGGTACGGTCATTTTTAAAGAAAATGAAAAACTCGAAGTTCGCTTTTTTAGCAAACATAGAAATATGCAGTACTCGTCACGGGACTTCTCTACCGACACGTTTTCCGTACCCGGGCCGTACCTGAATTCCCCCGTCATCCGAGTACACCACCCTGCCCCGTACCAGTGTGTATACCACCCTCCCCCTGAACTCCGTTCCCTCGAACGGTGTAATCTTTCCCTTTGAGAGAAAATCTTTCCCCCTCACCCGCCAGTTTTTTGCGGGATCTATAATCACAAAATCAGCATCCTTGCCGGATTCTATGGAGCCCTTGCGGTGATAAATGCCGTAAAATCTCGCCGCATGACCGGAGGTGACGTCGAGCAGTCTTCTGAGGCTGAGTCTTCCCTTCATATACCCTTCGGAGAACATATAGGGTAAAAGCGTACCGGTGCCCGGCATGCCGGCGTAATCCGTCCATATGGAACCGGTATCCTTTTCCCGTGCCGGACAGGGCGCATGATCCGAAGCGACAAAGCGCAGCACTCCTTCTTCAAGAAGGCGCCAGAGACGTTCTTTGTTTCCCGGGCTTTTAACCGGCGGCGTGCACTTGAGCGGGGCGCCGATCCGCTCGAAATCGTCCAGATCGAACTGCAGATAATGGGGACTCGTTTCACCGCTGAGCCTCCCCCCTCTCAGAACCTCAGCCGCATCGGCCGAACCGATATGAACGATATGAACGCGTGCGCCGGTCTCACGCGCGAGCTCATCGGCAGCCAGCACTGCAAGAATTTCCGCAGTTTCGGGCCGCGATCTGTAATACTGTACGGGGCCGTTTCCCTCTTTGACCCAAGCCTCCGTGGCAGCGGTCACATATTCGTAATCCTCGGCATGGAGCAGTACCGGAATGCCGAGCTCTTCCGCCTTTTCGAGTACCAGCCTGAAACGGTACAGGTCGAGCCGGGCGAAACTCTCCATGCCGGAGATAAAATAGGTCTTGAAACCGAGCACATCATCGGCAAGCTGCTCCATGAAACCGGGAAACCCCCGCTCAAAGGCCTGACGGGAGACTCCGCCGTACAGTCCGAAATCAACAACCGATTTCTTTTCTATAACCGACAGCTTGTGTGCAAAGCTTTTCCTGCTTACTATCGGCGGAATAGAAGTATCCGGCATATCGATGACCGTGGTTATACCGCCCGAAGCGGAAGCTGCACTTCCGTGAAAAAAATCCTCCCTGTCCGTATATCCCGGATCGTCGAAATGAACATGTGAATCGATGCCCCCGGGCAGTACAAAAAGCCCTCGCGCATCGATGACGTCTTCGCCCCGCTCTCCCGTTTGCAAAAGGTTCGACCCGACAGCCTCTATCTTTTCATCTTTAACCAGGATATCCGCTTTTACAAAATCATCTCCGTCGGGTAGTGCCAGCTTTCCGTTTCTTATAATCAAATCACGCCTTCCTCCTTCATCCTTCTCCAGACACGCTCGGGCGCCATCGGCAGATCGAACATACGCACGCCGATCGCATCGAAGACCGCATTTGCAATTGCCGGCGCAGGACCGTTGATTGCTATCTCCCCCACAGACTTCGCTCCGAACGGGCCTGTTTCCTCATACGAATTCACCACGATCGTCTTCATATTCGGGATGTCGCCGGCGGTGAATATCTTGTAATCCCAGAACCGGGGGTTCATCATCCTTCCCTTCGAATCGAACAGATAATCCTCACAAAGCGCATAGCTCATCCCGTTTACCGCAGCACCCTCGACCTGTCCCTCAACGAGCAGAGGATTTATCGGCTGACCGCAGTCGACCGCGGAGACGAACTCGATGACACGTATCCTGCCCGTTCTCCTGTCCACCTCCACCTCGGCGAACTGTGCAATGAATGGCGGAGGTGATTCATCCACGACTGCAGAGGCCTGCGCCTGAATCTGAAACTGCTCGTCCTGATACAGCGAGTGCAGACATATCTCTTCAAAGGACACGTATTTTCCCGTTTTACTGTCAACCGCCTCGCCGTCTCGAAGTACAATCCCGGCTTTATCAGCATCGAGCAGAATCGCAGCCCGACCGGTAATCTGTCCGGCAATGTCCCGCGCACATCTCTCAACCGCCTTTCCGGAGACATAAGTTGTTGACGACGCGTACGCTCCGGTATCGAAGGGTGTAAGGTCCGTATCCGATGAGAGCACGATGATCTTTTGGGTCGGAATTTGGAGAACTTCCGCCGCAATCTGAGCCAGAATGGTGTCGGAACCGGTCCCTATATCCGTTGCCCCGATGAACAGGTTGAAGGAGCCGTCCTCGTTCATCTTCATCGATGCGCTCCCCATATCGATTCTCGGTATGCCTGAACCCTGCATGGAGACGGCAGCGCCCACGCCGCGGCAGCCGGGACCGTTTTGAATACCTTTTCCCCGCTTTTTGTACCAGTCGATTGCTCCGGCCCCGCTGTCGATGCACTCGTCGAGCATGCACGATTTTATAATCTGGGAGACGCCCTCCTTCCCCTCACCGAGCGCCGCGAAAACCCCGGATGTTTCTCCCGATCGTATATGCCACTTTTTTATATACTCGAGCACATCAAGCCCGGTCCGTCGTGCGATCATGTCCACCTGCTGGTTGAACGCGAAGTATCCCTGTGTTGCGCCGTATCCCCTGTACGCACCGCCGATGGGCAGGTTCGTATATGCAGACCGCCCGTGAAATCGCAGGTTTGATATCTTGTTGAACATGGGAAGGGTTTTCGAACCAACATTGGAAAGCACCGTAAGGGCATGTGTCCCGTACGCTCCTGCATTCAGCAGACCGTCCATCTCGAGGGCGGTAATGCGGCCGTCCTTTTTTACACCGGTTTTCAGCCTGATGCGCATAGCGTGTCTTGTCCTGCCGGACATAAAAACCTCTCGCCGTGATAACACTATGCGCACGGATCGCTTGGTGCGCCATGCAACCAGCGCTGCGAAAGGCTCGACAATGACTTCCTGCTTCCCCCCGAATCCGCCTCCTATTCTCGGCTTGACAACTCTGATCAAGCGTACGGGAATACCGCATACTTCGGCAACGATCCTTCGCACATGAAACGGAACCTGCGTAGCAGAGACAATCACGAGCCTGCCCATCTCATCAAAGTACGTCACAGCTGCGTGAGGCTCTATCGCGCAGTGTGAGGCGTAGTGCGTATGATAGGTATGCTCCTCGATAAAATCCGCTTCGCGAAACCCTCCCTCCACATCACCGAAGCCGATCTTTACCTCTGCGGCGAGATTGTTCTCCGGTTTGTAGGCAACAGGTATCTTTGCGTACTCGTCGTCCACGTGGATCTTTGGAGCCTCTTTGTCGAAGGCTCTCTCCACATCGAAAAGCGGGTCAAGCGGTAAATACTCAACATCGATTTTCTGCACTGCAGCCTGCGCGGTTCGTTCATCCTCCGCCGCAACAAGAGCCACCCTGTCACCGACAAAACGTACGCGTCTGTCGAAGAGTACCGTATCGTAGGGCGACGGCTCTGGAAATCCCTGCCCGGCAGTCGTGTAGAGAACACGCGGGACATTTTTATAGCTGAGCACATCGACGACGCCTTTCATTTTTTCAGCAGAGGATGTATGTATGTTTTCGATCAGGGCGTGGGCGTGAGGAGAGTAGAGAAAAGCGACATACAGAGGGTTTTTCGCTTCAAAGTCATCGGTGAATTTGGCATCCCCTGCAGCGAGAGAGAGTGAATCTGTTTTGGCCGCTGACTTTCCGACGTTCATAAAGTCCTGTCTTACAGTATCACCCACTTTCACGCATCCTTCGGGCCGCAAGACGCACAGCCGCGATAATCTTCACATACCCGGTACACCGGCAGAGATTTCCGTCCAATGCCCGCCTGATTTCCATCTCATCGGGGTCCGGGTTTTTCTCAAGCAGCGCGTATGCAGCACAGATCATTCCGGGAACGCAAAAACCGCATTGAACCGCGCCGGCTTCGACGAACGCCGCCTGTATCGGGTGCGGCGCGTGTATAGTTCCCAGGCCTTTTACCGTCGTGATTTTTTTACTTATGACGGTGGCGGCAAACACCTGGCAGGAGTTCACGGGCACACCGTCGAGAAGCACCACGCAACAGCCGCATTCTCCTTCCCCGCACCCCTTCTTGACCTCCGTGTATCCGTGCTCTCTCAGCACGGTGAGCAGAGTATCAGACGGGTGAAAAGATACCGCCACCTCTTCTCCGTTTATGCTGAAAGGACCTTCCATACAGAATCCTCATAAAAGCTTCGATAAAATTTTTCGAAAAAGCGCTCATCGGACACCGTTTCAGGGTACGTTCCCGGACATTCCTCAGCGTACCGACAGAAAAAGATGCGGCTGTTTTTACGATTCACTCTGCACACATACATGGTCGAGCGAAAACCTCTATGACGAGCTTTAGACCCGGCTGACGAGCACGGCAGGAGATATCCTCTTCCTCCCCGCCTCCTGCTATACCAGCACCCGGTCAAGACCGCGCTCAATCTGTGCAGAGGCGATGTGCTTCAGATATTCACCGCTCATAAACTTCTTGCCGTCGAAGTCGACCTGTACGGAATTCCCAAGCTCCCGGGCATTCACTTCAGTCGGTTTCATTCCCTTTGCTTTCCGTTCAATATCGGTGAATCGTCGGAACTTTCCCCTGCAGCCGACCAGCACGACTCTCATATCATCAATCCGACCTCCCTTTTTTTTGATAACGATTGTAACGGTAAAGGCAGGATAATCGAAACCGGTTCGTGTTTCCCTGTAATAATAGGATTCCCATTTTTCATCCTTCATTGAGATATCGACAATTAATGTGCCTTTGCTCAGATTCGGCTCCGCAACGTAACGCACAACGGGAAACCGGCCCTCATGCCTTCCAGTCAACAGGACCTCCGCATCGAGTGCGATGAGCGGTCCCATGATATCCGACCATACGGGAAAAAGTGCGATACTGCCGCCCACCGTAATCCTGTTTCTGAGCGGAGTGGAGGCGGAATGCCGGATCGCCTTATTGAAGATCGATGCACGATCGGTGTGCGAAACAACTCCGTTAAAAGTCATGGCGGCCCCGATATACACCTTGCCGCCCTTTTTTCGGTAATAATCGAGGTGGAGCCCGGAAAGTTCGATGAGCCCGCGAACCGAGCGCATACTCGTTCTCAGTATACCCGTCCCTCCTCCGTGAGGAATAGTCCCGTCCCGTTGAAGGAGAACACGGGTTTCATCCATAGTTTCGGGGTAGTGCCAGGTAATATCCTGCATCATGCTTTCCGTTCTCGAATATAATGTTGCCGTGAGGCGGTACTTTCAGCACTTTCAGCATCTTCGATACCGCGGGCACTATAAGCATTATCCGGATACCGTGCATATCTGCGCCGACCGACGCTACCATGTCATCGACAAAACACCGGCCGGCCGGTTGATATAAGACACTTTTTATATACCACAATTATTCATTTTTTTGTATCTTTTTTGACGAATCAAAATCGCCAATTGTATCTTACAGTAAAGATCGATGCCTTATGCCGCGGGACGGCGGTATAAACTCTCGACGTGCTGCGTGATGCTTTCGACACAAACACGAAAGGCTGAGTTAAAATGGACACGTACGACTGTCTCATCGTCGGAACCGGCCCGGCAGGCCTGGGTGCGGCATTTCATCTATCCGAAGGGCATCCCGGACTGAAAATGCTTCTCATCGATAAAGAGGGAATGACGACCGGAGGACTGCGAAACGACTGCAAAATGAACTTCACCTTCCCCATCGGATTTCCATGTGAATACTGGGATAAAAATAAGGCGGATGAATCGATGGCGCTCGTCGCAGAACATCTCCATCCCGAGATAATGCCAAAGCACAACATCGCAATTTATCAGCAGCGGGCCCGGCGCCTCGACGTCGAGCTTATTGAGATAAAGCAGTCCCACCTGGGCACGGACGGGGGCATTGTTCTTATCAATGAGCTGATGACCAAGATACGCACGCAGGGTATCGAAGTATCGCTTCGCGAAACAATGAAAGACATCGATGCAGAACGGCATGTCGTTATTACGGACAAACGGGAAATCTCCTACAAAAAGTCGATACTTGCACCCGGGCGCCAGGGTTTCAGCTTCCTGCAGACGATCATGGATAAACTCGGCATCCCGTACGTCGACAACATTGTCGATATCGGGATCCGTGTAGAAACCCGCGAGAAGTACTACCCGATTGTGAGCGACTACTACGATCCCAAGTTTCTCTTCCCGGACAGGGTTCGTACTTTCTGCACCAACAGCGGAAAGGCCTTTGTGGTGAAGGAGAAGTACCGGAATAAATCGGGCAAATACTATTTCAGCGTAAACGGCCACGCCTTTTCGGAGAAGAGAAACGGAAACGGGCTGGTCAATTTCGCCCTGCTGAAAACCGTCGGGCTCACGCAGCCGCTTGCAAGCGGCCATACCTACGGTGAAATGTTGGGACAGGTGGTGATGCTCATGGGCGGCGGAAAACCTATAATGCAGCGGGTCGGCGATTTCCGGCTCGGCAAACGTTCGAAGGAAGAGAGCTTCAACAGGGACCTCTACGATTTCGAACCCACCCTCAAGGGGAGCACTCCAGGAGATATAAGCCTCGCCATGCCGGCCAAGATACTTCGTGTCATATGGAAATCGATGAAGCTGCTTGATACAATCGTACCCGGTGTGATGCACCCCTCCACGATCATGTACTATCCGGAAATCAAGCTCTACGCCAACAAGCCGCGCTTTCTAGACGATTACTTTCAGGCGGCGAAGGATGTGTATCTGATAGGTGACGGCGCCGGGACCAGCCGCGGCATCACCTCAGCCTGGACGAGCGGCATACGCGCAGCATCCGGCATATTAGTGGATCTCTAAGCATTAATCCACACTGCTCCTGAGAAGGCTTTTTTGTTCCCGGGATGTCCCTTCAGTATGTGCTGAACCGGTTCTGATTTTTATAAGAAACGGTATGCGGTGCACTCTCAAATGTTTTATTAATAAAAAATACCCATCCTTCACTAAAAGAATCAGGTGCGTTCAAAATTCATCAGCGGGCGCGGTGCTCATGGATGATCACCGCAATAATAATGACGAATCCCGTAACAACGTACTGCCAGCTCGCCTCGACGTGGAGGAGGTTGAGGCCGTTGGCAATGATTCCGAGCAGAAGTACACCGGTGAGCGTGCCCCAGACACTTCCCCTCCCTCCGACAAGCGGCGTGCCCCCTATCACGACGGCTCCGATGCTCTGAAGCTCAAAGCCTGCGCCCATTGTCGGTATGGCCGAACTTATCCGCGATGAAAGAACCAGTGAGGCAAAGCCGGCAAGAAAACCGGCTATTACATAAAAAATTATCTTATACAGCTTTACCTTGATGCCTGCAAGATAGGTCGTATATTCGTTTCCCCCTATTGCATATGCCTTTCTTCCTAATCGTGTATACTTTAGAATAAAAAAACAGACGAGCATGACGGCGAAAAAAAGTATGACAATAAAAGGTATCTTCCATATAACGGCGCCGCCGATATATTCGAACTTCTTGCCCAGGTCCGTTATCGGATAACCCTCCGTTATGATTATTGCAACACCCTGAAGGAGGGTCATGGTGCCGAGCGTCAGAATAAACGGATGCGCCCGTGTATGTGAAGCGAGCAGTCCGTTTATCAGTCCTATGAAGCTCCCGACAAGCAAACCAACGACAATCGTAAAGCCGACCGGGGCACCCGCCTTTAAAAGTTTCCCCGCAATAACGGCAACGACGGAAATCGAAGAACCGACTGATAAATCGATGCCTCCGGAAATCATCAGAATAGTCATGCCCATTGAAAGAATTCCGAGGGTCGAAATCTGCTGCAAAATGTTTCTGATATTTCTTGCGGAGAGAAAAACAGGGGAAGAAATGCCGAGAACAATAATAAGGAGTATAAGAATAAATATTATTCCCCACTGCTGGAAATTGATGATTCGTTTAAGACCTGCGAGACGATTACTGCTTATCCGCCGATTTCCCGATTGCAAGGGAAAGCACCTCCTCTCTTGACGTTTCAGCTGTTTGAAGAAAGGCGACGATAGACCCCTCCTTCATAACGGCTATTCTATGGCTCATGTTCATAATCTCATCCAGGTCGGAGGAAACCATGAGTATTGCCTTGCCCTCGTTGACAAGGTCTTTCATTATCCTATGGATCTCTTCCCGTGCACCGACATCGACTCCCTGCGTGGGCTCATCCATAATAAAAACTTCAATACCTCTGCACAGCCATTTTGCTACCATCACCTTCTGCCGGTTTCCTCCGCTCAGATACATGACCTCCTGATGTATCGATTTGGCCTGTATATCAAGAGCATTTACAAATGCATTCGAGAGCTCGTTCTCATAGGATAAATTCAAAAAAGGGCCTCTGCTTATCTTCGGCAGGCTTGCCAGGGTTGTATTCCCTGCGACGCTCAGACAGGAAATCAAACCGATGCTGTCGCGTTCTTCAGGGACAAAACAAACTCCCTCATTGATGAAACTTTCGAGCGCTCGGCCATGCATCTTGATACCGTTCAGCAGTAACGTACCGCTATCGATCTCGTCGATTCCCGCCATCGCCCGTACCACCTCCGTACGACCGGACCCGACCATACCTGCGATTCCCACTATCTCACCGCGATGCAGTACCAGATTTACGTCCTGGAAGAAACCTGTGCGGGATATCGATTTCGCCTCATATAATACCTCTAATACCTCGCCCATTCCCGCGTTCTCTATATGCGTGATCGAAAGCTCTTCCCCCACCATTGCTCTGACCAGCACGTCCTTGTTTATCTTTGATACTGCATGCTCCATGACCTTAAGCCCGTCCCTCAAAACCGTTACACGATCCGCAACGGCGAATATCTCGTCGAGCCTGTGTGAAATATATATAATGGCGACTCCTCTTTTTTTAAGTTTCTCTATAATACTGAAGAGGTTGTCGATCTCCGCCCGCGTCAGGCTGGCGGTAGGTTCGTCCATGATAACAACCTGAACATTTTGATACAGAGCCTTTGCAATCTCCACAGCCTGCTGTTCGGCGCTTCCAAGCGATGAGACGATGCTTTGAGGCTCTAAATTGAGGTTCAGCCTTCTCAGTATTTCTCCAGCCCGCTCGAATATCTGTTTCCATCGTACGACGCCGACACGATTACCCGGTTCATTACCGATGAGAATGTTCTCACCCACACTGAGATGGGGAATAAGGTTCCTCTCCTGGTATATGGTAAAGATACCCAATTCATGCGCTTTTCTCGGGGTTAAATTGATATATGATTCTCCATTGAAAATTATATCGCCACTGTCCCGCTCATAGGCGCCTGAAAGAATTTTTATAAAAGTCGATTTTCCGGCTCCATTCTCACCGACAATCGCATGTACCTCTCCGCGTCTCAAGTCAAAATCAACGTCGCTCAACACACGTATCCCAGAGAAACTCTTGGAGATCTTTTTTATTTGAAGAATAGCGGAATCTTTCATGCCGGTACCCGGAAAAACGGAATCGCAAATTCACGTATGCATACTGTAAAAAATAGAACAGGCAAGCACCCATAACTTCAGAATCACGGGCCCCTGCCTGAACTATACCCTTTGACTATCTTTTTCGCAAAGAAAAATCACCGTTATATATCATCAATTTGATCGCCGATTTCTGCTGCCGGGTTTTTCTTCAGTAACAAAATTATGCGCTGCACATAAAAACCTTTAATACCCCTTTTCCATTGCAAATTCATGTCTGAGAGATTTTATATCCAGTTCAAGGGTTGCTTTAGTCGACGCTTCAGTCGGCTCCCACGGAACTGCTTCATCTATATTATCTTTGGTGATTACCTTCATCGGTGTAATCGTGAGCTTCGGTACTTTCTTTCCCCGTATATGTTCAACAAGCAGACGAAAAGCCAGCGCTGCTTCCTGTGAAGGCGACCATCCGACCGTCGCTTTGATCCCGCCTGCGGCAATCGATTCGAGACCGTAAGGGGCGCCGTTTTGCGAAACAATCTGCACCGCAGCCGCCTTGCCGGTCTCTTCAAGCGCTTTTATCGCACCGAGGGCCATGTCTTCATTCTGGACGAACACAGCCTTGAGATCCGGATATCCGGTAATAAGCGTCTGCATCTGGTTGAATGCCTTCTGCCTGTTCCAGTCTCCCGGAACCGAAGCCACAACCTCAATATTGGGGTTCTTTTCAGCTTCTCTTATAAAAGCATCCCTGTAGCACTCCGCATCCCCCCTGCCGGGAAGCCCCATGATAACCGCAACCTGACCACCCGAGATGTTTTCTGCAATCCATTTTCCCATAATACTCCCTGAAAGATTGCAGTCGGCCTGAACCGAGCCCACCATTTTATCGAGCAGGTCTTCATTATACCCGAAAATCATCTGAATCGGTATACCGGCATCATAGGCTTTATTTATGCCCGCTGCAAGGGATGACGCGCTCACAGACATCAGCACTATGCCGTCGACCTGCTGGGTGATCGCGTCTTCAACACTCGCTATTTCCCTTTCAGGCTTCATATCCGAAATATACCCGAGAATATCAACGCCCATCATATCGGCCATCATTTTAGCGCCGTCAAATCCAAACTTATAGTACGGCTCGTTCGTAGGACGAATATAGGCTATTTTTAATTTCCCGGCTTCTTTCTGTCCTGCGGCAAAAAGTGAAATCGAAGCGAATAAAACAAATACAATCAAGAAAATAATGAGCAATTTTTTAGGTCGCATAATCCGTACCTCCTAAAAGGATTTTTTAAATGAGAATTGTAAATTCAGAAAACGAATAATTCACCTCCTTTACCGTTATATTATTCTAAAACGTTTTAGGAAGATTATCAGATACGTTGCTCCCTGTCAATAAAAATTTCCCGGAAACACCGTGCTTCTGCCGATCACTGGAAAAAGGTACGACATCAGTACTCTATTCGGGCCTTTAATCACAGCGGCAGCGCGAATCAGACAGAATATCCGGTTTGGAGCATTCAGCACATCGTCTTGCATGACGACCGCATAACAAGTCTTGGATGAATATCGATATGCACCTGCGACTTCCTGTTCGATATAAGTTTCCAGAGACATTCGGCAAGCAGTTCACCGAGATTCTCGATGCCGTAATCGATAGTGGTAAGTTCCGGATATACGGCAGTTGCAATTTCGATATTATCATATCCCACAACCGATATATCGTCGGGAATCCTGATGCCCTTCTCGTGAAGACACCGGATTGCCCCTGCAGCCATATAATCGTTGAAACAGAACACCGCTTCCGGCCTGTAATCGTGAAGGATTTTTTCCATACCCGCAAAACCGCTTTTTACGGTAAAATCTCCATAGTAACGCGCCTGCTCCGGCACGACAATAGATTCCTCCGCAAGCCTGGAAACAAAGCCACGCTCCCTCTCTATGGTATCGAAATGGCTTACCGGACCGCCGACAAATGCTATCTTTATATACTTCAACCGAATGAAAAGTTCTGCGACGAGGGTTCCGCCGTAATTGTTGTCAAGCATTACGTAGTTTATAGTTTCATCAATAAAGCATGGGTTCAGGATTAAATAGGGGAATTCGCTTCGAATAAGCGAATCCAGAAAGCCGTAATTATACCTGAACTGCGGGACGATTATGATACCGTCTGTGGATTTATCCTTGATCTTATGCTCAAAATATTCAGGGAGAACACTGCTTTCCCATGTCTGTACGTCAAAATGCAGACCATAGTCATATTTCTGCATTACCTCTATAATACCCTGGATAATGTGGTTGAAATACGAAGTCTCCTTTACGCAATCTGCATAGTTTACCGAGTTGATAATCAACAGCTGAACTATGTTGCTTCTTCCCGTACTCAACGTTCTCCCGCTTTTAATCGGGACGTAGTTGAGCTTTTGCGCACACGCAACAACCTTGCTTCGCGTAGCCTCGTTTACCGATTTACCGTTCAGGGCGAGGGACGCTGTTGCAGTGGACACACCGGCAAGTTTTGCAACATCCTTCAATGTTACCATATCGTTATTCCGAGCTTAAATCGGTTTAGATTCATTGTAATGCAAAAAGCGACATCCTGCAAGAATTATATACCCCGGCATTCACCACATATCACGGCCGGATATTGATCATTACTTTTCATGGTGCTATATTACAATACAAAACATACAATACATGAATCATAGACCTCAACCGTATAAATATTATGTGCCGTAAAACCGTGTTTTCACTCATAGTTCCGATTCTCATATCCCTCAGCCCGCTGTGCGCCGGGCACGGTCAGGAAATTCGGACGGGATCAGACAATCAAACGGTGCCGGACTTCACGATCCCACCGAAACTTCTCGACGCCGAAGAGCAGGCGGTTGAGTGGATCAAGGATCGAATCGTGCCGAACGCTACCGTACCGGAGCCTGATCCCGCCAGAAGACATCTTTTGATCAGCTATACTGTCCCTGGAAACGATCCGTCTTACCCGTACATCTACAGCCGTTCGTACATATACGATGATGCGCTGGGAGCGATCGCTTTGACCATGACGGGACACTTTCGTGAAGCCGAAAAAATACTCGGTGCGCTGGGGAGGCTTATACGTGAAGACGGGAGTCTGTGGTTTGCCTACAACACCGTGAACAGATGGCCGTATGAGGGCACGATCATTCGCACCGGAGCAATTGCATGGGTCGGCTACGCATATACGTTTTACCTTGCCGCACGTCTGCAGGAAGACGGGTCCTTTCTATCAAACGATATACTGGCACAAAAATATCTAAAACATGCTGAAAAACTGGCAGGCTTCGTCATGCACCGGCAGGTTCGGTCTGATTCCGACACGAGATACGGTCTTGTCACCGGCGGCTGGGGTCTGTACAATGTAATAATGGGGGCAGATAAACGCATCCCTGTTGAAGAGCTCCATAAAACCGATATCGAATGGGTGAGCATGGAACACAACATCGATATTTACTTCTTTCTCAGAGATCTGGGAAAGCTCACCGGGAAAAAGGCCTATGGAGATGCAGCGGAAACGGTGAAAAAAAGCCTGATGCGCCTGTGGAACGATCAATACGGTCAGTTCATCAGGGGTGTCAAGGGCAATCAGATTACCGATGCCATGCTTCCCCTGGACGGCGCCTCATGGGGTGCTCTTTTTCTCCTGAGTATCGGTGAAAAACCGAAAGCGGAGATATGCCTGAACACCATTGAAAAAAACTTTTTCTGTATAACAGGAGAATTGCGCGGTTTCAAGCCGTACTACAGCGGCACCGTCTATGAAGACAAACAAGTCAATGCATTCTACTTTAACGATAATCCGGAAAAACAGTGGGGGGAGCTTGACATTGTCTGGGGCGAAGGCACATTCGGCGCTGCTGCTGCATTCATAAGAGCAGGACTGCAGGACAAAGCCTGCGGGATAGTCGAATCGATCATGCCTATGCAGACAGACGGCGGATTCAGGTATGCATCATATACAGTACCCTACCGGTTCAACAATTATCCCAGTGTCGCAAGCACCGCGTGGTTTATACTCTCCCTGGAAATGATGAAACATTCACCTTCGGGTGAATTGTTCTGGAGCTCAGCCGGCCTGCGGCCGGATGAATGAGACTCGTCGGCTTTCGCCGGTGTGCTGCGTGTGAGCAGCGGAGGTTCGTCGGCGAGCATGCTCGCCTCTTTTGCAGAACCAGGAGTTTCAAGAAATGGATGGCGGAGAATGAAGCCTCACATCATCATTTTTTCTGCACTGCTTATCCCGTTCTTAATCCTTTCCGCCCTTTTCCCTTCTGCCGCCGCCGACAACCTGAGCCCCATTCAGGTCGGAGCGGGCCTGCTCGATGTCGGGGCGGCGGCAGGAAACCAGCCGGATGCCGTTGAATTCCGTACGCTCAGGCGCATCTTCGACACGCTCGGCATACCGTACGACATACTCACGGACACGGAGGGGATCAACGGCTACCGTGTAATCTATACGGGAGGCAGTCTCACAAACGCTTTGCTTTCCGCTCATCTCATAAACACCCTGTACGATTACGTTGAATTCGGCGGCACACTCGTATCCGCCGGAGTTGTCGGAAACAGACTCTACCCATTGTTCGGCGTACGCGGGCACACTGCAAGCAGGAAGCGCTACAGGATGTCCTTCAATGGTGAGGATTCGTCTCTGCGCTACATAGATCATCCCAGAGAAAAAACCATTTCTCTCGGAAACGGTGAACGGCATTTCTACGATGAGATCATCTGGTCCCACGGGTATACGCCTTCAGCCGCCATGCCGCTTGCGTTTTTTAAAGATGGGACCGCCGGTTTTCTGAAAAACAGGTATTCACGGGGAACCGCGTACCTGCTTGGGTTGTCGTACGCTGAATCGGTTCTCCTCCCTCAGATAGGAAAGGACTACGAGGCCCAGAGAAAATACGTCAACAGCTTCGAACCTTCGGCGGATGTGATTATGCTGCTGCTCAAAGGTATCTACGAATCCGGTTCTTCCCCCTATGTGTATATCAGCGCCATACCGTATGCGCGCCCTTCCGCACTCATTCTCTCGCACGATGTAGACGCCCAGACATCTTTCGTCGACTCATTGAAATTCGCGGGCATTGAAGAAAAATTCGGCGTCAAGAGTACCTTTTTTGAAAACACCAAGTACTTCGGCGACAGTATGGATATCGGGTATTACAATATCGAGGAAAACGTCGACGCCATACGAGAGCTGAAGCAAAGAGGCTGGGATATAGGTTCGCATACCGTATCGCACGACAAGAAATTTGGGTCTGTCCAGGAAGGCGACCCGAAGGTTA
Organism: uncultured Spirochaetota bacterium; assembly: GCA_964521865.1. GTDB lineage: Bacteria > Spirochaetota > B62-G9 > B62-G9 > DRHN01 > CAYSRJ01. The sequence continues at coordinate 63,223 of CAZFTJ010000015.1, read as the reverse complement.
CGTTCGAGACATACGACCCCGAGAACAAAAAAACGGTGCAGGGCGAAGTCCGGGTGAGCAAACAGCTCCTGGACAGGGATATACCAGGCCAGAATACGGTATCGTTTCGCGCCGGGGATCTTGCATTTCCCGTTATTCTCATTCGGGTTCTCGAACAGGCGGGCTATCTGTACGATTCAACGTTCTCCGCAAATGATGTTCTTTCGGCATTCCCTTTCTACGCCCTGGAAGAACGCCGCCTCGATTCAAAAGAATCGCGCATCATAGAAATACCCGTAACGCTCGACGATTCGATGGGATATCTCGAGCCCCGCACAGTGGACAATGCGGTAAAAAACTGGCTCAGCATTGTAAAACAGAACGCGGATAATGAGGCGATTACGGTGTTGCTGATGCATCCTTCCGACACTCGGACCAAAACCTACAAGCTCGAAGCACAGGAGCAACTGATGAAGGAGGTGGCAGGATCGGGCGGATGGATGGGGGATCTGACTGCCTTCGGCAATTTCTGGCGCAGCCGGCACAATACCGAATTCAGGTTGTTTCAGGAAAAAGACGGCACACTCGTCATAAGATTGAACAGGACAGAAGAGGACCTCCATCCCGCAGTCGGCTTTGTCGTCGGCAACACCCGATCAAAGCGTGTGGTTGTACGGGATGCAGCGGGAAAGCCGCTGCATTACACCGCACGGCAGTACAACGATAAACTGCATCTCAGTCGCACTGAATAACTGTATTTCGGACGGCGAATAGTTGATTTCATGCGCATCAGCCCGTCGAATCAAACCGACCTAATTTCCTGTCGCATGAACACAAGGTACGACACGGCAAAGCACACAACCGTAATTGCCAGAAGAAATAGTATGTACGGCACAACGATCATAAGGCTCTGCATCAGCGGCAGGGGACCTGAAAACCTGTTCATCGACCACTGCTCCATCATCCCCATCTGGACAATAAACGGCTGTATCGTCCGTCTGAGCGGGTCGATGATTGTGGCGGTTGCGTCGGTATACAGCTTCATTGGAGAGGTAAAAGTCAGAGTCTTGTTTATCGCCATAATCTGTGAAATAGATCGTGTAGTTGCTTCGGTGTCCGATGGTACCAGCGCGCTTATGAGGGCGTTTACGCCGAGTGAGAGAAAGAAGGAAAAAAAGATCCACACGGCAAGAGAGGCGAGCGCCGAGGTCGCAATACTCCTAAACAGAATAGAGAACAGTATCGCAACACCGAGCCAGAACGATATATACACGACACTGATAATAAGGTAAATGAATATGCGCCAGAACTCCTCGAAGCCGGGTTTTACTCCCACCACAATAAGCCCGAGACCCGTAATGAGCAGGATAATCGAGGCCATCATAATGCCGATCACTGCAACTCCGGCGAGAAATTTTCCATTGATGATTGAATCGCGGTATACGGGCTGGGAGAGAAGCTTGCTGAGTGTACCTTCGTTGCGTTCCCTGTTTATGGTATCGAACCCCATGATAAGGCCTATGAGCGGACCAAAAAACGACACAAACTGCACGAGAGAAAACTGAATCTTCGATGAGGTAAAGAGCATCAAAAAGACAAATTGCGGTTTTTGTGTGCCCTTCAAACTCTCCTCGATATCGAGCCCCGCCATATATACCAGAACGAGACTCACCATTGCAATCAGAGCAAAGAGAAAGAGGAATCTGTAGCTGCTGAAATGATCGGAAAGCTCTTTTTTTAAAATAGGACGTATCCCGTTCACGCTTGGCCCTCCCTGAAATACTTCATATAGATCTCTTCCAGTGTGTACCCCCTGTTTTCAATATCGAGTGTTTCTCCGGCAAGCTGCTCCATAGTACCCTGGGCCACCATTTTCCCATTTATCATGATCCCGACTCTGGAACAGATCTTCTGGACCTGATAGAGCAGGTGTGATGAGAGGAGCACCGTCATTTTTTTCTGCCGGCTCAGAGACACAATATGATCGAGCATGGTATTGGTCGCCTCTGGATCGAGTCCCAATGTCGGTTCATCGAGAAAGGCGATTTTTGGCTCCTTCAGGAGTATCTCCGCAAGGCCGAGGCGCTGTCTCATACCGCGGGAATAAGCCCCTATCTTTTTATCCGCCTGCTGAATAAGACCGACACTCTCCAGCGCATTCTCGATTTTCTGCCGGGCGGTTTCTGCGTTAATTGCATTGAGCTCCGCGATAAACATGAGCATCTGCCGTGCATTCTGGTCACGGTAGAAACCCATATTCTCCTGAAGGTACCCGACCTGCCGCTTTACCCTGACCGGCTCCCGCACAGGATTATAACCGAGCACCTTCGCTCTGCCTTCCGTCGGTTCGGTCAGACCGAGAAGCATAAGCAGTGTCGTTGTCTTGCCTGCTCCGTTGGGGCCGAGAAATCCGAATATTTCTCCCTCATCGATGTGAAACGAGAGGTGGTCAACCGCAACATACCCATCGTACACCTTTGTAAGATCCTCTGTCTCGATCACTTTCAACGCTTCCATGGTCAGCGCCTCCCGACAAATCGAAACAGCACCACCAGGCCGCCGATCACAATAATGATTATGGCGATGCCTATCCATCCCCAGGTCGACGAAGCCTTGACCGTCACCCGGAATTCCTTGGAATCATTCGTATCCTGCTGCCCTTTGGCCTCCAGATTGACGGAATAATCACCGACAAGCGCCTCATCGTAGGGAGTAATGATCACTTCGACCTGTTTGAGCTCACCGGGTTTCAGCGTATCTATCTTGTCGGGTTTGAATTCCACCTTCCAGTTCTCCGGTTTGAAAGACATGAATGTAATATTGTTGTTTGTCGCCGTCCCTGTATTCTTCACATACAGAGAGACATTGGCCGGTTTTCCTGGCCGCGCATCCAGAGAGAGTAGCCCGGAGGTGGATCCAACCTTGAGCTCATACGAACCCGTGAGCACCACCTTCAACGAGGTTTCCCCCATGACCTTTCCTGTTTGGGCGCGAATGCCGATAGGGTATTCCCCGGGCACGGCCGTGGAAACCGGATTTACCTCCACAGATATTTTACTGCTCTGTCCCGCCTTGAGCTGCAGGCTCGAGATATATTTCGATTCATAAGCCGGCTTGAATCGGATGTCCCACCCTTCAGGCCCTTCTGCAATAAGGTCGAATACCGCATCGTTATCGAGCTCGCTCTGAACATCGATGGAAAACTCATATTTTCCCTTCACCGGCCCCTCCAGAACGGGGTACGACGTGTTGAGCTTTACCCCCTTCTTGGCCTGTTTAACCTGCTGGGCCGCTTTCACGTGGATGGAGATATCCTGCGCCATCTTGAATTTGCCGTCATCCGTCTTGGCCTCCACCCGAAAGAGATAATTGCCGGGCTTTACCTTTTCCGGAGGCTTTGCCACAAAATTGAGAGACTTATCCTTCGAGGCAGGGACATTCACCGCCCGTATATTGTACTGGTATGTTTTGATCTGTGCATCCCAGCCTTTCGGCACAACCGACAGCCACACCTGTACATTTTCATCCTGCTTTCCCCTGTTATGGAGGATAATATTCATATTTATACTCTGACCCTGGGTGACGTCGATACCGGGATATTCCACGGCCAGTGTGACGAGCCGGGCGGGACCCTCATCCCCCTTCTTATTCACCTCTGCATACAGAGAAAGCTGGACAAGAAAAAAAACTCCTATGACCAGCACATATAACACATGTCCCATTCCTCGAGATTTACCGTACATTTTCATCCCCCGTATTATGAAATACGCTGCATAGCGTTGCCGAACCGACCCCGGATTTACAAGATGAATGCTTACGCTATCGTGTATTAGAAATACTTACAAAAAAAACTTACAATAACCTTTCGCAAACATTACAATTTTGTAATGTTGAGGGTATACTCGAACTGCAAGGAAGAAAATATCGGAAATACTCCCGGCACTACGGCGATACATACCTATTATCCGTACGCTTCGCGCTGTATAACAAATCCAGATGCGCATACCGGGTGCGTTATCCCGGCACAAAACATCCGAATAATCTGAAAATGGAGCCGATCGGGGAGTGTTATTCGTAATCGATCCGTCGAATGGTGAGCCTCATATGGCGAGCCGGGAGCCTTACCGCTACCGTGTCACCCACTCTTTTACCTGTAGGGGAGCGTGCAATGGGGGAAAACCGGCTCACGCTCCCCTGTTCGGGATTGCTTTCGTCGATTCCGACAATCCCGTACATCTTAAAAGCAGTATAAAAACATCCTCCATCCGAAAAACCCGAACCTCTCTAAACTGATTGAGATATCCAGACCTGTAAAATCGAAGAACCCGCCTGTCAACAGAATTGTTCTTTCTGAAACAGTGCAGGCTCATCCGTTTCGCAATCGATCATGGGTTCAGGCGATATTCAATCCTCGTCTTTCCGATGATGTCCGTCTGTCCTGATATAATCTTCTATCAGTGCCCGAACGCCTGTCCGATCCAACCCGTATATCGAAATCGATATCAACAACGGCAAGTCTTCTTTCCAGTCCGTTCCGCCTATCCGAACCGGACCTTCTATCCCGCCCGCTCCGGCGGTCGCTGCCACTTCTCCGTTCAGGTGTCATAACCTTTTCCCCTTCTTTTTTAGTGCAATAGAATAACGATAATCCAGTATATACATTTTTGCAAGATGAAAATTCCGGATGGTTTGCGCTGTTCGCATACAACCGGCTGCAAGACAACATGTTGATTTTGTATGACAGAGGAAGGATGCGGCGTACGGAATCATTTTACGGTAAGAAATACCAGGGTAATGGATCTTTTCCTTTCCCGGTCTCTGATAAGCAGCTTGACCTCGCCTTTTCTGAGCTCCTTATTTATGAGCTCACAAAACTGGCCCGTATTACGAATGGCCTCATCACCTACCCTGATAATAATATCGCCGATGTTCAATCCGGCATGATGGGCTGCTTTGCCCGATACAATCTTCCTGATAATCACACCCAGAGGGACGATACACTCCTGTTTAGCGCCGGCCGGACCGGAAAAGTCCTCAACCGTGAGCCCTAAAACTTCATTTGTCGCATAACGACCTTTTCTGAGCGTCATAATTCCCACGAGGCCTCCATTTTCATCGCTGCACTTCACCCGTGTGCTTCGAAACCGCTGAACAAAACACCGTCTTGACCTAGCGTACCATATAAACATTTCAGCTTCATTACACAAACATTACAATTCTGAAATATTTAAAACGAGGCGATGAAAAGATTAATAAATACGTGATAATTGTGTTAAATTAAAGAAAAATATTGAAAATATATGAAAATCGATCTATATTATGCTAAATACGTATAAAGTCTGTCAATAACTCTAATGCATGGAAAAATGGTATGAACTTAGCTGAACCTGGAATACTGCTTATACTGGGAATCGCGGTATCGGGCGGAATATTGAGCGCTGTAATCGTAAAACGGCTGAGCATTCCCCAGGTGCTCGGGTATCTCGTTATGGGGATTATCATCGGGGACAGCGGTTTCAAGCTGGTGACCCGCACGGATATCCAGACTCTGGCCCCGCTGAACTTCTTCGCTCTCGGTGTTATAGGGTTTCTCGTCGGTAGTGAAATCCGGTTTGAAACATTTAAAAAATACGGCAGGCAGTTTTCTTCCATCCTGCTTGCAGAGGGGCTTTTTGCATTTATACTGGTAAGTACGTCCATATCGGTTATTATGTATCTGCTGTTCAAAGACCTCGCCTCGGCGGTCGCCGCAGGAATCGTGTTCGGCGCCATCGCCTCTGCAACCGATCCGGCCTCTACCATCAACGTTCTCTGGGAGTATCGTTCGGCAGGCATTCTGACCACAACGCTCGTTGCAATCGTTGCGCTTGATGATGCGCTTGCAATGACTTTGTACGGCATCGGATCGAGCGTGGCACAGATGCTTACGGGAACAAACGTCTCCATCGCCGCACAGGTTGTTGGTGTGATTGTCGATCTGGGCGGCTCCCTGACACTCGGATTCGCAGCAGGTATGGTTTTGAATTTTCTGCTTCATCGTTCACGTACACGGGATTACATGCTTTCTCTTGCCATAGGGGTTCTGCTTCTCTGCATCGGAATTGCAGTTATGTTTCACATGGATGTCATCCTTGCCGCCATGATGGCCGGGATTACCGTAGCCAACAGCGCTCCCCGGCGAAGCAGGGAATTTCTGGGGCTCATGCAGAGCTTCGCCACTCCAATCTATATACTCTTTTTCGTGCTCGTCGGTGCGCGTCTCGGCATCTCGTCTATGCCGCTCTGGCTCTGGCTCATTATCGGAACCTATGTACTCTGCAGGAGTGTGGGAAAGACTGCGGGTGCATTTATCGGCGCGCGAATCTCAAAAGCCGACAGGATAGTCCAGACAAATACCGGTCTGGGCCTGTTTGCCCAGGGAGGGGTCGCCGTCGGGCTCTCCATTATGGCAAGCCAGCATTTGCAGGGTGTAAACCTTTCGTCCGACCTCGCGCTTGGAGATGCGATTATCTTCGGCGTCACTGCAACGACCTTCATCGTTCAGATTGCAGGCCCGCCTCTTGTAAAAATTGCTATAAAACGTGCAGGCGAGATCGGAAAAAAGATAACCGAAGAGGATGTTATTGCAAGGTGGAAAGTCGAAGATGTGACGGATAAAGATGTTTCTGCAGTAGCTGAGAATGCCCCTCTTTCTCTTATCTTTACAAGAATTCCAGAAGCCAAGTACAACTTTTTTCCTGTAATCGGAGAAAACGGCAAAACGGTCGGACTGGTCACCTTTGAAGAAATAAAGGACATCGTGCTTGACCAGTCGAGCTGGGAATGGCTCGTTGCATCGGATGTGATGGTTCCGGTCAGAGACTATTTGTACCTCAATACCCCGCTCGACGATGCGCTGAGATCCATGAAACAGCTCGGCGTCGAACAGGCTCCAGTATTCGATAGTGAAGAAACGCAGAAGCCGGCGGGCGTTCTCGATACGAGAAGGGTGAAGCAAAAAATACGACAGTACCTTGTAGAAAAAGGAGCGGAATCTTTTGAACTTGAAGCTGATACATCCGCCCATTGATCAGAGATGCACCGCATACTGCAGCCGGCGAGCAGTTGTCGGGCATGATCCTGGTCCGGACATACCCATCCTTCAGGAGGAAACGTGAGGACATGGATAAAAATGAAATTATGACGATCGAAGAGGTGGCGGACTACCTCCGTATTTCGGAACGGACGGTCTACGAATGGGCAAAAAAGGGTGAGATCCCCTGCGGCAAGATCGGCACCTCATGGCGGTTCAAACGGTCCGAGATTCAGAAATGGGTCGACAGGCGTCTCCGTAGGCCGAGCATCACAACCCATCCTTTCTCGATATCCCTTTCACGTGTGCTTTCTGCACAGCGCTGCATCATTCTGAAAGGCGCCGGCAAGTTTGAAGCACTGAACGAAATGATCGATGTGCTTGCAACCGCGCCGCAGATTTCAAACAAAGAGGAGCTCGTAGAAGCAATATTCAGCCGTGAGCGGCTCATGAGCACCGGAATCGGCCTGGGCATAGGGCTTCCCCATGTGAGGCTTGCTTCCGTATCCGATATCGTCATGGCGTTCGGTGTGAGCAGAAAGCCGTTTGCCGACTACGAATCCCTTGACCGCGAACCGGTACGAATCATTGCAATGATCGCAGCAGGCGAAAACCAGCATGCAGAGCATCTCAGACTGCTATCGCATATCAGCACCCGGCTGAAACACCCCGAAACGAGGGAGTCTCTCGTGGAGGCCCGGGATGCAGAGGAAATATACAGAATTATAACGACCTAGCAGGAAACCCCTAAAAAACAATACATGCCGTTATACACAGCCCCTTCCCCGATCCGGAATTTTTTACATCGGTTGAAAGCCGAAAAGCGGTATTGACAACATCCGTTCCATTGCGCTATATTGCACCTGTACTATACTGCCGCCTTCAAGCGGTATGTTCTCAGCGTCATGTAAGCGGCGGCTGCATCAGCTCCCCCGGATTCGTTGGCTAAGCAGGGGGGTTGCGTTTGCAGCGTTATTGATACGCAAAGCGTTCGAATAACCATTTTGAATCGTTGAAAGGATACCCAGATGGAACGAATAATTTCTATCAGCACCGTTGCCTATGACGGACATCCGCTTTTTGAGGCGCTTGACCATCTGAAACGGATAGGCATCTCCCACGTTGAACTGGCGTTTATCGAGGGGTATACGGATGAATATAACGAGAGCATATTCACACTGCAGTATGCCCGGACACTCCGGAATCGATTACACGATCTGGGCCTCCTGTGCCGTGCGCTGTCTGCGCACATGGACCTCGGCTCAGACGAAGCAGTGGTGCGCTTCGGGAGGCGAATGGAATTCGCCGCCGAAGTCGGTGCAGCGGTCATACTTACCAATGCGGCACCCGGAAACGAAGAAAAAAAGTTCTTCTCAAATATCAAACCCATTACGGCGAAGGCAGAAACTCTCAACCTGGTCGTGGCGCTCGAAAATCCTGGAGACGGAAAAGACAATCTGATTAATACGGGCAAAGAGGGAGCTGAATTGATCAAAAGGATAAATTCGCATCGAATAAGGCTCAACTATGATTTCGGCAATCTTATTTCTCACCTCTTTGAGAAGGTCAGGCCGGAAGATGATTTCAAACATGCTGTGAGCTGCTGTGCCCACCTGCATATGAAGGATGTAAAGGCCGGAGAAGAAGGATGGTTTTTCCCTCCCGTTGGATCGGGAGACATCGATTACCGGATGATCATACGCGACCTCATACCGCAAGACCTTTCCTTCAGTCTGGAAGTACCGACCCGTTTGCGGCGCAGAAAGGACGCCTCGCCTTACAGGATATCCCCGCCGCCGGACATTGCAGAAGTAGACGAAGCATTGAAGGCGTCACTCGCGTTCGTAAGGAGGAATCTCTCCTCCTCGCAATCATTCTGAAATTACACACATCTTTTTATACACTGCTTATTAAAGACTTCCTGATTTACCGATCCTCTGATTCAAAAAATATCCTTCACATAGGGCTCAGCGATGATCTTCCCCGATTCCCGGTCGAGCCGAAACCGGACCGAGGCGATTTCTCTTGATACAACATAACTGCCGCTGCATATCTCGATATACACACCCGGATACACGGTGCCGTTTACGATAACGGTTGCCCCTTCGCTTTTACTCTGCTGGATCATGAGCGTCCGCAACGCCTCATTCAATTTGTGAATGGTCGCTGCAATCTTCTCTTTCATGGAGATGAGCTTTTGTAAATCCCCCGCTTTTTTCAGTATACCCTGTTCGACCTGATCCAGCTTCATGGCAAGTGCGATCGTTTTTTCGTTAATCCACTCTATCTTCTGTTGAACCGAGTAGTCGAAGCCGCAGCAGATTTCGGTTTTAATCCCCATCTTCGTTCCTACATTGAATGCGATGACGCCGTTCTGAGCGGTAATCTTCCCCCCGACGATGAGACTCGTCTTTCCCATTTCAAGCGTTTTGTGGGTGTATATTTTAGAGTGGAGGATGCCCGCTTCAACAAATATTTTATCGTCAGCTTCGACATAGCAGTTCTCAACAAATTTGGTTGTAATGGATCCTCCGACCTTTACCGTTCCCTTGTTTCTCCCGATTATCCCTCGGTGCACTATCAAATCGCCCCTGCACGCCACCTCAGATGCGTCGAGGGTTTCGTGGCAGACAATCGATGCCCCCGCTTCGACTTTGAAGCCGTCGCTTATATGGCCGTGGATGACGACATCACCCGGAAATGTAATGTTTCCCGTTTTATAATCCACATTTTCAAATACTTCAAACACTTCCCGCACAAAAATCAAATCCGGGTTATATTCCAATCTGCCGTCACATGCAGCAACGACACGTTCGCCGTCGAGTTCGGTATTCGCACCGTTTTTTATCTGCCGTACCGGAACCTTCTTGAAGGCGATAAGCTTACCCCTGATGGTTCTCCCCTCCTTCCCCTTTTGAAACGGAACTATGTGCGCGAGCGTTTCACCCTTTTTGACGAGAGTATACGAGATCAGGTCATGGTAATCTACCGGCCCTTTCCGTTTGGCAGTTCCTGCAGGCTTCTGTATGAGCTGCTCCTCGATTACCAGGTGCTCCGGTACTTGTTCGATTGGTCTGTCCCCGCGTGCTACTAGCACATCGGTAACAGGTGTGAGCTCCTTGTTGCACTTTTCAATAGCGCGATCGATCTTTTCCCAGTCAATACCGTATACTATATCCAAAGATTCGAGCTTCTCCCTGACCTCCCTCTTTTCAACCGGTATACCGCCATACGTAGGGGGGTAGAAATCCGCCGCGGCAACCATATCGTCATCCGAAACGCGTATATCGAAATACCCATGTACAATGGATTCGTACTCTCTGCCGAGTGATTCAATCTCCTTTTTTCTCACCTCATCAGCAATCTCTTCAGTCACACTATCACCGGCCTTCAAATTTTTCACATCTATCTCCTCGATCAGGCCTTTCGCGCTCTTCAGGAGATCTTCAATGAAATATTTTTTATCTTTTTCCATATTTTTCAGCTTAGAAAATCAAGAATTTTTGATAGCTCAAACGGTTTTTTCAGGAGGGACAGGGCGCCTGCATCGAGCGCCTTTTTTGCAAGCGGATCGGTCGGATATGCGGTCAGGATGAGAATCCGTGCATCGTGTTTTTCCTTTAAAACAGCCTCCGCCACCTCTGCACCGTTTTTTTTGGGCATTCTAAGGTCAAGAACAATCAGATCGAAATCCTTGGATTTTCCTTCCTGCTCGCCCTGCACAGGGTCCTGATAACAAAAAACGTCATGACCCATATCTTCGAGTATGAGTTTCAGGGCATTGAGAATCATCTCTTCATCGTCTATAACAAGAATCCGCTTTCCCATGTACTTCTCCTCCTGGAGATCACCGGCCGCGCCATCAAACTGAAACAGCATATACTGTTCTTTTACCTATAAGTATTGCATATTTGCGGAAAAAAGCAAGGAAACCTGGAAGGCGGCACCTCGATGCAATGCACAGCTGCAAATCCTCCGCTATGCCCCAAACTGCTTGAAATACACAGCATCCGCCGGCCACGCGAGAAGCTCCTTCAACTCTGCATCGAGCTTCATGATGGTCAGAGTCACTCCGGCCATCTCGAGCGAGGTAAAGAAGTTTCCTACATAGGAGCGGTACACCGAGATCTTTTTCTCCTTCAGCACCGTACCGATGGTGCGGTACTGAATATACAGTTCCATGAGCGGAGTCGAACCGAGTCCGGATACGAGAACGCACACCTCATCGCCGGCAACAAAGGGATAATCCGGTAAAATTATATCCAGCATCATACGCGCTATTTCATCTGCAGTTTTGATCTGGGTCTTTTCAATGCCCGGCTCTCCGTGGTGGCCGATACCGACCTCCATCTCGTTTTCACCGAGGTTAAAATTCGGCTTCCCGACCGCTGGTATGATACAGGGCGAAAGTCCCACACCCATACTCCTCGTGTTGTCGATTGCCTTCCGAGCGGCTGCAGTCACCTCATCGAGTGTCCCGCCTTTTTCAGCGCAGGCACCGCCTATTTTCAGCATGAGCACCTCTCCGGCGACGCCGCGCCGGTCGGCCTCTCTGCCTTTGGGTGCCGATGGAACGTCGTCGTTTGCAATGGCCTGTTTTACCGTTATCCCGTCATCCGATGCCATTTCTACCGCCATATCCACATTCATTACGTCACCTGCATAATTTCCGTACAGACAGGCCACCCCATTACCGCTGTCAGACGCCTTGAAGGCGTGGTAAAATGCGTTTGCCGGGGGTGAAGTGAAGATCTCCCCCACTGCGACGGCATCGACCATCCCCTTTCCCAAATAGCCGATGAAGGCGGGTTTATGGCCCGAACCGCCGCCCGTCACAATGCCGACCTTACCTTTTACCGGTGCATCATTACGCGCGATCACCCGTGCCTCGTCAAGCAGCCGCAGGCCCGGATTCGCCATAACATATCCTTCAGCCATTTCATCAACAACCGCATTCGGATCGTTAATAAACTTCTTCATTCCCGCACTCCTCCTGTTTCTATACTTTTGTGGAAGCACACGTGCATCCCGACAATAATTTGCTCTATCTTCAAAAAATTTGTTGCGGACAATACGGCCGGTTCACACCGCAATTGTGCATACCTACTGCCCTTCTTTCAAATGCCGGGCAATGGTCTTCAGTATGATATAGCAGGATGCGGCACCCGCATCGATTACTCCCCTCGAACGTTCTCCGAGCCTGCTCGACCTTCCTTTTTTTGCAACAAGCTCTTTTGTGCTCTCCATTCCCTTTCGCGCACTTTCGATCAACACATCGAGCGAAGCATCGAAATCTTTACCGCTTTCAAGCGCCTCCCTGTACCCTTCCTCCGCCTTCGACAACGTATCGACAAGCGTCTTGTCACCCGCTTCCGCCCCTCCTCTCTTTTTTACCCCTGCAAGAGCCTCTGTCAGCATATGGAGAACATCACAGCCATCGAGGTTTTTCTTACCCTCAACCGCCTTCCCCATTTTCATGAACAGAGTCCCGTATATGGGGCCCATTGCGCCTCCGATATCGGTAACAAGTGTCATACCGACATAGCGGAACAGCGTCGCAAGATCATTCGGCTGTTCGTCGATTTTCTCCCGGATCAGGCCGAATCCTTTTGCCATGTTGATCCCATGGTCCCCGTCACCGATCGCACCGTCTATCTCACTGAGCCATGCCTTATTGGCATCGATCGCTGCAACAAGGCCGCGTACCAAACTGCGGGCGTCGATTTTCCCTCCCATCTAGTATTCCCCTTTCTCTTCCGATCTCGCTTTAAAATTACAAATCGAATCAATTGCACATTGAAAGCAGTATAATGATTTTTTGTAATCATAATAAACGACGTGCGGCTGCCCGGTTCTTTTTTAGTCTTTGCCTTCTTACCGGGCGGCGGCATTATCCGCCGAAAATCCCACGCGAAACCACGAGCTGGGAGTTTCCGGCATCAAGGGAACGCATCGCATCCACGAGCCCTTCTTTATCCATTCTTTCGAGAATCTTTTCAGCCCCGCGTAGATTCCCGATGCAAAGCTCCGCCGCCCGTTTGCCGTCCATCCTGAAAGGAAATATATCCAGCCCTATCCAGCCGTCGTACCCCATATCCTCGAGGTAGTACATAAACTCGAGGGTTTCCTGCAGATGCACGCTGACTGCTATCATATCATCATCCCAATCTCCGTAGGCGTCGTTCATGTGCACATTAAAGAGCTTTTTGTTCATCTGCAGCAAAACAGCAGATTCTGCCGGTTTCTCCTTTGCCATGAGTGAATGCCCGAAATCGATAACCACGCCCACGTTGTCCCCGCATTCTCTCGCGAGATACAGAGCCTTGCCGACTGCTCCAATCGTCATATACTTTCGCGGTTCCTTGAGTTTATACTCGAGGCAGATCTTCATACCGGTATTGTATCCGGCGATTTGCCGAATACTCTCCCGCAACGTATTCCAGTGATCCCGATAATCGACCTGGAACGAGTAGTCGTACCCGTCGCTCCCAAGCCACAGGGTAACTGCCGGACAGCCGAGCTGGGCGGCATCGTCGATGCTCTTCCTGCATACATCTATAGCCTCTTCCCTGATCTTTCTATCGGAGTGGGATATCGAGCCCAGTTTGAATTTCTTATCGCCGAACGTATTCGCGAGAATTCCGGTGAGGACGAGTCCGTTTTCGGAAAGCCATCCTTTAAACTCCCCTAAATTCATACCGTCTATCTGTGACGAAATGATTTCGACACCGTCTATTCCGTCTATACTCCCCGCGATATCCACGACCTCGCGAAGCGTCAGTGCCCTATCCGCATACCCGCGCGGTACGTACCGGTCGAACGCACCGCCGAGCGCCCACAGGCCGGCAGCATACTTGAATTTTCCCATGCCTGACTCCTTCAATAGAATTTCAGACTCCCGCCGGAGTTACCTGATCGGGAATCATATCTCCGGCCGAAGAGTCTGTATACCGTGTACCGGATTACTCTTTACTATTGCTCAATAGTACGCAATACGGACCATTCTGTCAATACTGCTTTTAATTTCAGGCATTTGCACTGCAAGAGCCCCCCATTGAGCCGTACTGATTGTACTGACTCCCCTTTTATTTCAAAAGCTCGGGAAGCCACCGAATGTCTGGTCCGGCGGTCATTTCGACCGCGGAAAGCTGTCGGGCGCACAGGGGGGAATCGGTGACAATCATCGACGCGCCGAGGTTCTTTGCCTCTTCAAGCCGCTGCTCGCCAAGCCGTCGTGCAAGATCCGGATAGGTCGCCCAGAGTCCGCCCTCGATCCCACAGCTTTTTGAAAGCGAGCGCGACCATACCGAAAAAACACGCTCCATTTTGAGTGCGTCGAGCATCGCCCGCGGTGTTTCATACACGGCACCTTTTCCGAGCAGGTCTTCCGGCCCGTTAAAATCGGGAAGAATCGCCTGGTCTTCAGCCATTTCATCCGAAAGCATACAGACACTTCTTGAATCGTGAAACATCACACATGACCCTGGAGCTCCGTCTGCGGCTTTGACAAGTCCATTGCGAACCAGATTTGAAAGCTCCTCGGTAAGCGATACGACGGCGACCTCAGCCGGCAGCGGCGAATCGAGTACGGGAAAAATATTTGTAAGCGCCCGGAGTGTTGAAGGTCCGTCGGCGATTATCTTTTTGACCCCGCCTCCTTTTACCGCTTCAACGAGCTGATTGGCCAGGTCTGCGGCACGCTCCACCGCACCGAGGCTGTATTCAAGAAAACCAGCCGTCATAAAAACAGGCTCTGCGTGAATATTCCCTTTCTCGAGAAGCGCCAGCGCAGGATGAATCATGTCCTCGCTTCCCAGCTCGGCAGCCTCAGCCGCGAGAAAAATCACCTCATCCTTCAACCCGGGAGGATGTGGAGTCGGACGGTTTAATGCCTGTTTTACCGCTTCGGGTGCGCACCCTTTTTCCAGAACCTCATGCCTCGCAGACACAACGTATTCACTCACCGGATAATGATGCACACACCACGCCTGGCTTATACTGTCCAGCGTCGACTGGAAGAGTATTTCAGCATCACGAGCAGAGATTTCGGTCATGCCGCTGACCTCACGCCAGAGCATCATGGCGCGCGCCCTGGTTGTGTGACTCTCGATGAGCGTTACATTCGCCACCTCGGCTGCAGGCTTGCACATAGGACAGAAACGGCAGCCGTACAGTATGTCTTTATACTCGGATAGAGGCTTTATCGCCATAGGTCAGCTCCCACGTATTGTTTTTTCTTTTCGCTGTAATTTTTTTTGCATAACTCACCCTGCCGCGATTCCCGGCGCCGGCTACCGGTTTTGCTGCCGTCAGCAGCCGACCCGTTCTGTTATACGCGGCATGCAAGCTGAGGTTATGTCCGCTCGACTTGATTTGTTCGGCCGATCTCCGGTCTGCTGAATTTCATTATACAGCGGTGTACAACAAACCCAAAGGTGAGCGCCGCAGGCATCATTCTAATCGCTCTCAACCGCTCGGACCGAATCCCATCTTTCCGGGATTCAGTATTGTATGGGGATCGAGAGAACTCTTCAGACCTTCGAGCACCTGAAATGCCGGACCGTACTGCTCGCGCATGAGTCGAGCGAGCTTGAGTCCCACACCGTGGTGCTCGTTCAGAACACCGCCGCATGCGATCGATGTCCGAACTGCCGTATTCCAGATATTGTTGTGCAGGGCAAGCGCCTCGCCGGCGTCCGCCGGCGGTTTCTGCACGATAAACCGGTCGTAAATCATTACCCCCCAATCGTACCAGTGCGACAGGTGGGCTATGTATTCCAGGTTAAAGTCCGCATACGTGTCCTCGAGGGTCTTTTTCTTGGTTGTGTACAGGTTTTCCATCTTGTCGAAGGGACAGAGGGTATCCATCGTTCCGAACATCCAGGGAAAATCAAGACAGTCGGGTGGAAAATAGAAGTTGTACCGATGCCGCCACCACTCCCAACCAAGCTGTGGATCGAGCTCTTCTGCGCCGAGTTCACGGCAGATATCCATGGCAAGCCGCTCCTGTATGTCTATCACTTCTTTCCTGCCGTCGTACCCCAGCACCATATAGGAGCCCCTGTCAATGGATATGCCGAGAATTTTTTTTATACTCTTTATTGTTTCTGTTTCATCGTACAGCCGGATTACACTCGGCCCGAGCCGCTCCAGCATAATGCGTTTTCCAGCTTCGAGCCCCTGCGAGAAATTATCGAATAAAAACGCTCTAAAACGCCGTTCCTCTGGAATTTTTTCTATGCGCAGCGTCGCTTCGGTTATTACCCCGTAGGAACCCTCCGCCCCGACGAAGAGGTCGAGGATTCCCGGACCCGCGGCATGGTTCGGCAACGGCAGGGTTCGTATTATATCTCCCTGCGGAAGAACCACCTGGCAGTTGAGAACGATGTTTTCGATCTTTCCGTACTTCGTGGAAAGCACGCCGGACCCCCTGCACGCTAAATAGCCGCCAAGAGTCGCTGAATGCAGGGATGCGGGAATATGAGCGAGCGTATAGCCGGCACGGTTCAGGGCCCGCTCGAGATCATATCCGTTTATACCCGTCTGGGCGCGTACAGTCTGGTTCTCACTGCTGATTTCGATCAGTTTATTGAGCCGTTTCAGGTCTACTGTTATACCGCCGTACACGGGCATGACGCCTCCCTGGCTTCCAGAACCCCCTCCCCACGGAACCAGCGGTATTCGGTACACATTCGCGAGCCTGACAATCGCAGACACCTGTTCCGGAGTTTCGGGAAGCACAACGATATCCGGAATAGGCGGAATAAGGCCTCTGTCTATCCAGAGCCGGGGAACCCACATGTAATCGACACCGTATATAATTCTGTCGGCCTCATCGGTGAGCACGCAGTCGCACCCCACTATATCGGCCAGTTCTGTTTCCAGCATCTTGTACTGCAGTGGATGAAGCATAAACCCCCCTCGCATTTTTTATCCGGACGAGAATGCAGACAAAGCATGGTAGGTGTCGGCAAATTCATCGTGCGCCTTTTTATACAGGTTGAAAAGTTCGCGGTATAATGCTGTTTTTTCCGTATTATGTAAAATCTCTTTTTCGACCCCCGCACAAAAATCCTGCGCCTCTTCGATACTCGAAAACACCTCCGTACCGACTCCTGCAAGCAGAGCAGCACCCACCGATGGATCCGTCGCTCGAGGAACGATGCCGTCCTTACCGAGAATATCAGCGAGAATCTGGAGCCACAGACTGCTTTTCGTTCCGCCCCCGATAAACCGAAGCGGCTGTTTTATATCCATCCCCTTCTGTTCAATAAAGTCGATGGAATCACGGAGTGAAAACGAAGTGCCTTCCAAAACCGCTCTTATGAGATGCCCTCTCCCGTGATGCAGGGTCAGCCCGAAAAAACCGCCCCGCAGATAGGGATCGTTGTACGGCGAGCCCTCGCCCTGGAGATAGGGGTGGAACAGCAGCCCTCCCGCCCCGGGAGGAAGATCGGTTGCTTCTTCCTCCATCAGGGCAAACGCATTCTCCCGCTTACCGATATCACGGCAGAAAGCGTCCCTGAACCATCGCAGAGACGAAGCGAAGGACTTTGTTCCCGTTCCCGGATACCAGAGTCCGGGAAATATGTACGAATAGGTAATCAGCTTTTCGTCATGCACGGGTGTATGCGTAATGACGCATATCCTTCCGAATGTGGCGAGTTTTACCGTGCAGTCTCCGGGCAGACGGGAGCCTGCGGCTAGCACCTCGCAAAGTGTGTCGGTAGTGCCCGCCACAACCGGTGTACCCTGCTTCAGCCCCGACCACGATGCTCCTTCTTCCGTTACCGACCCCACCACCTCGGTGGGAAAAACCGTCTCCGGGAGCTGTTTTTTACTCAGACCGACCAGAGTCAGGAGCTTCTCGTCCCACTGTTTTTGCATGACGTTGAAGAGAAGGGTACCCTCGGCATCGATATGATCGGTTACTTCCGTTCCGGTAAGCCTGAACCGCACGTAATCCTTGGGGAAGAGAATCTTCTCAATTCTCCGCCAATTTTCGGGTTCGCACTCCTTCACCCACAGGAGCATCGCCGCAGTCCACATCACGTTTGCCTGGTTGAAGCAGGTGTGTAGAATTTCTTCACCGGCCTCTTTCCTGAGATAGGCCGCCTGCTCTTTACTTCTCGCATCCGTTAGATGTATTGTACGCCTGATCACCTTCCTCTCCGAATCCAGCAGAACCGGCGAATGGGTAACGCCGCTGATGCACACTGCATGAACATCTGAAGGCTGAACTCCCCCTTCTCTGAAGATTCGGCCGATGAGTTTCCCGGTATTGAAGACCCAGTCCTCGGCATCCTGTTCGGCCCACCCGGCATCGGGATAATAGGTTTGATATTCGGCGGAACGTGTGAGTGTCTTTTTATCTGCAAGGTTCAGGAGGGTAACCTTGCATCCTCCCGATCCTATATCGATTCCGAAAAGATAGTTATTCATTTCCGTATATTCTTCTTTTATACCCGCCAGGTCGACCTTTTCTCAATACATATCCACCTTGAGGTCCGGTTTCACCCGTGGAAATTCCTGCGGTTTGTAATTCTTTTTCAAATACTCAATCAGCTTCACAACAACACCCACAGCGGTATCGACAATCGCCTTTCCCTTTTCAGCAGTTGCGGTCCTCGGGTCTCCCGGTGCGCCGGTTTTCATTGTGTTCTCCTGCGGAACAAAGGTGATGGACTCGATTGGAAAGGAGTTGATGAGCTCCGAATGCACCGCAGGCCGCACGAACTCCTTGTCGATATATGCCTTCAGGCTGTAGTCGGGCTGGGCTTTCGATAGATCGACCATGTCCGGATACAGCGCGAGGCTTACCGAAGTTTCGACCTCATCTGCGTGCTTGAAAGGAGTATCGCACACCTCTTTGATCGTTTCACACGCGAGCTCCCACCATGTGGCGACGGCCATGAAGCAGTCGACGTCGAGCGCAATCTCCTGCATCGCGGTCTGAAGCGTCCACCACTGGCCATGTGCCTGCATGATGATAATCTTTTTGAAACCCGAGTTGACGAGCCCCTTTATGACGTCACGAACGAGCTCGATCTGCACCGTCGCCCGTATGGGGATGGTGCCGATAAAACCGTAGTGGAAATACGGGTGGCTGCCGTAGTACATCGGCGGTGCAACTATAGCACCAGTCTGCTCCGACACCTTCTTTGAAAGCTCGAACGCATTGAACGAATCGACCCCGCACGGACAGTGAAAGCCGTGCTGTTCGGTCGATCCTATCGGCAGGATTGCGATGCCGACCTCCTCGCCTACCTTCTTTACCACAGGCCAGGTAACATCGTGCCAGATAATAGATTTTCCCATAGTCTATTTTCCTCCAGTCATATTGTATTAAAATCCACGACAAGATCCCTGACCACTGTTCCGCCGCCGGCAGGTTCGATTTTGATTTCGGAGCCGAGCTCGATCGGTGTAGCACAGCTCTTGACTGTTTTGCCGTTGAGCTTCACCACACAGGTGGCACACATACCCTTGTAGCACTTGAATGTCCTGAATGCCAGGGTACCGTCGTAATCCCTGTGAATAATATTCAAAAGCTCGTGAACGGTGACCTTTCGGTCGATCGGTACCTCATAGTCCTGAAAATAGGGTTCTTTGTCCGTGTCAGGATTATATCTGTATATCTTCGCTTTGATTATGCTGCCAGACATGACCGGCACCTCCCTCTTTATAATTTCTCATTACAGCAATCGTTGCTTTGACCTATCTGCTCAATCCTCCGGTTTGAGACGGGTGTATATAACATCCCGTTTCGAATATGCCGGCTCTCCTCCCTCGTCCTTTACAATCGTATGGCATCTCCAGTTCTTGTTGTCCATTTCCGGATAATCGGTACGGTTGTGATGTCCCCGGGATTCGGTCCTGAAGAGCGCGGACCCGATGGTAAGCTCAGCAGCATCAACCGCAAGTTTGGTTTCTATGGCTTCTCTCAGCTCCAGGTTGTACCTTCCAACATCGGGCACAGAAACTTTGTCCGCCTCTTTCCTGAGGGCCTGAATAGCGGAAAGCCCTTTCTCGAGCCCCTTCCCGCTTCTGAAGGGTGCGACGTACTTATCCATAGCCTTCAGTATCTCCTCTTTCAGAAAAACCGGCCGAACCTTCTGTTTCTTGTCCGATAGAAAATTCTTCAGCATGTCGAGCTGTTCATTGACGCTGCTTTTATCGGGCGGCAGCAGCTCATTCTTCCTGGCATCATCTGTTGCACACCCGCCGACCTGGGCGCCCATTGTCTGTGTATCGCAGAGCGCGCTTCCGGCAAGCCTGTTCGCACCCTGGAAATTACCCTCACACTCTCCGCACGCATACAGGCCCGGGACGCTCGACTCGCCTCGTTCGTTGATAAAGATGCCGCCGCACTGGTAGTGTGAGGCGGGGGCAACCTCGAGGGGCACCTTGGCAAGATCTATGCCCGCGGCATCGATAAGGAAATGGTAGTGCTTCGGTGTCATGGTATCGAAAACCTCTCTCACTGCCGCCTCTCCCTTCGGAGACCTGGTCGTATCGAAATATACGCCGCCGTGCTCCGTCCCCCTTCCCTCTCTGATGACTGTAAAAATCGTCTTTATCGCCTCATCTCGAATAGGGAGCGGTTTGTCTATTATCGGGTTCCCGTCCCTGTCCGTGATTTCTCCGTCCGCAAACTCCTCTATCATAAGCTCGTACAGCACAACAGTCCCGCGAACACTGGGCGGCCATATTACATCGGTGCCGTAGTACTGGTTGAACTCGAGATCAACGAGCTCTGCTCCCGCCCTGTACGCCATTGAGAGCGCATCGCCTGTAAGCGTCGGCGGATTATCGCTGAATCCCCACAGTGATGTGTAGCCCCCTGTTGCCATAACAGTCGACCTGGCATTTATCGAAACGATATCTCCGTGTATCATATCCATTCCGATTATACCGACAACAGTGTTTCCGTTCTTCAGAAGGCCGAATGCGAAAAAGTCTTTGAACACGGTAATGGTATCGTGTCTCGAAACCTCCTTTGCCAGAATCGTGGACATATGCTGTCCGTTCTCGTACATGAAAACCGATCGGGGATAGGTCTGGCCCGGCATTGGGGTCTGATAAAACCTGCCGTCGTCGTACTTCCTGAACTTCACCCCGTACCGCTCCATGTCGAGTATTCTGTCGCATGCATTGTATGCGACAATTTCGGTGATATTCTGGTCGCCGATGAAACGCCCCGCCCTGACCATATCCTCGAAAAACTGATCCGGCGAGTCCCGCTCGTCTCTTCCGCGCGGCCCGAACGGCGCCTGAATGCTCCAGAGCGCACAGGGCGTTGCGCCGGATCGGCCGGGTCTTCCCTTGTCGACCATAATGCAGCTCCGGCCCCGCTCGGCGACTTCGATTGCAGCCCTGCATGCAGCGCCGCCGCCGCCGACCACCGCAACATCGGTGGAATAATTCTTGATATCCATAGTGGAAACCTCCTCTCCTTGATTGTGATATACCGTACGGCACGAACACTGCCGCCGATTCCTCAGGCGGCAGAACCCGTCCGCTTCATCATCGATGCATGTTGACTGAGTGCTGCAAATCGAAGCATATCAGTACACCAGTTCAGGCGTTTCCCCGGACTGGATCAATTGATCGATTTTGCCCTGCATCCCGCTGTCTGTAATTATACGCCTGCAGTCGCGTACATACGCAACATCGAGCATTGCAGATCTGAAGAATTTGCTGCTGTCGGCCAGAAGATTCACCTCTTCGGTGCGCCTGAACACAACCCGCAGTATGTCACCGAGCTCACTGTTCGAAGTCGTAATTTTCAGTGAGGGTGATATGCCCGCTGCAGAGATGAATGCTGCATCGATATTCACCCGTTCGAGAAAATCCACGACCCACTTCCCTGAAAACATATTGAAATTCTGCCTGAGCAGACCGCCGGTCGATATGAGTGTTGAATCCGGATATCGAAGCGCCTCGTATTGTATGGATGGAGAGGTGGTGATGATGCTCAGATTGACATACTTCTTATTGAAAAGCTCCCGTGCAAAGATGTAGCATGTCGAAGATGAGTCGATGAAAACTGTTGAATGATCATGAACAAAGCGCAGGGCTTTTGACGCGATTTCCATCTTTTTGTCGTAATTCTGGTTCAATCGTGCCTTGAACAGAGTTTCGAAGTCCTGTTTGTCATTCTGCGCCGCCTGAACCCCGCCGTGTATTTTTTGAAGCAGACCCCGCTTTTTTAAAACGTTGATATCTCGCTGAACCGTAATCCTCGAAACGGCAAGCTCATTCACGAGCTCGTCGACCGAGTACACCCCTTTCTCGGAAAGTTTGCCGAGTATCCTGTTTCTTCTTTCCTCAGGTATCATATACTCCGCCGACATATAAGGAGGCTGGTACTATAAATATATTCTTATATTATATTGTGCTTAAATAGACTAATTATTGAACTAAACTGATTTAAATTTGATATAATTTAGAACATTCTACCGAGTTATGGGTTGCCTGTCAAGAATATTATTGTCATTCCCATAAAACGCAGCTATAATTCTTCATACGGTAATAATCGTGGAGCGCTGTGCATACGGCGAAGCATAATCCGGCACACTTTGGAAATGTGCAAAAAAGTCCGTGCGCCAAAAATGCCGAATATCAACAAGAAATCGTATAAAGTATCTTCTCGAAAACTTGAATGAATTCAAAGAATAAAAATTTATTGAAACTGCTGCTGAGATTCCTTGGCCCGGGCTTTCTCGTAACCGTCGGTTTCATCGATCCCGGAAACTGGGCGACCAATATTGCCGGTGGAGCCGAGTTTGAATTTGATCTACTGTGGGTAATCACCCTGAGCACGCTCATGCTCATTCTTATTCAGAATATGTCTGCCAGGCTCGGAATAGCAACCGGCAAGTCATTGGCTGTAAACATCAGAGAGAGATTCCCAAGACCTGTTTCCGCGTTCATCGGTTTTACAATTATTACGGCATGTGCGGCCACAGATGTCGCTGAATTGTTAGGCGGCGCCGTGGGCTTCAGGTTGTTATTCGGTTTTCCCCTGTGGCTCGGTGCTCTGGTAACAGTCATACTTGAGGTTTTTTTTATAGTTACACAGCGGTATCATGCGCTGGAAAAATACATACTTGCCTTTCTCGGAGTGATATCCATTTGCTACCTGATTGAGATATTTATTGTGAAACCTGATTTGATACAACTCGCTCCCGCAATTGTAGTTCCCCACATCAGTAAAAGTAATATCTATATAGCAATGGGCATTCTTGGTGCCGTGGTGATGCCTCATAACATATTTCTCCATTCAAATGTAATTCACAGCAGAAACTGGGGAGCCACGGAAGCTGAAAAAATGAAGCTTGTCCGGTTCGAAAAAATTGACACCATATCGGCAATGGGGCTCGGGTGGGCGGTAAACTCCGCAATGATCATCGTCGCTGCGTCTGTGTTCTTTACGCACGGTATCATGGTTGACAGCCTTGAACAGGCATCTGCGACATTGAAACCCCTTGCCGGAAATCTCGCGGGATTTTTATTCGCCCTCGCACTTGTTTCCGCCGGCGTCTCTTCGTCGATAACTTCTTCAATGGCAGAGGTGAATGTGATAACCGCATTTTTAGGAAAACCCGAGGATCCAAAAACCGCCCTCTACAGAATCGCGACATTCGTAACCGCGATACCTTCGTTTCTCATCATCCTGCTGGGGCTTGATACTTTCAAAATTCTGATACTGAGCCAGGTAGTACTCAGCGTTCAGCTCCCGTTTACCCTGATCCCGTTACTCATACTGTGCCGCAACAAAAAAGTTATGGGTGCTCTAAAAAGCAAAACAATGGAGTTTTCTCTCGCAATTATTGTGTCTGTAATTATCATATTTCTCAACGTGTATCTTTTGTACAGCACGATACACTCCTAGGAGGCGGGAAGTCGATGTATGAAAATATCCTCTTGCTCCTCGACTGTTCACCCGTTGATAGAGTCGTTATTGAACATGTCAGAATGCTCGCCCAGATTCACGACTCGCATATCCACCTGTTTCATGTTGTGCACGCGCACACACTCGATCAAAAGAGGGTGTTGACCCGGGATACAGAAAAATGTTTGAAAAACGCTGCCGATCTCTTCATGCAGGATAATGTACGGGTAAGTTATTCATACAGAGAGGGTGAGCCCGGTCCGGGGGTGAGCGATAAAATCAACGAGGCAAAATGGGACCTCATCGCACTGGCCACACACGGCCACCGGTTTTTCAGCGATGTTATTTTTGGAAGTATATCGGATGCGATAAAACATTATACTGATATTCCAATACTGCTGATTAGAGGCAGCGATAATGAGCAACATGACGGATGATAGCATTCTTACAATACCTTTCTCACGGCGAGAGCAATCTTCACCAGTGAAAGAGGCATACCGCGATACACCAAATAACGATTTTCCCATCTCGGCTCAAACTTGCTCTTGAACTGCCGCACGCCCTTCGAATGAACAAGCCAGTTGAAATGTTCCGAAATCTGATAGATTGCATTTTCCACCATCGAGGTTCCGGGTTTGCTGCCTATCCCCGCCAATCCCAGGTAAAAGGTACTGAACTTCGCTTCCTTCAAAACCAGCATCATGCCCCTGAAAAGATAATCCATGACTCCCCAGTGTACTCCAGGTCTGTGCCTCATCAAATCAATTGTGGCTTCCCCCAGCCGATACGAGGGAATTTGATTTGCGAAAGCGAGCATGCGTCCATCCTTGTCCCGCAGGATAAAAAGAGGGGTCTTTTCCAGGTACCAGTATGCAAACTTCCCTTCGATAAATCCGAACTCCCGGTGCCTCGGTAAGGCGAGCCACTCGTTTGATACCTCAGCGGCTTCATCGAGAATGGTCCTGGGATGCGGCGGTTCATAGCGGTGCAAAGAGTAGCCGTCTCCCTCGAACTTTCGCTTGATATATCGAAAATACTTTTTCTTGGCTGTATGGGAGCTGAAATATTCAAGATCAACCACCGCACCCTCACCGATCTTCAGCACGGATAACCCGAGGTCTCTATACATAGGGATTAAATCAGGCAGCAGAAAAGTCGCAATCCAGCCCTTGTCCGAACAGTAGCGAATAAAAGAACCGGTCAAGGTTGGTATCTCATCTTCAGGTCCGACCGCATCACCAAGGGAAACAGCAACACCGGATAGTGTCTTGTAGGCAATAAAAGATCTTTGCGTATCCGAGAAAAAATATGCTTTATCGGGCCAGGTTTTGAAAAAATCATACGACGATCGACCCGATTGTTCGACGATTCGGCCGGCCAGAGCACGCTCATGAGGCAGTGCCGCATACCGATAGGCAACCGGACGAAACAGGCTGTATGCTCCGAAAGCCGCAGCTACAAGACCCAGGGCATGAAGTGAATCGATAAACCACCGCGCATGCCTCGTAATGGGAAACAGATCACTGTTTCCTATCAGGCTGAACTCACGCAGTGTTCTTATCAATGCATCCGACAGCTCAAAAGTGATACCGAAATCACGTTTGTCCAGAAACCAGAAACCGAATGTACCGTAGGAAACCGCAATAATCGCCGAAAGCCCCATAAATAACAGTCCATTTGCAATACTGCGCGGTTCACTCTTCACGGTGAATCGTTTATGAAAAACCAACAAAAGTATAAAAGTTATCGCCGGGGCAAAAGCCGTATACCATAGCTCCTTCTGACCGAGATGAGTAACCGTTGCTGCTGCTGAAGCGAAAACGGCAAACCACCACGCAACTTTGTGACGCTGTAAAAGTCGGAAGGACAGGTAGATGAGCATGAATCCAAGGGTTAACGTCAACAAACGGCTCCAATGAAAAAAGCCGAACGACATCAACAAACCGAAAAGGCGGGGGTGCAGCGGAAATCGGGTAAATAGAACCTGCAGAATACCGAGCAAACCGTTGATAAAAATAGCGGACGCAACCAACCATATCGGTCGATGACTTCTCATATTCTCCGTATGAGGCACAGCGGATGGCACTATCGGTTTGGAATCGACGCGTCGGTCGGATGCGCACCCCTTTCCGTTTTTTTTAGATGTTTCTTTTTGGAATTCCGAAACTGTCATACCCACTCCGAACTCTCGGTTAATACTATCACGTTACGACGCGTATCGTAACAGTTAAAAAAGGTATGTATAGAAATTGTATTCGCCGGACGAACATTCAGAAGATAATACAACGGCGGGTGATAGTGCGAATCACAGTCCACCGATAAACAGATACGTCATAAAAAAATTGAATTTGCCGTTAAGCGGTAGAAAAACAAAAAGCCCCAGGTTGCCGGGGCTTTTTGGATCGGCATGATTTAAAGAGTTTTTACGTGTGCTGCCTGTAAACCTTTGGGGCCTTCTTTTATTTCAAAAGAAACCTCTTGATTTTCAGCAAGTGTCTTGAAACCGTCAGCTTCGATCTCAGAAAAGTGTACAAAAACATCGTCGCCATCGTCTCTGCTGATGAACCCAAAACCTTTCTGCTCATTAAACCATTTTACTCTTCCTGTTGCCATAGACGTTGCTTCCTCCAAAAATATATTATCCCCTTTTATACTGAGGACAATCAAAATTACTATTTTTTTGAATTACTTGTCAACTCTTTTTTCAATTACATCCTGCAGGTAAAAACCGTAGAGAATGTTTTCTCGATTTTCGGCGACAGCTTACTCTTTGATGTAACTTTCCAGTCTCCGTCTTCTACTCGGATGTCTCAGCCTGTTTATGGCCTTTTTCTCAATCTGCCGGATCCGTTCTTTCGAGAGATTGTATTTATCACCGATCTCCTTCAGGGAGTGGGGTCTCTCACCCTCCAGACCGAACCGATATTTGATTACCTTGGACTCTTTTTCACTCAGTGTCGACAGCACTTCCTCGATCGATTCATGGAGTTTTCTGTTGATTATCACCCGCTCAGGATTTTCTCCCGTGCTATCTTTATTTACATCCAGGATGGTGTGCGCATCTTTCTCCGAGGTAAGAGGCGCCTCCAGTGAGAAAATATCCTTTGAAGCGTTGATCAGATCGGTTACCCTGTTCTTATCGATATCCAGGTAATCCGCTATTTCCTCGATATCAGCTTCTCCTCCTTTATACTTTTCAATTTTTTTCTTTGCCTTTTCGATCTGTACAAGATCATTTACCCTGTTGAGTGGAAGTCTGATCATTCTCGATTTCTCACCGATAGCCTTGAGAATAGCCTGCCTGATCCACCAGACTGCATATGAGATAAAATGATAGCCTTTATCCGCATCGAACTTGTCCACAGCAGTGATGAGACCAAGATTCCCTTCACTTATAAGGTCGCTGAGCGAAAGGCCCTTGTTCTGGTAATGTTTTGCTACATTGACGACGAATCGAAGATTTGCTTCTATGAGCCTGTTTTTCGATCTTTTCGAGCCCGCTTTCACTTCTCTCGCGAGCTGAACCTCTTCGTCCCTCGTTAAGAGCGGTATCTCATTTATTTCATGCAGATATACCGATAACGAACCCCTATCCAACCTGGACATAAGATGGAAATATTTTTTATCAACAGACAAACCCATCCCCTCGGTTACTCCTTATTACTTTTTTCTTTACATCAAAATAATAAAATATATACAGCACTAATAAAATAAAATTAATTTATACCTTAAATTATTAGTATACATTCTAATATTTAAATAAATATAATTTATTAACTAACATTATTCAATTAATTATAATACCAGATTAAAAAAGTTCAAATAATATATTGACTATTTATTTTGAATACAATATATTTCTGTAATAAACAAAAGGAAAGAGCGATGGAGTCTGTGATTAATTTAGGCGAGAAGGTGTTAATTGCCTTACGCCAAATCATACGCGCTATAGACCTGCATTCGAGATACCTTGCAAAAAAATACGGCCTTACGGGACCACAGCTTCTTATTATGAAAGAGATCGCCTATCTGAAAAGTACGTCTGTCGGTACCATCGCCGAAAACGTGAGCCTCAGCCAGGCAACGGTAACCAGTATTCTCGATCGCCTCGAGAGATTAAACTATATTTCGAGAAACAGGAGTAATAAAGATAGGAGAAAGGTAATCGTACATATTACAGAATCGGGTTTGGAAAAGCTCAACACGAATCCCTCGTTATTACAGGAGTATTTTGTAAAAGAATTTATAAAACTCAAAGAATGGGAACAAACTTTAATTCTTTCTTCTCTTCAAAGAGTTGCATCAATGATGAATGCAGAAGAGCTCAAGGTTTTGCCTGTACTTACGAGCGGGTCGGTTTCGGCTACTGCAAGCGATGTCATCGGTTTTCTAGACGAGCAGAATCAGTCCGACAAGGATACCGGTAAAAACAATACCTGAGCTGGTAGTACTCCATATGTTGGTTCCTATATTTTACTCAAAATAAATAACAATGAATTATAGAAGCGAGCAGGAAAAGATGGATGGAATAAAGGTTAGTCTTCAGTGCTTATCTTCATTATGACCACTATTATCCATTTTTTATAATAAAAATAGCATCTACTATTTAAAATATTTGGAGGTTGATTATGGAAGAAAAAAATGTAGAGTACATTGATTTTACGTGCCCTCACTGCAGCCGCAAACTGAGAGCAGAAAAAAAGCTCGCAGGCGCAAAAGGAAAATGCCCGAAATGCGGAGAGATCGTTGAAATACCGAAAGAATAGGGATAATGCGAAGAGACCTACCGCACACTATCTTACAGTAATACCAAAAAGGAGGTAATCCAGCAAAGCAATCCGGTTTTGAACATCGAAAATGCAGCATTTTGAGCACAAATAAAGATAAACGGGACACAGCGTGGCACACGATTTCTTACATATCGGAATAAAAATTTGCGTCTTTGTAACACTGTTCATTTTTATTAATATGATGGAGAGAAATCTGAACAGAGCTCAAGTGCGAGGCAGACTCGAGAGATTGTTGGAGATGATAGCCGCTTTTATTATGGGTATAGTACTTCGAAGCCTTATTTTGCTGATAAAAACTTAATACAATATTTTCAATTTTATCTATTTTATAAATTAATTCTTATTCCTTCAAATATTCCAACGTAGTGACACACATTGTGTTTTTCTCTTGACATGACTCCCCTCCCATGATATAGTAACCGCATGTATGTAAAAAAAGTAAGAAAAAGAAACGGTAAAACTCAGAAGGTGTACGAATATATCCACCTGGTGGAGAATGTCAGGACCGAGAAAGGTCCCCGACAACGGCTCATCCTCAATCTGGGGAACCTCGATATATATCCGACACAGTACAGGGCATTTGCGAAGAGGGTTGAGAATATTCTGACGGGTCAGAGGAGCTTTCTTGATTTAGATGCGAACCTTGAGAAGCAGGCGAGGGCTGCAGCGGAGAAGATATTCAGAAAGCAGGCAAAAGAGATAGGTGAAAGTGAAGAGACTGAATATCAGAGAATTGATGTTAATTCACTGGAGAGCGGGACGAACAGGAGTCTTGGGCCGGAATATGTATGTCACAGTACATGGGAAGAGTTGAAGCTGGACAGGTTTTTGAATCGACAGGGGATAACGAGGAATGTTGTGCCGCTCATAGAGGCGTTGGTGATAGGAAGACTTATAGATCCAGGGAACGAGCGGTATACAAAACAGTGGGCAGAGAGCCGCTCGGCGTTATTTGAGCTGTCCGAGAATCTCTTGCGGCCGTCCCTATATTCTTACTATCGTGCCGGTGACCGGCTGCTTCGGGTAAAAGAGTGGCTTGAGGAGCATATAGCCGGGGTTGAGAGGGAGCTCTTTTCGCTTTCGGAAAGGACATTTTTCTTTGATTTGCGGAATACGTACTTCGAGGGGCGCGGGGCGGAGAACCTGAAGGCGTGGTACGGTCGATCTAGGGAGAAGAGCGATAACTGCAAGCTGGTGACATTGGGATTACTCGTTGACGAGTGCGGGTTTTCGAAGCACAGTCAGCTATTTGCCGGGAACAGCTCTGAGGGGGAGTTTCTGGAGGATATGATCAAAGGACTTGAGAGCCATACACCAGACACGGCAAAAGACAGGACGGTGGTACTGGATGCGGGAATGGTGACGGACGGGAGCGTAGGATGGTTGAAGGCGAATGGGTATCATTATGTGGTGATGAAGGGGGGACTGCCTTTTGAAGGGGATTACAAGGAGGTGGAGGCGATTCGGGAGGATAAACAGAAAGGGATAAATGCGGAGGTGCACAGAGTTTTGCATGAGGGCGAGCTCTATATTGTACGCAGATACGCGCAGAAAGCGAATAAAGAACCGGGCATGCATACGCGGATAGAGAAGCTCTTTTTAGAGAGGTTGGGGTATTACAAAAGAGGGCTTAGACTCCCGAATCGGATAAAGAAGTACGAGAAAGTGGTAGAGCTCATAGCAAAGCTCAAGGAGAAATATCCGAAGGTTTCCAAGTGGTACGATGTGGAGGTTAGACCTGAAAAAGGGAAAGACGAACGATACCGGGGTATTCGGGCCGTTGACATCGTATGGGAGAAGAAGTCCGTATTGCATGAAGAAGAGACCGATCTTAAAAACGGTTTTGTACTCAGGACAGACCGGTTGGACCTGAGCAATAACGAGATACGTGAGATGTACAGAATGCTTGTGCGGATAGAGCATGCTTTCAGGAGTATGAAATCATTCCTCGGTTTGAGGCAGGGCTCCCATCAGATTGGAGAGAACATGGACGCACATATGTGTATATCGGTTTTGGCTTATCATCTGATGCATAGCATTGAATACCGTCTTCGCCGGAACGGAGATCACCGCGGCTGGAGCACAATACGAAATGTATTAAAAACTCATGAGAGGTTAACCATAGGCTACAAGGCAAAAGACGATGACGGAGCCCTAAAGCAGCAGTATATACGAATAAACTCGAATGCCCAACCCGAGCATATGAAGATTTATCGAAAGCTTGGATTATCAGGGAGACCGTTGTTGAGGAAAAAATTGGTAAAAAATCATTAGCATGGAAAGATTTTTATATAAGATAAAGGTTACGTAATGCCGTTATTTTTCAATATAGATAACAGGCTGAATTTCATGGTCGAAGTGCTTTTAGGTAATGATCTTTCCGCACAGAAACTTTCCGTTATAATCAGGCAGGTTGCCGATACCACAAAAAGGATAAAACTGCTCTATACCGGTTTTATATCAAAAGAGGGTAGAATCTATGGACAGGGGAGGGTCCAGCTTGTTGAAGCGCTTGATGAGCTTTTTACTATTCTTTTACTGTTGAGGGAAAATCTCAATAAACGCACACCTCGAGAGCTCTCAACCACGGGAAATAACAATATGCGGATTGCGGTTGAAACAAAAATCAATAAGATAGTTGTACAGGGTTCTATGAGTAGAAATGATATTTCGAAAATCGAAAGCTTCAATGAAGGATATGAAGTCTTGATATTGAAAGAGATAAAGGATCTTCTGATTAAATATAAAAACACACTCGATTCTGAGGACACTTCCCTTGATAAGTATAGGCATCTCTACAGCGGCTTTGATGATATTTTTTATAATACGATTTTAATGCGGTACAGCGTTGAGAATCTCTTAATCGACAGGTAGTCATATCGAAAAGGGGAGATTCATTATTTGTTCTTCATTTTTTACGCTGCATCATCTTACAGCAATAATGTATCACGATAATCCATCCGGCCCAAATACGTTGTGCGGTTTAATGCCGACGTAAAGCGGCATGTTCTCCGCGTCGAGCCGAGGGCTTGTAAGCGGTATTATGTCCGCTCAACCGGATTTGTCGACAGATACCGGTGCCTGCACCGGCGGTACTTTCAGTACTTTACAGCACCTTCGGGACCACAGGCACCTACGGCATTTTCAACATTATCCGGATGCGAAGCGTCCGGATAATAAAGGATTAGTCAGCCCTGGCTGACAGATGGGGTCCGGTGATGCGTCCCTTTCACAGCGAAATGTAAGGAGGGAGGAATTTTTTATCTAATGAAAAACATCGTATTAAATCTCCACATCATTGCGAAGTCCGGAGCGCTTTTATGCGGAGCGGTAGCCGTCGCTCTAGCCGCTCGATTCTTGTTTGTAAGAACTATTAAAGCTGCCGCCAGGAGGAGCAGAGGCATCCTTATGAAGTCTGTGGTAAAACATCTAAGCGCACCGTTATACCTGCTATTGCCTCTTGTTGCGGTGAGTTTCTCTCTCGAGCTTACAGCACTCTCGCCGAATGTTATGGATTTAATCAGGAAAGTTATAAGTGTGGCGTTCATAATCTCGGTTGCCTGGCTGCTTGCAAAGCTGGCATTCGTTCTTGAAGATCTCATTCTCAACAGATACAGATTGGATGTCAGGGACAACCTGAAAGCCAGAAAAATATACACGCAGGTCCAGTTCTTCAAAAGAGGTGTAATTATTGTAATTTGTATTATTGCATTGGCGATCATGCTCATGAGCTTTGAAAGGGTGCGCCAGCTCGGTACAGCAATCTTGGCATCCGCCGGAATACTGGGGATCGTCATTGGATTTGCGGCACAACGGTCTTTATCTACATTATTGGCCGGGCTGCAGATCGCAATCACACAGCCGTTTCGAATTGACGATGTGGTGATTGTCGAAGGTGAGTGGGGAAGGATAGAGGAAATCACCCTAACCTATGTCGTTGTGCGTATATGGGACCTTCGAAGATTGGTCCTCCCGATCACCTATTTTCTCGAGAAACCTTTCCAGAACTGGACCCGTGAATCAGCGGACCTGCTTGCGACCGTGTATCTGTATACGGACTACACAGTTCCTGTTGAGAAGGTGCGCACAGAGTTGCAGCGTATCCTCAAGGAGTCTGATCTATGGGACGGCGAGGTATGGAATTTACAGGTCACAAATGCAAACGAAAAGAGCGTCGAGCTGCGCGCATTGATGAGTGCGAAGGATGCATCAACAGCATGGAATCTCCGATGCGAGGTGAGGGAAAAACTCCTCGATTTTATTCAATCAAAGTACCCTGACGCCCTGCCAAGGCTAAGGGCTGAGTTTCATAATGAGGAAGATATATCATAACAATTATTTATGTCATTTTTGAAAGGGATCGGATATGAACAACAAACTGATATTTGTATCCAATAGATTACCCGTCACTATCGAGAAAAAGAGGGGCAAGATCAGCTACAAGCAGAGTATGGGTGGTCTTGCTACCGGACTTGGCTCGTTCTATCAGAATTATGAAAGCCTCTGGATCGGATGGGGAGGTATGACTGCTGATTCACTGAGCACACATGAAAGAGAGGCTATCCAGCAAAAGCTGAAGGCGGATTATAAGAATCATGCGATATTCCTCTCAAAGATGGATGTCAAGCAGTTCTACCATGGCTTCTGCAACAAGACCATCTGGCCGCTCTTCCATTATTTCCAGAACTACACAATTTACGATAACGGTATGTGGAAGGGGTACAAAAAGGTAAACGAACAGTTCTGCGATGCCGTGATGCAGTTTACCGATATTGAGGACACAATATGGATACACGATTACCACCTCCTCCTGCTGCCCGAGCTTTTAAGACAAAAGCTTCCCAACGCAAAGATCGGGTTTTTTCTTCATATACCTTTCCCTTCCGTCGAAATTTTCAGGCTTCTTCCATGGAGAAATGAGATCCTGGAAGGAATCTTAGGAGCGGACCTTATCGGATTCCATACATATGATTATGTAAGACATTTTATGAGCAGCACAAGCAGGCTCCTGGGGTATGAGCATACGCTTGGACGGTTTCTCGTTGATAATAGAGTAGTAAAAGTAGATGCCTTTCCAATGGGAATCGACTATGAGCGATACTCGGAAGCCCATAATAAAACGGAGGTACAAAAGGAAATCGAGAGGATGAGGAAAAAGATCAGCAGGGGAAAGATTATTCTCTCTGTAGACCGTCTCGATTACACAAAAGGGATACTAAAACGTCTCGAGGCCTTTGATTATTTCCTCAAGCAAAATCCTGAATTCCGAGGAGAGGTTACATTGATTATTGTTGCAGTTCCCTCAAGAACAGGGGTGGAGACCTATAAGATACTGAAGAGGGCATTGGACGAGCTCATAGGTCGTATAAACGGCGATTATGGGACCATCGAATGGATGCCGGTATGGTACCTCTATCAGTTCTTGCCCTTCCAAAAGCTCACTGCCCTTTACAGCATCGCTGATATTGCACTGGTTACTCCACTGAGAGATGGAATGAATCTTATTGCAAAGGAGTTTGTAGCGACCAAAGGTGAAAATGGGGGAATGCTCATATTGAGCGGTATGGCCGGTGCAGCGCATGAGCTCGGCGAGGCGCTCATTGTTAATCCCAACAACAAAGAGCAGGTTGCTTCTGCGATAAAAGAAGCCATTGAAATGCCCGTCGACGAGCAGATCGAAAGAAACAGGATGATGCAAAACAGGTTAAAACGATACAATGTGGTGAGGTGGGCTCATGATTTTATTGAGAGATTACAGGCCATTCATAACTATCAAGAGCAGCTCAAAGAAAGGATAATCACTCCTCCGATCAAGAAGAGGTTGACTCAGGATTATAAATATGCAAAGAGAAGGCTTTTACTTCTGGACTTCGACGGTACACTCATTCCTTTTGCAAAACGCCCGGAGTATGCAAAACCGGACAGCGATATAATAGGAATCCTAAAGCAGCTCGGCAATGACGATAAGAACGAGGTTGTGATTATAAGCGGACGCGACAAGGAGACCCTTTCCAGATGGTTCATCGGGCTGCCTCTGGCCTTTATTGCAGAGCATGGAGTATGGATAAGAGAAAACGGAAACAGCTGGATTGAAATCGAGCCGCTGCGAAAGGACTGGAAGGAAGAAATACGATCCGTACTTGAGCTTTGGGCGGATAGAACTCCAGGTTCTTTCATAGAAGACAAGGAATTTTCATTAGTCTGGCATTATAGAAAATCCGATCCTGCCCTTGCATCGGCACGGGTAAGCGAGCTGAAGGAAATTCTCATAAAGCTGACCGAAAATTTCAATCTCGGAATTCTCGAGGGCAACAAAGTGCTCGAGGTAAAGAATGCTGGAATAAACAAGGGAAGAGCAGCGCTCAACTGGCTTTCAAAGGATAAGTGGGATTTTGTGATGGCAATAGGTGACGACAGCACCGATGAGGATATCTTTGACGTGCTTCCAGGCAGATCGTACTCGATAAAGGTGGGGCTCGGTGCATCAAAGGCAAACTACAATATTACATCAGTAGAAGAGGTGCGATCTCTGCTGATGGAAATACTAGCCTAATATTTCGACCCGGTTGATTTAAAGCACCTCATTTAAAAGATCTATATAATCGCCGATTAGCCTGGTTATGAGAAACTTTTTTCGCACCATTTCTCTGCCCGTTTTTCCCATCTCTTGTGAAAGATCGGGATTTTTAAGAAGGTGTAAGATCTTTTCAACAAATCCTTCGGTATCTTTCGGCTCTAAGAGATAGCCGGTTTTCCCATTTTCAATCTGGAGGGGTATTCCTCCAACGTTTGTAGCAACAACAGGTTTTCCTTTCCAGAGAGCTTCGGTTATTGTCAATCCAAAGCCCTCCATGATAGATTTCTGAATAATGACAGATGCGATTCGCTGGATAACATTTACCAGTATATTGTTCTCAACGGTGATAAGTATCACCTCCTTCGAGTCAAGCATCCTGTTTGCCCTTTGCTGAACCTTCTCGTAGATCCTCAAACCCTCGGGATCGTCTGATGCCATGCTCCCACAGAGAATCAATCTGCAGTCGACCTCTTTTTTCACATTTTTAAATATATCGAGCACTCCGAGCATGTCCTTCCATTTGTCGAAACGCGATATCTGGGCGATAATGGGTTTGTCATTCGGAATTTCGAACTTTTTGAGGTATTTTGCAATATCGTTTTCAGACAACTGAATGTTCTTCGGTGAAAGCGGATCGATGGCCGGAGAAATTATCCTTTGTTCCACCGGGAGATGCTCGCTGCGGTAGCTCTCGCTTGATACGATTACCAAATCGTACCGTAGAATAAATCCTTTTAAAAATTCCCAGATCTCATCCGAGGGATTTGAGAGGTCTATATGACAGCGCCAGATCCATGGCTGCCGTTTCTTATGGCATTTAATCAATGGAAGCGGCTGAAGGCCGTGGATAATAACGCAATCGTGATCGATATGCGTATAGACTGAAAAGTTTTCATTCGTTTGGGTGTAGAGCAGTTTCTTTAGTTTCGACAGGTTCATAGGCTGGCCCTGAAGTGCATCATGGAACTTTTTTGTGACGGTAAAAAAGTCGGGATCACCGTGTAAAATCCTCCAGCCTATATCAATACCGATATCGTTCATTAGAGGAATCAGTGTTGCCAGTATCTCCGCGACACCTCCTCCCTGATAGGTAGAGTTGATATGAAGGACATGTTTTCCATGAAGCTTTCTCGCCTTGGAATATATCTCATAGAGAATGTTGTCCCCTTCCAGGTCTCTGTAATCATCCAAGCTCCGCATAAAGCCCCCTTCCTTATTACACGTTCACTCCATAAAACATGTACCGTGCGACTCTCTTAGAATAACGAAGATGATTCCACCTGTCAATAGCTGGAATATTCAATGGTTTTTCACCAATAGGTACCCCTGGTGCGACATCGCTTAATATTTAATTATAATTTTCCATACCCATTTTGTACTTCTTTAAAAAAATGCAAAATAGCAAACGTACAAGCGGTGATACGAAGCCCGCGCCGTCATTCCTTTTTTCCTTGACTCACCTGAATTGAAATCTTATATTGTCAGATAAAATCTGACATATGTCCGATAATTACTATTATATAAAGGAAAATATCCGACGAAACAAGGACACAGGGGGGTGATACGTTGTGTTAGAACCGTTACTGGGTTCAACCAACGCCGAGAGGGTACTTATATTTATTCTGGTAAGAAAAGAAGGGTACGCCAGGGAAATAGCGAGGTTCTATGGTTGTGATCCTGACTCTATCCATAAGCAGCTAACAAAGCTTGAAGCAGGCGGAGTTATGGTCAGCAGACCTGCAGGAAGAACTCGTCTATATTTCTTTAATCCGAGGTATCCATTTCTCAAGGAATTGAAGGCACTGCTTGAGAAGGCGCTAACCTTCTATACACAGGAAGAACAGGAGCATCTATTAATGAACAGACGAAGGCCTCGGCGGAGCGGCAAACCACTATGAAATTCATCAAAGAGATGACAAACGCAGAACTTGCGGCATTTGTTGAATCACACCTGAGAAACAAGGGCATTGAAGTCGTTCTTTCCGGTGGCGCTTGTGTTTCAATCTACAGCAGTAACAGGTATGTTTCAATGGACATTGATCTGATCAATACCCGTTTCGCAAAAAGACGCAAAATACGCGATGCAATGACGGAAATCGATTTTTCAGTAGAAGGCAGATATTTCAAGCACCCGGAAACCGAGTTCTTTATTGAGTTTCCTGGAGGCCCCCTGTCCGTTGGCGATGAACCGGTAAAAGAGATAGTCGAATATAAACTCGATACCGGGACGCTTAGAATGATTTCACCAACTGACTGTGTGAAAGACAGATTAGCAGGTTACTATTATTGGGATGATCTTCAGTGCTTGGAACAGGCTGTCCTGGTTGCAAGATCGACTGATATCAGCATGGAAGAGATTGAGAGATGGTCAAAGGTTGAAGGAAAGCTTGAAGATTTTAAATCTTTCAAAGAGCGCATAACAGGTTTAGTTAAATAACCAGAGTATCGTCCCCGTGCCATAGATTGTTATCCGCGAACCTGATGAGAGTGCCGGTCTTCTGTGATTTTCAAGATGAAGCTCGACTGTAGATTCCCTCACCTTCTTCGCCGGCTTGTTTACTCCGACCCTACGGCTCTATCTATAAAAGGGAGCCTTCCTTTACGTGCCGGTTGCCCGCCCACCGGAACGGACGCGGGGACCTTAGGCCGAGCTCTTGCGTCTCCCGGAAGACTCTTGACGCTTTGCAAAGGAATCAATATATTAAAGATATCTTAATTATTAAGGGATCTAACATATGAGAAATCCAGACGAGGTGGTTGGCGCTCTCCACGAGTGGACCGAGGTGTTCATGCATAGATCGATGGGCGCCGTTGTGTACGTCGCAAGACAGCATGGGCTTTCCATGTCCCAGGTCGGTGCACTTTTTCTGCTCAGTCACCGGGGAATGAGTAGCGTCTCCAACATCGGCGGCAGACTGGGCGTCACCAGCGCGGCGGCAAGCCAGATGCTCGACCGGCTTGTCCATCAGGGTCTCATCGTTCGCAGCGAAGACCCTAACGATCGCCGCGCAAAACAGATCGTGCTGACCGAACGAGGAGATCGGTTCATCGACGAGGCTATGAAGGCCCGGCAGCGCTGGTTCCAATCCGTTGCAGAGGAGATGTCGTCGAAAGAGCGGCGGACCGTAGTCGCCGGGCTGAGGATCCTTCTCGACAAGGTAAGAAGAGCAGGCCCGGATATTCACCCGTGCAAAAGGCCGGTGGAAAACGAAGAGAGTGTCAGGAAATGATGCGGATCGCAAAATACATCAAACCCTATCTACCCCTGTTGGCCGCTGCGATTGTGCTCTTGTTCATTCAGGCCTATGCCAACCTGTCGCTGCCGGACTACATGTCGCACATCGTCAACGTGGGAATCCAGCAGGGCGGCATTGCCGATGCGGTTCCGAAAGCGCTCCGCAAGAGTCAGATGGACAGGCTCACCCTTTTTATGAGCGCCGACGATGCCAAGCGGGTGCTCG
This sequence comes from uncultured Spirochaetota bacterium, assembly GCA_964521865.1. Lineage (GTDB taxonomy): Bacteria > Spirochaetota > B62-G9 > B62-G9 > DRHN01 > CAYSRJ01. Next base: position 24,447 of record CAZFTJ010000015.1, on the reverse strand, counting down.
CGGACTACCAGCTGGTTCAACCAGGAGGCTCACAGAGCACGCACTACCTGTCCGAGTATCCGGTCCTGTCCAAAGAGTCTATCTACGTACGAAGGGAGATCAACGGCGCTGAGATAGCGGCGATCAACCCGATCATGGGAAAGGCGTGGCTCGCCGTGGCGGCCATCGAACAGGCGGAAACCAATCCGGCACTGGTGAAGGCTAAGGGCCTGCCGGAGGCGGAGGCGACAGTCGGCGAGTTCGCTCCCTCCTCACTTTTGAAGATGCTGCCCGCAGAGCGGAGGTTCCGGCTCGCCTCGACAATCGATCAGAAGTTCGCATCCATGGGGCCCAAGATGATCAACCAGGCCGCGACGCAGCCGGTCAAAGCCGAGTATGCGGCTCTTGGCGTAAACACTGCCAAACTGCAGACCAGCTACATGCTTCACACCGGGACGCTCATGCTGCTCCTCACGCTCGTCGCCGCCGTCACAGCCGTCTCCACCGGTTTTCTCTCGGCGCGGATCGCTGCAGGACTTGCGCGCGACCTCCGTGCTGCGGTCTTCAAGCGCGTGGAAGGCTTCGGGGCCGGCGAGTTCGACAAGTTCTCAACAGCTTCGCTCATCACCCGCTCCACGAACGACATCATGCAGATACAGATGGTGGCCGTCATGCTGGTTACGATGGCCTTCTACGCTCCGATCATCGGCGTGGGAGGCATCATCAGGGCCATCGGCAAGAGCGCCTCTATGTGGTGGATCATCGCGCTGGCCGTGGCGGTCCTCATGGTCGTCGTCCTGGCGGTCTACAATGTTGCCGTTCCGAAGTTCAAGCTGATGCAGCGCTTGATGGACCGCCTGAACCTGGTCAGCCGCGAGGCCCTTTCCGGCATGATGGTGATCCGCGCCTTCAACATGCAGCCGCACGAGGAGAATCGGTTTGACAGCGCCAACAAGGACTTGACGAGCACGATGCTGTTCGTCAACCGGGTGATGGTCGTGATGATGCCCTTCATGTTACTGATTATGAACGGATTGTCAGTGTTGATCATCTGGATAGGAGCCGGGCAGGTTGCTCAGTCGACAATGCAGGTCGGAGACATGATAGCGTTCATGCAGTACACAATGCAGATCGTCTTTGCCTTCCTGATGCTTTCGATGATGTTCATCATGCTGCCGCGAGCAGCGGTCTCGGCGGGGCGCGTCGCCGACGTTCTGGAAACCGAACCGCTCATCAAGGATCCTACTTTACCCGAAAGCTTCGACCCCGGACGTGACGGCACTGTTGAGTTTCGCAACGTTTCGTTCCGCTACCCCGGTGCCGAAGAAGACGTTCTCCACGATATAAGCTTCACCGCCAGTCCAGGACAGACCACCGCGATCATCGGCCCTACGGGTACCGGGAAAAGCACACTCGTTATTCTCATCCCCCGTTTCTACGATGTCACCGGGGGGGCGATCTATGTCGGCGGGAAAGACGTTCGCGCGGTCAGCCAGCACGATCTGCGTGACAGGATAGGCTACGTCCCGCAGAAGGCGGCACTCTTTGCCGGAACGATCGCCAGTAACCTGCGCTATGCAGACGAGCGGGCGAACGACGAGGCAGTAGAAAGCGCAGCGAGCATCTCGCAGGCCTCGGAGTTCATCGCGACCTTACCCGAAGGGATGGAAGCGACAATCTCACAAGGCGGCGTGAACGTTTCCGGGGGCCAGAAGCAGCGCCTGTCCATCGCCCGGGCGCTCGTCAAGAAGCCGCCGGTCTACATCTTCGACGACAGCTTCTCAGCGCTGGACTTCAAGACCGACGCGAACCTCAGACGCGCTTTGAAGGAAGAGACCGCCTCGCGCACGGTTCTCATCGTCTCCCAACGAGTTTCCACAATCAAAAATGCCGAACAGATCATCGTTCTCGACGAGGGACGGGTTGTCGGACGTGGAACACACCGGGAGCTTATGGACGCTTGCATTACCTACCGCGAGATCGCCACCTCTCAGCTCACCACGGAGGAACTCGCATGAGCGATCAAGGAGAAAACACTTCCTCCCGTCCGGAGGCGGAGAGGATGCAGGGTGCAGGGCCCTCAGGCAGACGGCCCGGGATGCCCGGTGCCGGTTTACGCGGCCCTGGAATGCGTGGACGGATGGGCGGTCACATGGGAATGGGAGGCGGCGAGAAGGCCCGCGATTTCAAGGGGACCATGGCAAAGCTTTTCCACTATCTCGGCGCCTACAAGCTCGCCATCGGCGTCATCATGGTTCTCTCCGCTGCATCGACGGTCTTTATGATCGTCGGACCGAAGATTCTCGGAACGGCGACAACGAAACTCTTCGAAGGAGTCACGGCGAAGATCGCAGGAACGGGTACGATTGACTTTGTCTCCATCGGCCGCACCCTCCTGCTCGTTCTCGGGCTCTACCTGGTCTCGGCGCTGCTCAGCTTCGTTCAGGGCTGGATCATGGCCGGTGTGTCGGTGAAGATCACCTACCAGCTGCGTAAAGATATCGCTGAGAAAATCAACCGCATGCCGCTCAAGTACTTCGACGGCACCAACCACGGCGAGGTCCTTTCGATCATTGCAAACGACGTCGACACCGTAAACCGGACCCTGAGCCAGAGTCTTACGCAGATCGTGACTTCGGTCGTCACCGTGTCGGGCGTTCTCATCATGATGTTCTCTATCAGTTGGATGATGACGATGGTCGCGCTCGCGGTCATCCCAATTTCGATGGTTCTCGTGACCCTGATCATCAGGCAGTCGCAGAAGTACTTCAGACAGCAGCAGGATTACATTGGCCATGTAAACGGACATGTCGAGGAGATGTACGGCGGGCATATTGTCATGAAGGCCTTCAACGGTGAGGCCAGGAGCATCGCGAAGTTCTGCCAGCTCAACGAAACTTTGTATCAAGCCGGATGGAAATCCCAGTTCCTATCGGGGATCATGATGCCCATGATGATGGTTGTCGGAAACCTCGGCTACGTCGCCGTGACCGTCCTAGGCGGCTGGCTCGCGGTCCAGAAAGCGATCAGCGTCGGCGATATCCAGGCATTCATCCAGTACGTTCGCAACTTCACACGGCCGCTTACGCAGCTTGCCAACATTTCCAACGTCCTGCAGCAGACCGCCGCCGCCGCGGAACGGGTCTTCGAATTTCTCGATCAGGACGAGGAGACCCCGGAAGCGAAAGATTCCACGAGACTGGCGAATGCAGAAGGCCGCGTCGAGTTCAGGAACGTCACCTTCGGCTACTCCCCGGAGGCGATTGTCATCAACGATTTCTCCGCCGTCGCCGACGTGGGCCACAAAATCGCCATCGTAGGCCCCACCGGAGCCGGGAAGACCACGATAGTGAAGCTGCTCATGCGGTACTACGACGTGGGCGGCGGAGCGATCCTGATCGACGGTCACGACATCAGGGATTTCTCCCGCCGGGATCTTCGCAGGATGTTCGGGATGGTTCTGCAGGATACCTGGCTCTTCAACGGAACGATAATGGAGAACATCCGCTACGGGCGCCCGGAGGCGACGGATGCGGAGGTGATCGAGGCGGCCAAGACCGCACACGCCGACCACTTCATCCGCACGCTGCCGAAAGGCTACGAGATGGTCGTCAACGAAGAGGCCAACAATATTTCCCAGGGCCAGCAACAGCTCTTGACGATCGCCCGGGCAATTCTGGCCGATCCCAGGATGCTCATTCTCGACGAGGCCACAAGCTCGGTCGACACCCGAACCGAGATCCTGATCCAGAAAGCCATGGACAACCTCATGAAGGGCCGCACCAGCTTCGTGATCGCGCATCGCCTATCGACGATCCGGGACGCGGATCTGATCCTGGTAATGCGCGACGGGGGCATCGTGGAGCAGGGAACCCACAAGGATCTCCTCGCGGCCGGTGGTTTCTACGCAGAGATCTACAACAGTCAGTTTGACTACGCCGAGGTGGTCTGAGGACCGATTCCCGAACAACTCGATGCTAACTTCCCCGAAGCAAAAACGGTTAGCCGCCATCAGCTTGAGGGTAACAGTTTCATAATAAATTTCAGGGATAGAGAAAGATCCTTCAATCGCGTAAGTCCATGTTCAAAGACTCCGACATAATTTGCCGCTTCTAGAACATCCGGGACTTCTCTGGGGTGCATATTCGAAGCTTCGAAAAACAATCGGTTGAAAGCGTATTTGAGAAGGATCTTTCCTGAAGTAAGCACCCGTCAATCCAGGCTGTCCGGAGGGAGATCGCCGAGGGAGGCTTCTTCGGGATCGTGCTTTTTCTTCCCGTCGCCTTTTCGTCCTGGCAGGGGCGTCTTAAATTGATAGGTGGGGTCGTTCAGCTGCTTCTGCCACGTCTCCCGCATCTCCCGCCATGCCCCAACGAGAGAACGCGGCTTCGGCATATCGAAGGCCACTGTTTTGTACAGACGTCTGAGGTTGTAGCACGGAACTGCCGCGAACATGTGGTGCTCGGTGTGCCAGTTCATGCGCCAGTAGAGGAACTGGGAGAAGGAATCGAGGGTGATCGTTCTGACACTGAGTCTGAAATCGGGCACGTTATCCATCAATCCCGTGTGCATGGGGGCGCCGACGAAGTACCGCCACCAGTTGGCGATGAAGGGCGCGAAAGTGATGAGAACGGGCAGCATCCAGAGCTTGAAAACGAGAGAGAGAACGATGACCGCCAAATGAAAAATCAGCAGCGTGCGGGCCCAGTTGATTGACTTTTTCCGAGCATCCTCTCGATCCTCGTATACAGCCTCCAACCACTCCTTGTTGAATTTTCCGGTAAATGCGAGTTTCACCGTTCCTGCGATGACCGGAACCACGGGCCAGGACCAGGGCTCGCGCCCCCCAACGATGTTCAGGGTGAAATATTGGAGTAGATTGAGGGGATGCAGAGTAGGCCTGATCGGCAGCGTGACCTCACGATCACCTCGGGGGTGGAGAGTGTACATATGATGATAGGTGTGGCTTACCTTGTAGTCGTGGAAGTTGAACCATGAGATGAGGCTGAAAATCCGGAGGAACATGCCGTTGAGCCATTTATCTTTGAAGACGGTGCCATGAGACAGCTCATGAGTGGCCAAGCCCGCGATGAATGAGTAGATTGTCCCGTGGGCAAACAGGGCCAGGGCGAATCCCAGCCAGAACCTCTGATTGAAGAAGTAGTAGGTCGCGCCACCGGTGATCACGAGCAGTACAATATGCCCGACGGTCTGGAAAGCTCCCCGCAGGTTGCTGCGGCGCGTGAGTGTTTTAAGCATGTCCCGTTCTATCGGACAGCGATACCAGTGGATCTTGAAGTTCTTTCGAACCTGCTGCAGGGGTTTATACTTTGTAGCCATTTAACGATACTCATCATCAATGATTCCACACGAAAATAAATAATTCTTATTAGAATACTATATCATAAAAAAAAAAACAACTCCCCTCTTCGTCCAAAATCTCATCACAGTTTCAAACCGACGAAGTATGAGTGATTGGAATTATTTTAATTCGAGAATAGCGAACATAGACAAAAAAACGTGCAGAGCGCCCCTTTAATCCATAAAATATTCACGAATGCTTTTTCCACCGAACAACCACAGCTTTATTGTAAATATACTACTTGTCATAAAACATTCCGTCAATAATAAAGAAAATGCCATGTTCTGGATAGAATGTCTACGAGAAGACAGACGTTTTCCGTCAGGAAAAATATTCGGAATTATTTCATGGGTAATGGAGGAGTTTTAACAGCTAATTTGGTATATATTGGCGAACCCCGAATTATAACCTATCATTCGTCCTCCATATAAAAAACTGCGCCCTCTTTTATGTGCCAATTCTCTTGACAAGATATTACACTGAAGTAATATAGCAGTGGGTATGTATACATATGGGATCAGTGGAGTGGATTTCTACCGCTGTTTAGCGGACATAATGTCGTCCATGGACGGCATTACTCCGGTTATACCCTTCGGAGTATACCGCTCGACGACAATGTTATTGTGATTTCTTTAGTTACAGAGGAAAACAAGTTGGAAAGAAAGGTGGTTTTAGAAACAAAGGGGTTGAGCAAGCATTTTGCCGGAATCAAAGCTATAGATAATATCGATCTAAAGCTATACGAAAAGGAAATCATTGCCATAGTCGGGGACAACGGAGCCGGCAAGTCGACACTGATTAAAACCATATCGGGTGTGTATAAGAATGATGCCGGGGAAATATTCATCAACGGTGAGAAGGCCCAAATCAACAGCCCCAAAGATGCAAGGAGCTATGGTATCGAGACTGTCTATCAGGACGGTGGTGTTATACCCATTCTGGATGCAACTGCGAATCTTTTTCTGGGAAGAGTAAAACTGCAGGATAATACTTTTGGAAAACTGCTCAAATTCATCGATTCCGGTTATATGAAAAACGAGACGGAACAGCTGCTTGAAAAAATGAGTATTCGATTGCAAAACATTAATGCCCCGCTTCTCAATCTCTCGGGCGGTCAAAGACAATCCGTCGCAGTGGGAAAAGCAATATACTGGGGAGGAAAGATACTTATTTTTGATGAACCGACCAACAATCTCGGCGTGAAACAGGAACGAAAAATCATCGAACTTATCAAACGAATACGTTCTGACTTCGGTGTTTCAATTATCGTTATCAGCCATAATATTGCACATGTATTTGAACTCGTCGACAGGATAATCGTTTTACGAAGTGGTCGGAAAACAGGCGAGAAACGTAAAGATCAGACCAATATGAATGAGATTGTATCCATGATAACAGGTGTCACTGAGAAAGTATCCGATAACAATCGAATTAAAAGTTGATATCAGAATCCTCTTCTTTCTTCATATGTGAAATTGTCCTTCAGTACGACCTACCGGGTATGGAACCTAGAAAGAAAGCGGTATGCCGATCACGCAGCACATTGAAAGCCCCTGTTATATAAATGCCAAATGTCCAAACAACAGGGGCTTCATTAACCGATAGATCGATGGCCAGCATCGGCACCCGAGACTATTCTTCAAGAAAATTATCAACATTCGATTTGTCGACAACGACTCCCTGGATCAGCAGCCTCTTGACAGGCGGTTCTTGGCCCTTAATGAGCTGGACTGTCGTATTCATTATGACATGAGCCATTTGTTTGTTATCCTGTTTTATTGTTGCAGTAAGCTCACCATCTTTTATCGCCTTGAATGCAGCCGGAAGCCCGTCAAAACCATAGACTTTAATTTGTCCCAACAACCCCTTTTCCTTCACAGCAGCAAGTCCAGCAAGTGCTCCAGGATCCCAGCAGCCGAATACAACCACAATATCCGGATGAGCATCGAGTTCATTGATGGCGGTCTCATAGGCCTTTTTATCGTCCCAATCGCATGCCCTGAAAATAACCTCGTAACCATTCGCCTCGAGGACCTGTTTTACACCATCCCTTCGGGCATCACCGGTTTGATGTCCAAGAGTACCTCCAAGTATCAACACCTTCCCTTTTTGTGTAGTATGATCGACGATGTACTGACCGAGAAGCCGTGCAGAAGCAAGATTATCCGTTTGCGCAAGAGCGCCGACGTTCGGATCATCGATAGCGGTATCAACTGCCGAAATAACAATACCCTTGGAGGCGGCCTTCTTCAAGGACTCGCCAAAAGCCCTGTTATCGATAGAACCGATGATGATACCCTGAACACCCATGTCTATAGCATTATCAACCGATTGCTTTTGTAAGTTTGCATCCGCTGTTGTGGGGGAAAGATCAATCAATTTTACACCAAGAGCATCAGCTTCCTCTTTCATATACTTTGCCATCTGTGCCCAAAACGGTGTAAGACCGCCGGGAAACCCGGTGTACATAATCGTAATTTTCTCTTTTCCTCCAGCCTTTTGTGATTCTTTGCCTCCACCGGCAAATACGAGCCCGGTGACAAATAAAAAAACCACCATAAAAAGAACAATACGTTTCGCCACTCTGTTCATAACGCACCTCCATTACTTTATTTACTATAGCCTCCTGTTCAACAAACAGGATTTATTCGTTTTCCTCTCTCCTGCGCTGCATGATATCAAGCCATACTGCAAAAATTATAACAGCCCCGATTGAAATTCGCTGCCAGGAGGAACTCACACCGAGATGGCTTAATCCGGTATTTAGGGTGGTAACAATAAATATTCCTATAACGGTACGAGCAATATTACCGACACCGCCTGTCAAACTCGTTCCCCCTATAATAACCGCTCCCAGCGCATTAAGCTCCAACCCAAGTCCCCAGGAAGAGTTAGTAAAGTTAAGCCGTGAAGCGAGGATTATCGCCGATATCGCAGTGGATATTCCTCCAATCATATAATAAACTATATAATATTTTTTAACCGGAATACCGGCCCGCCGTGACATCTCATTGCTACCGCCGATTGCATAACAGTTAAATCCTAGCTTGGTATACGAAAGAATAATATGCGCAACCAGGAATGTTATCACCATGATGCTGATCGGTATCAGATAACCCTGTCCGATGGATTGAAATGACAGCGGAAATTGAGAGAGATCTTTGTTTTTGCCGAGAATTTCTGCAAACCCGCGATACACTTTCATCATACCGAGTGTACCGATAAAAGCGGGAATTCCGGTGCTTACTATGACGGCACCATTAAAAGCTCCTGCTATTGCTCCGAACAGCATGCTTAAAAATACACTTATTCCGACCGGAATATCGGCTTTTAACATCAACCCTGTTATTACCGCTATCAAACCGAAGAGGGAACCTATTGAAAGATCCAGGCCCCCGGAAATCAGCACTATCGTGGCACCAGTCGATAACGTCCCCAGAACGACAGCTTGAGTAAGAATTGTTTTAAAGGTATTAAAGGTTCTGAAAGTGGGCGATAATACAGTAAAAATAACATATATAACCAACAACCCCAGTAAAGGCTGAAACCCGCGTCGTAATTGAAAGATTGCTCTGCTATTTCTGTCAGGCATTTCTCTTCCACTTCAATGATCTTCAATGATCACAGTTTCAACGATCACATTCAATGGTCACAGAAAATGTTTTGTAAAGGATTACAATATTTCTATCTCGAGATTCCCTTACTGTCAAGAAAAAACGTTACTCGGCATGCTGTTCGAAAAGGCGCTGCAATTTCCTGCGGAATCTTCCCCTTCTCCCGCAGACAAACTGTATGCACCCTCTCGAAACGGCGTAGATGTAATTAAGAAAGATTTGCACTGCCGAGAATCACACCACCGATTTCAGATACGAGCTCTTCGAGCCCTCCGCCATACCCATGAATACCTTTCATACCCCAACAGCATCCAAGCACGCTCTAATATTCCAGGGTATCATGACAGAAACACAAGATACTCGTATGAATATTTTTTCACGTCGTCAGCTTCCACACCATCCCTAATGCGCGGCATTCGTGGACAAGCTCGCGATGAGCTCTCCGTTGGCATTGATTTGCAGGTCCTTGTCCAGGGTCAAGCCGATATTCGCGCCGTCTGTAACTGCCCCGCGCAGGTTGCGGATCTTTTTCACGTCGCCGATTTTCGCTGCCAACAGTCCGGCAGCACGGTACTTCTGGAACAGGCTGTCGTCCGCCTGAACGCCGGCCAGCACAACGGTGTCAACCATCAGGGTCGAGTGCTCGAACTTGCTGTTCTCCAGAATGACCTCACCGTCCTTCTTGATCTCGAGAACCGTTGAGCTGGTGATGATCGTTGCAGGCTGACTAAAAGTTTTGCCGGTCAGCCCTTCCCCGTTTCCACACTTGAAGCGCTTGAGCATCACGTCTTTGTGGCTGGGCTCCATCCAGGCTGCAAACTCGCTGTTTTCAGTAATGATGTAGACCTTCTTGCCTTCGGTTCCCAGCTTTTCCGCAGCATCGGCTGCACCGTAGTAGTCGCCCCAGATCAGGACTGTGTCACCGACCTTCGCCGGTTCCGCTTTGCCGCCTTTCGGCCAGTACTCGCAGTTTTTAGCTTTGCAGCGCAGCACGTCCTCGTAGGTACAGACCCGTTCGGAGTCTATGCCCTTGATATCCGGCCGGGCTACGCCGGCACCAGTCGCAACCAGCACCACGTCGTACTTCTTGAGCTCTTCGGGCTTCGGTACACTTTCGTACCTGACCTCGACGCCCAGCTTGGATACCTGCATTCGTATCCAATCGGCATACCAGCGCATTTTACTCTTGCAGTGAACCATGCAGCAGTACAGGATCGCACCGCCCAGTTCGTTACTCTTCTCGAAGATGGTGACCTTGTGACCCCTTAGGGCAGCGATCCGCGAGGCTTCCATGCCAGCGGGGCCTCCGCCCACAACAGCAACGCTGAGCTTCGTCTCTGCAGGGCCAAAGTGGAGAAAGCGCTCGTCTCCGATCGCAGGGTTGATAGCACAGCGCATATAATGTTTGATCAGGGCGGATTCCTGCCAGCAGCCGACGAGGCAGGAGATGCATCTGCGGATCTCCTCTTTTTCCCCGGCCATGGCCTTGTTCGCCCAGTAAGGATCGGCGATGAGCTGACGCGAGAAACCGACCATGTCGGCTTTCCCCTCGGCGATGACCCTTTCGCAATAGTCCGGTTCGCGCAGCGAGTGGCTGGTTATCACCGGGATCTTTACGTGTTTTTTAATTTCCTCTGCGGTGTATGTATTCCAGCCCTGAGGATAGTACATCGGGTCACAGGCGGGGCCCGGTATCTCGAAGATTCCGGCGCTGATATCCAAGAACGCAACTCCGTGCTCCGCGAATAGTTTGGCTATCCTGACGCTTTCCTCCAGGGTACGGCCGCCCTCTATCCATTCTTCGCCGGAGTATCGTATGCCGATGGGAAAGTCCTTACCGCACTTGTACTTGATGCCGGCAATGATCTCCAGGGGGAAGCGCATACGGCTCATAAAGCTCCCGCCGAAGCGGTCATTTCTCTTGTTTACGTAGGGGCTCATGAACTGAGCGATGAGGTACCCGTGGGCGCCGTGCAGCTCCACTGAATTGAATCCCGCCTGCTGTACCCGCCAGGCCCCTTCTGTAAACTTTTCGATCAGGTCATAAATTTCTTCTACGGTCATAGCACGGATGGACTTTCCCTTGGCCTGTCTTTCTGCGTAGACGATCTCGTGGCCCGCAGATGCCGGAATGTCTATCACCATGTCCGTTGCGGAGATGAGATCTGTGCGCGGCCAGGCGGCCTGGCGCCCGGGATGCTGGATCTGCAGGGATGTCTTTGTCCCGTACCGGTGCATGGCTTCCGCAAGCTCTGCCAGTCCAGGGATCAACGGATCCTCATCCACGGCAAGAGACAGTGGGCCGGGGCGGCCGGTTTTCTTGTCGGGGGTGGAAGCGCCGACTATGATGAAGCCGCAGCCTCCTTTGGCTACCTCTTCGTAATAGGTGATGACCCGCTGGTTTACCGACCCGTCGGCATTGGCCGAGAAAATATCCGTCGGTACATGGCATACGCGGTTCGGCACCTCGAAATTCCCGATACGGATCGGGCTGAACAGATGAGGATACTTCGTTTCCATCACAGATCACTCCTTGCTCTTTTGGTATGAATCGGTCAACGACTTATAAGCATTGTTACACGTTTTTATAAATCGAGATACAAAGCCACACGAAAAAAACTGCGACAAGCTCCCTATTTGCCCATGAAATATTCACGCATGCTTTTCCCGCCAAAAAAACAAAAGCCTTCTTTTAAACATACTACCCGCAACGGAACATTCAGTCAATAATAAAGAAAATGTGAAGTTTCCAGGGCACTGCCGAATAAGAATAGTAATGTCTTGGCTTTGACATCTGTTTCGCTCTTTGCTATCATCTATATCAATGTCATTCCTCGAAATAGTAAATATCTCAACAGCAAATCTGATCCTGGCAATTGGAGGTGCAATTTTATGTCTTTTGAGTTATATAGTGCGTCTGACGATTCATATCCATATTTATAAAAAACAGGTTGAAATCTCAAAACGATTCTTTAAATATTCTGTGATTTTTGTCACTCTTGGATATGCCGGATGGGGAGTATGGAGTGGGGTGGATCCTGTCAAAATGAACATTTCTTCATACATCTCCATACCAATTGGTGTAATTCTTACAGTTACTGGAATTGGATTATTCCTATATTCAGAAATCAAAAAAGGAGGCCTCGGTAATGAAGAAGAGCTTGTGAGTACGGGGATATATTCGAAGATCCGGCATCCAATGTATGTAGGTTTGATATTGTTACATACAGGGTATCCGTTAATTTTCAAGAGTTTTATTGCATGTCTTTCCACAGTCTTATGGTCAGCTTTTATTTTTACCTGGAAATATTTCGAAGAAAAGAATCTGGAACGGCAATTTGGGAAAAAATACATCGAATACAGGAAAAAAACCTGGTTCTAGCGATACGTGCCGAGAAGTATTCATTCATTATGAAATAAAATGAAATCTTTATCGCCTATAATGAAACGATAATTAAAAGCAAATGAAGCGCCAAATGAAGAATCACGATCCGCAAGCCGTATTATATGGAGATATTTCTCTTTTGAAAAATATATAATCATTGCACATATATACTTTCTATGATACTCTCCATTCTGTATATATATCGAAACGATTCAGGGGGTGATTTCAAAAAAGAGGTAAAACTCCCGAATCGTGTACAAGCGGTTAAGCCCTTCAATATCGACCTCATACTTGCCACGATTCAGGAAACCGGCCTGAATATTGAGCATACCGAAAATGATTACAATATGAAAAGACCAACCGCATTTATTATTATGCTGCTAATTGTTGCTGTTCCTTTTACGGTCAAGGCTGGAGGAGCACAAGAATCTTCTCCGAAAAGAGGTGAATACCTTGCTGGAAAGGGAATCATTGTTCAGCCCCAGGAAATCCACATAGACTCATATATTAGTTCCATTGATTATCATTATCCAAAGCCTGAGTCAGGTGTTGGAGTTTCGCTTTATTCCGGGCATCGTCAGATATCAACGAGAGGGCAGGAAGAAATAATACAAATTGGCATTCAGGGAAGGGAGACAAGCTTTGAAGAGCTTCCGCCTTTAAACCTGGTGTTTATAATCGATAAAAGCGCATCGATGAACGAGCAGGATAAAATGGACTGGGTAAAAGAGGCCTTTGATATCTTCATCGCACGAGTGCGGGCTACAGATTTCGTTTCGTTGGTGGTATTTGATGATGAAGCGAAGGTCCTCTTTCCTTCCACTCAAATGAAATCGGTAGAGGATCTTATCAAGTTCAAAGATGCAGTTTATTCCATAATTCCGGGCGGAGGAGATAATCTGGAGGCAGGGCTCGTTCTTGGCTACCAGCAGGTGCAGGCCAATTTCCGTAAATATTATACCAATAGAATTTTGTTGTTGTCGGATGGAGCTGAGTATCCTGGAGTTGCGGCATCTGCAAAAAAATCGGTAACTGCGATATTGGAGATGGTGAAAAGCTTTAATGAAAAGCATATCAATCTTTCGACGATTGGGTTTGGGGACAACTATAATCTGGAATTAATGATCAAGCTGGCCGATACGGGTGGAGGCAGCTCACGGTTTATATCAGGCAGGGAGGATATGGAAAAAACCTTTGGAAGTGACTTTGAAAGAACATTCGTCCCGGCAGCCCGGAACCTGAATATGAAATTAGAGTTCCTCCAGGACGTTGAAATACTGGAAACCTGGGGTTATAACAACAGGGTAGACGGAAACATGGTCTATTATTTCCTTGACACCCTGCATCGGGGTGATTACGAAACGATTTTGGTGCGCATGAGGATGCCTCCTCAAGAAATGCCGGGATCAACCCAAAGAAGAACCCTGGCCCGTTTTTCTCTTTCATACTCTGATTTAAAATGTAAAAAACACGATCAGGGCCCGTATTATCTGAAGGCAAACTTCGTTGACATCGAGTCGCCAGTCACGGGATTTTCCGATGGAATGGTGCTGCAATCCGGTACCATGCTGCATTATGCTCAATCATTGAAGAAAATTGGAGAACTCTATTATACGAAACGGCTGCAGCCGGCTTTTGACCTTACAATTTCAACCCGAAAGGAAATTCAAAATGCGAGGCTTCGATTGGGAAATCAAGGATTCGATAATGAAATTGCAATGTTGGATACATATAGTGCTGTTCTGGGGCAGGAGCTGGCACTGACGGAAACCGAAATAAAAAGGATTGCCATGGATGAGGAAATGGTACCCTCTGTTCAGGAGCAATCTTTTAAGGACTACATAAAAAACATGTTTCGTGAAATGACACTCGTTCTGGAATCGAAGGAGAAAGGCTCCATCGTCATAGCAGGTTTCAGTACCGGAATAGGAATAAAATCAGACCTGACAACAATGCTCGATGAAACGGCACTGGTGGAAATTGAAAAGCTTCAAAGCTTCAGGGTTATAGAAAGGGAAAGGCTTGATGCGATCCTGAAAAAGCAAAAAATTGCTCCAACGGACCTTCTGGATACAAAAAACGCCATCAAAATTGGAAAAATGATGAATGCTGATTACGTACTGGTAGGATCGGTCGTTGAAACTGACAAAACAATTGTGATATTTGGAAGGCTAATCGACGTTGAAAAAGCGAATATCGAATCCGCTCCTCAGGTCATTCTTCCAAAAAATAAGGATGTGGAATCACTGCTGTAACACATGGGAGGCAAAGAATGCGCGTATTGCTCGTAGGTCCAGAAGAGGAGGAGAATCTATCGATTCGGTATATATCATCTTCGCTACAGGCTGCAGGCCATGAAGTCGATATTGCTTCGTTTAATTGTGCCGATGATATGGATTCAGTTGTTTGTGCGGCCTCCAAGGTCGATATGGTTGGACTTTCAATGTGTTTTCAATCACGAGCGCGCGAATATTTAGAACTTGCCCGCAGGGTCAAGAAAGAGTATCCAGCTCGTCCTGTTGTAGCAGGTGGACACTATGCATCCTGTGCAGCGAAAGATCTCCTATACCACCATCCCCAAATCGACATAATCGTCATTCATGAGGGAGAACAAACTCTGGTGGAGATAGCCGATGCCGGTAACAGGCTGCACCAGCGACTACAACGGATAAAAGGCATTGCCTGCCGTGATGGGCACGACATTTGCTTCACTGACCCAAGACCGGTCGTCGAGAATTTAGACAGTCTTCCTCCCCCTGATCGACGCGGTTCTGTACGACTGCTTGCGGGTGTACCCACAGCCAACATGCTCGGAAGCAGGGGATGTTTCGGCTCGTGTGATTATTGCTGTATTGTCGCACTCCATAAGCTTGCGCCCGGAAAACGCTTTCGGCAGCGAACTGTTGAGAGCATAGCCGATGAGATGGCAACGTTGTATAACGAACGTGGTATACGCCAGTTCATCTTCCATGACGACAACTTTCTTGTTCCTTCTGTAGATAAGAATCATCGGCGTTTGGATGCTCTTGAGAGCGCTCTTGCCAATCGCGGAGTCAACGATATAGCATTCGCAATTAAATGCCGTCCACATGAAGTCGATAAGGATATCTTCAAGAAGTTGCAGGAGATGGGCTTGTTGCGGTTGTACCTGGGTATAGAGTCGGGCAGTTCAACAGGGTTATCTTCCATTGGCCGAAAACAGACAGTTGCCGATGCTGAAAAAGCACTTGCGATATGCGAAGACCTTGGGATTTCAACTCAGTATATAATCATGATATTTCATCCGGATGCAACCATAGATACGATGCGAACAGATATAGCGTTCATGAAAAAACACATTGATCATCCTCTATCATTTGTCCGCGTCGAAACGTTTGCCGGTACTCCCCTTGAGCGACGGATGATTGAAGAAGGGCGATCCAGAGGCAATTACCTGGCCCGTTATTATCATTTGCTTGACCCGGCAGCTGATCTTGTATGCAACTTGACAAAAAAGAGCTTTATTAAGAGACGATGGGAGGACGACAACTTGATGGATTTTGCCGTCGGGATGGAACATCTTTCAGAGATTACGAGGCATTTTTGTAAAGGAAAAGAAGTCGATGCATTACATGAACAGATTCACTCATGGTGGCTGGAAATCAATAGAAATAGTTTGGATGTGCTCGAAAGCCTGGTCGACGTTTGCGCTTCAGATCCTCATCAACTGCACAAAAGCACTCGCAATAAGATAAAAGATCTCCTGGAGGAGGAAGCATTTACTCGCACTCTTTTTTACGAACAAGGTAAGAGTCTCAGGAGAAATCTTGAAGAGCTCACGCTGAGTATGGTTGGGCTGAGACAAATTGGGACTGAAACGATACGAATACAATCACGGTATGGATCAATAGCGAAACACGCTGCCGCCGTTATGCTTGCTTTATGTGTAGCCGGAGTAGTGCCGAGCATTGGATTTTCCCACCTTCCTGCTACCCCAATAGAAGTGGATTCGGACTCCGACGGTTTATGTGATGTATGTGAGACTGCGATATTCGGTACAAACCCGAAATTAGCTGACACCGATGGTGATGGGATTCTGGATGGAGATGAGGACCATGATGGAGATGGGATTACAAATCTTGAGGAGTTTAAAAATACGGTGGCCCTGATTGATGCTGTAGAGATAGGTGATACAAAAAAGGTTAAAGCCTTGCTGGATTACAGCCCTTACATGCCTATAATAGATGATGACGGTATGACGCCGCTGACACGTGCATCATATCACGGTCATAGCGAAACCGTACAGGCCCTGCTGGATGCGGGTTCCGACGTGAATGCGGAGGACAGGGGTGGACGGACGGCCCTTGCAGAGGCGGCGGGGAGAAGTCACATAGAAGTCCTCCAGATACTGCTCAAGGCGGGTGCCGATGTGAATGTGAGGGATACGGATGGCAGGACGGCCATGATGTGGGCGGTGAGTGGCGGCGGTTTTCAGGCTGTTCGAATCTTATTGCAGTCGGGAGCTGATGTGAATGCGAGAGATAAGGGTGGACGGACAGCCCTTATTGAGGCGGCGGGCAGAAGTTACATCGAAATCGTGCAGATCCTGCTGGATGCGGGTTCCGACGTGAATGCAAAAACGAGCGATGGTCTTACTGCCTTGATGAGTGCTGCATCGTCCGGTACTGTCGATACCGTAAAAATCTTGCTGGAGGCGGGCGCGGATGTAAATGCGAAAGACAAGAAAGGCCAGTCCGCCTTGAAGATTGCGAGCGATAAGGGATATTCTGAAATGATAGAATTGCTCAAGAAGGCCCATGCCAGGGAATAGCTCAATCATCAAACTGGATTGATCTGTGATTATCGTCTGCTGAATGTTCTTTCTTTGAGTTGGCTTTTACTCCCATGTACGGTTTCGGGTACACGCGATCCGTTATTTGCCTTTGCTGTGAACATTCATTTTGGAGGAAATAAATATGAAGAGATTATTGCTGGTAATGATATCGATCATTATAACCGTGCTAATCTTGGAATGCGGTAATAATGAAGCGACCGCTGAAAGAGACTACCGACAGGATATGCGAGATTTTGTCCAGGGCATTAGCGCCTATGCAAAGGGGATCAAAGCGAACTTTATCGTCATCCCCCAGAATGGGAACGAGCTGCTGACAGAGAACGGAGAGGAAGACGGGCAGCCGGCAATGAATTATCTAAACGCTATCGATGGTGTTGGACGGGAAGACCTATTCTACGGATATAATGCAGATAATACTCCCACGCCCGAATCCGAACAAAGCTACATGGCAGCCTTTCTCAATATTGCTGAGAGTAACGGTATTGAGGTTCTGGTCACTGACTATTGCTGGCTTCAGTCATACGTGGACGACTCTTACAATCAAAACGAAGCAAGAAACTACATATCGTTCGCGGCGGACAGCAGAGAATTGGACGACATTCCAGCATATCCTTCCACTCCTCACAATGTCAATACATCGAATATTACTTCATTATCCGAAGCACAGAACTTTTTGTATCTACTGAACCCGGGCTCTTACAATACAAAGGAAGCCTTTCTAAGCGCAATCCGAAGCACGAATTACGACATTGCAATCATCGATCTCTTCTTCAATGAAACTGACGAGCTAACGCCCTCCGATGTTGATTCATTGAAAGTCAAGGCCAGCGGCGGTACTCGTTTGGTAATCGCGTATATGAGCATCGGTGAAGCGGAAGATTACAGATATTATTGGAACGCAGCATGGGAAACAAACCCGCCATCATGGTTGGAAAGTGAAAATCCGGATTGGCCAGGCAACTATAAAGTCCGCTACTGGGATGAAAATTGGCAAAACATAATCTACGGAAACAACGATTCCTATTTGAAAAAGATTCTTGACGCGGGATTCGATGGTGTATATCTCGACATCATCGATGCATTTGAATACTTTGAAGATCAATAATCATGCCGATTTATTGGAGCGCAAAAAATGACAGCCGAAATCGCGGCACAGGAAACGGGTCGATTGAGCAGCTTAAAATATTCTCCAGACAATACCCATTAGTACAGCGACGCTATCTGCAGATATATTGTATGCCAAATCCTGGTTCGGCGCATCAGGATCAACGGGATTATTTAAAAATTCGGATAGATCGCCTACATATTCGGTTTCTCTGTCATAGACGTCGGGATACGTTGCCATTAACTCATCGACACCGTTTACGGTATATACAGTAATAACCGATTTTTTGGGTCTAAAGGTGAGCTGCTCCCCCCGAGCTTCCATGCGAATGGAAATACGTTTGCTTAACCGAAACTCAACACCGGCAACTCCGTGATATCCCCAACCCGGCGTATATGTCGCCTCTATTTCCCAATATTCTTCAACATCACCTGAAGCCATTAAATCGGTGATTTTGCTTTCTGCAAGAATACAGGTGCTTGGTCCGGCACCGACGTAGAAGTTAAACCGGCCCACGGGTATCCGCCCTTTTAGGGTGAGGAAAAAGGGAACGAATGAAGTGCTGATGCCGGCTTCTCTTCTCGTGCTTGTTACCGGATTATACAAAAAAGCAAGGCCTGATCCTTCTGAATGGGTACTTGCGATATAACCTCCACCCAATCCTATTAAGAAGTAGTCGGAAAAGGCAACATCGACTTCGCCAAGCCCCCTGAGTCCTCGAGCATTTTTGTAAAACTTATTACTGTAGTTGAGGTAATTCCCGTTAGGAGCTCTTTCTATGTTTGTACCTTCTGTTTCTTCATCCATTCCAAATCCATAGCCACCCCCGGCAAAGACAGATAACTCTATTGCAGACACATTTGTTGCTGCTATTAAAAACATGACTCCTATTAGAATAATTCTTTTCATGGTATATCCTCCTCCTTAATTCAATTTGGATTTCTTATCTCTCTCCTCTTTTACTCAAATCATCTCATCGCATGTCTTCCCCATCGTTTACCGGATGAGGCACAACCCAAAACCCATCCACCCAGAAAGCCGAACCCGTGGCAGCCAAACTATTGAAATAAACTTTTGTAATCCAGCAGCCTTTGCATGGACGTCATATTGTATTCCTCTTTTCTATCAATATTTTGACTTCCCTAATAGAAAGACCATCCTCTTTGTAATGCGGGTATCCCTCTTTTTCCGAATACTCCAGAAAGACCAGGAGGTCTTTTCCAAAGCCTCTCAGGATTACTTCCAGATCTGTATTTCGCTCGTCCAGAGTTTTATATCGCCTCGATATCTTGTATGCAAGCCTGTCCCTTGAAATTGAGTGATCCTTAAAATTTTTATCTGCCAGTATGTGGGAAAGTTCATGGGCAAAGCCTCCTGTGAGAACCTGCCTGGGAGCATTCATTAATGATTCATCGACTTCAATATAGAAACCTTCTTGTGTCAGGAGGCCGTATTCCAGCAGGGCATCCTTCAAATACTTGTATTCAACCTGGATATCTTCAGCCAGCAGTTCAGGAAAGCCGCGGTGGATAACCTGATCCCGGATATGTGTCAGATCATTCATATGTACAATATCATCTCCATAATTCGATTTCATACTTTATTTTATGGTATTTAATTTACCCAGACGCGCAGGTTGATGCAAAATTAGATTATTTCCTTACCTTATTTTTGAATTGAAAATTTTTTACTCGCATATGGTGAGTCAAACATCGCTTTCCGTGCACGATTTTCATAATATAATATAAAAAAAGATTGTATCTTAGATGTAATATAAAAACATTAAATTTTTCTGTGATTCATTCCCGACATCAACCCGCAGAAAAGAAAAATCCGAATCGTAAGGCCGACTCGGTGTAAAGAAGCACTTCAATGACTGCTGATAAGGTACAATCTCTTTTTATTGCCCTACCTTCATAGCAGCCCGTACCGCACACCTTCCAGCATGCCCCGCCCTTCATAGCCTTTGTGGAAGATGAAAATGAATGAAAAAGAGGGCAGTCACCTACATGATCCCTAGGGTTAAGAAAAGAAGTGAGGATGAGAAGAAGGTGAATTGGTGTTGCTTTTCCGGCTGCGTTGCGGTACAACTATGGTAGCACTTCTTCCCAGGCGTAGGAACCGCCTGAGGGGGCATCACCGAATGAAGCATCAAAGGAAAAGACCTCACGGATGCAGGCTTCATGGTTGAATGCTCCATGAAGTGTAAAAGTCTGGTGGTTAAAGGAGAGACGTAGCATGAACAGAAAGAAAGTAAAGCCGGGGGAGGAGTTTCGATTCGCCGACGGGAGCGTGGCCGAGACCAAGGCTCAACTGGTGAAGCACTTGAAGCGGATGACCGACCAGGGGTTCGGGCAGTACGTAAACGACACGAAAAACGACTTCTACAACTGGCTTAAGGACTGCCTGGACACCGACCTTGCCGAGAAGATCAAGGACCTGAAGTTGCGGAATCAGATCCTCGCGGCGCTGAAGTAGGAATCGGGCCGAGCCATCTGACCTGAAGCTTCCCTGCCGGGAAGAGACCATGTCGAAGCGGGAATCCAGCGAGTGGAAAACCATACTCAAAAAGCTCACTCCCTCCAACAACTCACTCCTGAGCAACGATCCTACCACTACCGGATCGGCCGATACAACCGTTGGGGATACACGAACCAGATTGTTAGGGAAGCCCTCACCATGGCGGGATGAGCCCGCAAAGTCATTCAGAGGAGACATAGCCAAGTGCCTGAGCTGCCTGATGTGGAGGTATTCCGGGACTACATGAACAGAACTTCCCTCTACCAGATCATACGCCGTGTGGAGGTGGAGAGCACCCGGATCCTCGGTCGGACAGATCCTGGGCAGCTGAAGCGGTGTCTTGAGGGAAGGAGCTTTCGTGCCACCTCCAGGCACGGGAAATATCTTTTTTGTTTTTTGGAGCCGGAAAACTGGTTGGTTCTGCATTTCGGTATGACGGGATTTCTCAGGTATTTCAAAGACTCAGGGAGCGGGCCGAAGCACATTAGGGTGCTGATAACCTTCCAGAACGGCTGCCACTTGGCCTATGACTGCCAGAGAAAGCTGGGTCATGTTGACCTGGTGAGCAACCCACAGCAGTACATCACCCACAAGAAACTCGGCCCCGACCCGTTGAATTCCGGCCTTGATCCTCGGGAGTTTGCGGCCCTGTTCGGCCGAAGAAGGGGATCCGTGAAATCAGCTCTGATGAACCAGCGTGTGGTTGCGGGGATAGGAAACATATACTCCGATGAGATATTGTTCCATGCGGGAATCCACCCCCTGATCCGTAGCGCGGCACTGAATGAAGGGGAGCTCGAGGATATGTTTTATCGGATGAAGGAGGTGCTTGAAGTGGCCATTCAATGCCGTTCTGACCCGCAGAGGTTTCCCGGAGGCTACCTCCTCCCCCACCGGGCCCCGGCTCAGAGCTGCCCCATCTGCGGTGGCTTGATAGACCGGGTCAAAGTGGGCGGACGCACCTCCTACTTCTGCACCCGCCACCAGAAATATAAAGGCTGAGGTAACTTTTTACCAGTGGCCCGAACTTTTATTTAAAAGCTCTCAAAGGGACATGAAGATAATTTTTTATCCCGATTTATGCCGGATATGAGAGACAGGAAGGAGAGACGTCACAAGGGCTACATACGCCGATTATTGGGAAAGACCTTTTTTGTCTGTGCATACGACCCTTGCCTGGATGGATCAAAAAACAGCCTGCTATCCGGTAGGCGGCTCTCTGGAGTCTGCCCGAGTTATCGAGCAACGATACCTTAACTTAGGAGGCCGAATCCATTATAAGTCAAGGGTCGCGAAAATCCCGGTAGAAAATGACCGGGCGGTTGGTGTGAGGCTGGCTGATGGCAGTGAACATAGTAGCGACATAGTCATCTCCGCAGCCGATGGTCACACCACAATATTTGATATGCTGGAAGGGAAGTATATCAACGACAAAATCCTGGACTACTATGACAAACTTCCTCTCTATTTACCATTAATCAACGTAGGCTTGGGCGTGGCTCAGTCATTTAAGAATATATCTCCTACGGTAACGGGGATAGATTTCCCTCTTACCCATTTTTACCGCTGACCTATGTTGGGAGTGCACTAAACATCTTTACCCAGTTTGACTAGTTTAATACCAACGACGAATTGCCATATAGCGCCCAGGATCACTCCGATAACGGGAAAAATTATCGGCACCGCCTCCATTATGACACTTGGTGCACCGATGAGGGTAAAGGCTCCTGCAGCAATGACAAAATAGCCAATATTCTTTCCGAAGACCTCCTTTCCCTTCAGCATGACAATGCCAATGATGATGGATGCAATACTGAGGAGGATCAATCCCATCATCGCATAAAGGTTCTGGGTTTCAAGCGCAAGCTCAGCCGATGCCAGGTATGACGCCCTCATTGCTTCATCCATAGCAGCCAGATATCGGCTGCTTATCTGGGAGATAGCCAAGATCTGGCCTCTGGATGCCAGGAACATAGGCACACACAACACCCACAATGCAGTTGCTATAAACATAGGGGTCTTTTTCACACCTTTTAAAGAAAAATATAAAGCCAGTCCACTTGGCAATAGAAGCACCTCCCCTATGACAGCCAAGGTGAAAAGAGCGCTCGGGCCAAACGGAGCCTCAAGGGCTTCCTCTGCCGGAACCGGGATAGTTTGTTTGGTTGCAATAACCAAAGCAAAAAATATCAGAGCGATGGCCGCAGCAGCGATCAACAAGATACCACCCCACTTAATAACTCCTTTCCAGGATGGATCAATATTAAGTTTTTTTTCTTTAGCCATTTTTACTATCCTCCTTTAAATCGTTTTGGTTTATTATATAATGCAAAAATGATCGTTCGAATATAAATGTGGTTCCTTCAAAATAATTGATAGGTGTTTTGTAATTCTAGATTCGCTTACGTACGAAAAAAAACCGTTAAAAACCCCAAATTTGACCATGAAATATTAACGAATGCTTTTCCTACCGAATAACAACATCTTTATTGTAAATACCCTAACCCTAATAGAATCTTTTGTCAATTATAAAGTAAATGTAAAGTTTCCATATAATTACTGAAAATATGGGCGAACATTCATCACCCTTAGATATTTCTTCTTTAATATTAATGTAGAAGAAAATGAGGATAAGGAGGCCTTTATTTCAACCTTATCGAAGGTCGGAGGTTGCACTCTCCTAACTATTTGACAGGGTTAGTGAGATACGGGAAATGCAACGCACCTATGCATGTGACGTATTCAGGGATAGAGCCGATGAGCAGGTTTAAATATTATGTCTGCAACAACAGGTATAACTTCAAGAGCTGCGATCAGGACTACATCAGAGCTGATATTCTTGAAAAGTGTGTGATCCAAGAGATTGAAAAACCGTCA
Source organism: uncultured Spirochaetota bacterium (assembly GCA_964521865.1). Classification (GTDB taxonomy): domain Bacteria; phylum Spirochaetota; class B62-G9; order B62-G9; family DRHN01; genus CAYSRJ01. The sequence continues at coordinate 771 of CAZFTJ010000015.1, read as the reverse complement.
CTGAGGAAGGATGTGATTGGCTCACTGGTACGGGACTTTGTAGATCATAACCGAGCAAAGCTGCCGGAATTGGAAGACAAAAAGAATGAGATTCTGAAGAAGATCGAGCTGCTGGGGAAAGAAAAGGAGAAATTATCAAGGTGGCTTCTGAAAAATGATCTTACGCCACAGGCCGTAAATTATGTAAACGCCCATGTTCTGCTTCAGATGGAATCGGACAATCGGGTATGGTAAAATAAGGTGGAATTCAGAGGAGGTCAGAGCATGACAAGTCAAAGAAAAAAATATCCACCTGAAAAGAAAATGGAGATTTTACGGGAGCATTTAAAAAACAAGGTATCAGTATCCGAGGTGTGTGAAAAATACAGCATACATCCCAATATGTTTTACAAATGGGAAAAATTGCTGTTTGAAAAGGGGATTGAGATATTCTCAGGAGATCAGCAGAATGGGAGCGGAAAGGAGACGGCGAAAATAAAGAAAATGAAAGAGAAGCTCCAGAAGAAGGACGAGGTGATCTCCTGGCTGACCGAGGAGAATATCAAGTTAAAAAAAACAGGTGGGGATCTCTGACACAGAATTGGGTCGAACCTGACATACGAGACGAGATCGTGGAAACGATAATGAACTACCGTGAGGGGACGGAGATCCCTGGAACTAGGCTTTTGTGGTATTTGGGGCTTAGGGCATCGAAATATTATGAGTGGCGAAGGAGGTACGGGATACCGAACCGTCATAACGGGAAGATACCGAAAGCGACATGGTTATTTG
>CAZFTJ010000014.1:0-118155 GCA_964521865.1 uncultured Spirochaetota bacterium | reverse complement strand
GAATTCCACCTTATTTTACCATACTAAAAACTCCGTTTCCATCTGAAGCAGAACAAGCCTGTTGCTATTGCCCTCAACTGTAGAAGATGAGTTAGAGGTTAGTTGACATGACAAAATTAAGAAAGGGTGGAAGTAAAATCAACTGCATGTAGTGTTTTGGGAATATCTTTCCTAAGAACTGATTGATATAGTTTAAGGTAATCGCCTTGAGCAGTACAAAGCCTATACAAATAGGGGTATTGCAGACATATTGGAATCAATTACAAGAAGAGAAGCAGCAGAAATTAAACATATTATTACAATCTGCCATAGAGTTTTAATTTTCCCACGCCACTCTGAATCAGGTATTACTCCTTCTATAACAGATTACTATATTCAATAAATCTCATTCCTGTACTACAATTCTAAAAAATTCACATCATAACTTTATAAATATTTTTTAGTATAATTATCAAAGTGGCTCTATCCTACAAAAGGATAGAATCACTTTTTCCAAGTTCATTGAAGTTATGTTGACTTGAACCAATTTGAATCTTTTTTTTCTATCAGCGTTCAATTTCCAATAGCACAATGCCTCAATCAGGATAAGTCTGAGGTATACTGGGTTCAAGTTTGCGGTTTTCAATATCATCTTTACATTCTTGGTGGTAGAATGTAAAAATTCAATTTTAGCACAGCGACAGTGAGTATAAAATAAAGGGTCGTAACAATAATGGAAATTACTGCAGCCAGCATCCCCCAGGCAAACATCCTCTTAATATTTGCCCCATAACCGACCACAATTCCCTGGGCTCCCGTTGCAGATGCGATTGCATAACTCCAGCTTAAAGAGGCACCAGCAATCCAGATGAATGCAATTGCGCCGTACTGAAGGCTGTGCCAGTTTTTAAAAGCCTCAATAACGAGGGGTATCATAACGCCTGCCGACGATGTGTCGGATGTGAATTGTGATAACATATTCGATCCTAAAACAAATCCAAAGATTGCCGGTATGTCGCCTGCACGAATAAACGGACCGAGCCACTGTGCAAAAACAGTACTCGCCCCGGTTTTTGTTAAAATTCTCCCCAGGGCTACTGCGCCCGGCCATATAAAGAGGATAGCCACGGGAAAATATTTTACCAGAGTTGGTATTGAGAGTACCGTTTCTTTACTGTTTTTCGCAGGCATAAAGAAAATTATAGCGGCAAATATAAAAAAAAGTGGATTAGGATGTATCCAAGCAAACCATGGGCCTTTCAGCGCTTTCGCATAGAGAGGACGAAACAGGGCAAGGATTACGATAATGAAAAAACCGTATAGGACAATCTTCTCTTCGAATTTCATCGAACCCATCTCACGCAGTTCCTGCCGATAAAATTCCTTACTCCCCTTGAAGGTATCAACTTCAGGTTTCATAAGAAACCGGAAGAAAAGCACCATTACTCCCATTACCAGAAGAGAGATGGGGAGCATTCTCGCGGTCCAGTCTATAAAGAATACCTCATGCCCTAGGTATTCCTGCATAAAGCTCCAAGTAACAACCGCTTGACCCCCTCCAAGAGGAGTTGTCATTCCTCCAACAGAAGCCCCCCAAGCTACTGCAATAAGGATATTTGAGGCCGCCCTGCTTCTGTATCTCTGCTCAAAGGTTTCATATCCCGCATAGAGCAATGATGCAGTTGCGATTGGAGCGAAGATTGCTCCAACAGGGGTATTCCCAAGGATGAAGCTGATAAACCCGCACAGCAGAAACCAGGCAATCATCTGGGAACGAACCTTGTTCCCAAACATCAACAAAAACCTGAGTGATATCCTCTTGGCAAGCCCCCAGCGCGCCCAGGCTGCCGTTACCATCGATGCTCCGATAATGAGAAAGGCATTCTTGTGAGCATAGGCCCTCATAACATCAACAATTGGCATGTACTGATAGAAGGCTGCTACGATCAATGGCACAAGACAGGTCACCTTTATATCTACAGCAACGGTAACCCACCAATACACCATCCATATAAGAATACCAAACCCAATTCTCGCCCGTACTGGACCAAAAATTGGAATAAATAGAGCTATAATAAAGAGTAGAGGTCCTATAAATTGGTGAATCCATTTCGAGGTGTCCTGATTACTTTGTTCCATTGAATCCTCCCTTTGATTATTATTTCCACCACACAATACAATCACTCAGAGATATGAATCTTCGGAGAATCTCTGATCTGCCCATTAAACATGATATGTAAACCCGAGCAATCCTTTCTTCCTCTTGAAGCTCATAACTATTCATACCCAATATCGTGTAGTGAATTTTTAGCACTCAATATAATTCATAATAAAATCGTAAAATTAAAACCTACACATCAAATCAATTTCACAATGCAGCCCGGCCAATGTATTGTCTCTTGATGCAGAGGTAATCTTTCCATTTTCCCCATGCTCTCATCCCCATGATCATCTCTTCATTGTCATCATCGATGGTGAAAGATTTTGGTTTGTCAGACTCCTTCCAGGTCCCCTTCTTCCTCCTTTCCTCCCGCTGATCTATAAGCCAGTCGTTGTAACTTTCAAATACAATGTGTCCTTCAGGCGCATCCAGTGTAGCAGCTCTTGTCCTTCCATCCAATTCCCGAAAAAGAGCTTTATCATTTTCACTTATTTCGATTGGTTCGATTTCCAGATTATACCCTGCCTCTTTCAATTCTTTCCCCGCAACTGAAGCAAATATACGCTGCTCTCTTAAGCTTAAATACTCTTTATAAATTCCTACATATTTATCGCTTACAGGGCTCCCGAGAGGTTTATGATCGCGAGTTGCTCCACGCTTTTTGGCAATGTCTGTCTTGTGGAAATCAAGCATGGATGGAGTGTACTCCTCTTCAAGGAATTTGCAGATTTTTTTTAGTGTTTTTTCAGGTTCTCTTACCAATGTTTCATACTGAATATCGATCCACTCGGTTGAGCTAAGTTTGTTTCTCCAGGGTTCAACCGCATTCTGGCATAATCGCCAGCTTTCAGCTGCGCAGAAAATATTTGTCGGGCCGAAAGCTGAGTTAAGATAATCGGTACAGGCATCCCGGCCGTCTCTCGTTATAAAGATAAACTGGGCATTTGGAAAATCTTCTATTATTTCCTTAATAAAAAAAAGATTATGAGGCGTCTTCTCGCCCCATCGAGGTTTGTTTTTCATTTTTTGCGCATACCACTCCAGAATTGCGCAATAGATACCAGCGAAGCTTCGCTCCCTGATTTCGGAAATAATTTCATCAACCACCGTCCTGGGATTAACTTCGATTCCGAAAAAAGGCGTTTTAAGACCAAAGATCATTTCCTCTGCAAGAGTATAAAAGTTACTGTCTTCTTTTAGATTCCCGTATGTATACAGGTATGGTCGAAACCGTGGATAGTACCAAGCAACCTCAGGGACTGCTATTCTGGGATGACACCCAATCATTGCCATAACAAGTGTAGTTCCAGATCTTTCTGCACCGATAACAAACACTGGCCTTTCTTTTAAATCAATTGACATATTGTCCCTCCATAAAAAATCAAAATTCTAGATTGTAGTAGAAAACCTATTTATTATCTCGAAACTACTCAATTATACGTTATAGTTGATTGCCATGAGGGATGCCTATACATGAGCCAACAGAAAATCTTGTAATTCGTTCAGTATTTCTTTCATGGCTCACTGCCTCATTCTATTCGTTACACACAAAATACTAACACAGAAAAGGCCGTAATATTTTAATTTTTATTATGATTTCTCTTTTATTTTACGTTATAGGTTTTTATAACTTTTTTTTAACACACCTCTTATATCAATTTGGTCTAAACGGTAGAATATGTATATATATAAACATATAAAACAGCGTTATTTTACATTTTCACGTAAATATTGTCAAGGGTTTTTTCTAACGTGTCATTTAAATTTCAAAAGTGGACTATTTTGTTGAATTTACAGTTGAAAAGTGGACTTTATTCTGCTTCTGATAGAAATAGATTTTCACGTATGGAAAAATGGAAAGAGTAGTTTTTATGTTTTCTAAAGATCACACAATGAATGAAAACGAAAATGAGACTGCAATGGTTTAGAAATTCAAGATGAAGGCACAATAAAAAAGCAAGTGCTCATGTTATGCGATTGAAGGTTCAATTACCTACAGTATTATTGGCTTGATGATGGAAAAAATTAATTCCAATGCCAGAATCAAGAGGATTATTTTATAAATCCTCTTTGCACCGGGAATTATAAAAAGAACGCTCACAAGGGGTGCAAGTGAAAGAAAAAAGATACCCATCATACTCAAAGAGTCCATCTTGCCGAGATGAGATAAAAACCAGGAATAATTATTGACTTCATTCCCCTTAATATCATGCCAGAATTTGTACGCCGGTTTCCCCCAATGCTTCACCACGGAGTTGACATCCATGTAAGGATTCAAACCAAAAAGATAGAGCAGTCCGAACAGTATCATTATCAAAAGACCGATCAGTGTACAAATTCTGATCACTGTCGAAAATGTTGCACCCATTGAATCCACAGGCTCCTCTTGTTTCATGAACAGTCATCCTTGTCAATTATGGTTACAGTACATGCAATCCATGAACGCCTTTTACAATATCCAAAACAGCCGCGAGCAACATTATAAACATAACCAGGTATTTAATGATCAGAGGTTTTGCAGCGGCTGCCAATTTTGCCCCTAGCCGAGATCCAATACTCATTCCCATGATCGATGGAATGCAGATAAGCGGAAGTATTGCTCCTTTAGCAAGGTATACCCAGGATGCAGACGATGTATTAACGGTAATTATCGCCATGCTTGTGGCAACAGCCACTTTGATTGGAGCTCCCATAACAAGATTGAGCACAGGAACGCTTGCCCATCCGGCACCCAGACCAAACATACCGGCGACGAATCCCACACAGCTGAACATTAAAAGGCCTAACGGTAAATTTGTAGTTGCATATTCATAAATCTCTTTACGGGTAGGCTCGTACCACCTCCCATTGAGCTCAAGTCTTTGTGATAAGGTGTCTATCTTTTTTACCTGTGGAAACTCAATTTGCTTCGATGCGAGCATAAAAACAAAGATAACGAGAAGAATTCCCCCCAGTGCTATGATTATATACGATTCACCCGTGGGAAAAGTATTGGTAACCCAGAGTCCCGCCATGCTCCCGATTATGGCGGTCATATTGGAGACTACAACTGCAGGGATCATTATTCTTAAGTTCGACATGCCTTTGCGAACCAGGTAGGGTGTCGATGAAAGGGAGCTTGTTAAAGCCATAATTAATCCGGCTCCCCTCACAAAATCGATACTGAACGGGAAAAAAGCGGCGGCGAGTGGAACAAAAAGCACTCCCCCCCCGACACCACCAATCGGGGCCAGTATCCCGATTACAAAAGTAAATCCAAACAATACTACAACCCATTGTAGGACTGACAATTCCATAGTATCGAACCCGTATATATCCGAATTTCAAAGAGAGGGGCTGTGCTATTATTATCGAACTTCCGATAGAAAATCTTCTACAACTTCCAGACTTTTCTTCTCTATGACCAGCTTAAACATTTTATTCTTTGCATCCGGTGGAAGAAGCTCGATACTTTGAGTGGTTGCGGAATCGAACTTTGCCATAGGATAGATTTTTAATAGATCGTCCTTTTGATCTTCAGTACACTGCAACTTCAGCACTTTCATACCTGCCAGCACATCTTCAGTCATGCCGGCAAGACCGGCAGTCTCCAGTTGTTTGTATCTTTCTTCATTAATCCAGATATTGATCGGATATTTTTCTCCCATGACAGCTCCCCGTTTGCATTCCTGTTAAATAATGAAAATAAATCCAGCCCGCCGCCTTAGATGCCGTACCGACAGGGGAAGGCTATCAAGCCTTCCCCCGCTTATTCAGTCAAACCGTGCGTGCAAGAGTTTCAATACGCGATAATCCACTCCATACGGCCTTCTACATATATCCAAGCTTCCGTAATCTTTCCATCGTCTTCTCTTTGTCCTGGCGCCTTCCCGCTCTCTCTTCGGTATTTTCCAGATCCTGTTCCCACGCAGGAATATCCGTGTTTTTTATACTGGTTGTTTTTGCACCCAGAGACCTGTATCCCTGTTTGTACAGAGGACAATAAGGAATATTGAAATGCAGGGTGGTGTCCCAAATATCCCTTTCTGTAAAATGAAGAATCGGTCGAACCCTCGTGTGTGCAGGTTGGAGCTCCCCTGCCGGAACGTCTTCAAAGTACGGGTCATTTTTCCTGGCAGGCTGCTCGTCCCATCTGAGACCCTGAAAAACAGCTTTCACGTTGTTTTCTTCAATATACGAGTTGAACACAACAGTCTTCATAAGATGGTTGCCGACATACGATTCTGCTTCAAACGGAAACCTTTCCAAATCAAAACCGATTCGCTTAATCTCTGCCCGGTTTCTTTCATTTAAATCTTTTATATTCACATCTGCGTTCAATTTGTAGCCTGCAGCTTTGAGAACATCCTCATTTCTTCCCCAATCGAGTTCAATATTCCACTCCTTGCTCAACCTGTGAAGTATTTCGTCGATTTCCTCGAAGGCATCGCCTTCATCGATGGTGAAAGCTTTGGGCATCTTGATGTTGTTTTCCTTACAGAAGTCCCGGCATATCCATGTTGTCAGGGAGCTGTCTTTCCCGCCGGACCAGATAACCCGCGTATCTTCCGGTTTGAACCTGTCAAAAGCCTGTTCGAATATTTCTTTTGATTTTTCAATTTTTTCCTTGAGCTCTTCTTCTCTCTTTTTGTCAATCATTTATTCTCCTCCCTCTACTTTAATTAAGATTCCTTTCAAATGGCACCACATCACTTTATACTGCTAATTGCGGCCTGCAGCTTTTCTTTCATCTCTTTCGTTTCAAATGAAGTATCAATTATATTGTCTAATTCTTCAGGATCCGAACCAAGATCATAGAGCTCCCATTTATCGTCCGTTTCACTGTATATGATCTTCAGGTTTTTCTCCCGATAATAATATACAGGTTTGTCCGTCTCCTTTTCATGTGCGCTTTTTTTTCCGATTGCTTCGCCAAAACACCCTTTTTCAGGATACTCCGCATATGGAAGAGTCGAAATACCTCTAAAATTATCAACAGGATCGAGGCCAAAAAGGTGCAGTATGGTGGGAGGGATGTCGATATTGCTCATCAAGGTATCACATTCCTCTCCCCTATCCCGCGTATGGTCATAGATCAGGAAAGGCACATGTATGAGCTCTGAATACATCTTGCCGTCGTGAGAGAGACCGCCATGTTCGTCAAACTCGTCGCCATGATCTGCGGTCACAATAATCACAGTATCCTGCAAAAGGTCGTGCTTTTTCAATATTGCAAAGAACTCTCGAACATATCCATCTACTTCCCTGACGTGAGCCCTGTAGAGTTTTTTGAGAAGTTCCACTTTTCCCTTATCGGAAACATCTCTTTTTAATAGAGGGTCTTTAAATAAAGCGAACATCTCCGCCTGGCTCAGTGCAACAGCAGGATCGATCATATCAACATATTTTTTTTCAGGGACGTAGGGTTCATGCACGTCCATATAGTGGGCCCACAAAAAAAACCGATTATAGTTCCTCTCTTTTGTGTATGTCGATAACCAGTTCTCGACATTCCGGTTGATTACATCTCCTTTGACATAGGGCACCTCATCCGTTACATCCTCTTCCATAGAATCGTAAAAAATATCCCAGCCGCGATTCCAGCCGAAGTAGCCGCTCAAATATGGATTGGAATGGAACGCCGCAGTTGTAATTCCGGCTTTAGTGAGGACCTCGGAGATCAAGGTTCTTTTCGTCGAGAGCATCTTTTGCTTTCCGTACTCAAGGTAGTACGAAGAGGTCAATATTCCCGGAAAAGAAGCCTGTGTATACGGCCCTATAGCCTGCAGGTTCGTAAACCTGATGCATTTATCCTGAATAGAGTCGATAAACGGCGTATCTTTCGAGCTCCCATAACATCCCAGCGCATCTTTTCTCAATGTGTCTATTGTGAACAGAATAATATTTTTCATCTTTCATCTCTTCCTTAAAATTAACAATAATAAGTTATGGTTTTAGCCATTATAATACCGGTTCATCCGACCTTCGGTCGACTGAATGAAACTCATCGTGCAGCATACGCCTTAACAACGGATGCAACTCGGCGAATGCCATAGTTTATAAAAGCATCCTCGCCAACCAGCGTTTGCTCGGACTTACCGTACTACTTTCTTACAGTTCATCGAGTGCAAAAACAGGCTGCCGGTCTGCCAGATACTTCTCCGTACAAAAAGGCGATCCAAAACCGTATAAATCTGCGCATTCCATTACCTTGTCATACACTTCCGGCCTGAAAATAAGCCTGGTTGGCTTCACCTTGTCCTTTAACATACTCCTGATCAGTGTGCCGCTGAAGTTTTGCCGCTGTTCAGTATGTCCGCACAGACCGGAGTAGGTTACCTCTCCGCATACCGGGCAGTACCACCACTCCAGCACCCGCACCGGTTTGATATTTAATTTGTTCTCAGGAATCCGATCGAATATTCTGTGGGCGTCATAAGGGTCGTAGTAACTCCCCACACCCGCATGGTCCCTGCCGAACATCTGGTGGGTACACCCAAGATTCGTTCTCAATATTGCGTGAAATATCGCTTCTTTCGGCCCTGCGTACCGCATATCCCACAGAGCAAAAGAAACCATATGTACATCCTTTTTAAAATATCCGTGCTCATTGAGCTGCTGATGGCACAGAACTATAGCTTCATCAATATAGTCTCCCGTTCGCTTCGGTCCGATTATACAGTTTACCAGTATTCCTGTTTCAAGCTTTTCCACCGGCAGCTCTCCGTTCGCTGAAAACCATGCACCCTTCATCAGCCATTCATGCCCGCTATGGGGAACATTTCTTGTCTGGTGGGCTACTATCCTTTTCCAGCCTTTTTCGGCAAATATTGTCCGAAGTTTTCTGGGTGTATACCAGAATCGGTCGAAGGGCGATTGAAACTTCGGGTGACCGACCAAAGTAACCCTTCCCCCCAGAAAAGTATTTTCCATCCCGATCATCATCCGTACGCCGGGATGTTTTTCATCGGTTGTGCCCAGCACAGCCTCAGCTATTTTCATCTTATCGTAACGGAATACTTCGTCTACCTCGAGAGTTGCCAAAGGGTTGCCGGAACAGGTGAGAAGGATAGCGTCTCCTTCCCGTATACCTTTTTTACGTACTTCCTCTTCGTTTATATCCAGAACAATCGGAATAGGCCACAGCGTGCCGTCTGACAGCATCATTTTATTGCATATCGATTCAACATCCTCACGCCCCACGAACCCTTCGAGAGGAGTAAAAAACCCGTACGCAATATCAATACACTCTCGTGCAACTCTTCCGCTTACCTCTATCCGTTTCAAGCCATTGATATTTCTCCCCGCTTCGGATTTCTGCATTACCCTTTCAATAATTTCTTTATCACCATGGCCTTTGAATAACATCCTTTACCCCTTCTCAGATATGTGTTGTGACCATTTAATGATGCCCGTTTCCTGCCATAAATTTATAAGTTCCCGGCCTTGTGATACAGAGTTGTTCCCTTTTTTAATAAGAAGGGAACAACTCTTTCATCAGCTGCCGGAGCCTACGCCCCTGTGAAAAAAAGCACAGAAGTCATTCAGTTACATAACCCAATCTCCGCAGACGTTCCTCAATTGCTTTTTTCTCATTTTCAGGCATCTCGGCACGGATAATGCCTCGAGGCTCAGCCCGTAGATTATCGTTAAGCTCTTCGCGAAGCTGCCTCAGCCATTTTGGTGCATGGTATATCAATCTCTCCATTAGATTTATCTGCTCTCTGGGGTCTTTCTGGAGATCGAAAAATTCCTCGAACATTGAAGAGTGATATCGAATATATTTCCAGTTTTCCTCTCTGAGGCACTGCCGTGCACCCATTCCGTATTGGGCCCATACGGTTTCTGCGTAGGCTCTTTTTCCGTGGCCTCTTTCATTTTTCATACTTTCAACCAGGCTCACTCCATCCATAGCGGGATTTATATCTTCTTTCGGAAACCCGACCAGGTCGAGAACCGTCGGCGTAATATCTATCGACCTCACCTGACCGTCGAGTACCTTGCCGATTGCATTCGATGGAAGATTCGGTGCTTTTATGATAAACGGTACCCTGAGATCTACATCGTACAAGCTGGAATGTGTATTGGCTAAATCACCGACGTCGACAGGATCATAAATATAATCGCCGAGAGGCCAGCATTCCTGTCTCAAGGTTGTTCCATGATCTGATGTGACAATGATCAACGTATTATCGTATAAACCGTATGTCTTTAATGCTTCAATAACACTCCCGATTACTTCTTCATCCGCAAGCTTAATCTTTGCATCATAGTAGGCATTTTCAGGCATTACCCCTTCTTTTATCCTTCCTGACTCTACAAGATAATGCTCTGAACCGGTGTGAGTTTCATAAAATTGGTTGTACAGGTAGAATTTTTTATCTTTGTTTTTTTTGATAAATTCAAGATTATCGTCAACATACCGTTTCCCGACAGGCTTTGCCCGAAAACGGTCATCTACGTTGACTCCCAGCTCTCTCCAATGTTCAACGCCGTCACCCCATGTATCGGGTGCATTCGGATCGGTTGGCTCAATAAAAGTATCGAAGCCGACATTCATGCCTATCCCGGACCCCGCAACACTCTGGCTCATACAACCCTGTGTAACGAAGCCTGCTTTTTTCAAATATTCCTGAAGCCTGGGGACAGTCATGACATGGAATGGGTCACGAACGCCTGTATGAGGACCGATCATTCCGGAATGAATAACCGGCGTTGCAGCTCCAGTATAAGAGCTCCCCGCTATGAGTTGTTTAAAAGCGGTTCCGTCTTTTGCGATACTTTCGATATTCTTCTGTTTTCTGTGATATCCATATACGGATATGTGGTCGTATCTCACTTCGTCCAATTGCATCAAATAAATACATCTTACTTCACCTTGCTTTGCCATTTTTTTCTCCTTCGAGTTTTATTTTTTAAAGACCAAAAATAATATAGACGAGCTTCTTCTAATTTTCCCGGAGTAACCTTGTCGGCTGATGAAACAGAGGAATACCAATCAACGTTTACACCACTTCAACGAATTCTCTTGTATCATTTTGTAAGCAGCTTCAAAAAAGCTACGAGTTGATGCCCGGCCGACCTGGCGGCGTACCCGGCTTTTTAGCATAGATAGTAAGTACGGTTTCTTAGGTTGCCTTCCGGTGCTCTTGCCTGGTCTCCCGGACGGCATACCCTTGATTTTGAGTATCTTATTGATTATATTAGCACACGTAGCCCGGCAGCATCCCCCGCATTTTGAGCACATATGTTAAGGCAGAATCAAAATATAGATATATATAATTTAATATGTCTATACAAGTTGATAATAAATCAATTAAACATATCCTGACGATGAAGTCAAGCATTATTTTGAATAATTATGTCTTTTTAAATATAGTCTCAAAACCGGGAAAGTTTAAACACCGCAGTATGGATGTAGAGTGATTACAGGTGCTGTTCTTTTTGAAGCTCGATCATTGCCGGTGTAAAAAATGTTTTTTCACATAACCACTGTACCGTTCATGATGTGCTGCTCTTCAAAACGGGGATACCAATAAAAAATAATTTTGAAGATTGTTGCATTTTTCTTTGAGATACTATATTATTTATATAAAATACCTAGTATAGATGTTAAGATTTTTAATCAAGTTTCATAGTCTTACCCTGGATAAAAGTTGCATATACATAACGAAAGAGTATAATTAATAGTATGAAAGCGATGAAACAATCGGTTAATAAAAATATGGGATAATAAAAATAAATGGATAATTCTACAGATATGTTATTAGACGAAAATTCCATCATTCCTCTTTACCACCAGCTTGCCGAGGAAATAAAAAACAATATCGACAGCGGGGTATGGGGGCCCCATTCTATTATTCCTTCTGAATCAGAGCTGTGTAAAAAGTATAGTGTAAGCCGCGGCACGGTCAGACAGGCGCTATCTCAATTGGTACAGCATGGTTTTTTGAATAGAAAACAGGGGAAGGGAACTTTTGTTTCTGAACCAAAAACGACCGAACGGTTAAACATATTTCACAGTACCGACCAGGATATCACCGGAAAGGGGATAAAGCCTTTTTCAAAAATCCTGCAAAATGAGATAATTGAACCGAACCCCAGTATTACAAATATACTGAAACTGAAAACAGGTGAAAAAGTATATAAAATAATCGGCGTGAAAATATATGAAAGTATACCCATGACGCTGGAAACAACCTATTTAACAGAGAGGTTTTTTCCGGATTTAGACAAAATTGAAAAAAATAAGTTGGAAACGGTTCCACTCTATGACATCATGAGTGAAATGTATCATTTGAAAATAACGGGGCTTGAAGAAACCTTCGAACCTACCCGGGTCGATGAGTTTGAAGCATTAAAACTTAAAGTGCCGATGAATACAATCACCCTTATTATAAATCGAATAACCTATACAACCGAAAATGTTCCCTTTGAATATCGAAAAATACTGGTCAGCAGCGAGAATTGCAAATACATGGTGAAATTTAACGCTGAACATGGAACGATGGATCTGCAAATTTGACGGTTTTGTAAATATCGATATATTATATTCGGCTCATGAAATAAAAAAATCGAGAAAATTCTCGGCAGCTTCCGTGAGGGAGCCATCCTTCTTCGATACCACATAATAGTTTCGTGATGCATCGAAATTCTTTATCCGTATAACCTTCAAATCGTCCTTGTCATTAATATTAGCAAGCATGGTGGATGGAATAAAGGCACCGCCGATCCCGGTCCTTACAACATTCAAAGACGCCTCCGGAAGCCCTATCTCTGCAATGATGTTTAAATCCGAAAAAGAAATATTGTAGTTTTTCAGCCGGTTCTCCAAAAACTTACGAACTCCTGCCTCTTTCTGGTTGAGAACAAGGGGTATCTTTTTCAACCCTGCCAGGGTCAGGGTTGCAGGCACATCGACCTCCTTCTGTACTACAAGCAAAAGCTCATCGCCGAGAAAGCTCCTATACTCCAGTCTATCGTCCAATTTTGCTCCCACAAATCCAATGTCGATTATGCCGTTTTCAACCATGTCGATTATATTCTCCGTGTCGTTCAGCTCGTAAATGATGTATGAGTTTGGATACTTGATCATGAACTCCGCTATCTTCTGATGAAGCATATTCGCGATAGGAATGTGACTCGATCCGATCCGTAAAATACCCGCATCGTCGGCATCCGTCACCTTTAACTCTTTCTCTATATTGTCCACCATCTTGAGCACATTCTGGGCGAATTTTTGGAAAAGCTTCCCCTTTAACGTAAGTTCGATGCGCTTTCGTTTTCTCCTGAACAGCAGTGTGCCCACTTCCCGCTCCAGCCTCGATATCTGCTGGGTAACCGCCGGCTGGGTGAGCGCCTCGAGTTCTGCGGCCTTCGAAAAACTCTTCAAATCTGCCACCAGTAAAAATAATTTGAGCTGTTTCGTATTCATTTGTTTCCCGTCCTATGATGATCCCCGTTTGATCATGATTCTTAAAATCCATGCCGTAATCGTAACGAGCAGTGCGAGTACAGCCAGGAATATAAAACTTTTTATATAGGAACCGGTGGAGTCTCTTACCATACCTGCGGCAGACGGGCCAAGAAACATGCCGAGACTGGCAACCATGTTGAGCACGCCAAAACCCAATCCCAAACTCCTTTGATTCAGTATTCTGGACGGAAAGGAAAAAACCGGAGCGGGAACAAGCGCAACCGCCGTTGCCATGAGAATCATAGGGAAGAGGACGTGATCTACTCCTGCAACGAGTAGAATTGCTATTGAAATCAGCAACCCGCCCGCCCCTATCAAGAATTCACTTTTATCAAACCTATCGATCAGTCTCCCGATTAACGGGCTTATTCCAAGAGACCCCCACATGAGAAGGCTGACAAGAAATCCTGCAATACCCAGGCCGTAGCCCTTTGTTACAAAAAAGTCCGGAGCAAAGGTTGAAAACGATATAACTGCAATATTAAACCACATCCAGCAGAGGCCCACCAGCCACATTGTTATGTCGAGCTGCAAAACCCCGGAAAAAAAGCCGCCTGTTTTTTTTATGTCTTCTGTTGATGCTTTTTCAGGCAGCTTGGGAGCGGATTTATAGAGAAAAATAAAAGCCGCGAGCGCTGCCGCATTTACAGCAATCGTAATAAAAAACGGAAATCGCCAGCCAAGAATTTCACCCAGCTTGCCGAATGCAGTAAAACAAATGATCGTTCCAACGGGCATCGCAGTATTAAAAATGCCCATTGCCGTTCCTATTCCATGAGCCCCGTACCATTGTGAGAGCATTTGAGCAGCTATAATTACAATAATTGCAGCTCCGAGACCTGCAACCGCTCTCCCGATACCGGCGACCAGGAATGTATTACTCATGGCGAAAACTGCATTACCTGCAATAATGAGGAACAAAGATGTAATGCCTATTTTAAAAGGTCCCAGACGGTCGGACAGCATTCCGGCCGGAATCGATAGAAATATTGCAGGAAGCGCATAAACACCCATAAGAAATCCAGCCTGTGTGTGAGACAATTTCAATCCCTTAATGATCAGGGGAAGAACGGGCGGTATGGATTGTAGTGTAAAGGCAAAACCGAGCATACAGAGGTAGGATAAAAGCAGCATAACCCGGCGATATTCTCTTATCATAAGAATACGTTCCCTTTATTATGTCATCCGGACGCTTTGTATCCGGATAACCGTTTTATATTCAAGCCGCATATGCCTTTCATGTGCATTATTGTAAATGTGAAAATGAAGCGTGTAAAGTATGGTGCAGCGAACACTCTTACCTCAGCTTACCCGTACACCCTCTGCAGCGCTTTCTGCCAGTACTCAACGCTCGCCTTCAGGTTGTCGAGCGCGCTCTCATCCGGTATTGCATGAGCAGAGTAGAAGAACTCGAACACAATGATTGCCTTTTTGGAGCCCGCTTTCTCAATGGATTCGAAGACCTTCTCAGGTACTATCACACCGATTTTGTTGTACTCCTCGGTAAAGGGCCAGTGGCGGCTTCCCTTGCCGTCCGTCTGCTGCATATGGATTGTTGGAGAGAGATGGGCGAGCTCGCGAAGCCATGCATAGCAGTCGCTGTCACGCGGGTCACCCGAGCGTATGTATCCATGGCCGACATCGAGACACAGCCTCACCGGCACGCGTGAGCTGCGGTTCGCACGCTCCAGCATCTCTTTGGTGACGTCAATTGTGCAGGGAAATTCACGTGGAATCGACATCGGTTCCCAGAGTAAGTACTTCTGCCCGACTTCTTCAGATACCGAGGTAAGATGGACAATCTCCTCAATCAGAACATTGGTGATAAACTCACGTCTTCCGGGATTCTCCTGATCTTTTCGGCTCAGAGTCCCCATATACACACCAGAACCCTCAACGCCCAGCAGACTGCCGGCCCGTATCATCTTCTCATACCAGCGAACATAGCACCGTCGAAGCGCAGGATCGGGATCCATGAGAAAGTTAAACTTGTGAACAACTTCGCCGGTGATCCCGGTATCTATAGAAACGTTCATCTCATCCGCGAGCATTTTAATATACCTGCACGTGCTCTTAAAAATCTCATCCTCAATAATGACGGGATCAAGGAGATCGTAGGAAAACTGAACATGCCCGAGTCCCAGCTCATCTTTTACAACACGAAGCCACTCCTCCGGCTCTGGAAACCGGCCTATCGCAAAGCAGTTGTTTATACCAAGCTGTATCTCTGCCATATATTTCATCCTCCGCTTTATCAACGATTTCTGTTCTCGTGAGCATCGACGACCATGTAAAAAAAGCACGCAAACTATCTATGCTCATAAGGATCAAACCAACTGTTTATTGGTTTTCACCCTGCTTTACGCAATACGCACTGCACCTGGAATAAAAAAAATCTATTATTTTTCACAAATACCGGTATAAAAACCGGAATTCCGAATAATTCCAATGAATAAAGACGTACAAACCGCCGGTCTTCACCAGAGAGGGTTTTCTATATACTTCATGCTTTCCACCACCTCATCAATTGTACGAAGATGAGAGGTGTCATTCATCAAAAACAGCTTCGAGCTGTGTTCGGTGTATTTGAATATATTGACTGCACCGTTATCCTGCTTTACCTTCCAGAAATGCGAATTATCCAGGCCGAGTATTGCACAGACGAGTACCTTATTCGTCAATCCGTGAGACACGAGGACAACGGTACCGTCGGGATGGATATGAGCGATTTTTTTCAGTCCGGTTAGAAGACGCGCCTGAACGTCGTCAAGCGTTTCAGCCTCCGGTATTCTAACCTTTTGCGGAGCGGTTTCCCAAACCCGGTACACTTCAGGGTATCGTGTTCGAACATCCGTCTGTTTCAACCCCTGCCACCTGCCAAAATCGATATCGACGAGCTCATCACAGAGCTGTACTTTTTTGCCGTGGAATGATACGATGCGTTCTGCAGTTTCAACAGCGCGTGAAAGGGGACTTGAGTATACTGCATCGAGGCGCACTTTTCGCAACCTTTGCCCGATGATGTCCGCCTGCTGTCTGCCTCTGCTGTTCAGCCCTATGTCGACCCTCCCCCTGAACACTCCTTCCTCGTTCCAGTCGGTCTGCCCGTGTCGAACCAGTAGCACTCTCATACGGCTGTTCTCTCACTCCTTTAGACTGCACATCGGTCCAGCCCCTGGGAAGCTGCTGTGATTAGAGTATAATGATACTATTAGGAATCAGGATTGACAAACACCTTGAGGCCTTTTTTCTCCTCGGCTGTTCTCAGGGCTTCCTGAAAATGAGAAAGGCCGAATCGGAAGCTGATATACTCCTTTGCTCTTATTCTTCCGGAAGAGATCATATCAAGGGCAATCTCACAGTGACTGTTTGATCCGCCGTGTGTACCGGTTATGCTGGACTCCTTGTAATGAACGAGATTTGAATCGAACTGTATGAATGGGCTTGCCGTACCTTCCGTGTCCGACTTTGGCAAACCTCCGAAGAAGTTTACGTTCCCCCTCTTGGCCACTATTTGTATCGCCTGCTTCTGGGCTTCTCCCGAGGCGCAGGCGACAATCACCGCATCGGCGCCCCTTCCCTTTGTTTCATTGAGGATCCTTTCGACCGGATCTTCCAGCGTTGAGCTTACATACACGTCGGCCCCGGTAAACACGGCCTTTTCCAGCCTTTGAGGGGAACGCTGAACGAGAACAATTTTCGACGCCCCCACTGCCCTGCACACCTCAACATTAAGGCAGCCGGCCGGTCCCGCACCGATGACAGCAACCGTGTCTCCCGGCTTTACACCGGAAAGTTGGGCCGCATTCACCGCGCATGAAGCCGGATCGATGAGTGCAGCCTCTTCAAAGGTAACGTTTTCCGGGATATGGAAAACACAGCCCTGCTCCACAGCCTGCGCCGGAACCGTCACAAAACGGGCAAAACCGCCGTTTCCGTGCACCCCGGTTATATATAAATCATCACATGCCGTTTGAAGACCGCGCCTGCAGTAGTAGCATACACCGCACGGTATGTTGGGATTGATCGTCACCCTGTTTCCGGTCTTATACCCTGCCTCATCCGCATCGGATTGAACGATTGTTCCTGACAGCTCATGCCCTGGAATGAGCGGCAGCCTGGCCGCAGCATAGCCGTACCTGTACATCTTTACATCTGTCCCGCAAATTGCACATGCAGCAACCTCAATGAGAAGGCCGCCTTTGGGCATCCGTGGTTCGGGGACATCCTTCACCTCAACCTTTTGTACATCCATCAAAACCGCGGCCTGCATTCTATACCTCCCAGGTGATCTCTCCTTCGGGGCGCCGATGAAGAACCGCTCACTCATGGAGAGAAGATAATCTTATTATACACCATCTTTCCGGCGTACATCTTCCCGAATGTACTGAAAATGTCCGCCAGAGGCAGCCGGTGAGAAATCAGCGGCTTCATTCTGAGTTTACCCGAGGAGACGTATCGGAGCACCGTTTTCCATTCGTTGTCATGGAGCGAGAAATTCGAGTTGACTGCGCCGTAGACGTTCAGCTCCCGTCGGAATATTTTAGTGAATATTTCATCAGGCAGCAGAACATCGGTGTACGCCCTGCCGATGTGCACAATTCTCCCCCGTTTTCTGGCTGCGAGCAGTGCCTGGCAGTGGGTTTCAACAGAGCCCGCCGTTTCTATGAGCAGGTCCGCTCCAGTGCCTTCTGTCTCTTCCATGATCCTCTCAACCACGCCGGCTTCCCTGGCATTAATGACTGCATCGACACCGATTTCCTCCATGATACTCAACTTTTCATTCAGGACGTCTGTTGCAATAACCTTCTGCGCGCCCATTATCCTCGCCCACTGACAGCTGAGCATTCCGATAGGTCCTGCTCCCAGCACTGCTACAGTCTCTCCTGCTCTAATTCCACCCGTCCTTCGAATTGCGTGGAGGGCGACCGCTGCCGGATCGGTCATGGCGCCTTCTTCAAAATCAACATTATCGGGAAGCTTTACCACGTTCGCCGACGGAATCTTCATAAACTCGGCAAAGGCCCCGTCCGACCTCGAACCGACATAATCGTAATCCTCGCAGAGGTTGTACTGGCCGTGAAGACACCACTCGCATTTCATGCATGGGATAAGGGGCGCTGCAGTTACCCTGTCTCCGACTGTATACTCCCGGACATCCCTTCCCATCTCAACGATTTCCCCTGAAAATTCGTGCCCCGGAATGCAGGGAAAATGATAGGTTCCTTCAACCATTATCCGGTGAAGATCCGAGCCGCAGTTTCCAGCGGCTCTTATCCTGAGGAGAACATCCCGGTCTCCGATTTCCGGTATGTTCCATTTTTCGTACCGCAGGTCTCCCGGCGCGTGCAAAACCGCTGCCATCATTTTGTGTGTGGCCCTCCGAGCATATGTGAATTCCGGAGCATCTGTGCCCCTCTGCCTGCTCCCCTCCGGGTATCTGCTCCTGAAAAAACCGCCGGGTGAATCATCCGGCCCTGAAGGAGTGTCGGAGCCTGTAGCATCATTCATTGACCCCTCCCCTGTTGAGGTGCAGTCAGTTTCTCTTTCAAAGACTGCAGTTTATTCTTCGAAGTCTCGGCATCCCTGTAGATGCCGATATGGTCCATAAAGAGCGTGTCGTCTCCGTAAAAATCGTAGTAGTCGGCCATGTTCTCGAGACTTATCCCCGTCACAACGGGCCACGTACGCCTGTGAATGGATTTCTTTCTGAGAGCCTCGACGTATCCGGCAGTTTTTTTCCGGGAAGCCTCCGACTTTCCCCATATACCGCCGACATGAGAAAAATCCGCGCCGAGCATTCTGAACAGTTTTGTGAATACGTTATATCCGATGCTGAAGTTCGGGCCGGAGCAGAAAAGGCCGTACCCAACCCTGTGCGCGTAGATAGGCAGATCGAAGTTTCTCCTCAGATAATCCATAGCGGACATGCCGGTGCAAAATGGATCGATCATCAACCCGCCTGCGCCGGCCTGTGCCGCAATCTCCGCGGCTTTGCCCAGAAGCGAGAAGTCGGTGGTCACGTTTGCCGCATACAGCACATTCTTACCGTATTTCTGCCTGTACTCGTTCAGCACTTTTATAATAGACTGCACACGCTCCTTCAGGGGGCAAAGGGAGGGATTTACACATATCTCGTCATCCTTGATAAAGTTAAACCCCGCTTCGACAAGAATGGCGACGGTTCTCGCCGTCCCTTCAGGATCAAGACCGAGATTCGGCTTGATGATAGACCCGAAGACAGGCTCTCTTTCAACCCCCACCAGCTCTCTTACGCCTTCAATACCGAACCCGGGACCACTGTAATACCTCTGAAATGAGTCCGGAAGCTCCAGGTCCATAAGGGCTGCACGCTTTATAAAATGAAAGTTAAACACCTCACCGGCGACCATGGGCCAGAGATTTGTGAGTCCCCCGAGCTTCACATCGAGATTTACGGCCGGAAAGGCAAATTTCACCGAATAGACATCCCCGTCGATCTGCTCGAGTGCACGAACCTCTCCCTTCACCGAATCATCGACGAAGGGCAGCGTATCCTGAATCCGGTCCATCCGTACACCGTCCCTTGTCGAGTAGTACTGAATGCCGCTTGTCATTTCTGCAAGCAAAAGCTCAACCGACCTTTCGACGGATTCCAATTGAAACGAAAGATGATATGTAACGATGAATTCTTCACGTTTCTTCATAAGCAGTATCCTCATACTCTTTTAAAAATATCCATGGAATAGCCTCCACTGAGCACCCTCCTCCGCCGGATTCGTAAAAAAAATACCTCATTTCCCTTTTCCTTAATACCCAGATTTGAAAACAGCCTGTCGAAATACGGCAGCTCCTGTCTATCTTTATAAAATTTTTTAGGAAACGGCGCAAGAGCCATTACATCATATCCTTTCTGAGGATGGAGTTCAAGCACGTTTATTCCTTTCGTACATTCAGTATTTTACTCGATAATCACTGTTCATCCCGGCAAAGGTTTTATATTGAGAGTGGAATACGACAACAGTCTACCCTTGGGCATGGTTTTACTGAAAGGATTTTGCTATACCGGTCAGTTTCTCAATATCGAACGATGAAATATCAACTCCAAACACCTCTTCCATCACCTGGGTCCAGCCGTATATGAAGTAGGTCCACCCGTCGATGACGGTGAGGTTTCGCTCGTGCTGCTGCAGATGCGCTTGATGTAAAAATTCAAGACTTCCTCTCTTGTTGAAATCCCAGACAAAGCTTTTTTCCGGCAAAAGGGTTGCATCGCCAATCGGAGATCCCGGCACGTCTTTTCCCATTCCGGTGGCATTAACGATCAGAGACCCTCCCGGGAGGTCTTCAACCACCTCGTCGTTGGTCCGATCGACGCCTGTCTGCACGTACTCGATGTCTGTCACTGGAGGCAGTTTGTCAAGCACGTACATACAGTGCTCTAATCCTTCCCTGCTCCTGTTAGAGACTATTATTTTCGAGGGAAGGTTTTCACCGTGGTCCTGCCTCATTAAATAAGAAATTAAAGCAATTCCGCTGCCGCCGGCGCCCATTATGAACACATGCGCATTTTTATTGTTTTTCCAGTAATTTTTCGGAATAAATGCTTCAAGGGCCAGTCCAACCGTAATCGGGTCTTTCGCATGCCCGCGTAATGCGCCTTCTCTTTTCGATATGCTCGACACCTCTCCGAAAAGCCGGGCATACTCATCGAAATAATCAAAGAGGTCACCCGCAGCACGTACGATATCAATCTTATGCGTGGTAACCAGGGCTCCGAGAGCACAGGGGTCGTTCTTTATGTGTTTCACGATCGGCCTGTATTCTTCCGGCAGGCCGTGCGGCTGTATATCGTATCCCATGATCTCCGTATCGGGAAGACCGAGTTCCCAGATCCAGAGGGGGAAAAGCTTCATTATCTCCGACTTTTTCGTATCCACACCGATGAAGTAAAAAGTCGGTCGTACAAGTTTTTGGAGCATAACCCACACCCCGAGTATATATTCAGTCGGCCAGGGTAGAGAGGAAAAAGAATTTAATCCGGTTCACCCGGTACGTCAACGAAACGACAGGGCCCTCCTGGGATTTTCCACCATAATTTTATGAATATCCTCTTCAGATATCCCGTATTCTTCCAGTTCCGGTATAAACCTGCGCCGTATATATTCGAGTCCGAAACTGCCGCCGTAGGAAAGCATACGGTCTCTCGTTGTATCCATTCCAAAAAGAATTTGTCCGGCAAAACCCTCCTTAACCATTCGCCGGATCAAATCGATCTCCTCAACTTCAGGGTGATACTTGAACCGTGCAATAGTGTCGTACTCTAAAAACACCCCAAGTCGGGCGAGCTCGATATTCATGTCCATATCGACCACCCTGTCCATGTGGCTGATGATGATACATTCTGCAGGAACACCGCCTGCCGTCAGATATTCAGCCTGTTCTTTCCCCGCCTGGGAAAGCTCCGTATGTGTCATGATCGGCGCTCCCGTTTCCCTGTGCGCCTCGATTGCCGCATCGAATACTTTTCTGTAATAACCGGTAAGTCCCTCGGACTCTGCAGCAATCTTGATAATCCCCGCTTTTATCGGACAACGCCTGCCAAAGGGATTTGAAAAATCATACTCGTACATACCTCCATCGATTTCTGAAACAAAAAGGTCTGTGAGGTCCCATTTGCCGGCACTCCCCGACCAGAACCCATCGGGATAGAACATGTTTTTATGAAGCCCGGTTGACGCAATGATATGTACTCCCGTTTCTTCAGAAAGCCGTAAAAGAAGCGTTGCATTTCTTCCAGCTGCAAAAGGCTGAGCATCAACCAGCGCACCTCCTCCTGCACCTTGAAACCTCACCACTTCCTCCTTTGACTTTTGAAAGTCATCGGCAATCAATCTCTCCGGCAGCGAAACGCCATCCGTCGGAAACACAAATAAGTGCTCGTGACAGTGAGTAAATCCGAGCTCTTTTGCGCTCGTGTCTCCTGCTACTGTTCGTACAAACATAGTAAAGCCCTTACCGAATATATAATAAAATGTAATATAAACCTTCCTCCATAAGACATATTTATTTCCCTATTCAAAATGCCTGCGCTATACTCTGCGTCAACAAACACCACTGATAATGGAGGGGATAATGGAACTTCTGGAAAACAACGACAATCTCAAAGTGCTCGTCGACAGCCTGACATACAAAGAGAAGGTCACGCGGTCACTTACTCTCATAGAGGAGGCGTATGCGAAGTACGGTGATGGACTTGTCGTTGCAAACAGCCTCGGCAAGGATTCCGTGTGCGCCTGGGCTCTCGCAAAGATGGTCAGCCCGAATATCAGGGGTTTCATCGTTACCACACGATTCAAACCCGCCGAAACAGTGCAGTTCATGTATGAAACCGTGGAACAATATCCTGAGCTGAAGATATACAAAAACGACGAAGATATACCTGAACAGCTCTATGAATACGACCCCGATCGCTGCTGCAACATTCTCAAGGTCCTGCCTACCCGCCGGGCAATCGAAGAGATGGACGTAACCTGCTGGTTGACGGGCCTCAGGTGCACAGAGGGGAGAACCAGAACCGATTACGGGGAAGTCGAAGAACGCGATGAAGGCCTGATAAAGCTCAACCCCATTCTCATATGGAAAGAACGGGAAGTCTGGCAGTTTCTTGCTCTCAACAACGTGAAAGCCAACCCTCTCTACGCAGAGGGCTACCGGTCACTCGGATGCGCTCCGTGCACCAATATTTCAACCGATGAAAACGAGCGGGCCGGCAGATGGATCGGCACAAGCAAATGCGGCGGCGAGTGCGGCATCCACACACGGCCGCTCAAGGGCGAGTTCGCAAACGTAATGTAGGTGCCCATCATAAGAAATACTTCAGAAGGGGAGAGGGTGAGTACTTTTTCTCCATCGGTTACTATTACCTGATTCAGATCCTGCTGAAATGCTCATTGTTGTGATCATTGATACAGGGAAGATACAAACCATGCAGAATTTCCAGGTTGTTCTTTACGGAGAGGGTTGTTACACGTAGTGATCGAGTACCATATGCAAAGCGGTACAGAACAGAATAACAGGAAACCCGATCATAAATATCACTTTGCTGAACGGCTGGCCCAGCAACACCACACCAACGAGCACGCCGATAAGTGCAAATAGATCGATTTTACCGAGTAATTTTTTAAATATTGTTTTATTCATAATTCCGACCCTTCTTTATCACAATTCCTGCTCTACAGCACTCTCGAACCGCTTTTCCTGTCGAAAAGGAGCATATCTTCTTTCGCAAAATGGACATCTATCGTATTTCCGTCTGCAAGGTGGACTGCCTGATTCGTCACCAGTCTGACAGTCAGGCCCATGAAATCAAGGTTGATAACCTTGTTATACCCCTGATACTCGGTATGAAGAACTTTTCCGGAAATATTCAGCATGTCTTTCTTCTTCCCAATAAAAATATTCCGTGGCTTCAACCCTATTTGAAATTCCTTTTCTTTCGTAATTCTTTCAATGGATGCGAGATCCGTCTCTGTCAATTCTATAAGCGTTGTATTCCTGTTGATATTCAGTTTTTTCCCGACAAGCGTACAGTCAAACACGTTTATCGCCGGATAATTGATAAGCGAGGCTACGATGATATTGTTTGGATTTTTTATCAAATCATCCGGTGTTCCCAACTGATGCAACCTCCCCTTATAGAGTATACCGATTCTGTCGGCGATCGAAACCGCACTGTCATGATCATGGGTTACGTAAAAAATTGTTGATTGATACTTTTTATGAAGTTCTTTGAACTCAACACGCAGCTCTTCACGCAGTTTCAAATCAAGGTTGCTGAGCGGTTCATCAAAGAGATTGAGGCGTGCCTCACGTACAAGCGCCCGTGCAAGAGCGACTCGCTGGGTTTCGCCGCCGCTGAGTGTGCTGGTTGGTCTGTCAAGAAGGTTTTCAATGTGAAGGTCTCTGCTGAAGGAGTGCACCCTTTTATCAATCTCGTCAGAATCAACCTGCAGGAGTCTGGAACGAAGGGCAAAGGCAATATTATCATAAACGTTGTAAATGGGGAAAAGATTATAACTTTCAAATACGAAAGAGATATTCCTAAACGCCGGTGGTACTTCGGAAACATTGTTATTGTCGATGAAAATATTTCCAACATCCGGTTGGATCAATCCGGCTGTGATCTTGAGTGTTGTTGTTTTTCCTGCACCCGTTGGCCCGAGCAGTACAAAAATTTCCCCCTCATTGATTTCGAGTGACAAATCTCGTACGGCGTTTACATCGCCGAAAGATTTGGAAATATTTTGCAGCTTCAGCATGAATCTTTACCTTCATTTATAGCATATGACCGCTTTCAGGATCGTAAAAACAAATTTTATCATCATCACATGATACAATCCCCTCAAATCCGCCCGGTTCTACTTCTCCTGTTATAAAGCATTTGCATAGTGTATCACCTATGTAAAAATTCCCGTAGTGTATTTCATGAATCCGCTCAGTATTGATCACCATGACTTTGAAATAGTTGACGGATTCATCGGTATCCTTACTAAAGAAAAGGTACTCAGGCCTCACCCCTACTATAAACTTTTCAGGCTGCAGTTCTTTCAATCTATTCTGCTGAGATTTTGAAAAATGAATCGCTTCACCGGTTTTCGCGCAGAAGGTCCCGTCTTTCTTTTGCATACATTCAAAGAAATTCATGCCCGGACTGCCAATAAAATAACCGGTAAAAAGATTATGCGGTGTTTCATACAACCTGTCCGGTGCACCCGACTCTATTATCTTCCCGTTTTTCATAACCACGATTCTATCTGCAAGCGTCATCGCCTCCCTCTGATCATGGGTGACATACACTGTGGTTACGTTTAACGCCCGCTGTATCCGAAGGAATTCTATCCTCATCTGTTCTCTGAACTTCTCATCGAGCGCGCTCAGCGGCTCATCCAGGAGTAGAACCTCCGGTGTTCTCACAATCGCTCGAGCAAGCGCCACCTTTTGTTTTTCACCATCAGGCAACTCCGAGATCTTCCTATCAAGTATCGATTCAATTCTCAAAAGCTCGGACACCCACTTAATCTTTTGCTTAATATCAGATGAATGCATCTTTTCGGCTTTAAGTGGAAAGCTTATATTCCTATATACATTCAAGTGTGGATAAAGGGCGTAGAATTGAAACACCATTGCAATGTTTCTATCCGCTGGTTCTGAATTATTCACCATGTTTTCATCAAAATAAATTTTACCGTCTGTAACTGATTCAAGCCCGGCAATACAGCGCAACGTCGTTGTTTTTCCGCATCCCGAGGGGCCAAGAAAGACGATAAACTCATTATCTCTAATATCAAGACTCACATCATCGACTGCCTTTACCCTTCCGTAATATTTCTTGAGATTCTCCAACCTGATCCGAGCCATAACCTGAATCTCCGCATATTTATGGTCTTAACCATATAAATAACGATATAATACCGGTATTTTTTTAAAATAAAAGCTCTTTATTTACTCCTCTCTGACAAATAATTCAGAAGTTTAATAAGTATTGAGCTCAAACCGATGATAATTATCAATAAAATAAACGCCCAGGCAGACCCTTCTCCTGTGTAGAAGTATTGAAACGCCGTTTTATATAACGTGAAAGAAATGGTCTGTGTTGCATCACCGGGTCCACCGCCTGTCAGCGTGTATACGAGATCAAACTGTTTCATCGAGTCCATAAGCCGGAAAATAAGGGCAAGAATCAATATAGGGGCTGAGAGCGGAAGTGTGATGTTCATGAATTTGAACAAGCCGCTTGCTCTGTCGATACTAGCGGCCTCATACAGATATTTCGGTACAGATGAGAACGCCGCTGAGGAAAGCAGGATCATAAACGGCGTCCACATCCAGGTATCGGCAATGATAGTGGCCCAGAGGCTGTTCTTTTCGGTACCCAGCCATTCAACCTGATTTAATCCCAGGATGTTGTACACAAAGTAATTAATTACTCCCCATTCCGTGTTGAACATATACTTCCAGAACAGACCGACAACAATGGGACAGAGCATCATGGGCATAAGAACAATGGTAAAAATTGCCTCCCGCCCTCTGAATTCCCTCTGCAGGAGGTAGGCAATGAACACGCCGAGCAGAAACTGAATACTGACTGCCAATACCACGTACTTAAACGTAAAGATAAACCGCTCCCACGTATAGGTATCGGTCAAGATACTCGTATAATTTTTAAATCCAACCGCCCTGGTGTTGACCGGTCGTAAAAATGAAAAATTAAAAAAACTGTAGTAAATGAGCATTATGAACGGATAGGCAATGAGAAAAAGAAGTATGATGAGTGTCGGCCAGAGAAATAAGAATTTTATCATCTTCTCTTTCCGGGCGTATTTGTTGTAATCAGTAGTTAACATCTTTCAGCCTTATAAAAGAATTACTTTCTACCAAGCACACCAAAAGTCATTCCCATAAGTATATATTTCCTGATAAGGATAAACAAAACCAGTATCGGAATGATCAGGATATATCCTGATGCAGCAACAATGCCCCACTCAAACCCCGATGTACCCATAAAAGCAACAATACGCGGCGGCAACGTCATCGCGTACCGGGTTGCAATAATCGATGCGAAGGTGAACTCATTCCAGGCAAAGATAAAACAGAATCCAGCGGTCGCTGCAACACCTCCCTTGACCATAGGTACCAGTATCTTGATAAACGCATGAAAACGGGTGTAGCCGTTGACGAATGCTGCTTCTTCCACCTCCGTCGGTATCCCGTCGAAAAACCCCTTCATAATCCATGTGGCAAGACCAAGTCCGATCAGAGTGTACAGCAGTATCATGCCGACCCGCGTGTCCGCGAGCCGAAACCGCGCGAATACAATATAGAGAGGCACAATAATGGCAACAGGCGGGAGCATGCGTGTAGACAACACAAAGAACATAAAATCCTTTTTTCCGGTGTACTCCATACGCGAATTGATATACCCCGCCATTGTGCCGAATACAACGGCAAGAATAGTCCCGATGCCGGCTTCAAGCACACTGTTCGTTAGCCAGAAAAGAAATCGGGTCTGCTGCTCCTCTCCCGTTTCGAGTGTAATATAGATAAATAGCTTTCTATAATGATCAAACGTCGGCTTGAACCAGAATTTCGGTGGTATGGTAAAAAGATCTATTCTTGTTTTAATAGAAGCTAAAAACAGCCAATAGAGGGGAAATAACGTATAGATAAGGATTACTGCAAGAACAATGATAAAAACAATCCGCTTTCCAATGCTTTTTCTCCCTATCATAATGCAGTCCTTGCATATTACCCGGTAATCGTCAAATATGACTTTCCCGCTGAGCCATACCCAGCACCCAGCGGGAAAGATTCATACTCGCTGCTATCAGTCGATATGAATCGGAATAATCTCCGGCTTGCCGGCAGGATTCGGACAAACGGTATCAGGTACATCGACATGCGGGGTTCTTTTTATTTCATACCCGGCCTTCTCGAGTACCTTTTCCTGGCGGTCCGCGCAGTCTGCCATCGCCTTTTCCGGTGATTTTTTCCCTGTTATTGCATTGTGGGTCTCCTCCTGCAGGATATCGAGGAGGATAGCATACTCAGGCAAATGCCAGTAGTCGTTGGTGTACTTGAAAGCCACTCTGAACAGCTTGTTGTAGTCGTTCGCGTTCAACCATGCAGGATCGTCGAGTACATCCTGACGTCCGGTCTGGCAGACAGCTCCGTATCTCTTCTGCTGTTCTTTCATTTCGTACCATTCGATGAATTCCCAGGCTTCCTGTACGTGCTTGGAATACTTGGAAATACCAATACCCTGGCCACCCATGCTGAACTCTCGCCTGAACAAACCATCTCTTCCGACTTCGCCCGGCAGAATTGCAAATCCGGTCACATCCGCATATGGGTTTTGTTCGGGATCACTCATAGCGCCGAAGAAGTAAAACCAGTTGTGGGCCATGGCGATTTTACCTGTCTGGAAAGCGGTATTAACCTCATCCCAACCCCAGGTTTCCACTCCGGGAGGGCAGTACTGCATAAGGTCGATGTAGAACTTGACGCCATCGATTGAAGCCGGGCTGTCGATGTATCCCTTGATCTCAAAGGTTTTGGGATTCCAGAGTTCACCGCCGAATACCCATACGAGACAGTTGGTCACACTTGTAAGGTAATCGTACTCGCGGCCGCCCATCATACCAAGGCCGTACATATCCGGCGGACGGGTGAACCACTCGGCAATATCCTTGAGCTGGCTCCAGGTCTGAGGAATATCCAGATCATAGCCGTACTTCGCCTTGAAACCGGATTTTTCCTTCGGGTCCTCGAATAGATCCTTACGGTAGTGCATTCCCTCGGCATCTGCATTGATCGGCAGTGCGTAAATTTTTCCGCTCGCGTCAGGATACTCACCGTACCGTGCAAGCATCTCCTTAGACCAATCGGACATCTTCAGTTTGTCTGATTTTTCAATGTACGGATTGAGGAGCACACAGTGACCGCCACCTGCAAACTCGCCGATGGATTGGCTATCCCAGCACGCAAGGTCGAATCCGGATCCTTTTGCAGCAAACTCAGATGCAATCTTGTCATGCCATGCGGGACCATAGCCGACAAGAGCGCCTTCGACCTTGACCCCCGTCATTGCTGTCCAGTCCTTGGCAATTTCAAGGAGCATGTCCGCGCATACACCGCCGTGCCACACGACAGTCAGGGTCACCTCCTTGCCGGATGGTTCCGCTGGACCTTCTTTTTTGGTTCCTCCCGCCAGAGCGAAAGATGCTGCACAAAGAAAGGCCAGCAGAACAACAAGCCACTTCGTCTTTTTCATGAAAGACCTCCTTTCAAATACTATTAATATGTTTGAATTGAAACAAACTTACTTCACTTTATAACACATCACCAAAAACGTGTCAATATTATTCTTGATTTTTCAGTTCATAAATATTTTTGTGATTAAAATATAAAAATCTGTGTTAGATATTGATATAACAATAATAATTAATCAATAATGTTATTATATGAACATAATTGTTAAAGTGAAGAATAAATCGCGAGTATATTCTCAACCCGCGTATCAGGAAGTGTTTCATGGGATGGAGCAAGAATTATTCCACCGCGCGTTCCCCACAAGTCGACTATCCGTTTTACCTCCTCCCCGATGCCCTCCACATCGCTTTCCACAAGGAGCTTCTGTACATCAAGACCGCCGTGAAAGCACACATCCCTGCCGTATAATCTATAAATATTTTCAATATCCATATTTCTCGCCGATGTCTGCACCACGTCAAAAACATCGATTCCCGCATCGATCATGATCGGCAATACTTCGTGCACACTGCCGCAGCAGTGCCAGCCGAAATACAGTCCGTGTTTCTTGTTATTATCGATAAGCCGCCTGTACAGCGGTAAAAAATATTTCTTGAACAATTCCGGCGAAAAAAGCAACCCATCCTGTCCGGCGACATCATCCCAGGTACCGTAGTACACTGCACTGTCTCCCATTACTTCCAGTTCCCGTCTATTGAATTCGATGCAAAACTCGCCGACTTCTCCAACCAGCTGCGCCACCAGCTTGTGATTGAAAGCGAGATCCAGGAGAAAGTTCTCCATACCCCTTAAATAACAGCAGATCATGAAAAAGCTGCTGAGTGTTCCTATGTTGACGACAGACTCTTCACTCTCTTCAATGTCACTGGCTGAAATATCCCGGTACTTGTTTCTCATTTTATTGAAATTAAAATCATTGAGTTTTTCAGTTAAGAAACCTTTTTTGAGGTCCACAGGAGAATCGATGTTGCCAAGCGGCGGATCAACACCAACATTGGGATAATCAATATCGAAACTGTTCATATTTCCGAGTCTTGCTTTGATCCCAATCGTATAAAAATAGGTACCGTCGTCGACATAGGGTGGTCTGGGCTTCGGTCCATTATATGCCGGGATAAATGTCGAATACTTGTCTACCTTCGAGCCTGAGGACCAGAAATCAGCCCCCAGCCGGTTTAGAAATTCCTTCTTGTTTCCGGAAAAATCCGATGGATTTTCCATACCGAAATACTTCATCAGGGTTGTGGTTAAATATTTCGAAGCCCGGAATGTTGTTGGAATACGGTCAACCCCTCTTTTCTCAATTGCAGCGATGATCCTCTGCTTATGTGTCATAGGTATGACTCAACTTCAATAAGGTTAATAAGATTATATCAAATGCAAGAGTACCATGAATTTGATTGTTGTTCAATAGAAATATTTTAAATACAAAATTAACTTGATTTATTTTGCTATAAAGATAAAATATAATGTAAAATGTTCTTTTATCGACATTTTGAATGCAAATTAATCAATTTCTCATACGTCAATGTAAAATGTTGTATTTATATCGCCAAACGGGATTTCATCTATGAAAAAACAAGAAAAAAGGCTCGACGATATTCTCAGTATTCTCAGAAAGGGAAACGCTGCAAGCACGAGAGAGCTTGCCGAAAAACTCAACGTTACAGAGATGACCATACGAAGAGATCTTAATGTTCTTTCAACAAGAAATGAAATTCGGATTATTCACGGTGGGGCCATATACACAGGACAAAAAGCCGATGTTGAGGGCTATCAGTTTTTCGATGAGGAGACACGGTGTAAAAAAGAAAAGGAGTCGATAGGAATAAAAGCAGCTTCACTGATTCAGCATGGGGATACAATAATCCTCGACGGCGGTTCGACTGCGGAATGCGTTGCTCGCCATATACCCACTGATATTGAGATTACTGTACTCTGTTATTCACTAAATGTAATAAATATAATTTACAAGAACAAACATTGGAAAAAATTTATTTCTGGCGGATACTTCAACGATAATTCACTCATGTTTGAAGACCCAATGGGTGTCAACCTCATCAAGAGTATGCGGGCATCAAAGGCATTTATCAGCGCAACAGGGGTAAGCGGCGCCCTTGGTCTCACTTGTAAAAACATTTCCGAGGTTGAAACAAAAAAGGCTGTTATCGCTTCTTCAGACACCAGAATACTTATTGTCGATTCGACAAAATTCGGTAAGGTTCACATCGCTCACTTCGCAGATCTTGATGACTTTAATATTATTATTACGGATACCGATATCCCGCGCGGGTATAGAGACCTGATATTGGAAAAAGAAATAACACTGTATACTGTATAGTGCAGCTGTCAAACGGCATATTCTCAGCGCCGGATACGCGGGATTATTTTTGATAGACAGGATTTTTAATACGGTTGCTGTGAAAAAAAATGTATATAAAAAAACTGTAAAACGACAGCAATGTTAAAGACGCGGTGATCGTTTTGGCTGATACAGAAATTACAGATACGTGGGAGGTACCGATATCAAAGATTAAGCTCTTTTTAGTGATGTCATTTTTCCTATCCGGAGTAAACGGTCTGATTTTTGAAATCATATTCAGGCGTCTACTTTTCTTGTCAATCGGGGTTACACATTATTCCGTGGGGGTTGTGCTTACGGTTTTTATGGCTGGGCTCGGTATAGGAAGTATCATCTTTGGTAAAAAAGCTGATAAGGTAAAAAATTCATTTCGCCTCTACGGAATTCTTGAAATCGGCATCGGCTTTTTTGGTATACTCCTTATCGGGATTTGCCGCTATCTGGATTTAATGTATGTTTTCTTTACACACCTTTCCGGCAGCCCTGCATCAAAAAACATTTTTATAAAGATATTTATGTCCGCCGTTTTGCTCTTTCCGATGACCACGCTTATGGGAGGCACACTACCAGTTCTTGGAAAAGTTTTTTTGCGCCCGGAGGATATATCGGGTGCTTCTCTCGGTTTTCTCTACGGTATCAATACACTCGGCGGTGTTACCGGCACACTCGGCTCTACTTTCATTTTACTCGGAGTGCTGGGGACATCCCTCACAATGCTTATTTTTTCCATTCTCAGCGCCTGCATCGGCATTGTAGCTTTTTATCTGGCCGAAACGGCAGGTAAACACCTTAAAAAGCGACATAACCCCCAAGCAGTATCAACACGAAAACCTGCTGGTTTAAAGTTACACAAGCTTCATGTTATCACTCTTACGGCGTTTTTCGTCTCAGGTTTTGTCGGGCTTTCAGTCGAAGTATATTGGATCAGAATCCTCGCATATGTAGTGGGCAGTCACGGGTATGCATTTGGCATCATACTGGCGGCCTTCCTGTCAGGTATTGGTCTCGGCAGCCTTTTTATCTCCCGCCTTGTAGACAGAGTAAAATCTCAAACCGTTTGGCTTGGTATTTTTCAAGTCTTCGTAGGTATTTCAGTGCTTATTACGAGTTTTCTTCTGTTTAAAGTACGGGGGCCGGCCGGCTTTCTCATACAAAAGACATGGGATTCCTGGCAGGTCTTCATTGTTATGCAGATGCTTTTACTCTTTTTTCTTCTCATACTTCCGACATTTCTTATGGGTTCCCTGTTTCCCTTTGTGATGTCCATACTAACGGGCACCTATAAAACACTCGGTACCTCTGTTGGGACTGCTTACTCTATCAATACACTTGGATGTATTTTTGGAGCATTTTTCAGCAGTTTCATTTTCATACAGCTTGCTGGTATATCGTCTAGTCTAAAAATTTCCATTTTCCTGTCGATACTATCCGGTTTAGTGCTGTTTTTTTTCAGCCACGAAAAAAAACCGCTCCGGACAGCAGGTCTTGTCGGAGGATTCTCTGCCTTAATTCTGGTTTTTATTCTGCCGGTCGGAGGCCCGCTTCAACATCTTGGGCCGAATGAACGTCTCATCTTTTATAAAGAAGCAAACTCAGCGACTGTTTCAGTGCGTGAAGATGACGAGGGCAACAGGATGCTCTCTATAAACGGCCTAGATGAAGTGCCTGTTGATCCGTCATCCCTCCTCACCTTTCGTGTGCTGGCGCACCTGCCCCTCCTTTTGCACCCAGATCCGAAGGAGGTGATGGTGCTCTCTCTGGGTGGTGCAATCACTACTAGCAGTGTCGCCACTCACGATATCAGGAATATAGACGCTGTGGAGCTATGCCCACAGGTGGTTCAGGCCGCTGGATATTTTGATCAGTGGAACAGAGGGGTCCTTAACGATCCAAGGCTCAACATAATGATTCAGGACGGAAGAAATTTTCTTCTTGTTACAGGAAGGAAGTATGATATCATCACCGCAGATGCTACTCATCCATGGAGCGCAGATTCATGGATACTGTACACCGATACATTCTACATGCTCGTCCGGTCACGCCTAGCGGAAGGAGGTATTTTCTGCCAGTGGGTACCCCTGCACTACATGGCGGAGAATGATTTTAAATGCATACTCCGCACAATACGCTCCGTATTTCCCCATCTGAGCGTATGGTACACCGGGTCTTACGTGGTGGTACTCGGGAGTGAAAAATCAATTGGGGTTGATATCGAAGCGCTGGAAACCCGTATGAAAAAATCTGCAGTTCATGAAGACCTCCATTCTGTGGGGATCGATTCACCTGCTGTTTTGTTCAGCCTTTATCTTCTTTCGGATGATGCGATCGATCGATTTGTCGGTAATGGTCCCCTGAACACAGATAACAGGGCCTACCTCGAACATTCAGCGGCACGGTGTTTCGGAAGGGAGACAACACCTGAAAACCTGTTTGCCCTGAAACAAGCACACGAGTCTGCGTATGGCAGAAAAAACACTGGTAAGTATCTCAGAAACACGGTTGTGACTCAAGGCGTGGATGTAATGAGCCTGCTTTCTCCATTTCTTCAGGCTCGTGAGAACATGATGATGGGCCGAATACAAACCTATTACGGCAACTTCTCACAATCCCTCGAATACTATAAAAAGGCGCTGAAACTGGCGCCGCAAGACGGCATAAGCCGCATCTTTTTCAATGATGCCGTCAAAACGCTTTCTGCCCATATCGCAACACAGGGTGATGGTCTTCGCCGCACAGGTGACATTAAAAAGGCGCTCGATGCGTACTCGCATGCGATTTCCCTCAACCCTTCAGAGCCGAGAGCACATAATGGAGTCGGACTTTTACTGTACGATGAAGGCAAATACCCGATGGCGCTTGAACAATTCGAGATCGCACTCAGGGATAAGCCTAACCAGGTACAGATACGGTATAATAAAGTACTAACACTTCTCAAACTCGGCGATACTGATGAAGCGGAAAAAGAAATAGAAAAGATCGAATCCCTTGAAAGAGGAATGAACATACAGGTTTCCAAAGAACTCAGGCGTTACCTGATTCAGACTAAACTTGGAAAAAAATAATAATCTCGTCAACTTGTCAATCGTAAAATGTCCAGTTTATCACGTGACGAATGATTTTTGCCAAACATCATTAAAGACCATTGAATATAAGAGTACATTGATGCTCGAAACTGAAGTTCTGGTAGAAAATACCAGAATTTAAATGCATGAACCCAAAAATCCTATGCAACGAAAAATAGACTGGATTTATTTCTATAATGAAGAAATATCTTCTAATTGACCTTGTTACTGTACTCCTCTTTCTTAACACGTCGGTAACACATGCCGAAGAACATAAACATGATTTTTACCTTTTCTATTCGATTACGTGCGTATACTGCACAAAGGCACGTCAATTTATCCGAGAGTTGAAAGAAAAGTACCCGAAGATTTCTTTCCATGAGCTTGAAATCGTGAAAAGCCGAAAAAACCAGGAACTTTTAATGGAGTTGAGCGAGAATTTGAATATCACTGTGCCTGGGGTTCCTATTTTCATATTCGGAGACGACTATCTCGTTGGTTTTAAAGACAACGAATTGTCCAGAATGAAAGTCGTGGGTATGATCGAACGGCAGCTTTCGATTCAAAGTCCTCATACCTGGAAGAAAAGTAAACGAAACCATCTGATTGAACGGCTCGTTACCAAAACAAGAAACACAATACCGTTAGCATCAAAAGAGCAAATACTGATACCCATGGTGGGAAAAATCAATCCATACAGTATTTCACTCCCTATATTCACCATTTTTCTCGGACTGGTTGACGGCATAAACCCATGCGCCATGTGGGTGCTTATGTTCCTTCTCACACTTCTTGTCAATACTCACGATAGAAAAAGACTTCTCATTGTAGGAACAGTGTTTGTTTTTTCATCAGGAGGGGTTTATCTGCTTTTCATGATTGCCTGGCTCAATATATTTACAATCTTCGGCATGCGGCAGAGCGCTACAGTAATTTTTGCCGTTATCGTCATTTTAATCGGACTTATTAATGTAAAAGAGCTCTTCTTTTTCAAACGAGGGATTTCTCTCATGATACCGGATCGTGCACGTCCGAAGATCATTATAAAAATACAGAATATAATAGAAAATCCAAGTATACTCCTCTCAATTGCCGGAACCGCATCCCTGGCTTTCTTCGTCAATTTGATAGAGTTGGGTTGTACGATCGGCCTGCCTGCAGTATACACAAAAGTGCTCTCCTATCAAAATATTACTGTGTCGGCAAAATATGTGTATACCGTAGTGTATAATATTACCTACACGATACCGCTCTTTGTCATTATCATTCTATTTGCCGTTACTTTCGGCAAATACCGCATTCAGGAAAAGCATGGTAGGGTATTGAAGGGAATAAGCGGTGTGCTAATGCTCACTCTCGGTATGCTTCTCATAGTCAGTCCTCACCTACTCGAATTCAGTTGAAGTATGATCCCGATATTATTCAAGACATTCGAGACGGAGTCAGATATGCATGTCGGTACACGTCGTGTGTTATCCCAATATCGTTCAGGTGTTCAGGTCAGGTAACGGTTCGGACCTGTTGTGGTAAAATACAGAATGAGAGGGGAAAACCTGTATGAAAGCTGTTGTCTGGAAAGTGCCGTATAATCTGTCTTTAGACGAAACAGCACGACCTTCTCCCGCACAGGGTGAGGTGCTCGTTAAAACGAAGGTGGTCGGTGTGTGCGGAAGCGATCTTGATATCTATGAGGGGAGGTTCAAGCAGGCGGCGCCCCCGATGATAATCGGCCATGAAGGTGGGGGTGTGGTCGAATCGCTCGGGCCGGGTGCTGCCGTAATGGAGCCCGGCGACCGGGTCATGGTGGAATGTATACTGCACTGCGGGAAATGCGAGTATTGCAGAGACGGGAGATACGGACTTTGTAACAACGGCAGAGCCTTGGGCATGGTCGGTGCGGATGGTGAGTATGCGGAATATGTTACCGCACCTGCTCAAAACTGCCATACCCTGCCTGATGAAATAAGCTGGCCTGAGGCGGGGATGATCGATACCCTTGCAGGGCCCGTGCATGCATTGAAAGGTATACACGCGATAAAAGAAAGAATCGTCGCTGTATTCGGAAACGGTCCGGAACCGGTCGATGTTCAGCCTATCCAGCTCTATGAGATTAACGGTAACGGGAAGCTGTGGGCTCGACTACCCTGCGGCAATCGGATTGATTAAAAACAAAGACGTTGAAGTGAAAAAACTCATTACACACGAATTCACACTGAAATCTCTCATTGAAACATTCTCGACCGGTCTGATAAAGGAAAGAAGAGAGGGGTATATAAAAGGTGTTGTTCTGTTTTGAATAAAGTGGAGGAATAAAGTCATGACACAAAAACTTACAATAAATCAACTGAGAAAAAAGATCGGTACTAATCCGCGGGTGAAGCTTGCCGTTCTTCCGACCCCTCTTCACGAATTGAAGAGACTGTCAGACTTTTTCGACGGCCCAAGAATATTCATCAAACGCGACGATCTGACGGGTCTTACCTTTGGTGGAAACAAGACGAGAATGTTCGAGTTTCTTCTTGCCCGGGCCATACACGAAGGAGCCGATTGTGTGGTCGGCGGTGCTGCAGTACAGTCTAATTACTGCAGGCAGCTTACGGCAGCGTGCAATATGCTCGGTCTTGAAACCTACCTTGTGCTCAGGCGGATCCGTGGAATGAAAGACGATAATATACAGGGTAACCTTCTTCTCGACCTTATCGCCGGTGCACACGTGCATATCATCGATGCGGATCAGAACGGACAGCGAAAAGCAATGTACGAGCTCGCCGACAAACTCAAAAAAAAGCGTAAAAACCCCTATATCGTAAGGATGGCAAACGACAGGGACCTGACACCCGATGTTGCCGCGTATATTGAATGTTTCTGCGAAATAATCGAGCAGTGCAACGATCTTCGCATCCTCCCCACCAGGATTTACGTTTCATCCTATGACAGCACCCAGGCGGGGTTGGAAGTCGGCAGGAGGGCCCTTGGAAGCGATGTACGAATTATAGGCATTACACCTGCGATCTGGGATACAGAAGCTTCAGAATGCATATCCCGATATGCAAATCAAGCGGCACAAAACCTCGACCTCGATGTACGGATTAATGCCAAAGAGGTGTACAGTTCGTCAGAGTATGTTGGAAAATCATACGGTATACCGACTGCTGAAGGTATCGAGATGATCAAACTAATGGCGAGGAAGGAGGGAATTTTTCTCGACCCGGTATATACGTCCAAGGCGTTTGCAGGGTTTCGAGATCACATTGAGAGGGGTGAAATCGGCAAAGATGAAAATGTGGTGTTCCTCCATACAGGCGGGAATCCCGCTCTGTATGCCTATGTACAGGAGCTCGATTATGAAGAGTTGCAGACACACCTCTCTTTCGGGTAGATACTGTGTGTCACTTAAAGAAAGCAGCCAAACCCTCCCGGGGCAACCTTTATGCGTTTCTCCTGTGCTCACCGAAGGGGTGAAGCGGCGCATGGGAAAATCCAATGAATTTCCTGTGTCTCTTACCGGTGAATGCCAGGTGGTGATACACCCGCAGCTTGACCAGGTCCTCGATAAACACCCACACCAGGCAGTATCCCCAGACCAGGCCGATGTAGGACCAGGGGATGGCGGTTATAATGAACCCGAATCCTACGATAAGCGCAGCCGCGAGCTGCGTGCCCAGAATGGAGCCCAGAAGCACAGGCGCGGGATACGGCTTGCTCAGGAAGGGACGCCTGGTACGCGCTACAAAGAGCGTCAGGTGCCCGGCTACTGCCAGCTTGATGTATATGAAAGACTGCAATTGCGGCACGTCAAGCTTCAGGAGGAATTTACCGATGAGCAGCAACCCGAAGGTCTCAATTACTCCGAGAATGCCCAGCACCGTGGCTACGGAAAGAACACGATGCATATCCCACCGCACCGGTTTTGGCTCCAGCCAGGTGTTGTCGTAGCCGATGGTCATGATCGGGAGGTCATTCAACAGGGCCAGCAGGATAATCATCACCGTGGTGATAGGGTAGAAATTGAAGACGACCATGCACAAAGTGACGAATAACATGATACGAATAGTTTCGGTTATACGGTAGATCGCATAGCTGTTCATGCGCTCGAAAATCCTGCGAGCTGCTTCCACAGCCCGAATGATCACCGAAAGACCCGGCGCAGTGAGCACCAAAGCGGCGGCGGCCCGTGCGGCGTCGGTCGCTCCGCTGACTGCGATCCCGGCATCAGCCTTTTTAAGAGCCGGGGCGTCGTTCACCCCGTCGCCGGTCATGCCCACGATGTGACCGCGGGCCTGGAGGGCTTCCACGATATGGAACTTGTGCTCCGGAAAGACCTGTGCAAAACCGTCCGATTCCTCCACCTGTTCGGCGACTTTCGAGGAAAAACCGTGCGTGTCCGTCTCTGTTGGAAAAAGCTCATCAGCCGTGTGGATGTTGGTCCCCATCCCCAGCTTAGAGCTGATTTGCCTGGCGATGGCGACGTTGTCGCCCGTCACCATTTTGACCTTGATTCCGTGTTCCTGGGCCTGGCGGATCGTATCCGCCGAATCTTCACGCGGCGGATCGAACAGAGGGAGCAGCCCGAGAAACTTCCAGCTCCCCGAGCCGGTGCTCCTGGCCACCCCCAGGGTTCTGTATCCCTGTCCGGCGAACTCCTCGATTTTGAGGGTGGACTGTTCTTTCAGATCCTTATTCGGTTTACAGAGATCAAGGATTACCTGAGGAGCTCCTTTAGTGACCTTGAATGTGCTCCCGTCCGGCCCCTGCACTTCCGCTTCGGTACGTTTATGCACCGGATCGAAGGGAATAAACTTCTTCTGGGTGTACTGGTCCAGAACCTTGGGATCCTTAAGACCTTCCAGTATCGCCATATCTATGGCATCCCGGTCTTCTACCTTCGAGGCCAGTGCTGCCGCCCGGATGATGTCTCCGGGATTTTTACCGCCCATCAATGCCGGCTCCCCCAGGATAAGTTTGTTCTGGGTCAGGGTACCGGTCTTATCCGAGCAGAGCACGTCGATCCCTGCCGTCTCCTCGATGGATACGAGGCGTGTGACAATGGCTTTCATCTTGGCCAGTGCCATCGCCCCGATCGCCATGGTGACGGAAAGTACCGCCGGCATAGCCACCGGGATAGCGGCCACGATCAGGATCAGGGCGAACTGAATCAGAGCGAGAAAGTGTGTGCCGCGTAAAAGCATAACCAGCACGAGAATCGCAGCCAGACCCAGGCTCATGTAGATCAGGTAATCCCCGATGGTCAGGACCGCCTTCTGGAAGTGTGAGACCGACTTCGCAGCGGACACGAGCTTCGCTGTCTTGCCGAAGTAGGTGTTCACCCCGGTAGCGACCACCAGGGCGACCATCTCTCCCTGCTTGACCACAGAGCCGGAGTATCCTATATCTCCATTCTTTTTGTCCACAGGGAGGGATTCGCCGGTGAGGGCTGACTGGTCGATGCTGAGAAAGTCACCCTCAGCCAGAACCACGTCGGCGGGAATGATATCGCCCAGTCGCAGGCGGATGATGTCGCCCGGTACCAGGCTTGCGGCATCGATCTCCCCCCAGATGCCGTCCCGCTTTGCCCGCGCCTTCAGGGCCAGTTGCTTCTTAAGAGCCTCCACTGCATTTGCCGCATGGTACTCCTGCCAGAAACCCACTACTGCGTTGAAAACCAGCAGAACGACCACGATGATGAGGTCCACCCAGTGCTGATCGATGGCGGAGAGCACGGCCGCCACCTCGATCATCCAGGGGATCGGACCCCAGAAGTAGGAGAGGAACTTCAGCACGGGATTTACCTTTTTCTCCTCCAGTTCGTTGGACCCGTACCGGGCCAGGCGGTTCTTGGCCTCCTCCCGGCTCAGGCCGTTCGGCGATGATTCGACCTGTTTCCACCACTGATCGAGCGGAACGCCTTCCAAGACCGGCTTCCCGGTCTGGGTGGAGTGCTGTTCTCCGTTTTTCGTCTTCCTGGAATTTTTACCAGACATAATCTATCCTTTCTTGTGCTATTCTGGGGTTTAGGCTACCGGCGCCATCAGGTATCCGACTCGGATGTCGGAGACGTTGCGTATCAACAGATAAAAACCGTACCGTGGTTTCAGACGCAGGAGTGCTTAATTCCCGAGAGGTGCTCACGTGCATCTTGTCAACTTGGAAAATGATGTCCACCTTCTAGTTTATACAGGGTTTATTGGAATGTGTATTGCTACTTAAATTTTGTATAATGATTTCATTTTTGACAAGAAATTTTTTAATTTTTCATATGCATCAAGCAGACAGGCCCAGAGCGATACCTGCATACCCTTCGACAGACGATTAAGTAATGTCGATCTCTACCTGAAGGTCCCTATTCCTTACACTGCCGTCTTCCCCGTTATCTTTCACTGCACGGACAAAAGTACCGGAAAGAAACAGGAGAACACGGTCACCCATGGGAAACATGACCTGTATATTTTTCTTGAAAAAAAATACCGGCGTGTTGAGTCTCGTAACTTAAAGGGGGGTATGTATTCCGATATCAAGCAATCACATGATCCTTGCAATATCCTCAAGAGAGGTTCATAGAATCAAGCACCTCACGCTGTTTCAGCATCTATTCATCATGGAAACAGGATCCTGCTGATAGAACGTCCTGAGCTGTTCGTACAGCTCGGGGTGACGGTTCTTGAGCTGAACGGGTTTTTCGAAGAAGAATTCTGTGACCACTGCAAAGAATTCGGCCGGATTGGTGGCTGCGTAGCTGTCGAGCAGGGTTTTGCGATGGTGCTCGAGATTATCCAGGAGCGACTGATACTCTTTTCCGAGCACGCGCGCCCATGCGATGTAGGACGAGCGGTTCGGCAGACGAGGAGCCCCTTCGGCTGCTCCGGATTCATAATCGAGCTGGTGTGCGAATTCGTGAAAGACAACGTTGTGTCCGTCGTGTACATCACCGGCACTCCGTTTGACATCGTCCCACGCAAGCACGAGGGAGCCCTGAGACCAGGTTTCACCGATGAGCACCTGAAGCGATTCCATCACTATTCCGTCGGAGTGTCGTTGCGTCATGCGGGCAATATATGCGTGGGGATACACCAGGATAGACTGAAGCTTTGGATAGATGTCGGTTTCACGGCCCAAAAGAAGGATGCATGCCTGAGCCGCTATGGTGATGCGGACCTCATCGGTGATATCGAGTCCACCGCATCCTTCGAAGCGCTTTTCGGCAAGAAATATCTGTATCAGTCCCTGAAGCTTCTGCCTGGTCTCGGGTGTCAGGCAGGAATAATACGTAACGTTTCGTTGTATGATACTCATCCATTCTTCCGGCAAAGGTTTGTGCATGAGTCGCTCATGCCGTTTTTTTCGCGGTCCGATCATAAAGAGCTTTCCCGGCTTGCGCGATGCGTAAGCTTGAACATTGCGGGTCAACGCAATTGCTTAATAAAGACTATACCCATTTTATTTTACCTGTTCAGTACTCGTACCTGGCTCAGGAACTATTTGCTCCGTTTTTGCTTTGAGTTTGTCGAGCACCGGTTTGAGCTCCTTTAAGAGCTTCCCGAAGTTTTCGAGATCCTCGTTCTTCAAGCTCGCAAATGCATCGTCATAGGTGGAAAGGGCTTCCTTCACGAGCTGGCCGATATTCTGGAGGCCTGCGGGCATAAGTGCGGTCGCTCCAGGTTGTTGCGGCACTGCAGCAACGCCGGGAATTACCCCAAAAAGATCACTCAGCGCTCCTTCCAGGTTGGGAGCAAATGCAATCTTGTCCTGATATCCCACAATAACCCGCTTTAGCTCGGGAAGCTCGCTATTTTCGGCAACCAGGAACACTGGCTCAACGTAAATGAGGGAATCCTTGATGGGAATAACCAGCATGTTCCCGCGGACGACCTTCGACCCCCTCTGGCTCCACAGAGTGAAGAGCTGGGAAATCTCCGTGTTCTGATCGATTCGCGACTCTATCTGCATGGGACCGTAGATGAGCTTTTCCTTGGGGAACTGATACTCGATGAATTTCCCATAATTATCCGGGTCACACATGGCAGCTATCCACGCCACCATATTGTTTTTATCCGTCGGCGTGTAGGGCAGAATAAGAGCATACTGCTCTGTGTTGCCAAGCTCGGGTATCTTGATGATGACATAGTAGGGAATCACCGTGGTCTCGGTTCCCGAATAGATCTCC
This sequence comes from uncultured Spirochaetota bacterium, assembly GCA_964521865.1. Lineage (GTDB taxonomy): Bacteria > Spirochaetota > B62-G9 > B62-G9 > DRHN01 > CAYSRJ01. The sequence goes on along the minus strand of CAZFTJ010000014.1, from coordinate 75,165 downwards.
TTTGGAATCGCCCACATGTCCTCCTTGTTGTAAAAGACGACGGGATCAGTCATATGGTATGTTTGGTAGAGCTCAGCCTGCACGCTGAAGAGGTACATGGGATACCGTATGTGCTGGAGAAGGCCTTTGGGCATTGTGCTGATATCCTTGAACGAGCCGGGGAATATCCTGCTATAGGTCTTGAGCAGAGGATCATTCTTGTCCATGGTGTAGTAGGTAACATCGCCCGTATACGCGTCGACCGTTATCTTCACCGAGTTTCGTATGTAATTATACTGATTCTGAAAGGGAGTCGAATAGGGAAAAGAATCGGAGGTTGTATAGGCATCAATTATCCAGTAGAGCTTTCCACCGAATACCACAAGATAGGGATCGGGATCGTACATCAGGAAGGGCATGAGCTTCGGAACACGTTCCATGATATTACGGTAAATCATTAGCCTGCTGTCCGGTTTGAGGTAGTTGGTAAATACGATCTCCAGGGTTTTCAGCCTGATGGCCATGAGCAGTTTTCGCATGCCGTTCTTAATCGGTATTCCGCCCGTCCCCGCGTAGTGGGTGGTCACGTTGGCGTTTCCCTTGGGGTAGTCGAACTCGGGAAGTTTCGTGTTAGCGATGACCGGGGGATTCGTCTCTTCTCCGTAGTATATTTCCGGCCTCTCCAGGGTCAACGGTACCGAGATCTTCGGCGGAATATCCTTGATGAAGAACGTGGGAAGTCCTTCCGAACCTATCTCGTTTACCGGCGACATGGCAAGTCCGTACCCGTGCGTGTACTGCAGGGTGCGGTTTACCCATGTCTGCGCCTTCGGTGGAATATTGTCATAATTTATCTCTCGTGCAGAAATCATCACCTGCCGCAGATCGCTTGAAAAGTGGTAGCGGTCAACATCCACACTCAGAAAGTCATAGTATAGCCTGAACTCCTGCAGCTGCCGGTATGTCGCTTCCAAAGGTCTGTGATCCCACAGCCGAATATGCTTCGTGACATTGGTATCCGGTACGAAATCAGCAGCGGTGAGCGAATCGTTGACTGGAAACGCGCTGGTTCCCATGTTCTCGAAGTTGAACCCCTTTCGTGTAAATTCTATATTGTGCCGGATAAAGGGTGTCTCTTTTTGAAGCTCGTTCGGACGGACCGAAAACTGCTCAACGACACCGGGAACGATGCCTGTGATAACAATGGTAGCCCCAATTAAAACAGCGTAGCCAATGAGCGGCTGTTTGAAGTTCAGTTTTTTTATTCCCAGGAAGGTCATGTATGCCGTAAAGAGCGAAACCCCGATCATAACGATGTAGGCAGGTCTCACTATTTTTACATCCTTGTAAACCGCCCCGTAGACCAACCCGCCGGGAGAAAGAAGAAGCCTGTATCGCTTCAGCCAGTATCCCCACGCAATGATGAGAGCGATGAATAAAAAGAGAATGAGAATATGTCTTTTGGATGGCGGACTCACGGTCAACACATTGTTACTGTAGGTAAGGTTTCCCGACAAAAGATAGATAAAACTCACGACGAGAAGCGTGGCGATGACAGCGCCCAGTATCCAGGATTTGAGAAACATGAAGACAGGAAGAACAAAAACATAGAACGATGCATCCCGCTGAAAGAGAGGATCGGCAACACCGAATTGGGTTCTATTGAAAAGCTTGAGCACCTCCGCCCATTTTCCACTCCCGCTCCTCGCCATGATCAATGCGATCAAGAAAATGGCAATGCTCGCAACGATTGCAGTCGCCTTCCTGCTGATCTCTACGGGCTGGCCCTGCTGTTGAAACTTCAAGCCCTGTATGCTCCCCTTTCGAAAGACGACGTAGAGATTGAGCCCGGAAAACAGTAAAAACAGGGTAAAGAAAGAAAACCACAGCCAGATTTTGGTCGTCAGAATTTTCGTAAAGATATGGAGATAACCGAGTTTGTTGAACCACACATAGTTGATCCATATCCGTGAACCAAGAAAAAGCGCAATTATGATAAAAATAATGCTTCCAATTAAAATAAAAACCTTTAGCCCTGTTTTCATTTCCTCCTCTCTTTCATTCCTCTATCAGTAATGTTGACGAGCACACTATTCAATAGAATAATCATCACAGCAATGATACTTTACGTCATGGTTGTCCATTTTTAAGTAATGATCAATTACAATGTAAATTAACAGCTCTGATTTATATCTTCAGCAATATCTTTGATTCCGATGTTTTCAATCACGTGTCAATGCATCGAATTTCACTTTCCAAGTAATTTATTGAAAGTCTTTTCATCGAGCACCTCGGATTTCAAAAGCTCTTTTGCAATGCGGGCAATCTTCGTTTTATTCTTTGCAATATCATTCTTGACTTTTTCATATGTTTCAGAAAGTATTCTTCGCACTTCTTCATCAACGATCTCCGCTGTTTCGGAGCTGTATTCCTTCACACCGCCTAACTGCTGCTGTATCTGCAGAAAATGCTGAGAGGGCTTTTCCAGAGTCGGAAGGCCGATTTTTTCGCTCATACTGTACATGGTTACCATTTTCCGGGCGGTGTCCGTTGCCTTCTCCAGATCATTCTGAGAGCCGGTCGAAACATCCCCGAAAAACACTTCTTCGCTCGCCCTGCCGCCCAAAAGCACCGCTATTTTATTAAGGAGCTCGGTCTTTGTCATAAGGTAACGATCCTCAGTCGGAAGCTGTATTGTATACCCAAGTGCGCCGATTCCACGCGGAATGATGGATATCTTGTGAACAGGCTCCTCTGTTTCCAGAGCACCGATCACTGCATGCCCCACTTCGTGATACGCGACACGCTCCCTCTCCTTGCGGTTAATAATTTTATTCTTCTTCTCGAGTCCCGCGACAACCCTCTCTATGGCTTCGTCAAACTCCGCCATATGCACTTCATCCTCGCCCTTTCTCACCGCAAGAAGCAGGGCCTCGTTTACAATATTGGCCAGGTCGGCTCCCACAAATCCAGGTGTGGCGGCCGCAATCCGCTTCAGATCGACATCGTCCGATAGAATGACTTCCTTCGTGTGAACCTTCAATATCTCGTACCGACCGTTTAAATCCGGCCTGTCGACCAGAATCTGTCGATCGAACCGTCCGGGCCGCATCAATGCCGGATCAAGAATCTCGGGCCTGTTTGTCGCAGCAAGAAGAACGATTCCCTTTGCCGTATTGAATCCGTCCATTTCGGAGAGAAGCTGATTCAGGGTTTGCTCCCTCTCGTCGTTGGAATAGGGTGTGATCCCCCGGGCCCTGCCCACTGCGTCGAGCTCATCAATAAAAATTATGCAGGGCGCCTGCTGCTGGGCCTGTTTGAAAAGGTCCCGTACGCGGGCCGCTCCAACGCCGACGAACATTTCAACGAAATCCGAGCCGCTCATGCTGAAAAAAGGAACCCCGGCTTCGCCCGCCACCGCCTTGGCGAGCAGGGTTTTCCCTGCACCCGGAGGTCCGACAAGGAGAACACCCTTCGGAAGGCGCGCACCCACTCTGTTGTATCTTTCCGGGTTTTTCAGGAACTGCACGATTTCAATGAGCTCTTCCTTCGCCTCGTCTTCACCTGCAACATCCTCGAAAGTCACGCCTGTCTGATGCTCTGCATAAATCTTTGCCTTGTTCTGGCCGAAAGAAAGTATGCCTGCACCCATGCCCTGTCCCATCTTTCTGAATATGAATCTCCAGACTAAAAAGAGGATTGCCAGAGGAAGCATCCAGGAAAGGATATTTTTAGCCCATGGATTTTCGAGCTTTCCCGAGAAATCGACATTATTTTCCTTGAGGGTCTTCACAAGCGTGTCGTCCGGAACCCGCACCGCCACGTACTCTTCCGGACGCGAATTCTTGCCACTCTTTTGTTCCACACCCACCAGGCGCTGATCCGATATCACAACCTTCTTGAGGGAATGGTTTTCCACTTTTTTCAAGAATTCACTGTAGCTGATCGTCTGCACATTTGGGCGGAACAGGAGGGATTGAATAATCATAATTATCATTATAACAATGATGGCATACCAGATTGAAAAGTGAGTCTTTTTTTCCATAGATACATATACTCCTCTTTAATAGAGATGGGTGGTAATCCGGTTTTTCTTCGATACTCAAAGTTACATCTTTTTTTCAAAACTAAAAAGAGATGTTTTAAAATAAATTACCGGAGGGAGCTTATTTTTTAAAGGCTGGGCAATATATAATTCTGTATGCAAATGTACTTTCTCTTTACCAGACATCACGAATGAAATACCGCTTCCGAGACTTGTGTATGACTCGAGAGGCGAATGGATGCTTAGCCTGTCCTGCGTCAATAATTCATCAAGAAGAAAAAATAGAGTGAACTGGTGCAGGTATACACGAAGTTTTGACAGCTTGAACTTCACTTCTTTGTCGGGAAAAATGCTCCGCTTCAAACTATTTGAGACAAGGAGAAACCTGAATGAATTTATTGAATTATCTGCATATCCTCTGATCGAATCAAAGCCGCCGAGTGTGTAGAATCCGGATATCTCTTTCATCCAGATTTTTACCGGTATATTCATACTCGCTTTTTCCTCAATAAACCACGGAGAAAATAATTCGGAGTGAAATAAAAGCTTGTTTTCATTATCGATGCTGACCGGATTCGAGAATCTGTTTCGGAATCGTGATGTAAACACCGAACCCGCATACAGACCTTCAAAGACCAGTCTTCTCGTCTGCCCTTTCGGCTGGATTGTATTAAAATCAACACTCAATTTCTGAATCAAATCGGTTCCTTTATCTAAAATATTATTTTCCGATAAATCCCCCTTAAAAACATCACTTATAAGAAAAGCAGTTGTCAAATGCATATTTGCCAGTATATTGAACAGAACACCGAACTCCAATGCCCTATCTCTGGAAATATATTTATCCACAGGCAATAGATAGATGTCGTCCCCCACTACCTTGGGAGCAATGAAATTTTCGAAATCCACCGCGTCGGAGAAGGTCACCCCGGGCTTGATCCATTTATAGGGATACGCAAAAGAAACATCGCCTCCTATGCTGTTGTCCAGAAAATTGTAATCTAGATTAAAGGTCATTTCCAGATAGTTGAAATTTTCCACAAAGTGCTCGTATATATTTCCCCCCGGAAGCGAAAATTCTATTTTCGGGCTTACATTTGCGCTGATTTCTTTCACTTTAATATCCAGATGTGCCGTCTCCCCTCCATCTCCTCTCATTAAAACGGGGCATAGCAACCAGACGAGAAGAATGAGAAAAAACCCGGGCGATCTTCCAAGCCTGGACATGGTACTTTCTCCAATCACCCCGTATTTGCAGTGCTGTTTCGTCCGGATATCAGAAAGTTGATATCAATAAGAATCTTAGGGAGCGCAAAACCGGGAAGAACAGCGATATATTTGGGATACCAGTGCGGGTTGAATTTTTCCTTGTACTGTCGCAATCCCTTGAAATTATAGAAATGTTCACCATATTTAAAGATAAACGTTCCGATACGTCTCCAGACAGGTGCCAATGTATCGTCGTCAAGGCCGGAAAGAGGCGCCATGCCCAGGTTGAACCATCGGTACCCTTCGCTCTTTCCCCAGAGCATGAGCTCGATGAACAGGAATTCCATTGTTCCCTCCGGGGATTCAGAGGTGTATCTCATCAGGTCGACTGACAGCTCCTCCCTGCCGGCACCTTCAAGAATATTGGCAAAGGCATAGATCCTTTCATTTATTCTGATGCATGCCACAGGGAATTGGATGAGGTAGTCGGGCTTAAAATACCCGACAGAAAATTTCTTTTCACGGCCATGTTTGGCTTTCAGCCAGTTTTCGGATACTGCCCGCAACTCAGGGAGTATATGCGAAACAGACTCCCTAGGGATGATTTCAAAGCTGCACCCCTCATGGCTCGCCCGCTTATATATTTGACGCAGTCTTTTTCTAGTGCTTCCTTCCATGGAAAATGACTCGAGCTGAACCCGACCTTCTTCGCCGAATTTGAGAAGGCTCAGGCCGAGCTCCTGGTAAAAATTGCCGTTTGGGCCTTCTACCTCATAGAAAACCGGCCATCCGTTATAGCGATTCGATAATTCGTGAAACTGCCAGAGAAGCTCCCTCCATTCCTCCTTCGGACCGACCGGATCGCCCAGCGCTACCCAGCTTCGCCCGTGAATACCGTACATGAGAAACGTCCTTTGAGACGGGCTGAATAATAGAGATTTATCTCCAACCAGCGCGAGCTCGGCGTGCGCTTTTGGAGATTTCTCAATAATCAAGCGAGCTTTATCCAGCTCATGCTTATCCGGCAGCCTGTGCTTTGGAAAATACGGCCGTATAAGCCTGCTCACAGCGAATATCAGAATAACAATAAGGGCTCCGACACTTGCACGAAGAAAACGAGGCGCATCGTCCGAGAGGCTGAACTTCCACCAGAGCTCATTCGAATATTCAACATGCTTATATGAAAACATCCCGAGCCAGACCGAACAGAGGAGAACAAGCAAAATTGTGAGAATCCAGGCGGGGGTAAACGGCCGATCGATAAGAGATGCCCTGCGATAAAACTGTCTGTGGGCAGGAATCAGTGCTGCGAGGAAAACCGCCAGAATGATTGCATCTTCATACCGAAACCCCTTAAGCATTGACAGAACAATGCCGGCACATAACAGTCCAACGGTAAGGAAATAGGCGGCATTGAGCCTCTGGCTCAGCCTCCATGCGGTAATTATCAGTACTATACCCACAATACTGCCGAGAAAATGCGAAACCTCAAAAACAGGGAAGGGGAGAAATGTCATAAGCATTTCAAGCCGGTTCCGGGCTGCAGGCATCGATCCTGTAAACAATAACACTGTACCGGCGAGAAAAGACATCACCGCAAATATATACGGTGTAAGAACAGCCGCCTGTTTACCGAAACCGAGCGCGAATCTCTTCACCCCCTCCTTTTTCTGCAATAACTCATAAAAACCCAGAACAACCGCCGCAACAGCGAGAGGCATAAAGTAGTAAATAATCCTGAAGCTTACGAGCGCTCCGAGTATCTGGGAGTGATTGACGGTTTGAGGAAGCAGCAGAATCATCACCATTTCAAATACACCGAGACCGCCGGGGATCCGGCTCACCATACCGGTGAATTCTGAAAGCATAAATAAACCGATTAAGCTTGGGTAGGATACGCCCGCGCCCTTCGGAAGCAGAAAATAGAGAACTCCTCCGGCAAACGCCCAGTCCATGGAGGACACAATTACCTGGGCGATTGAGAGTCCTGGATAAGGAAGACGGAATTCGAACTTTTTCAGTTTTACAGTTTTTTTAATAAATAGTATCATGCAGAAATATGCCGCCAAGAGGCCCAGAAAGAAATACCCCACCGGTTTTACAGAGCTTATCGGAAGATGCAGGGTGGTGGGAAGCGTTTCCGGCTTCAGCAGGAAGGAGCCGCCTGCAACGGTTAAAAATCCGAGTATGGAGGTAAAGCTGCAGAAGGCGACGACTTTGGTGACTTCAACCGCTGATAGCCCCCATGTGGTATAGAGACGGTAGCGCAGCAGGCCGCCGCTGATCATCGGGTAGCCGATGCTGTTGCTGAACGCATATCCTATGTACGATGCCAGCGCTATTTTTCTGTACTCGAGGGGATGACGAATGTACCGTAGACCCAGGGTATCGTATACCGTAAGCATGAAATAGCTGAATCCGCTGCATAAAACCGCAAGCAGTATATGAACCGCCGGAAGCTCATGAAAGTACTGAACCACGTCGTGGAGATGGTACTTCCTCAACTCATGATACAGTACCCACAGGGCGAGGCTGAACAATGCCGCACTGCTCAACGGAAGCAGGATATTAAATATCTTTTTTCGTGCCATTTATAATTGTTCTCATACATAAAGAATCACACAGGGCTCTCCTTGAATGTGCTGTCCGCACTTACCCGCAGAATGCGGCCGAAAAACACACGGTGAAAATCATCCTCAGGATAAAATTCATTGATGATTTCATCCGGAAAGACGGCAGGCGCAACATCGTTTTTATGAACGGTTTTACACTCGTAGTGAATCGCACATTCCGCAATCAGTGGCGGAAAAACCGTTTCAGAGGGAAGGAGGGTAAGCGATTTTTCCTTTATCTTGTCGTGGTCCCTCCCGGAAACTGCTCCGCAGTACTCAACAAGACCGGACATGGAAGGATAGGGAATGTTCACTGTGAACTCGCCGCTTTCATCGATAATCCGGTAGCTGAAACGCGAAGGACGAACCAGCACTGTAAAAATCGGCAGACCCCACACAACACCAATGAGACCCCAACCGATGGTCATGACGTTTGTTCTTTCCTGTCCGCGCCGGGTTACCAGCAGGGCTCCCGGATCGTCAATGAGAGTAACGGATTCTTTCAAAAACGTCGTATACGAGACTTCTTTCTTCTCCAACTCTCACCTCCATAACGGTTTAATTACTGTAAATTATTTTTATTACTGAAAAAAAGAATTTGTTCGATGCCAGATGCTGTCAATATAATTACAATTTATTCATACGGCATTATCTAATACCGGAAACAACGACGTTTTTCACAACATCTCAAACAGTATAAGATTTCGCAGTTTCGTACATCGCAAGGGCATTTTCGATCTTGATCTCCGGATGAATCTCCGATGTGGATCCGATAAGCGTTCTGGCGCCTCCGGAGTCCTCAATAGCCTTCCTGGTCGCCTCTCTCGCCTCATCCGGACTGCCGAAGGCGAGGAGGTCCTGGCAGTCTATCATCGAGCCGATTACCGTGTCCGGGTACAACTCGCGAAACTTCTTTACCTCCATCGTCGCAAGAGGCTCACACGGGTTGATCGAGTCGACGCCCAGCTTCAGAATGTCATCTATTATATCCCACTTCTTCCCGTCGCTGTGCCAGACAACAAAATATCCATACTTCTTCCACCGGTCGATGAGCTTTTTGACACGGGGAAATATTATTTCTTTGATAAACTCCGGATTCCATATGAGACCGGTATTGAAGGCGACCGATTCGGAAACAAGGGCGATCTTCGACAATTGCGTCGGCGCGAAGCTGTCTATCCTGAACAGCTCGTGGTCGACCAGGGCATCGTAGTATTGCAGCGTGAGCTCGGGCTCATCGTGGTACATATAAATAAACCACTCGAAACCGTACCTGTTCTGAGCCGTGTACAGGCCCGGGACTGTTTCAGGCGCTATCATCACCGTGTCGCCAAGCTTTTTCGTTACCCTCTCAAAATGTCTGTTGACCTCTTCGGGGTAGTTGTACTTTTCTCCAAAGAGGTTCAGTTGTTCCTTCGCCTGGGGACAGAACTTCTGCTCATCGATACTCTTGTATATCCGCTCGATATCGCGTTTCATCAGCTCCCGCACATCGTCCATCGAGGTTATCGGGCGGTGTACCGTCTCCTTTGTCCACCACTCGACCCTGTATGTAAATCCATCCTCATCGGTAACAGTATGAACTCCGATGTCATCGGGAATGCAGAAGTGCCGCACCAGGTCAAGGGTTTTACTCACCGCTTCACAGGCAACATCCTCCGCATTTTCAGGTGTGATTTTCTTACCGCTCACATGTTCGATAAACTCGACGTTGTGAATGATGTCGAAGATCGGAAGCCTGTCGAGAGTCTCCCCGGTGAAAGTATGAATGACCCTTTCTGTTGAATTCAGTTCTGCCAAAGTATACCCCCTTACAAGAAATTTTCCGAAGTCACGAATCGATGCCCGGCCGCCCCGGCAGCTCCTCCGGGCAGTCATCCCTGGTTTAAACGCGCTCAATACGAAAGTTCAGGACCTCTGCAAATATCTCGAGCTCCCTGCTTCTGTCGCCGTATCCGATAGCCACATGATGCGAGGGACCCTGCCGACACCACGCATCCATGAACTCGTGAATAGGTCTGCTCACGCTGACACGGCAGTTCGGGTTCCCTATGTTCAGTATAGGTCCCGGAATTATTTTACCGACAGAGTAAATGAGCTTGAACGTGTCTCCCGCGTCGAACTGGGTAAGGTTGAGAAGGGTGACCGGGCCTTCTTTCATATCGAAATCAATCCCGAGCCCGTGTCCTGATTTTCCGTGATGCACCTTCAAATGCTGGAGCCGCGGTCTGCCGTCGGCCATGTGGATATTGCTCGGGCCGTCATGTCCCATAAGGATAAAATCCTCATCAAAATTCATAGAGAAAAATTCGACAAACATTCCGCCCGCTCCGAACAGGTCAAGTACCTTCATGGCCATGGCAGATTTCACGTCTCCCTCCGTTACACCGGGCCGGCCCAGAGCGGCAAGCCTCGACACCGCAAGGTTAGATTGTGCCCGAAGCTGTGTGATATGCTCTTTCTCCCCCCACCAGTAATATCCGAAGGCATAGATATCGTGTTTCCTGATCACTTCATCGTATGAAACGGCAAGCTGGGCGGAAAACTGCATGTGCTCATTTGTTACGGTTTCGTCCACCTCGTACAGGGTTCTGAACTGGCGGTACATATTTTCCAATTGCTCCTGGGTAACGCGGTAAAACGCTTCTTCGATTTCTTCCACCTCGGGCCGTACGAGCATCCTGCCGGTGGCTTTCAAAAGGCGATGCTCATCGACAGGCATATCGGACATGTTGGTGTACACCTCTCCGATAAGACCGATATTCATATTCCTGAAAAAGCGCGCAGCTGCAGCTCCCCTGAAATCCGCCTCAAGCTCCTCCCACAATCTTCTCTCATCGAAGAATCCCGTCCTGACCCTGAACTTTTTTCCCAGATTGACGAGAGCCCCGGCATACTCAGGCACACAGCACACCCCCTCATGGTGAAGGTATACCGCAGTGTCGGCCGTCGGATAGTCGTATGAGCTGTCCTCATGTGCGTTGAGTATTCTGATCGGCACTCCGCACTCGCATACCACAGGTACGATCTGCATGCTCGGCGTGTATCCCAACGGAAAGATAAGCAGCATGTCGATGTCGCTGCCCCTGAAAAACCTCGCCGCTTTCCTGGACTTCTCAACCGAGTCGACAAGCTCGGAAGCAACGATATCGGCACGCTGTTCCAGCATGCTGCGCAATTTTTTATACATCTTCATACCCATTTCCTTCAGGTTCGGAAACTGGGGCCAATAGTAGAAATGCCCGGTGGGCAGAAGCCCGATTTTGGGCCTGGCTTCACTTTTTTTCTTCTCCTGTTGAAGCGTGTGCCTGATTTCTTCGAAATCATTTTTCATCAAACCAACCTCCGTATAAAAACACTTTCCCACTTAAAACTTTGCCGCAACCTCATACACTTTCCGTATAGCGCTGTCATCCGTTCCAGCTTCCAGGTCGGACAGGAGGATAGACCCGGAAATCAATTTTTTACATAATTCAGATACTTTCTCTCCGATTTCGCTGAGCTCTGATTGCCTGATAATTTCAGGATGTATGAATACCGCCGGTCGCAATCCGGGAAACAGTTTATGCACCCTATCGAGGTCGCTGTAACACCCCATATCGAGGTAATCTATCGTATCACTTATTTTTGCAATCGCATCCAGGTAAGGATCAACGATCCAGTTACACGTATGCATCCCGAACATTTCAAAGCTGTTGCTGAAGCTGGTATCAAAGGAAAACAGCTGGTCTTCATACATTGTATTGGAAATCATATTCATAAGACAATTACACGTGACAAAAAACGTCGGTCGGGTATGACCGGGGTCCTGCCACTCTCTAACCATATGAACGAGTTTATCGATTGTCTCATTAACTACACTGCACATATGTTGAAATAATTGTCTTTTCTGTATCATATCAACAAATATTTCCTGTCCCCTGAGCTTAAAAGCAATATTTAAAACTCCCTCAAATCCAAGCTCTCCAGAAACCGATTCGAATCCCCCTTTTTCTGGATCGAGTATGGTTTCAATGACCGGATGATGTTGTAGATCGGGAATGGTAAGATTTTCTGCTTCTTCATCGGTGAGATCCATGCTCACAGCAAACGGATGACCGCTTTCATCTTCGAACTCGACCTTGCCTCCAAAAAGGGCGGGAACAAGTCCATCTCCATACCGCCTTTCACATGCATATGAGTTGGCATAATCATCCCCACAAAAAAAATTGGGCAGATCGCCAAAACGTTCTTTCAATAGTGATTCCATTTTTACGAGAGTTTTTTGATGTACCCTGAAATTTGTATGGAAGTCTGTTCCGAATGTAATATTGTATTCTGCTTCCCACCATGCAGGCATAAAACCGGTAACAACTACAATATTTCCGGTTTCCGAAGTTTCTGGAACAATTCGCCAATTCAATCCATTCATATGATACGGCTGGATACGATACCCCGATGTTCTCAACAGTCTATTCATCACATACTCCAAAATTACATGAAACTGACAATACATTACATGCCAAACAGAAACAATTCCCTGTTTCTTCAATGGTGAAGATAATATACCCAGATTTTGTGTCAGGTTTAAAAAATGAAATAAAAAAAATCTTGACATGCATGCCTGATACCGGGATAATATGAAAATATTTGCATGAAAACATTTGCATAATTTTAAAGAAATTTCAAGAAGAAAAGGAGGTTGTTATGAGTTTATCGAAGGAAAAGAGAAGCATAAAAGAATGTGAAAATGAACGAGGGAAAAAAATCTCAAGACGGGAATTCCTTGGGAATACCCTGAAAATTGGTGCGGGGGTCACGGTCGCTTCTGTGGCATCCAAATTGATAGGAAGCAAGAACAGCCCATTTTCTGCTTTGGGCGGGAGTAAGAAGGAGGAGAAGAAAGAAGAGGTTGCTACCATTACGATCTGGGACTGGCAGGCTGGACCGGCATTCGACGGCGCATTTGAAAAAATCAAACCGTATTATGAAGGCAAACATCCCAATATAAAAATAGACCGAACTGGTTATAATTTATCCGAATGGGATGAATTGATTAAAACGGCACTTCAAAGCGGTGACCTTCCCGATTTATTCGGCTTATATCAAGGACCGCAGCTCTGGGAAGTTGCAGATACAGGTATTTTATTTGAATGGGATGACGCAATTAATGCCGATCCTGTCTGGAAGGCCAATTTGGGTAAAACATACGGAATGGGAGGAACGCTCGATAGGAAAGGCAAAACTGTCGCCCTACCCTATGATATTTTCTATATTGGCTGCTGGGGATTTAGAAATGTACTCAAAGAGATGGGGAGAACGGAAGATAACGTACATGCTTTACAATCAATGGATGAATTGGCTGATTTTTGTCAGCAGTTAAAGTCCGAAGGACATCCAAAGTGGTATTTGTCAACCGGTTTTTTGGGGCAATACATGATAAGAGAACTTTTCTGGGTTTTTGTATATCAGCAGTCTTATCCTGAAAACATCATGAATAAAGCGGAATTTATGCAGGATGGAATAAAGTTTACAGACAGGGAATTTATAAATGCATGTAATGCTGTTAAGGATATGCAGAGAATGACAAGAGAGGATGTACTTTCTCTTGATTATCAAACGGATCACTACAGCATCATGAAAAAACAGGAAGCGTGGGGAAGCTTGTACGATGGACCATGGGCTACGGCCGTGTTGATTGACAATCCTGATGCTATTAACAACGTATTTGGATTCTATCATCCCCCGTCAGTGAAAGGGGCCCGAGGGGATGTGTGGGCTGCCGATGCTGCACAGATACTATGCATGGAAAAGGATAATCCGCACAAGCAAGAAGTCATCAACTTTATGAAGTTTGTTCATTCTCCTGAATGTACACCCTTTTTCATAGAACAGCTTATCCATCCTGCAGGGAAGTTTCCCGATAACTGGAAAGATCTGGTCAAATATGATATCTATTTTGAACTGGTTGATATGTATGAAAAAGGCATTGTTTCACCCTGGATATGTTACACAGGTGAAATTGAAACAGCTCTGATCGACAATCTCACTCAGGTGTTTACAGGTGAAGCGACACCTCAAAAAGCGATGGCGAATGTACAGTCCATAACAGAAGAATATTGGGCATCTCATCCAGATGTCGAAAAGCCAACATTCTGATCTGAGAACGTGTGTAAGGGAGAATTTTAAAAATTCTCCCTTTTTATTTGAGTATGCTATTCCTCATCATTATTTCGTGAAAGCGTGAAAACCGTACATCGGGTATAGGGCACGTATGAGTATACTAAATCGGTGCTATTTAAAGCATCCGGTTGCGTCCAGAGGCCGCACTATAATGGTATCTCTTTACGTTTTCTGCTTAAAATAATTCGTTCCAACAAATATCATAATTATCAAATCAAAAATAGTTCATAGATTAAACTATTTAAACATAAACCTAAATCAAAGTATGGAATTGTAATATACATTAAAGACCATGATTGAAAAAACCAGAACTGAACCGCTCAGGAAAACAATGGAGCCTTATTTTTGGCTTGGACCATCCCTGGTACTTTTCCTCGTATTCTTACTCTATCCAATAGTTTTTTCAGGCATTTTAAGTTTTTACGACTGGAACGGCTATTCGAAAGACATTTTTGTAAAATTTGTAGGATTAAAGAATTATATACATTTAACAAAAGATCCACTTGTCTGGAAATCCTTAAAAAACACCATTTTTCTGGTTATTACGGTGGTATTCGTTCAAAATGGCTTAGCTTTATTTCTTGCCATTGTAATATTTTACGGAAATTTTAAGTATGACAACTTGATCAGAGCCATAATATTTTTTCCGGGAGTAGTATCTGCAATTGTAATTGGACTTGTTTTCAGAAAGTTTCTTGCAATCGACGGAGCGATTAACCAGATATTAAAAGGCATCGGTTTATCGAATCTCGCTCAAGCTTGGCTTTCGAATACCAGCCTCAATATATGGATTGTATCTTTAGTGCTCGTATGGCAGTGGGCGGGGTACAATCTGATAATTTTTTATGCCGGTCTTCAGTCAATCGATAATTCTCTGCTTGAGGCCGCTTTTATCGATGGGGCAAGTCTTACAAAAGCAATACTTACAATCGTACTGCCTCTCCTGAAGCCGATTATATTGCTATCCGCAATGTTGAACTTTATCGGCGGGTTTAGAATTTACGATATGATATGGGTAATGACCAGGGGTGGACCAAATCATTCTTCAGAGGTTTTAACAACATATATGTATTATCAGTCCTTTCAATCAAAAGGCCCCAGTGATATGGGATATGCGTCCACGGTTGCGATTCTTCTGACAGTAATAGTTTTAATTTTTGCAATCCTGAGGATAAAATTGACATCAAAATAATAAGATGCTCTTTTTATTAATATATTATAAAGAATTAACAATCATGGACGGACGGCGGGTATGAGCTCGTAATTTTTATAAGCGGCGCAGAAGAGCGGGATAAATGATAAGACTTACAAGAAAACAGTTCATTTTTACGCGAGTGATTATAGCAATAGCTCTTGCTGTTATAATAATACCACTTATATGGGTGTTGTTCATATCCTTTAAGCGCCCGGAGGAGATATATGAATCGGTATTATTTTTTTTTCCCAAGCATTTAAGCTTTGAAAATTATCCCGCCGCTTTAGAGTTTGCTAAAAAAGCACTTGATATAAGCTACCCAAGAATGTACTTGAACAGCACCGTTGTTACAGCTGGTGGCCTAATAATTGCGGTTTTAGCTGCTTCTTTTGCAGCGTTCAGCATGGTCCATTACAAGTTTAAGTCCAAGGAGCTTTACTATACCTTTATTCTGCTCAGCTACATGATACCGGTACAGGTACTGCTCATACCCCTCTATATTGTTCTGTTAAAATTAAAAATATTGAACACCTACTGGGCTTTGATATTCCCATACGCCATTATAGGCATCCCCATTGCGACACTAATACTGAGAAGGTTTTTCGAGCAAATTCCTAAAGAGATAGAAGAGGCTGCGTTAATCGATGGGGCAAACAGCTTTCAGATATACAGAAATATCTACCTTCCCCTCGCAAGACCCGCCCTTGCTACTGTCATCATATTTTTATTTTTGGAGATGTGGAACGAATTTCTTTTCGCCTTTATTTTTATTCGAAAGGACGCTCTACAAACGTTACCGCTGGCAATGTCGCGAATAGGATTTGGAGGGAGATTCCCGATACCCTGGGGTGTCTACTCTGCCTCAATAATGATTGCCATTGTACCGATTTTCATTGTATTCATGATTTTTCAAAGGTGGTTTGTAAGTGGTATCATTGCCGGCTCGTTGAAAGGTTAGATTCGGACTCCAATAAAATACAGATTTTTTCTCAGTTGACATCGAAGCATTTTTTAAATTTGTCTTGTTCGTTTCAGCTATCTGTAGAAAGCGGCTCGTTTAATGATTCAATCGAAAGTGCCCGTTTATCCTTGAACAGAAGCTGCTTCGGTTATTGAAAATAGATCCTGACACAGGATTGGTTTAAGGAGAAAAAGGATCATGAAGAGAATTAAAATAGGCCTCCTGACCGGCGGTTATTTTGAATTCTGGAGAATGTATCCGGAGCTTGAAAGTATCGTTGAAGAAGAAATGCGAGCTTTATTCGAAAGGGTGCGGGATACTCTGAAAGATCAGTTCGATGTTGTCTGGTCGGGACTGGCAGACACTATTGAAAAGTGCGATGGGGCAGGACAGAAGTTCAGGGATGAGGATATCGACCTGCTGGTAATCTGTGAGGGGTCTTATTTTCCGGATTACATGCCCATTCAAGTTACCGAGTATCTTCCGTGTGTTCCGGTACTGATTCTTCTCACGCAACCGCAGCCCTATGTTCGGCTTGATATGGATTATCAGGATGCAATCCACCATTCATTTGGAATGGTGGGTGTGGTTCAGCTGACCGGTGCCTTTAAAAAGATGGGAAGAGCTTTCGAGTTGATAATAAGCTCTCTCGATGATGTAACACTGCCCGGTCAGATTGCAGAATATGCACATGTTGTGTCAGTCTATACGAAATTACGGTTTTTAAATCTCGGAATTGTAGGGCATACCTTCCAGGGTATGTATGATCTTGAACTGGATAAAACATTGTTTAAAGGCAGTATAGGGCCGAATATCATTTACATCGAGCTTCACGAGCTGATGTCGATTTGGAAAGAAATTAATTCCGAGGAAGGTGATGCAGTTGCTGAAGAGCTCAGGGAGAGTTACACTCTCGATGGAACCGGCTTCGAAGACGTCAGTAAAGCGTGTCGGTTAGGTCTTGCGTTGGAAAAGCTTGCTGAAAAACATGACCTGGACGGCATTTCTCACCTGTGCCAGCATTTTATTCATGTGCAGACGGAAACAACACCCTGTTATGCAAATGCGCGGCTAGTGGAGAAAGGCATTATGGTTACCTGTGAAGGGGATATTGGAAACCTCGCTTCAATGTGCATTCTGCATGAACTGACAGGAGAGCCGGTATTTCATGGTGAATTCGGAATGTACGATCTGAAGGAAAATGCGTTCCTATTTGTACATCATGGTGCTGGAAATCCTCAATTTGCACGGGACCCTTCGGAAATCAGCCTAACTCCGACCGGCGAAAAATGGGGTTTCATCGGGAAAGGTGCATCATTTCGTTATGTGGGAAAACCCGGCCGGGTGACTCTCTCAAGCCTGATATATGATAAAGATGGATGGAAGATACTCATAACGGGAGGCGAGGTTCTCGATGTACCGCTGCGGCCGTATTTCGGAGCACAGTTTACTATACGGGTTGATATGCCCATTAAACGGTATCTGGAAAAACTCTGTCGAGAGGGAGTAACTCACCATGCTGCACTGGTGTACGGAGACATTCGGATGCAGCTTGAAAAACTTGCTGACCTTCTTAAGATCAGGAAATTCATCCTTTAAAACAATGTCAGTGCTCTCTAAGGTATTTTTTCAATTAGAAAACTTTAATGCAATGAACTTGTTTTATTCATCTGTATAAATACGTTATGAATACGTTCTTCAAAGGGTAAATCAATGGCAAATATCCATGACGTCGCAGAGAAGGCCGGTGTATCGATTACGACAGTATCTCGGGTTTTAAATAATTTTTCACCAGTCAAAACTGAAACACGAAAAAGGGTGCTGAAGGCAATCGAGGTTTTGCATTACCGCCCGAGTGTAATCGCTCAGGGAATGAGGAGACAAAAAACCAAAACAATTGGTGTATTAATTCCTGATTTCTCAATTAATTACTATGCAGAATTACTCAATTATATCGAGATGGAGGCGAAAACTTTCGGTTATCTCGCAATTATGTGCACCACGGAAACTGATACAGCAAGAGAAAGAGAATATTTCGATGATTTACTACGGAGGCAGATCGACGGATTTATTCTCAGCTGGTATAGAGGTGGACCGGGTAAATTACAATATCTGCGGACTGTTTTAAAGCGTGTCCCGATTATAGTATTGGACCAGTCGGCAGAAAGTATAGAAGCGTCGTCCGTGTATACAGATGGGTACACAGGCTTCAAAAAAATCACAACAGCGTTTATCAATCAGGGACACCAAAAAATTGCAATGATTCGGGATTCAAAACATTACTCGGCCAATGAAAGGAGATTTCAAGGATATGTCGATGCTTTGAAAGCACACGGCATAGAAATTAATGAAAGAATAATAGAACAGAGTGACCTCAGCATTGGTGCAGGTTATAACGCAGCAAAAAGGCTTTTTAGCAGGGCAAGGCCGTCGGCCCTGGTTGCTATTGACGACCTGACCGCGATAGGAGCCCTCCAGTACTGCAACGATAAAAAAATACGTGTGCCGGAAGAGGTTTCAATAACAGGATTCGATGATATATCATTGTCCCGATTCGTGTCTCCACGACTGACAACGATTGCTCAACCCATGAAAGAGATTGCCCATTGTGCAATGAAACAGATTATCCATGAGATAAACTACGGGGGCAGTGAGTGTAAGAATTATGTGTTCGAACCAACAATCGTATTGCGAGATACAACAAATCTAAGCGAAGACATTATCAATTAACTACCGCTCTTTTCAGGTAAATCTTTAGAGTCTGTAATTTCTCGCTGTCTCGTACATGGTGAGAGCGTTTTTTACATTAACCGCAGGATGTATCTCCGAAGTCGATCCAATAATTATTTTTCTTTCACCAGCATCCTCAATCGCCTGCTCAACTGCATATTTCACCTCCTGCGCCGTACCGAATGCCAGAAGTTGAGTACAATCTATAGGCTGGCCTATTGTCATTGCAGGGTATTTTTGCCGAAAAGTTTTAACATCCATCCGGCAGTACGGCTCCATGGGGTGAATTTCGTCCACGCCCGCATCGATATAGTCATCGATAAGCGGCCATTTATATCCATCGAGAAAAGCCATGACGCAATAGCCGTGTTTCTCCCATCGTTTCATTTTTTTAATCTCGCGGGGCAGCACTTCGGTTCTGTTAAACTCGGGTGAGTACAGCAAACTGCTTCCTGTACCGATGGGTACACTTATCTGCGCAAAGGGACAGACTTCTGCGCAAGCGAAGGTATCGATGAAGCATAGCTGATAATACGTTAAGATATCAAGATACGCCCGCGCTGTTTCAGGATAATCTGTATAAAAATACCACCAGTTTGCTTCGTCGTATCGTTCCGTTACCACGCCAATTGGACTTACATCTTCAGGCGGCAACATAAGAGGGCCATTAAGTTTTTCAGTGATCCGTTTAAAATCTTCCCTAACCTCTTCGATGTACTCATAATTTTCATCAAAAAGACGCACATGCTGGCGGGCGATGTGGCTGACCTTCTTTTTTTCGATATCGCGTTGTATCAGCTCGATATCTCTTTTGACGCTATTTTCGATTTCTCTTGTGGAATCAAACTTCGGTCGTTTTACCACATGGGCTGTCCACCATTCATAACGGTATACGAAACCATTTTCATCTTCCAGGATCCAACTGTCAGTCCGATCGGGAACACAAAAATGCCGTATTAAGTCGAGTATTTTTCCCGCAGCTTTACACAGCAGATTCTCGGCATTTTCAGGAGTTACTTTGTCTTCTGCAAGGTGTTCTATCAGATCTATATTATGAATAATGTCGAAGGTAGCTATCCTGTCAATCAGCCCTCCATGTATGGTATTGAGCAGCCGCTGTTTTGAACTCAATGGCTCCATTTTTACAACTCTCAGACAAAAGAATATTCGACCTTGAGTATTTTTGCCAACGCTTTTAAATAGTCTGTCCAATTCCCATAAGCCATTGCAAAGTGATGAGCAGCGCCAAGTTTTGCAAGTTCCTCAAGGTACTGTTTAATAGGCTTTTTAAGTCTGACAAAAAAGTTGGGAGCGCCTAAAGGCACAGGGTCCCTATCGACAACATCAACAGTGGAAACTATCATTCGCCAGTGCGATCCACCGATCTGAGCGAGACTGAGTATCGTCCCTTCACCGGGCGGCATTTTCACTTCGAGGCATGCCCCTCTTCCATGACAGCCAGTCCACCATGGATGCCGTACTATTTTTACTTTTGGTGTTTTATTTTCAAAAAGACCAAGATTCATAGTCCCGCTGTGGCCCATCATAAACTGGTCATTTTCAAAATCGTTGCACCATATTTCGGTAAACAGCGCCCCGCCTGAAAGATTGTGAAGAATCAAACCTGAAAGTGCTGTTGGGACATCCCCTTCACAGGAGCAGAATGTGCCTTCCTCCATAAGCAGGGACATTCCGAGACAGGGTACAACTCCAATCTCCGTACGCTGCCAGAGAGATTGGCAGTATACCGTTACTGCATCCAGTTTGTTTTCCTCGACAATTTTTTTCATTGCAAGTGCCGTCTTGACCGACCTGATAAACTCTTCTCGCTCGAAATCTTCCGCCTTCATGTATTTCTTCTCGAGTTTCTCAGCCAGTAAGGCAATATCACGATCTTTAACAGTATTATAAGCATTCAAAATTACCGACTCAAGAATCGGTGCCGTTGCAGCGCCGAATGTTGTGTACATGGTGGTTGGATCATAACCGAAGTCGATCATTCCCGGGTACAGGTGCCCGATCATTCCGAGTTTTATTCCCCATATTCTTTTAAAAGCAGAAACCGCCCTGAATGCCGTATCGAATGATTTTTTAACAGACTCATCACTGTAATGTCCGGATATCAGAAAATAAGGCATGCCTTCCCGTTCCATGAGGTTTGTTATCCCGGGAACACCCGTTATACCATGTTCGTACATCCACTTATCGAAATTCAGGTCAGATGGAATGGCTGGAGATTTTTGGGTATTCCACACTATTACCGGCCGGGTGAAACGTTTAAGGTCCAAGATTATATCGTCCGGCGTCGAATAAGTGGTAGTAGCCAGGACAACAACATCAACGTCCTCTGTTTGAAAAAGTAAACGAGACTCACCCGCCCTACCCTTGCAGTCGATGAGTTTACCCGTTTCGCATACTGTCCCGAACTGGGATAGATACTTTTTGAAGGACCGCCCCAGTTCAAGTGTGGGCTTTTCGTGTGCTGGAAAGAATCTCCAGTATGTATCATGCGCAAGGTTCATAAGTCCTATTTTCAGAGTGTCTTGATTTAGACTATTCATGCACCTCTCCCCTTTATATAATTCGCGTTGAATGTAACGCAATGCACACATCATGTAGCGCTGAAAAAAACCGAATCGTCTAATTCTGTTTGATTGTTTTTTTAGTGGTTTCACTGACGCGCATATCAAGAATGAAAATGTTTTCATGACATTATCGACCGGTTTACAGTGGCTGTCAAGTATTATTGATCGTAATGATAGTAATTCAGAAGAATACCTACCCCTTCACCGCACCCATGGTCATGCCGGCGATAAACCACTTCTGAAAGAGCATAAAAACGACGAGCACAGGGACGACGGTGATCATGATGGCGGCGCCGTACGTCCCGATAGGGACGATATACTTTCCGCCCGCAATCTTCGCAATGGCAACGGGGATAGTCTGTATTTTAGGGTTCTGAAGAAAAACAAGGGCGTAGATAAACTCGTTCCACGTCTCGAGAAAAAGAAGGATGATGCATGATGCAAGAGCCGGTGCCGAAAGAGGCAGTATTATCCTGACAAATACCTGAAAATCCCTGGCCCCGTCTATTATTGCGGCCTCTTTTATTTCTTGTGGGATCTGCTCGAAAAACGAACGCAGGATAAGTGTCGCGATCGGCATTGAAAAGCCGATATATGGAAATATGACCGCCAGGTAATTGTTCAACAATCCGAGCCTCTTCATTACAAAGAACAGCGGTATCAGTAAGACCTGTGCCGGAACTACATAGCTTGCAATGATGGTTGTAAAGGCGAGCTCCTTTCCCTTAAATCTGTATTGACTGAAGCTGAACGACCCGAGAGAAGCAAAGAATATGGAAAGTGAAATCGCACTGACAGTACAGATGATGCTGTTCCTAAACATCTGAAGGAAGGTTACATTCAATCTTTCTTTCGCGTACTGCCAGGCATCGATATAGTTCTTGTGAGTGACCGCCTTCGGAATCAAGAAAAGCGTATCCTGATAGACTGTTTCTTTGGTGCGGAGGGAGAGGGAGAAAATATACAGTATCGGGAAAAGAATGACTATGATCGTTACAATAATGATGACACGCGTAAAGATAAAAAATAGAGGATTCCTCTTCAGGCTTACGCCATATCCCTGAACTCTTATCCCGCTTCTTCGCATAGCCTACAAGTTTCTCCTTCTTAATGTAAGTATCCGGGCAACTCCGAATAGAATGACCACGGCAAACATAATGACGGCCACACTCGAGCCAACGCCCATTTTGTTCGGACCGTTTGCCGCAAAGGAGTAGTAGTACATTATAGTAGTCAGTACCTCTGAATTGTGAATCGGCCCGCCCCTTGTCAATACATACACGACATCGAATACCCTGAAGCTTCCAATAAGGTTCAGAATAACGTTCAGTATGATGGTAGGAGCAAGGGATGGAATGATGATTCTGGTAATTTTCGTCAGCCAGTTCGCTCCGTCAACATCCGCAGCTTCGAGCATCTCTATATCGATAGACTGCAGACCCGCGTAGAATATGACCAAATTATACCCAACCCACTGCCAGATAGAGACAAAAATAACGCACCAGATCGCAAGTTGAACGCTCGAGAGCCACGAGAAATTTATCCCTAAAATTTGATTGACGACGCCGTCCTGCTCGAGCATCCGTCTCCAGGCGAGGCTGACGGACACAGGGGCAAGCACACCGGGAAAAAAGATGATTGTTCGTATCAATACACTAAATCGAAACCGACCGATAAAAATAATTATTGCAAGAAAAAGGGCAACCACAACCTGGATCGAGATGCTCGCACCGACGAAATATACGGTATTTCTCAACGATATCCAGAAGTAGCGATCTGCAAACAGTGTTCTGTAATTTTTCCAGCCGACATACTCTTTAAATACATTCGCATCGTATCCGGTGAAATTGTAATAACTCAGGGTCAGTGAAAAAATGATTGGTGACAGCACGAATACAAAAAATATCATGAGAGATGGAACAAGATACGCGTATGGCCTGAACCGATGGTCCAAAGTAAGCGTTCTATTTTTAAACATGTATTCCTGCCCACTAACTCTTTGTTAATGCCTTACATTTTCTCATAAAACACCGTATTAAACAAGCAGTGATGGGGAAATAGGCAATCCTAATCCCCATCACTCTATTTCAGTACCATGTATTTATCAAAAATGCCGTCAGTGCACGCACATTATCGATCCAGTTGAGCGGACACAACCCCCGCTTACGTGTCGAGGAGAACGTGCAGCCCACGGGCGGCATTACTTCGTGTACCCGCATATCTTGTCGAGCTGAGCGAGCACGTTGTCGATGGTATCAACTCCGAGAAGAACATTTCCAATCCCGTCACCAAGAGCTTTCACGGCGTCGGCATTGAAATAGTATACCTCACCGTATCGGCCCGGCGAATTGTAGAGCTCGATGCAGTCGTTGAAAACCGGATTGTCGGTTTTGGGGATGTTTGCAGGATCCACTCCTGAAGCAGGGTTCACCCCGTTCTTTATGAATATTTCGGCCGCGCTAGGACTATTGGTGAGCCGTATAAAGGCCAGAGCCTGATCCCTGTACTTTGTCGTCGCCGAAACGCCTATGTCAGTACCGAAATTCTTGTTAAAAGCAGTAACCGATTTCTTATTCACAAGCGGGAACTGTATTATCCCTATATTCGGGTTGCCCGGATTGTTGTCCTCCGGTTTCATGGAGCTTGCAAACCAGTCGCCCTGCGCCCACATGAAGATGGCTTCTTTTTCAAGCCATTTACCGAACGCCTGCACCTGGTAGTCCATATTCAGAGCATCCTTGCGCCACACGCCTGCATCATTCAGCTTGACGAATACCTCTATTGCGTTTCTAAAGATATCCTGCTGCCACGATATTTCGCCGTCCATTGCCTGCTGAACCATATCCGGTTTTTCAGACGGCTGCTGCTGGTGAACAAAGTTGAAAAATGGATCAAAGTAGCACCAGGTTTCCACGAAACCCGCTAGTATAACATCATAACCCTTCGCCTTTGCAGGTTCCACCATTGCAATATAGTCCTCGACACTGAATGAATCGGTGGACTTGCGCGGCTCCCAGCCGATTTCCTTCAGCATGTCCTTATGGTACCATATACATTCGGTCCATACATCCTGCGGAACAAGGTAAATGCCGTCCTTGATGTTTATTCCTTTGAAATTATAGGCGGGTCCAAGCCACTTTTTCCACTCATCGTCAATATAGGGCTTCAGGTTGAGTAGGGCTCCGGAATCCACCACCTCAAAGGCATCCGTCCCCGGATATACTGCAAAAAGATCCGGTGCTTCACCGCCTGCGAGCGCGGGTTTCAAAAATTCGTTGTAGGTGGTAACCGTGTACTGCTGGTACTCAACAGTAAACCCGGGATTCTCCTGTTCAAAGATCTTTATGAGCTCTTTATACGACTTGAGAATTCCCTCATTACCGCCCTGCCAGTCAGTAAATCTCAGGACGACCTGTTCCTGAGGCACCACCTCTTCCGGCCCCTTTTCGGCCGGCTTCTCCGCTGCCTTTTCAGGTACAGCTTCTTTTTTCTTCCCTCCACCTGCATAGGCAATGCCGAAAGAAACTTCCAGACAAAGAATCAGGAACACAACAAAAATTATTCGCTTTGTTTTCATAATCAAAGCCCCCTTTAACATTATTAAATTCAAAATTCCTGCTCATACTACGACCGTGAAAAAATGTCCAAAACTGAGATAATACGCTATACCCTATTAAAATTTTCCACACTGTGCGAAAATATTATAGGAATAGCATATTATAATGGTTTAAGCTTTCGATTTCTATCACCTCCCTTCATTAGTTACTCAACTGCTCTCACCATCTTCAGCTCTTCTGGCTACTCAGCCGGCCTTCAGCCTGTTGAATGAAGCCCGTGGTCAACCAACCATGTATTGTACCGCCAGCACCAGAAGACGAGCGCGCTTGCCTCCTTTAACGCCGATCCGCGAGCACAAATTCACCCTCAATCATCACCCCTCCTTCCTTCACAGGCGTGGATCGATGACGATCTTTACGATCTGTTTGCCGTCAAGCTCCTTTCCGTTCTTTATTGCATCGAGGCTCTCCTGCAGACGTTCGAGCGGAAGGGTGTGAGTAATGAGATCCGGCAATGGAAGCCGCTCATCCGCCACAAGGGGGAGCCCGCGCACAAAGTGCTCCGCCTCGTTATCGAAGCTTCCTATAATCTTTATACCCTTTTCAAGCAGCTGCTTGCATGGATTGAAGGGAATCGTCCCGGAGTCGACGAAGTTACCCACCTCGACAACGGTTCCGGAATCCCGAACATAATCGATTGACTCGGCAAAGGCTGTTGCAGAGCCCACGGTATTGAACACCACGTCCGCGCCGTATCCGTTGAGGGTATTTTCAAAAACAGCTTCTTTTCGCTCCACCTGCCCGGATACATCAACATGACATATGGTGTAGTCCGCCCCCATCTTTTGAGCGAGGGAGAGCCTGTGCCTGTTTTTCCTGCCGAGGGCGATTACTCTGGAAGCACCCGCTATCTTTGCGAGCCCGATAGTCAAAAGGCCGATAGGCCCTGCCCCGTTTACCACAACCGTGTCTCCCGGCTTTATCTGCGCGTGGAGCATCGAGTGAACCACAACGGCCATAGGCTCGAGAAACACCCCCCTTTCCGGCGTTGTATCCATCTTTAGAAACACGGAGTTCGGGTCATGTATGTAGAGGTAATCGCCGTACCCACCGGTAAAGTGTGGCTTCTGATCGGCTTTGGGCCATGTGCCGTAGGTCTTCCAGTCGATGCACTTCTCGGGTGTCTTGACTATTGTGCAGAAGTAGCATTTGTGGCAATGTATTGCGGGGATCAACCCGATCCTGTCCCCCTCCTTGAGCGGCTTTCCCACGTAATCGGACCTTACCCCCCGGCCCAGGGCCTCAACAATCCCGACCAGCTCATGGCCGAGAGAGATCGGGTATTCGATGTCCTCGACCAGGCTCTGCCAGGTATGTACATCGGTACCGCACACGCCGCAGAGCTCTATCTTCATCAGCACCGTACCCGGGGCGGGATCGGGAATTGTATACTCGTCCATCACAAAGTTGCCCTGCGGTCTATCGAGCACGCAGCTCCTCGCCGTTCTTCTACTCATTGTACCGCTCTCCTCCTCAACCGATTATGTTTTCAATCAATGCTCATATACCCGTCAAGATTGGTATGACGCATCGCCATCTTCTCCGGCGTGATATTCAGTTTTTCCATGAGCATCATGATGAGAATATCTTCAAAGAGAAACACCGCCTGCTCGAACAGCGCCGCCATCGGCTGAATGGACTGGATCTCATCGGTGTTGCCCGGGTTCACCTGTCCCTTCAGCCGCACGGTAAAATCCGCCATCCGGCCCGCCTCGGATTCGGGATGCGCCGTAATTACACATACCCTTGCCCCCGCCTTTTTTGCGAGCCTGATGACCACAAGCCCCACCGCGGTGCAGCCGCAGTTCACGATGAGCAGATCACCCTTTCCAATATTTGGGCAGGTGGTATCGTACACGACGTGGGCATCCAACCCCATGTGCATGAGCCGCATGGTAAATGCACGAACGGCACACTTCATCCTCCCCATACCGAAAATCTGTATCTTTTTCGCCTCGTTGATTGCATCAAGAAGCCTGTGAACCTCATTGAGGTCGATATCCAGGAGTGTTTTCCTGTTCTCATCGATAACATTCACAACAAGCTCCTTATAGCCTCTCATAGCGTACCTCCGATACATACATATAAACATCTTCCATACATAATGCTGCTGCACAATGAAGAACCCGCCTCGGAGAAACCCGATGCATCCGTCTTTGAAATCTTCATCCAGCCTTTTACTGACATGCACATCCATACATTCATGATGAAATCCGTCTCTACACATGAGCCCTGATGCGGGTGTAGCACTTCGAATCCGCTGCAATTTCATCGAGGCGATCAAAAACCTTGTGAAAGGCCTCAACATAGTACTTCATCAGTTCAAGCCCATTAGAAGCGTAAATCGTATACAGCACGAAGGACGCAGCAAACATCTTCTGCGTTTCAGGATACTCGTTCTGATCGTAGGTTATTCCCTCACGTGCATGGCTGCAGTTCCAGGGGCACCCCTTTCCGTAGGCGTCAAGGTTTTGGAAGATCTTCTGGCCGGGAACCGGAAAGGAATGCCACTCCATTACCGGCACACCCTCTGCAAAGAGGGCGTTCTGCACCGCCCATCGGAAATCCTCGTGATCGATATCGGGGTACCCGGCAGCCGCAGGGTCCAGTTTGATCCTGTAAATATGATACACATTTGTTCTGTCAGGCGGCTCATAGGGGGTGATAACCCCCTCAATCTTCCCAAGCTCGCGGTTGAGGTAGTTTACATTTTCTATTCTCATTCTGTTATACGCATCGAGCCTCTTGAGCTGAGAGCGCACAAAGGCGCACGTCATCTCCACCGGCCTGTAGTTATTTCCCATCGTATAGGCGTCGTAGGGTCGTATATTGCCCTTCGGCACCCTCTTCTCGCCGAACATGCAGGTAAGCCGCGCCTTTTCATAGAAATCGGGATTGTTCGTGGTGACAAATCCCCCCTCACCTCCCGGGAGGTTCTTGGTTCCGTTCAGGCTGAACATCGCCATGTCCCCGAGATTGCCGGCTTTTTTATCCCCGTATGTAGAGCCGTGCGCATGGGCGGCATCTTCCAGAACAGCCAAACCGTGCTTCTTTGCAATTGCGTTTATTTCGTCCATATCACACGGCAGGCCGTGCACATGCACAGTGATGATCGCCTTCGTTCTTTCAGTGATCTTCTCTTCTATTTTTTCCGGATCTATGTTATAAGAAACCGGATCGATATCAACGAATATCGGTATGGCGTTCTGGCACAGCACCGCCTGAGCTGTTGCCCAGAAGGTAAAAGCGGGCACGATTACTTCGTCCCCCGCTTCAACGCCAACCCCCGCCACACATGCGTGCATCGCCGAAGTACCGGAATTGGTCACAATACAGTACTTTGTCCCGCAGTATTGTGCCCATTCCTTCTCGAGTGCAGTTTTTTCGGGAGCATCGGGGCCCCACAATACGCCCCGATTCAGCACACCGTTGACTGCGTCGATATCATCCCGCGTAACTATGGGCCACGGTTTATGGAGATCTTCAGGGACTGTCCTGGGACCGCCGTTGATTGCAAGTCGATCACTCATGTCGTTCCTCCAGAACAATGATTTTTTAACTTTGTATCCGAATTCCTGTGTTTTGGCGAATTTCTGCACGCATACCTATTTCTGCACGGGAATCAAAGATCCCTGTTCCTTCGTATCATCGCAATTTCCTTCTGCGCGGCTGTCGCAATCCTGTCGATCTCCCTGGCATCCTTCTCATCTATATATACGGGGTGATGATTTTTCAGTATCTCTCGTGCCATATCTCGTGCCCTCTCCCTCATGTCCTTTCCGCCGGTTTGAGCCTGCCATTTGTCCCAGGCGTTTCTGTCGGTGAGTTTCGGCTCCCATCTCTCCCTTCTCAGGTATTTTAACGTATGGGCTGTTTCAAGAAACGCGCCGGTATGCCCAACCTCCCTGAAGGCATCGAGACCGACTGCATCCCTGCTGCAGTCTATTCCTTCCAGCATGCGGAAGGTTGCACCCAGAATCTCGTTGTCGATGAGACATTTCTCATAGTTCGCCATGCTCATCATTTCCAGGTTGCCGATTGCCACGTGCACTATATTGACGCCGCCCGTCGCACATCCCAGAAAGTGCAGAGCGCTCTCATACCCGTACTGCGTATCCGGTAGTTTTGAATCAGGTGTATTGGAGCCGTAGTAGGGAAGGTTGTAGTGATGTGCGAGCTGGGCTTGCGCCATATGAAGGAGGGTTGATTCCGGTGCCGATCCGCCCAGGTTCAAGCTGCGCATATCGAGTATCCCCGACGATGAAGCATAGATACAGGGAATCCCGGGATGAACCATCTGGGCGAGAGCAATTGCTGAAAGCACATTGGCGTTGATCTCGACCGCAGTACCTGAAATGGTAAAGGGCGTCGTACCGCCCGCAAGGGCGTCGGCCTCTATGTAAACGGGTATTTGATTCTCGCCGCAGGCGAAAAGTTCTTCTATGAAATCACCACGCTGTGTAAGGGGGCTGATAATGCAGAGCCCGGCAACGAAGAAGGGCCTCTTTCTCACCTCGTCGATGCTTCCTGCTGCTACTGATGCCATCTCGATCTCGTATTCAAGGCCCTGTTTGCACCCTCCAACCAGTGCATAGAAGTTCCTGGTATTGTTTTTCAGCATCTCGGCGAAGGTAATCATCTCAAAGCCGTCCTGAGGAATATCCTGCGGCGTAACGAGAAAATGAGCGATATCCATATTCTCGAGCGTATCCTCGAGCCTTATCAAATCGCGGAGGTCCTGGAGCGTGGACGGCCTCCTTCTGCCCTCAAGATCGATCACATGGAGCGCCCCGGCACCTCCCATGACGTACACATCGTTGGAACTACGCAGTCCGATGTCATATTTCCTCTCCCGTCCGTAAAGCATCACATCGGACGGCGCCTTTCGCACATTTTTCATCAGTACATCTTCTGGTATCCTGACGATCTTCCTGTCGAAATCGACTATGCAGCCGTTCCCTTTCATTATTTCAAGCGCATCGTCATGAAGCATCCTGATACCGACCTCGTTCAGAACCTCAATGGTTGCGCCGTGAAGCTGTGCAATCTGCTCATCGTCGAGCACATTGACCTGGCCGCCTTTGACAGGAACAATACCGTTGTCCGTAACCATAACCGCTGCGGGCTCCTTCGTAACCACCATGCTGGTTAATAATAGTACGGCAAAAAAAATACCGCTTCTATGCAGAGTGGATGTGAAACTTTTTATTGAACTTCTCCATCGCCTTATCCCATATCATCCCCGGAACATAATCTGTGAGCGACTCGATGTGTTCAAAACCGAGCTTTTCCTCCAGCATACCGATGGATACCTCATGAATGATGTTGTCCTGCATGATATTGCTCAGGTACACGCTTTTCGTCCAGAAACCATGCCCCTCGTTTCTTGACTTCGACATTGTCCCTGCAAGCACCTCTTTAAAGTCGATATCCAGCAGTATAAAGGAAAAGTTCTTGATATCCGGCTCCCTGAGACGATGACTGTACACATTCTTAAAATCAACACCCTCTTTGTCGCCGTAAAACACCATGTACAGCTCGACACCTCTCTGCTCCGCTTTTTTCAGATCCATCTCGAGAGAATTGAGCATATCATGGTCGACGGCAATGAGAATACTCGATTCAGCCGCCCTGACCATCTCTCTGGCACGATCGACAATTGTTTCCTTTCCGAATATGTTGAATATGTAATCGATGGCCTCGCCTTTTTCGAGGTGATTGAGCTCATCTCTAACAAAGTTCACACATGTAGTGAAGGTTTTCTCAATATTTGAAAAAACCTCCTCCGGATCGACAGGGAGATACTTTTTCGGGTTGTCCTCTATCTGAACGACGATCTGTTTTTTACGAAGGTTGTCCACAACCTCATAGACCTTTGATCTCGGAACGCCCGACAGCTTGCCGATCTCGTACGCGGTAAGCGGATGTACCTGTTTAAGCATCTCCACGTACACTCTCGCCTCATACACGTTGAAACCAAGCTGTTTCAGATTTTCAAGCATCCTGCTGTTCATAATAGTAACCACCCTGGTGGTAAATACTATCATATAATAAAATCATGTCAAGAGATTAATTAGAAACTACGGGTGCATTGTTTAAATGAAAGGGGCTCCCGAACACTTAGAGTGTATGGCAACTGGCTGAGACCAATGGATGAGGCGGTACCACAGCCGGGTAAATGTAAAACATATACTATACAAAAAGGAAAAATTAGGCTATACTCCAGTATCAGCGTTCATAATTAAAGAGGAGGTCTTGGTGAATATTTATGTAGGCAATTTGTCAAGCGAAGTCACTGAAGAGGATTTGCAGAAGGCTTTTGAGGCTTTTGGAACGGTCACTTCTGCCAAAATCATTACGGACAAGTTCAGTGGCATTTCAAGGGGATTCGGTTTCGTAGAGATGCAGACCAAAGCTGAGGCCCATGCTGCTATCAACGATCTGAACGGCAAGGAGTTGAAGGGCCAAACGCTTAAAGTCAATGAGGCTCGCCCCCGCACCGAGGGCCGTGGCGGTGGAGGAAGGCGAGGCGGCGGACGGCGCTTCTAGTACGCCGAACCGGGATATCATCAAATTATCGTAGAACGTCCGTCAGCATACTAACAGCTGCGAGGTAAAAAAAGCCCGTTGTAGTTTAAACGCAATCAACAGAGGCGAAAAAGTAGTACATCGTGCTGATATTTTTCTGACAAAATGCTACAGCATCTTTCTCTCCGATATCTCAGACGACACGAACACCTTGAAGAGGCTCTTGTCGGTTCTGAGCTGTTCGAGTGCCTGCCGAAGCTCTTCGAGGGGCACCACCATCGAAAAAAGCGGCTGAGGCTTGATGCGTCCGTACTGTAAAAGGGCCAGTGCGTCGTTCCAGTCGTTTCCCACGCCCGCGCAGGAGCCTGCGACCTTTTTTTCTCCCAGCACAAGGTCGAAGGATTTTACCCTGACTATATCGTCAACGCCTGTAATGCCGAAGGCCGCCACGGTGCCGCCGGGGCGCACCATCTCGAATGCCTGCTCGTAGGTCTGCGTTGTACCGACTGCCTCGACAACGCAATCGGCCCCCCTTCCTCCCGTGAGTTTCCGCACCGCCTGAACGGGGTCTTCATTTTTTAGATTGATCGTAAAATCAGCACCCATTTCCTGTGCCAGTGCGAGCTTTGCATCGTTTCTCCCGATAACGATCACCGGCGCCGCGCCCCGATGGCGCGCCACCGCTGCATGGAGCACACCCAATCCGCTCCCGATTATCGCAACGCTGCTCCCGATCTCCACTTTCATTGCCTTGGCGGAGTGGATGACGCATGAAACAGGCTCGACGAACGCCCCGGTCATCATATCAAGATCTGCAGGAAATACGTGCACCTGCCGCCAGGGTGCCTTCACATACTCTGCATAGGTTCCGTTTATATGTATGCCGAGCTGGGTAAACTCTCTGCACATCAGCTTCTGGCCCCGTCTGCAGTAGAAGCAGTGGCCGCAGCTCATATTGATGTCCGCTGTGACCGGGTCTTTTATGTCGATGCCTCTGGCGTTCTTCCCGACCCTTTCAACGATACCGGAAAATTCGTGACCAGGGATGAGCGGCAGGCGATCTGCAGAGTACTTGCCGGTATAGATGCTCCAGTCGGTCCCGCATATACCCGTGTACCTCACCTTTATTAATACCTCATCATCATTTATTTCCGGCACCGGCACCTGCTTGATAACGAGCCTTTCCGGTTTTTCGATCACTGCAGCTTTCATTGTTTCGGCCATGATTCCTTCCCCCTGCTCTGGTTAATCTATTGGTATTCTGGTTATATGTTGATACCCGGCAGCCCGGACGACTTACCCCACTTCAAGCAACTTCGGCAAAAACAACCGGTCGATACCCATCTTTTTACTATTAGGTCGATAAAATAAGAGTAATCGTATATTATTGATATTAACATATATACGATTCATACTGTTATATCAATCCTGCTTTCGCCTCATCTCATAATGAAAGACCATGAAGCATTTCTCCTATTTCAGCCTGGCATTTTCGCACATACGCAGCAACGTCTTTGAGTTTTTTATACGTCTTCACATTGCCGGGAATCGGTCTCACAACTTCACGCACGGTATGCGCCTCATCGACTCTGCTGAAATCCTCCCACAATCCGCACCCGACCGCGCCCACCGCAGCAGCGCCGAGCGAGCCGGCCCCCTGTCCGATATTGGTGAGAACGACATTCATATCAAATACATCTGCAAAGATCTGACGCCACAGTCCGCTCTTGCTTCCCCCGCCGACGAGCGTCATCTCATTGCTCAGATCTGTGTATTTCCTCAGTATATCGAGCACAAGCCCGAGGTTCAACGTGATCCCCTCCATGCAGGAGCGAGCAATATCGGCAGTGGTATGGCCGAGATCCATACCTGTGTAAGCGCCCCGTATATTGAGGCCCGGGTCCTGCGATGTGCCGCCCGCAAGACTTGGATTGAAGATCAGTTTATTGGCTCCGACAGGAGATTTTCCGGCAAGCTCGCCGAACAGATCGTATACGTCCCTCCCGGCAGCGTCCGCCTCATGACCCAGATGGGTTAAGAGATTGTCGATCACCCAGTTCAGCGAGCTGCCCGCAGAAAAAACGCTCACCGCCGAGGTGAACATTCCGGGTATGACGTGGGTAAACACGAACGGTCTTGTTTCAGGGTCGAGCACCGGCTTTTTAGAGGATACTGCTATCCAGGCAGAAGACCCGAGCGAGGTGTATACTCTCCCCTCTCCTGTGTTACGAGCGCCCAGAGCCATGCAGGAGTTGTCGACTCCGCCGCATATCACCTTTACCCCTTCCGGCAGGCAAAGCTCCCGCCCCGCGTTTCGGGTTAACGTGCCGATCACCCTGGTGGACGGCACGATATCGGGAAACAGATCCGCGGGAAGGCCGGACGCATCGATGAGCTCCGACGAATAGGACCATTTTTTAAGGTCGTAGATCCCGCTTCCCGAGGCGTAGGAAAAGTCGGTTTGTATCGTGCCGGTAAGCTTATAGTTGATATAATCCTTTGTTCCCAGTACTTTGAATATCCGCGAAAACATCCCGGGCTCGTTGTCCCGGTACCACATTACCTTGAAAACCGTATAGCATGCGGGCGGAAACCCATTGCCCGTCGTCATGTACCAGTCCCGCTCTCCCGTTTTTTTGAAGAAATCCCCGGTCTGTTTGTCAGCCCGTGTGTCGGACCATATGGGAGTACGCACGCGTAAAATGTTCCCATTCCTGTCTATGGGGACGGCGCCCAGGCTGTGTCCGGAAAACGATATGCATTCGATGTTATCGGCGTCCCCCGCACCTCGCAGAAGCTGTGCGGTGCTCTTTACAACTGCATCCCACCAGTCGGACGGCCGCTGTTCATGCAGACCGGCCGATGGGTAGATGGTGTTATAGGGTACGAAGGCACGTGCGAGGCAGTTTCCGTCCTCATCATACAGCGAAGCTTTGTTCCCGCCGGTGCCGAGATCATAGGCGATTATTTTTCTCTTTTTCGGCGGCACTCTCCACACCCCTGGTATTACTAACCGCTACACACATGCTCTATACACCCGGCGGCATCAGAGATCGACCGAATCACCGTATCGTTCAAAAAACTCCCGAACGAGCTGCTCTCCTCTGCTGACGCCGAGCTGGTCGGCCCCTGCTTTGAGGAGCGCAAGCGCATAATCCAGGTCGTATACTCCACCGGACGCCTTTATCCGTATTTCGGGGCTTAAGACCTTTCGCATCAAAACGATGTCGTCAGGTTCGGCCCCCCTCACCTTCCTCCCTATAATCTCTAAATACTGGGTTCGAACGCCCGTCGTGGTCTTGACCAGACCGGCTCCGGCCTTCTCCGCAATACGGCATGCCCGTTCGATCTCTTCGCTATTCAATACCCAGGTTTCGATGATGGCTTTGACGAGCCTGCCTTCCGCTGCCCGCACGACCGCCTGTATATCATCGAAAACGACATCGTCCCGCTTCGAGCGCAGAGCGCCGACCTGTATCACCATGTCGATCTGTGTTGCGCCGTTCTCAACACACCGTGTTGTTTCGAGGGCTTTCACCTCCAAGGGGTGCGAGCCGAAGGGAAATCCCACATTCCCGCTTATCTCTATGCCGTGTCCCGAAAGCAAATCAGCGGCCAGTCTGACATTGACCGGGTTCACACAGGCAACCCCGACGTCCGCGTCAAGGGCCTTCCGGCAGAACTGCCGTACATCATCGTCGCTTGCAAACTGCTGGCAGAGGCTGAACTCGATCCTTTTTCTAAAATCATCAATACCGAGACGCATTCCTTTCTCCCGAATATAATGCCTTTTCGGACGCAGAACATCCGCTTAACATCGTATTATCCGAACGCTTCACATCCGGATAATGCCGCAGCACGGTCGATTAAGATCCGACGGAATACCGGCAGCAGAGATACACCCTTTAAATCGCGACAATGCATTTCAGGTGTGCTTTTCCTGTATCCTTCCCATCTCTCGGCGTATCTTCTGAAGCTCCCTCGCATACTCTTTGTTGTAGGTCGCGCATCCAACGTTTTTCTGCCGTATGAGAAACTCGATGCAGTTGTCGCATGCCGTACACCAGTGCACATCATCAGATCTGCCCTCATCGAGCTTTTTCGGCAAAAGCGGGTCGGCGAGCGACTGGCGCCCGATTGCAATCATGTCGACATACCCCTCCCGGATATTCTTGTTTCCCCAATACTCGAGCGAGCTCTCCTCGCTCTTTACTCCGAGGAACTTGTTCTTCCCGTTTCGGAATACGGAGTAGGCGGACCCGATGACCGCGGTTTCAGGCTTTACTACCTTTTTTATCTCCCGCTGAAATGTCATGTGGAGGTATGCGTAATCGGGAATATCCCTGTCCGGCTGAGTCAGAGCCAGCGTTATCGAAGGACTGCCCGCAGACTGAAGTATGTATTTCGCACCCCGCTCCTCCAACCCCTTCACCAGATCGAGCGGTTCGGTAAGGTCGATAACCGGCGTATCGGGCCCGGCGGTACCGCATCCGCCGGGAAAGCCCTCCCACACCGAAATCTTGGAGCCGACGATGAAGTTGGGGTCCCGTATTTCTTTCGCCATCCTTTCATATACCTCGTACGCGAACCTCGTTCTATTTTCCCAACTGCCGCCGTATCTCCATTTCCTGTCGTTGTACGGCCGTAAAAACTGCGAGCCCAAATACCCGTGACAGAGCTTGAAATCGATTCCGTCAGCACCCGCATCATGGGCTACCTTTGCCGAGGCGACGAACTTTTCGATTATACCCCCAACCTCCTCCTCGCTCAGCAGGTCGCCGCCGAAACCGGGAAGGGGTTTCACACACACCCTGCGGGAAAACTTCGGCTCGCTCAGCTCCCCGGAGTGGGTGAGCTGTATGAAAAGAAGAGGTCTCTCGTTGACCTTCTTCATCTCGAAAATGAATTTTTTCAGCGCCTCGAGGTTTTTCTGCGTGCCGATGAGCTGATTCAGCCTGCCCCTGCTCTCGTCGATCACGCTTATTGCCTCGATAAAAATCACGCCTGCATTCCCCTCCATGCACTTCCTGTAGCGCCGATAGGTCCGTTCGCTCGGATTGCCCTCCAGGTCTGCGTCACAGCACTCCATGGCGTTGAGTGCGATACGGTTGGATGCTATTCGGCTGCCGATCTTTATATCTGTAAAGAGAGGCCTTTCATCGTTCATAGTACATTCTCCCCGGTATGCGTTCTATACCCCCTGACGCCGTTTTTCCCCTGTTCCGGAGGCCTATTCAAAGAGCTTATCACCCCGACCCGTGTACTTTCCTTTGATAATGAGGGGCCCGAGAAACTCGATCGTCTTTTCAAGGCCGTCTTCACGGCTCATAACGACATCCTCATGCTCGTAGCTCAGAACATAGTCATAACCAATGAGCATGAATTCGGTGAGCACCCTTTTCCAGGGCACCGACCCCCAGCCAGGGATTCTGAACCGAAACCCCCGGTCGATTCTATCCCATCTGCCGGTCGGCTGAAGCCCCGAGCGCCGCACATTGTGCTCCACGATCTCCCCGTCCTTGGCATGGCAGTGATATATTCTGTCCCCAAGCTCCTGGATGAATATCACAGGGTCTATTCCCTGAAGTATGATGTTCGCGGGATCGAAGTTGAAACCCCACTCCTTCCTTTCACCCATAAGCGCAACACTCTGCACGGCGGTTTCTATATTATACACATATTCGTTGGGATGCGGCTCATGGGCAAAACGCACGCCTTCCTCTTCGAATACATCGAGTATTTCACCCCATCGATTGACGAAATCTTCCTTCATTTCTTCCCAGCCCTGCGGGTAGGGCCATGGAAACCACCGTGAAAATTTTTCGCATCCGATAAATCCGCATACGACCGGTACCTCGAGTGCCGCTGCCGCACGCGCCGTAAGCTTCATCCGCTGAATGCCGAACTTGATCTTCTCTTCAGGCGTCCCCCTGTACAGAGAATCCGTATCCTTCGTATGCGGGCCGAGCACGAGCTGGCCTTCAGGGTGATTGCTCAATGCCGAAATGGTGATCCCGTACTCCTTCGCAAGGTTTTTAATCTTCCGTGCGTTGTTTCCCCTGAGAACCTCCTCTATGTCAAGATGGCTGTTCCCGTAGAATGCGGGAAGCTCCGCCGCCTCATATCCCTTATCAGCCATCATTTTGAACACCGATTCGAGGTCCCTGTCGAGAAAATTTGCCGTAAACATTCCGATTTTCATGTACATCCCTCCGGTTCAACAATGTTTTACCCGTTTTCCGATAAAATACCGAAACCAAAACAGCAAAACCGACGGCTCATACGCTGCTCTTTCAGATGGAGATTTATTTCGATATCCTGAGACGTCCAGAGATAAAATCAAACGTTATCTTATAGCAGATTAGCCGAACTGTCCTCACCCGCCTGAAACCGGGGGGAGAAGCAGAATAGTGTCACCGGTTTTCAGGGGGGTTTCGAGGCCGTCCGGGTACTGATTCCAGCCTCTGCCGTTGAGCACGAACATGACGAGCGGGCCCGGCGCCTTGATGCCGTATCTTCGGGTAATCAGCGCCGCTGCATCGCCGAGCACACTTCCTTCAGCAAGAGAAACCTCCTCCTGCCGTACGCCCGTTTTATCACGCAGGACCGACAGATACCTGATGGTCACGGTTATGACAGATGTATTCTTTTCTCCTGTTTTCATCCTATGTCGATACACCCCCGGCGAGTATCTCATTCAACCCGAACCGGTCGACCGTCCTGTCGAGCACGACACCGTCGTTGTCCCAGCCTCGTTCCCGGTAGTACTCGTCGAGCATCTCGTTGTACATATCCTCCGTGAGCTCCCGGCCCTGTATCGGACCCGAAGGCACCGCCTCTTTCAGAATGCGCTCAGGCATCATATCGTTTTTACGCCGTATTCCCTCACGGTTCAGTATCAAACGCTCGAGCGTGTAAACCCGAGAACCTATTTCGAGAAGCCGGGGTGTAAACCCGTATCCGATCACTGCCTCCAGCACATCCCCCTGTGGATTGTCGGAGAAGCTCATGGAGCCGCGAACGACCGTGCAGATGCCGAGGCTGTCAACGTATGCCCTGTTGTCCTGAATCGTCTTGACGAGCAGACCCTTGCCCTTCAGTGCAAACCTGTCGTACGCGCCGCTCTGAAGCTCGGCGCGTATCGTCCAGCCTCCCACATTGTGACACGCACCCCTGCTCGAAGTCCCGTAGGTGAGCGCATTGCCGTAAAAGCCCCTCGGATCGTACGCAGCGAAGGGGAGGCCCTTCACCGCCATTATATACGGACTCCATTCGGGCTTTCTCTCGAGCACTCCTTTCATACCTTCGGCAATGAGGTCCCCGATACCCCTTCGTTGGGCAATTAATTTGAGGAGATCTACCATGGCGCTGCCGCTTCCGAACTTTGCTTCTATCCCGTCCGTATCCTCTTTTGTTATGAGTCCCCGTTCGTAAAGCTCCATTATCAGAGCCACTGCATTACCGCCTGAAATTGTGTCGATTCCCATCCTGTCACACACCTCATTTCCAGCAACGACGGCGCCGAAATCACCGACGCCGCAGTCGGGGCCGAGAATACCGATAGTTTCATACTCCGTCCTGGCCCGCGCGCCCTTGAAAAGACCGTCCTGCACTTCACAGACCATTCCGCAGCCGACCGGGCAGTTGAAGCAGTGATAGTTCTTGATATAATACTTTTCCTTCATCGTATGTGCATCGACCAGATGCGCATTCTCGAAATAGGTGGTCTGGAAGTTTCTTGTGGGCATACACCCGAGCTCGTTGATAGCCTCTATATACTGGGCTGTGCCGTACTTGGTGTGATTCGCCCGTGACGTGCGAAGCTCCTTCACCGCATCCTTCCATATACCGAGTATTCTGTCTTCATCGGCCACAGGAATTTTTCCCGTACCCTTCACCGCAATACCCTTTAGCCTTTTCGACCCGAGCACCGCCCCCGGGCCGCCGCGGCCGAATGCCCGGGTGTCTACATTTATGTAGGATATTCTTACCAGACGCTCCGCAGCAGGCCCTATCGACATCACTCCGGCACGCTTCTCGCCGACAGCCTCGCGGAGCTTCTGAAGGGTGGCGTTCGAATCGAGTCCCTTCCACGACGACGCATCGTTGAATGCAACCTCGCCGTCCCTGATCATGAGACAGGTCCAATCGGAAGCCGCCCCTTCGATGATCATACCGTCGAAACCGCTTCTCTTCAACTGGGGTCCGAAGTCTCCACCGCAGTTCGAGCACAGGTACATGCCCGTTTCCGGAGATTTTGTACTCAGCTGGAACTTCGTTGTCGAGGGCAGCCTCACACCGGTCAGCGGACCGGTCATGAAAAACATCTTGTTTTCAGGTCCGAGGGGATCGACATCCGGACCGATTTCATCGTAGTATTTTTTTGCGGCAAGACCACGTCCGCCTAAAAGAAGCTTGATTTCCTTCTCATTGAGATCTTCAACACTGTGCGTTTTGGACGAGAGGTTCACCCGGAGAACCTTACCCATATAGGCGCCTTTGAACGCTTTCATTTTCTCCTCCTTCGTAAACTTCCCCGACGATCTGCGTCCGGAAATGCCGCCGGTGCACAAACCGGATTTGGGAACAAATCCGGTCGTACGGGTACAACCCCGCTCATATGTCTAGAAGATTAACCAGCCTGACAACGCCATTATGTCTGCATGTTTCCGTATCGAGGATTCTCGATTACGACGGGCTTCCCGCCGCTTTCAACAACCACATGTTTGAATCCGCTTGTCTCGATGCTTCCGTAGTCATGCCCCGCGTCACCTGGATAGACTGCGAGCGATATCAAAGGCTCGTTCCCGGTATTGATAGACCGGTGCGCAAAATACCCGGGAACATATACGGTTCTGCCGGGATACATCTCACCGAGCTCAAACTCACCGTCCTCCTTCTCCATAAGCATAAAGCCCCTGCCCCTGAGACAGTAGTAGATCTCCGCCGTATCGCGACGCGCATGGAAATGTCCCTTGGTCATGAAGTACTCCCCGCCTATCCCGCCGTGATGCGTTATGCTCGAGCAAAACTGAATTTCTCCTTCCCTCCGGGGAATCTCCTTTTCATACACCTCGTAAATGAGCGTTTCGCCGTTTTCTTTCAGGTATCTTTCGGCAGCTTCCCTGTCGTAGAACATACCGGTAAGCGTGCTCAGGTAGCGCTC
The DNA here is from genome assembly GCA_964521865.1 of uncultured Spirochaetota bacterium. GTDB lineage: Bacteria > Spirochaetota > B62-G9 > B62-G9 > DRHN01 > CAYSRJ01. Next base: position 34,376 of record CAZFTJ010000014.1, on the reverse strand, counting down.
GATATGGTTGTCGGGAGCATCCATAATTCCATCCTCAGGGTCCCAGCAGACCGAAAAGGGCTCTACGATCATATTGTCTTTCACCTTCGGTTTCATACTCTCCTCCGGCCAGTATTTTTTTTACGCGTGCCGACTCTTTTTAGAAACTGCCTGTTTTTATCCTGAAATATATGCCTATAGACGCGTGACTCATCGTAACTTTCTGACAACCGCAACTGCATCCGACGCGTTCTTCTGTATCTCGTCCCATTTCTGTCCCGATATTGCGTCCTTTTTTGCAATCCATGTACCGCCGACTGCGAGCACCTGGTCCAATGAAACGTACTCCTCGAGGTTGCCCATATTGATACCGCCGGTGGGAATGAATTTCACGCCGAGATGCGCGTAGGGCGCTGAAACCGCCTTTAGCATTTGTGTTCCGCCGCTTGCCTCCGAGGGGAAAAATTTCAGAACCTTTGTTCCGAATGAAAGCCCTTCTTCAATCTCGGAGGGTGTCATTACGCCTGGAAAAAAGGGGAAACCGATCTCCTGAGCCTTTTTTGCGACGTGCGGATTCAGCCCCGGCGATACCCCGAAGAGAGCCCCGCAGTCCACCGCCTTGAGGAGATTATCTACCGACAGTATGGTTCCCGCACCGAGCAGAAGCCCGGGCTTTTCCTTTTTCAAAGTACGGATGACCTCTGCAGCCGCATCGGTTCTGAACGTTATCTCGGCAATCGGAAGACCGCCACGTATGAGCGCATCGGCCATAGGCACGGCTGCACGGGAAGACTCGATCGCGATAACAGGAACGACTCCCATTTTCCACATCATCTCTTTCAGCTCATTTCGGTTCATACAATTCCTCCGCGTATAGGTCCAGAATAGATTCTACTCGACCGTATAAAGTCAACAGCATGGGTACGGGACCATTCAAACCACCGGTTGTCGGTGTCCGTGCACACGACACAGCACCGATACAACCGGACTGGAGACCGGTAGTGGTCGATGACGCTCAACCGCCGAGGGTCGTAATGATGTTTTCAACCGCCTCCCTGGTTGCGCGGTCGACACTTTCATTCGTAAATCCGCCCATATGCGGTGTTGCGATGACCCGATCATGTTTTACGAGGCTGAAATCATCGGGTGGTTCAGATACATACACGTCGGTCGCGAAACCGGCAATCCGCCCGCTGTTGAGTCCTTCGAGCAGGGCCTTCTCGTCAATCAGACTCGCCCGTGCAGTGTTTATTATGAAAACGCCTTTTTTCATCTTCCCGATAGCCGTCCGATCGATCACCGGTTCACCGGACGGGTTTGCAGGCCGATGAAGGCTGATAATATCGGACTTTTGAATGAGCACGTCGAAAGAAACCCATCCGAACCGGTCGGATGGAGAGAATGAACGATCAGGATGGCGCCTGTAGGCGACGACATTCATGCCGAGCCCGAGAGCGCGCACGGCCGTTTCCGTGCCTATCTGGCCGCAGCCGATAAGACCGAGCGTTCTACCTTCGAGCTCGACTCCTTTTCTCCGTTCCCAGGTCTCGTCCTTCAACTTTGCATCATGAAAGGGAATGAATCGTACGAGTGCGAACATAAGTCCGACAGCAAGCTCCGCAACTCCTTTGGCATTTGCGCCTTCCGTCCTGCAGATAACGATTCCGAGCCTTTTTGCAGCGTCGAGGTCGATGTTATCGATTCCACTCCCGTTTCGCGAGATCACCTCCAGGTCTTTCGCCGTTTCAAGAGCCTTCGCAGATATTTTTTCAACACCAGCGAGATATCCGATACACCCCGGCAGTTTTTCGATCAGCTCATCCTCGGAAGGCTGTTTGCCGGGCGTTGCATATACGATCTCATACCCTGCATCTCTGAGCAAATCGAACGATGGATGACCCTCACGCGTCAGTGACCGCGGTGTGATCAGTACTTTGTTCATGGCAGTTCCCCTTCGCTTCACGTACTCCCGCATATGGTATTTTCATGAAAAAATGCAGCATGCTGCCGAGATTTACGCGCGGCGAATCTCAACAGGTACTCCCTTTTGTATCGATTCATTCGCTGCGACCACCGCCTCGACCGCCGCGAGTCCGTCCTCTCCCGTTACCCGTGTCGGCTTGTCTTCAAGAACGCTCGTTATAAAACTCTTCATCTCCTCGAGGTATGCATCCCTGAACCTGTTTCGCCAGCTCTTGAAAGCACTTTCCCGTATGACGCCGTCCGTTCCGCATGTGAAAAAAGCCTCTCCTCTTGTTTCACCGATGGATATAAGGCCCTTTGTCATGAGGATTTCAGTCCGCCCGTCATATCCGTAATCAGCAGGACACGTACCGTCTATCGTACCAATCACCTCGTTTTCGAACCTCAGGGTACACACTGCGTTATCATAGAAGTCGGGATAGTCCTTTTTAAGCTGCAGCACTTTTCTGTTTATCGCCTCAGCGTATATCCTTTTATACTCACTGCCGGCAAACCACCGTGTCGAATCAAAATCGTGGCTGTTCACCTCCCCCAGCATGCCGTTGCTCTCCGCAACATTGTAGGTCCAGGGCGGCGGGAGTCCCGGCCCCCTTCCAACCGATTTGATGACCATAACCTCGCCCATTTCTCCACTATCAATTATCCGTTTCGCGTGGACAAAGGAGGGATCAAATCGCCGCATAAAGCCGATCTGAAGTTTTACACCGTTCTCCCGTGCGGTATCGATCATTTCATGCGCTTCATCTGCACGAACCGACATCGGTTTTTCACAAAAAACATGTTTTTTTGCACGTGCGCACTGTACGGCAATATCTTTGTGTGTGAAGGTAGGGGTAACGATTATGACTGCGTCAAAAAGATTGTCGGAAAGAGCATCGTTCAAATTACCATAAAGGTTCAGAACTCCTAACTCTCCGCCCCGTTCTTTAAGCACCTCTTTATTGCTGTCCACGACTGCCGCAAGCCGGGCATTCTTGATAATTCGAGAAACATTTATGGCATGAACCATGCCTGCACGTCCTGCCCCGATAAGACAAAACTTGAGTATATCCATTCCATGTTCTCCGTATTGAGGTTTATAAAAATGTTTTTTATATTTTACTGCATTATAAAATTTATTTTTTTACGCGTCAAGCGGTGTTTTTCCCGGCTCCTTCCGGAAAATCTCAACTTAATTCCCCGGTTGATCGCATTATTCGTATTTTTTCACTCCGTCCCGATCCGGACGTCTCGATCATTCCTCATCACCGAAGATCAGAACCGAATCTCCATCCGCTTCCCCTGTTTTGAAGATTTCGAAATGGCCTCCATAATAACCTGAATCCTGTACCCGTCCTCGAATGTCGCCGCAAGGGGTTCGACCTTTTTGTCGTTCACCACGCAGTCCAGAAAATGATTAAGCGCATGTACATGGCCGTACTCCCACCCCGATATGTGTCCCGGAGGCAGAATGGCCGACTGCAGGGGATGGGAAAAATCCGTTACCGAAACGTCCGTAAAGCCCTTAACCGTGCTTCCGGCATCACCTTCTGAATACACGTATAGATGATTAAGGTCCTCCAGATCGAAGGAAATGCTCCCCTTCGAGCCGTTTATTTCCCAGGTGCACTGGTTTTTTCGTCCCGTGCTGATGCCGGAAGATTCAAGAGTGCCGACGGCTCCGTTTTCGAACTCGACGAGCGCGCAGTTCACCTCATCCGCCGTAATCTTCTCGACCGTACCCGAAGCAAACTTTCTCTCCGTATTGAATGTTTTTACGAGACCGCTTACCGCTGTAATCTCTCCAACCAGAAAACGCGAGAGGTCGATGATATGACATCCGATGCCGAGAAGCACTCCCGACTTCGTACCGGCTGCATACCAGACGTTTTCACCGGGAGCCGCCGGGTTATGTCCCACTTCCTGCAGATACCTTCCTCTGAACTGGTAGATAGTCCCGAGCCTGCCTTCCTCGATGAGCGTCTTTGCGAGCCGCACCGCAGGCATGAAGCGGTAGTTGTGACAGAGCATGTGTTTAACTCGCGCTTTTTTTACGGAAGATAATATATCACGCGCATTCTTCACGGTCATGGCAAGCGGCTTTTCACAAATAACGTGTTTCCCCGCCCCTGCGGCGGCAATGGAGGGTGCCGCATGCATATCATCGGGGGTACAGTTGTCAATAATCTTTACATCCGGGTCGTTCACGAGTTTTTTCCAGTCCGTGTAAACCCCCCTGTACCCGAATTGTGCTGCGACATCCGATACCTTTTCGTAGTTTCTTCCGCACAGTGCGATGAGCTTTGGAAAAGCAGCCGGGTTATGACAGGTATAGGGTATCTTTATATAGGCATTGGAATGAACCTTTCCCATGAAACCGTAGCCGAGAACACCGATTCCAACAGGCGGAATTTCCAACCTTTTATTTTTAAGTTCAAAAAAGTCCTCTTTCTGCACTCCTTCCCCCTTCTAAAAGATTGTACCCGGCATCGATCCTTTATTCTCAAATTGTTCCGAAAACCTCCGGAAAGAGCAGCCTGCTGCAGCAGGAGAGCCCGAGAATGCCCGGCAGGGAAAATAGTTGTACACCGAGTGCCTCTCAATGTCCGATATTTATAAAAACCATCGGAAGTAATATGAGCGTAATCTCAGAATGACCGGGTTTTTCGCTGCACACGATAAATCGCAACCGCCCCAATAATGATAGCTCCTTTAATACTCCACTGATAGAAAGTCGAAACGCCGACAAGATTAAAAATATTATTGAGAAGCGTAAGAATCAGCACCCCTGCAACGGTACCGATAGCCCCTCCCGCCCCTCCACCGAGTACGGTGCCTCCAACAAGAACTGCCGCTATCGACTCTAAATCATACCGCTGATAGGTAAGCCCGCCGACCTGCGGATCTCCAATACCCATTCTGCTTATCAAGAACAAAGCTGAAAGCGCAGCCATAAAACTTGAAAAAACATACACGAAAATCAGTACTCGATCGATGCGTATGCCGGAGAGACGCGACGCGTTTTCATTTCCTCCGGTTGCATAGATATATCTGCCCAGAATTGTTTTTGATAAGATGAAAAATGCAATACCTACTATTAAAACAAAAAAGATAACTGCAATAGGAATTGGCCCGATAGTACCTTCAGCAAAATACTTCCATTCCGGTGATACGAGGCCCTTGGGACGCTTCGTATACATAAGCACCACTCCCTGTACCATGGATCCGGTTGCAAGGGTTGCAATGAACGGTGTAATTCTAAACTTGCTCACAAGTTGTGAATTGAGAAGGCCGACAGCAAGCCCCATACATGTTGTAAGCAGAATAACCGGAACAATAACCCCGATCCCCGGACGTCCTCCCATCAGACCGGACGAATAGACTGCAACCATACTGATGGTTGCGCCCACTGAAAGATCAAGCCCGCCGGACAATATCACGACGGTTTGCCCAACAGACACCAGGCCCAGCGCAACGGCCTGCAGCAGCACATTGAGTAAATTCTGGGATTTGATAAAATCCGGAGACAGCACAGCTCCAATGAAAGCAACGACGAGAAGGACAAGATAGATGGTAATCGTTTCGAAATGCTTGCGGAAATAACGGCGAAAATTACCGACCCGTATTTCATTAGTATCAGTCAAGATGCTCAACGTATCCTCCAAATGATGCAATCGTGAGTATGTCCTCCTCGGTTGCTTTCTCTGCGTCGAACTCTTTTGCGATTTTTCCTTTATGCATTACCATAATACGGTCGCTTATCCCGAGTATTTCAGGAATTTCAGAAGAAATCATCAAAACAGCCGCTCCCCTGTTTGCAAGCTCCCGTATCAATTTCCAGATTTCAACCTTTGCCTGAACATCAATTCCGCGTGTGGGCTCATCAAAAATTATCAATGTCGGGTTGCATAAGAGCCATTTTGCTACAACGACTTTCTGTTGATTCCCGCCGCTCAAACGGGCAACTTCATGTCCCAGGCCAGGAGTCTTCACGCCCAGTGTTGCTGTTACCTGTCTGACCTGTTCGTACTCTTCTTTCTTCGCGATAAATCCGGCATGCTGTCGATGACGCATGCTGGCAAGCGCCGTATTACATAAAACCGATGAATTCATGACCAGACCTTCTTCCTTCCTATCCTCCGGCACATAGCTCATTCCGTTTTCGATTGCAAAATAGGGTCTGAGAGAATGGACCTTTTTACTATCCAAGGCAATGGAACCTGTATCATAATGACGCACGCCGAATATAACCTGAGCGAGCTCCGTACGCCCCGAACCCATCAAACCTGCTATACCCACAATCTCACCCGAATGAATCGTGAGGTCTATATCATGCAGTAAAGGGTGTGATGAAAGATTATCGATTCTCAGTATCTCGCGTCCCACTTCTTTTTTCTCGGGACGAGGGGGGAATTTTTCCATAAATGACGTGCTGCCGATCATCATCTGTACGAGTGTGCTGCGATTGACTTTATCAATCGGAAGAGTATCAATCAGTTTCCCATCCTTCAATACGGTAACCCGGTCAGCCAGATTGAACACCTCTTCTAGTCTATGGGAGATATAGATTACTGCGACTCCCTGCTTTTTGAGTGCTTTCACAACTTTAAAAAGATTGTCGAGCTCCTTTGTGCCGAGAGTTGCCGAGGGTTCGTCCATAATAACCACTTTTGCCTGCAGCGAAAGCGCCTTCGCAATCTCCACCATTTGCTGCTGTGCGACGCTGAGGGTGCTTACCACTAGTCGCGGGTTTATATCGACGCCTAAACGATGAAGGACATCCTGCGCTTTCTCAATCAATTCCTTTGATTTCAGTATACCAAACGGATGACGCGGCTCGCGGCCCAGAAAAACATTTGCCGCAACACTCAGGTTGGGAATGAGGTTAAACTCCTGATAAATAATGCTCACTCCCGACTTCTGAGCTTCATAGGGGCTGGAAAAATGCACAGCAGTGCCTTCTAAAAGAACCTGCCCCCTGTCCGGCAAATAGACGCCGGCAAGAATTTTCATTAAAGTGGATTTACCGGCGCCGTTTTGACCTACCAATGTATGCACCTCACCCGTATTACACCGGAAGGTCACATTGTCGAGCGCCTGCACGCCTCCGAAGGATTTTGATATCTCACGCAGTTCTACGATATAGCCTGACATAACGCCCCTTTTACCGTTTGATTATCCACCGGTGTAAAGCGAACGCTGGCTGAGCGTACGAAGAACACTCAACCAGCGTGTTCGTTCGAACGGCTGAATGGGCTCGACGGATAACGCACTTCTCCCTCACCGCCGACTGCCGAGCCCCGATTTACAGTACCTTCATATGCGCCAAACACTCTTGAAAGAGATACTCTCGTATACAATAAAATCCAGCAGTCTTTCCGGTACCCATACAATTGTTACTTGAAAAGCATAGCCGCCACTTCGGGCATTGACTCAGCCCAGTAATCATCGGGCAGATCCGTACGAACATACGTATCGATGTTCGCATCCGTTATTACAAGATTGGGCGCAACATCATGGTGAGGAACCTGCTCTCCCTGCAGTACTTTTTTTGCAATTTGAACAGCCTCATATCCCATACGCACACTGAAGGTAACTCCGACCGCCATAAGCTTGTTGTCCTTCCACATCTTCAAAAACCGGTTAAAATCCTCGCCGGTAATCGGAGGCACCTTCATCCCTGCATCCATGAATGCTTCCGCAGCACCGGATCCTTGAAGCCCGCTGTCTGCCCACACACCGTCTATCTGAGGATATTTTTGAATAAGGGTTTGCATTATTCTCTTTCCCTCAACCGGCGACCAGCTTGTATACTGCACATCCAAAATCTTGATATCGGGAAATTGAGCGAATAAATCTTTTGCAGCGGCGAGCCTATCCTCCGCCGGTGTTGCTCCTGCAAGACCGGGAAGCATTACAACATTGCCCTTGCCCTTTAATTCGGATGCAAGCCACTGTGCCTGTAATTTCCCCATTTCAGTACTGGAAGCTTCAACAAAGGTGATGTATTTATCGCTGCTTATGTTGCGATCGACCGTTATGACCGGGATCCCCTTATCCATAACTTTCTCAACAACAGGTGTCAGAGCCTCTGCCGTTGCTGCACTCACGATTAAAAGGTCAACCCCCTTCGTTACCAAATCCTCAATATCGGCAATTTGTTTTACAGGATCGTCGTTCGCATTTGTTTCATAATAATTCTTTATCAGACCCTGTTTTTTCAGCTCCTCGATACCGTACCGCAGGTGCGCGACAAAAGAAACACGCCATGAATTCGAAAGTGAAGCGTTGCTGAAACCAATGGTCCATGGCGCCGGTTTCTTATACTGGGCAGTATCCACCATACGCGTACTGATCTCCGGTGAGTGATACCCGGGAGTAGGTTTCTCAATCTGAACCGCCGGTTTTTCTTCAGCTTTCTTTTCCGGTGCAGCTTTCTCCTTGGTACCGCCGGCAAATGCGATACCGAGCACAAAGAAAACACATACAAAAAACGTTACAGTCTGAAAAAATCTTTTCATCTGTGGCCTCCTTAAAAATAGATTATTTTTGGGAGGGACAACCAATCCCCCTGATGCACAGGTGCAATTAAACCGTACTATTGCACACGTTATAAATTGAACGCTGCTTATCTCATACTCAATTGCCTGTACAGTGCAACGGCACTCACTATAACCAAACCCTTCACAATTCGCTGCATCTCAACGTCGAGTCCGAGAAGAATAACTAAATTATATAAAATTGCGAGCATGAGAGAACCTGCCAGCGACCCCCACACACTTCCCTTGCCTCCCGCCAAAACGGAACCGCCAATAACAACAGCTGCAATGGAATCGAGCTCATACCCCTGCCCGAGCCAATTGTCGGCCAGACCGATCCAGCCTGTGAGAAGCAGCCCTGCAAATCCGGCCCAGAAACTGCTTATAACGTACGTTGTTATTTGAACTCTCTCAACTTTCATTCCGGACAGATGGGCGCACTTTCTGTTGCCCCCCACGGCATACACCGATCTCCCCAGCGTTGTGTTGTTGAGAATAATCCATGAAATAAACCCTATCAGGATACACAGCCAGGTTGCAACAGGAATTTTGAGAAAGAGGTCTCTTCCAAGAAAACGCAGATTTTCCGGTATCGAACCTTTCGGCATACCGCCCGAATAAATAAATCGGAACCCCTGAACCATGAGCAGCATCCCAAGCGTGGCAATAAATGGCGGTATTTTTATTCTCGCTACAAGCACACCGTTCCCAAGGCCTATAAGCGTCGCAATTGCAAGACATAAAAGAGAAATGGGAAGAACGAGCTTATTTTGGCCTTCCATCATATTTGCACTCAGTATGGACATCAAAGCCATAACCGACGCTACAGAAAGATCGATGCCGCCGCCCAGAATAACAAAAGTCTGCCCCACCGATACAATTCCAAGAATCGACGCAAGCCGAATAACGTTTAAAATATTTCTTACTTTAATAAATACAGGTGAGGCAATGGATGCTACAACAAATATGATTATCAAAATCAAATAGATCGATGATCTTTCAAGAAAGGTGTTTCGTTTAATCGGATCACGGAAATACTGTATAAGATTACCCGGTAGCTGCAGTACGCTATTGTACTGTGACATATACGTCCCTTCTCCCCTTTTTACACAATGAACAATTTGGCGCTGCTCATTGACTGCACATCCCGACGTGCCCTCAGTCTATTGAGTCGAACCGTGTTTTTTATACGCATGCATCTCAATCAATACTGATAATCCTGCCCTCTTGGGCCGATTTCAGGCCGGCGTCCAAAACCTGCATCGCCTTCATCCCATCGTAGAAGCTGGGCTCGATTTTCCCGTTTTTTTCAATCGCATTGAGAAAATCGACGACGCCGTGAACGAATTCGTGCTCATACCCTATGATATGTCCGGGCGGCCACCAGTTCGCAATGTAATCGTGAACCGGTTCGGTAGCAAGAATGGTTCTGAACCCCTGCGCGTACCCCCGGTCTTCAAGAGAAAAGTACTCAAGCTCGTTCATCCTCTCGAAATCAAACAAAATGCTTCCCTTGCTCCCGTATATCTCGAAATGATTGTAGTTTTTTCTCCCCGGGGCGAACCTTGTGGCATCGAACGAACCGAGGGCCCCGTTCTCGAACTCCACGAGCATAAATGCCGCGTCCTCAACGGTTACCTTCCCCTTGCCCGTTCCACTGGTCGCCGCTTTAAAGGTGCCGGCAGCAACCTCATCCGGAAGCGGCCTCTCCTCTATAAACCGCTTCGTCATACAGCTCACGCTTTTAATTTCACCGACCAGGTAACGGGCGAGGTCGACGCTGTGGGAGTTGAGATCGCCCTGGGGCCCTGATCCTGCCGTTTCCTTTCTGAGATGCCATGTCAGGGGGAAGTCGGGATCGACGATCCACGACTGGAGATACGCCCCCCTCCAGTGAAAGATGCGCCCAATCCTACCCTCATCGATGAGCCGTTTCGCAAGTCTCACTGCCGGACATCGCCTGTAGTTGTGGTTGACGTAATGGACGACCCCGGCCTTCTCGGCGGTCTCATACATCTCCTTCGCCTGGCCGTAACTTACGGCGATCGGCTTTTCACAGAATATGTGCTTGCCCGCTTTTGCAGCTTCTATGGAAACGTCGTGATGCAGGCTCTGGGGCAGCGCGACATCGACGATATCTATATCGTCTCTCCCTACCATCTTTTTCCAGTCGGTCTCAATATCCTGCCAGCCCCAGCGCTCTGCGAATTCACGAAGCGGACCTTCATGCCTCCCGCAGGCAACCTTCATAACCGGCTTTACCTCGAGATCGAAGAACAACGGCGCTTTGATCCACGCGTTACTGTGCGCCTTTCCCATAAACTTATAACCGACTATACCGACGTTCAATTCCTTCATCATCTTCACCTCCCCGGAAATAAAGAAACGAGGTTTATCGACTTATACTGCCATTATACCATATCCGAAATCTCTTTTGGCGTCATTTTTACCGGTAAATGGAATCAGGGCTTCTCCACAGCCCGCGCTATTCTCTTCAGCTCCGTAATGCTGTCGGCAACCGCTTTATCCTCATCGTTCCTGTAATCCGGATGCAGGAAATCGATCTCAACGGCAAGAAAACCCTCATACCCGTTGTCCTCGAGAATCTGTGCGAGTTTCTGGTTGTCGACGATCCCGCCGTCTCCTATGGGCGTGCAGGAGAAGAAGTACCAGGCATTTACCGGCACTCCCCTCTGGATTTTCAGATCCTTGATGTGTGTGGCATACACGTATGTATACAATTTCTCCATCGCCTGTACCGGGTCATCCAGAACACGGACGAAATTCCCGGTATCGAAATTTATACCGAGATAGGGAGAGTTGACGTTTTTCAGAATCGTGAGCATCTCGCCCGAATTGAAGTCCAGATGGTTTTCCACCGCCATCTTGATATTGTTTTTCTCAGCCACCTTAGCGGCCTCACCGAACATTCTGGAAAGCCGTGCAATCTGCGGTTCGTGCGGCTCGAACCTGAACTCATGGCTGCTTCCGACCACTCTCATGACCCGTGCACCGATCTGCCGGGCATACCCTATGCCTTGCACCATCTCATCGAACATCTTCTCATTCTTTCCGCCTTCTAGACCATCCGGATGACCCCAGGCGAAAACACGATCCATACCCAAATCGTCGAGCATTCCCTTTACCTCGCTGAGGTATGCATCATCGAACCGGGGCATAAAGCAGGATTCCAACGACACGCCGTCGACATCGAGCTCCTTCGCCCGTTTCAAAAAACTCTCCAATGTTATTTCCTTCGGCGGACTTACCTGTTCGGGATACACCTCCCCGAAGAATCTGTGATAGCAGTAACTGTCGATACCAACCTTCATTGCGCACCTCCTCGATATATATACAATGCATCAGCAGCTGTCAGCAGCCGTTTTGTCATTAATTTTTACATCACCACTTCATGGCGTACAGTTTTCGAGAATTCTCTTATACATACCGACAAAAGCCGCATACTGTTCAGGATTTTCAGGGTCGGGAATATATTCCTCTTTAATATCGATAATTTTTGTAACTGCGTCTCTCGGATTATCGATATGTGCTACTGCAGTAGCCGCGATGAGTGCCTGCCCCAGTATGGAGATATCCTCTCTGTTAATGGTGCAGTAGCGGCAGTTCAAAACATCAGCCTTGATCCGATTCCATACATCGCTTCTAGAGCCGCCGGCAACTACACGCACACTAAATTCTGTTTCATGTCCGGACAAGGATTGAATCTTTTCCTTGTACAGGGCATATTCATACGCAATCCCTTCGAGAATCGACCTGTAAAAATGAGACACCGTGTGACTCCTGGTAAATCCCTTCCATTGACCCCGCATTCCCGGATCATTCGGGTACCCCCTCCCCTCCAGATGGGGAATAAAGAGAAGACCGTCTGAGCCTGGTGCAAGCTGCGCGGCATCACTGTCAAGCTCATCAAAGCTTTTACCGCCGGCAAAAGTGTTTTTAAACCATTCAAGGTTCAAACCGCCGCCGTTGATATAAGACATCGTATACCAGAGATCCTCAATCACCGAACGGCAGCAATACACCATACCGTCATAATCGGTTGTAAACCGGTTGGTGGCCGCCGCAAATACAGATGCCGTGCCCGCCACATCAACCGCATTTCCGCTTTGTACGGCTCCCGTCCCCAGAAAACATGATATCGTATCGCCGCAACCGGCGGCAACAGGCGTGCCTGAGGGAATTCCGAACCGTTCGGACTCCTCTTTATCCGTATATCCGACCACCGTATGAGGCGAAACTATGGCAGGAAGTTTTTCATCCGGAATCTCGAAAAGCCGGGTGAGCGTTTCATCCCACTTCAGCCTCCTGCTGTCGGCGAATCCGGAAAAATGAAGGTATGTCCAGTCGACGAACGCGTCGCCTGCTTTGAGGCCGCAGAGCCTGCCGACAACATAGGCGCTCGGCTGAATGAACTTATGTATTTTTTTAAACGTATCCTTTTCATTCTGCTTCCACCAGAGAATCTTCGGACCATGATTGTAACTCGGAATATTGCCGGTCTTTTCAATGACCCGTCTGTGCGCCTTTTGTTTGATCTCTTCGACCTGGGCCGAGCACCGGGTGTCAAGCCAGGAATCATAGGGGGTACATGCATTCCACGCAGCATCGATACCCATAATGCCGGCCATCTGACCGTCGAACGACAGCGCGGCAATACCGCTTGTTTCAATACCTGCATTGTTTACAGCCTGATGTACTGCCCGGGCAGTTTCCGTATATATCTCGTCAGGGTCCTGAATGATCTCGTTGCGCAGGCTTCTCTTTATTAAAGATTTTCCGGCCCCGGAACCAAGCAGGGTGAAATCTTCATCATACACACCGGCACGTATGCCCGTGGTCCCGATATCCACCCCTATAAACGCTCTCATGAAATATTCACCCTTCGCGATAAAATGCAGACTTCCGAAAAACCTCCGGCGATAGATACATTATAAAATCTTTTTTTATTTTGTCAATACTTCTAAAAAATTAATTTTATTTTTTTGATTTTCAGGTTACAATATACACGACTCGACGGGCGGCATGAAGCATAGAGGAAAAAAGCGGTGTTTATCCCACGATGCGGGGGAGGTTTATGATGTCTGATAACGATATACTTCTTCTTAAAATACGAGGGATGCTCCCTTCGATTAACCCGGCGCTGAGAAAGATTGCACAGTATGTTCTTGACAACCCCTATGAGGTGAAGCTTTTGAGAATTATGGACCTGGCCGCACGATGCGGTGTGGCAGAAGCGACCGTTACCCGGTTCGTCAAGGCAGTTGGCTGCAACTCCTTTCAGGAAATGAAAATAAGTATCGCCGAAATTACAACCGGACGTACCCGTAATGCGGAACTCGTATACGACGATGTAACAAAGAAAGACAGTATCAAAGGCATAGTGGAAAAAATCGTTTCTATAAACACAAAAACGCTGCAGGACACAAAAAAGGTTATCGACATGAAACAGGTAGAGCGCGCAATCTCCGCGATAGAAAAGGCGAAAAAAATAGATATATACTGTGCCGGCGGGTCGTACGTCGCCGCAGAGAGCGCCCGCCTGCGTTTTTACCGGATCGGCAAGCAATGCGTCGTCTACAATGATCCCAACCAGCAGGCAGTTTCCGCCTCCCTGCTCGGCCCGGAGGATGTGGCACTGGGAATAAGCAATTCAGGCCGCACCGTTTCAACCGTCAATTCACTGAAATGCGCAGCGGAAAGTGGAGCGCAAACCATCTGCATAACCAATTTCAGTGAATCCCCTATTACCCACTATTCGGACATCATCCTCTTCACCTCGACACAGGATTCCGCCTTTTTCCAGGAATCAATGGTTTCTCGAATCGCGCAGATAATCGTTATCGATATTCTATATGCGGGACTGGCAGTCAAGAACTTCAAGGACTCGGTTATGATGATCGAAAAATCAGCCGAATCATTGAGAAACGCACAGCTGTAACGCCCCCGGCTACCACCTGTCCTGAGACCAGAGGTACTGCTCGGGGTGAGCGCCGATATTGCGTTCGAAAAAATCCGTCACCTTCCGAATATCCTGAGTCAGATCTTCTCCATCGAGATAGAATGGTTTCTCGAAAAAGAGCGCAATTCTATCTGCCTCGTCCCGCAGGTTGTACACCGGGAGGAACGGGGTATGAGTCTTCCGACCGACAACAAAAGGCCCGCCGAAAATCTTGAGATCAGCGCCGAACAGGGTACCTCTGTAGTTGCCGCCGAGCGCCGCCTGATCCGCAACCAGATATACCACCTGCCCGTTTTTTACCAGCTCTATCATCCTGAACAGCGTCCGCAGCGAAACCTTCGGATCGCGTCCCGTTTGGAGAAGCTCGATCCTGTGCCCTTCTCTGACCCAGTTGAGGACTTCGTTACCCCTGGAATGCTCCACAAAAACAGGTGCATAGAGGGTGCACTCGTACAGGATGGCGATGTATGCGGCGCTCCACTCCCAGTTTCCCAGGTGACAGGTAAGAATGGTAAAACCCGTATCGTCCCGCATCAGCTTTTCGAGATGCTCACCGCCCTCTTTGATGTAGCATTTTTTCCGGATGCTTTTGTCTGAGGCGAATCTGGCTTTGAGCATCTCTCCGGCAAACTTCAGCAGGTGAAGTGTGTTCTGCCTGAGAGCCTGCTCATACCACTGCTTCTCTCTGTTATTGAAAACCTTTGGTATGATCTTTCCGGCCCTGAGTCCCCATTTTCGCTTTTTCGCCGCCCGGTACACAAAGGGGAACAGGATACGGGCAAGCACCATAACGGCAGAGTGCGGAATACAGGCAAATATATATATCAGAAGTTTCAGCATGATCGTGATAATGTACGAATCCTTTTGGAAAGGGTGAAACTTTTTTATGCCTGTGGCGACTTATTCGGGGTGCTCTTTTGCTCTTCCCGGGTCTTTTTTGCAGCAAGCGCACCTGCGGCTACTGCAGTTGCCGAGAGGGCTATCTTTTTCTTTGCTTCAGGCTCCTCTTCTCTCTCGCCGAAAATATTAAACACATAGAGAAGGATATTGTTTCGCGTCTGTGCGCCGATCTTGGTAAATGCAACGTGATACTTGCATACCCGCTCATCCGACGTCTTCGAAATGCCGACAACCGTACAGAGCGTAATCACCTGTTTCTCATCCGTGAGGAAAAAATCCAGCTTGAAGCGGTCGTTTTTCTTCAAGCCCCTGCCTGCGATCATCGCACATCCGGATTCGGAAAGGTCCATAATTCTGCTTGTATGCCCCTTTTTCGAGATAAAGGGCCTGGACTCTCCCTCGGCGGTTGAATGCACAACGGGAAAAAACCGGCCCCTGATACTGGTTTCAATTCGAATACTTTCCCTCTTCTGCAGCCGCACGAGCTTGTTTGAATGCTGCAGGTACACAAGCGGATACTCTTCATGAACATGCTCTTCAAGCACCTTGCTGTCAAACGAATAACCCGCATCATCCTGTCGCCAGAAGTACACATTGACCTTTTTTCCAACCCAGCTCAATCCCTCCGAAGCTTTCTGGCCCATGGGCCTGGATACGACCATGTGCCTTCTGTTGTTTTCTACCACCCAGCTTACAAACGTTCCATAGGTTTTTTCACGGATTATCAGTTTCTGCCGCGGGAGCAGTGCCGTTGACTCACGTATCCGTTTCTGATACTTCGGCAGGTTGAATTCGGCTTTCTTCCTCAGCGCAAGGAGCTTGTTAATCATAACCAGCCTGTCTGCAGGCGACATCGACTCATCGGCGTTGATCTTTGAAATGGCGGGACGGAGACACCGGTCGAGCTGTCTCGTTGACCAGAAAATTGCCTGCGGTTTTTCAAGTTTGTTTTGAACGGCAATCTTCTTCAAAAAATTGATTTCTTTTAATGAAAAACCCTCTTTTCGTCCTCTGCTGTAAAACTCATACCAGGGAAATCTTTTTCCCCCACCCCTGAAGCGAAGAGCGACAACCAGAACAACAACAACTACTCCGAACAGTATCAGGATGACCTTCACTGGATTTCCCTTGTGTCAGATGATATCAGGCCGCATTGAATTGTAAAACAGCCCATACTTACGGACCGAAACTCTACGCATAAACGATGTATACCACGAACCTCGCATAAGAACGGAATCGGTTGGTTCATCACCGTTATGCAGTCTGCACCGGAGACACAATCGTTGATACACCGTCTAGTTTGATATTCGACATATCCTGAAAATAATTAAATGCAATTAATGCAATTAATATTAGCTCTATCATGTAATATAATCATTTTCAATCGATAAGAGGTAAAATTTGCAGTAAAAAACCCTGACGGTGAAGTGTTATTTCAACTGTTTAATCGCGGCATCCGCCTCTCTCTCTACTGCAGCCGGGTAACCGGCATACTTCACCCGCATGAGCTCCTCGTATGCGAGGCGGTTGCCCATTCTGCCGAGAGCACGGACGGTCGCAATTGCTATCCTGTTATCACGGGAAGTCACACCGCTCTGTTGTCTGTTGTTCTGATAGGTGAGAAATCTGATCAGGGTCCTGACCGCTTCGGTATTGCCAAACACGCTCAGCGCCTCGATCGCATAAACCTTTTCACTGACCTGCACATTCATGTACAGTATCTGTTCGATAAGACGGATCGCATTGATGTCCTGCGCTTTTATCATGATAAAAGTTTCCAGTGCTTTTGTCCGCAGCTCTCTGAGGTAGGTTTCCTCCTCCGTATCCTGCGGCTTGTTAATCAAACCCTGTCGCAGAGCCTCTACCGCCACCTGAACCTTTCGATTATCCGGAGCGTTTGAAACCAGAGCATATTTCAGGCCCTCGAGCTTCATTCTAAAGGAAGATTCATCCCTGATGAACTGTATCAAAATATCGGAAGGATCATCGACGATTGCTGCAAGCGCCTCTTCGGCGGCGTCTTTTATCTTTCTTGAATACCCGGCGGTGGAGGCAAAAAGTATCGGAACGTACCCTACCGGGTCTTTGAACATCTCGAGTGTTTTGATGCAGCTGTAGGCGATTGCCTCGTCGGCCTGCTCGTTCTCTCCCCGGTAAACGTTGAGGTCCTTTAAAATCAACGCAACAGATGATGCGTATTGAGCTGCTCCTATTTTGCCAAGTGACAGAATCGCCTCACTCTTCAGATATGGATCCTTCGCATCACGCACGACCGTAAATATGAGCGGCGCCGCCCCCTCGGCCTTCAACTCTCCCAGCTTTTTTACGACGAGCACCTCCAGATTGTTATGCACCTGGTCCCTCTTTAAATCCTTTCCTCCCTTGTACTGAAGCAGCTCATCGAGTGCTTCCGTCAGAAAAGGAATAAAATCCCTGTTGTCAAGCGCATAGATATTCTGCATAATCTCGTATTTCTGATCGAGGGTTTTGGCGCGTTTATACAATGCAGACCACACATCCGTTACCTCGTCGGCGGCTGAAACGAGGGGAATACATACATAAAGCGCAAAACCGGCAATAACAGCGATAGGAAGAATCCTGCTCAGCTTCATAGTTCATCTCCCATACATGCAGGTTCATCCGGATGCTTTGCGTCCGGATGAGGCTGCCATTTGTTTATATCGAACGAGACGTTGTATAATATATCGGCACCTTTACGCCGATTTAAGAGCCCACTCCATGAATTATACATCAAAGCATACAAAAAGCAATCATGAATGAGCCCGGTACGCGGTCTGCATTCATACTTTTTCCGGTACTCCCCCTCATTCCATATCGTGTATTATACCGCTCATAAACGCACTCAACGCGAAGGAAATTGATTTTCACCCATTTATTATATACTTTAACAGGAGGGGGAAAAATGGATTTGAAGCTCCGGAACAAGATCGTTGTGGTAACAGGTGCGGCAAGCGGTATCGGTGCATTCATCGCCCGATCTTTCTGTGAGGAGGGGGCAAAAACCGTTTTCACAGATATCAACGGCGAGGAACTGAAAAAAGCCGTCGAAGGATGCGGGAAAAATGCCTTCCCCATCGTATGCGACGTTTCGGACAGAAGTAGTGTAAAAAGCCTGTTCGAAACAATACGCACCCGGTTCAATCGACTTCATGTGCTGGTTAACAATGCGGCGGTCAATACGGCGGACTTCATTCTCGACATAAAAGAAGAGGATATCGATCGTATATGCAGCATCAACATCAAGGGGTACGTCTATACAACCGTCCAGGCCGTGCCCCTCATGAGAGAGACGGGATTCGGCAGGCTGATCTATATCAATTCAGGTTCGGGACTGAAGGCATCGGCCGGGATGTCTCTGTACTCCGGATCAAAGTATTTTAACAGAGGATTTGCAATCTCAGCAGCACTCGAAGCGGGTAAGTTCAATATAACGGCAAACTCGATCTGCCCCTCTGATGTCTACCCTTCTGCACAAAGGTTGTCCGACAGCGGGTCGCATGAAGGTGGATCGAATGTATCAAAATCCCGACACCTCCAGCCGAAGAGCTGGACAAACGATTCGCTCGTTCGGATCTCTCTTGAAAAGGAAGGGGTGAGTACTCTTGAAGAGCTCATGCAGAAGAGAACGGCCAAAAACCCCATGCGGCGCTCCTGCACACCGGAAGACATCGCCAATCTCGCCATGTTTCTTGCGAGCGAAAAAGCGGGCTTCATCAACGGACAGAGTATAGGAGTAAACGGAGGAGCACTTCCTTTTTGATTCATGTAAAAAAGCTTTACGTCGGCAATTCTTATGGTATGATAGAGCCATGTTAAACGCACCTGTACTTACACTCAACACTGGAATGGTACCCATCGACATCTGCAATGTTCGGGAAGCGATTATCCTGCAGGTATTGAACAAGGCGGAGGCGGTAAAGGTCGATGAAAACCAGCAAATCCGATCGCAATATCTCTCGCTCCCCCTGCCCCGCGTTATCATGCTTTTCAACTTTCACAATATACCGAGAAAACAGGTTATACATTCACGGTTGAACATCATATATAGAGACGATATGCGCTGCCAGTACTGCGGAAAGCGTTTTAGAATAGATGAGCTGACCGTTGATCACGTTATACCTCTCAGCCGGTGGCCCTCCGTGAGGAGCCAGGATAAACCCGAACGGCCCAACTCGTGGGAAAATCAGGTCACCGCATGCAGGAGGTGCAATACCTTCAAGGGTAACAGGCTCCTTCATGAGTCCGGCATGAGACTCATACGAAATCCTGTCGAGCCGAAGTACATGCCCTATCTCGTAATATCAAGGGCACATGCCGATAAATACGGATGGCTTGAATTCCTGAACTATAATGTGCGCATTGTGGATTTTATCGATACCGATTACTGACGACGTCAAGCGGCACGTTCACCACGCCGGGCCGAAGGCCGATAAGCGGCGTATGTCCGTTACAGGTGTTTGTTATTCGGCGCGAGGAGATGCATAACAAATGCTGGCACCGGCGGTACATTAAGTACTTTCAGCACCTGCGGTACTTGACAGCACCTGCGGCATTTTCAACATTATCCGGATGCGAAGCGTCCGGACGGCAAATCGGGGTTTACACCTGCGACATAACGTGTCCGAATACCAGCATCATGCGCCCGTACCCGTCATCCTGCAACCGGAGGTCCCTGAGGCTCTTGTACCATTTGAAAATATCCAAATAAAAAAATAGGCAAGTGGACTTGTCTATCTCAACAAATGAAAAAATACAGAGGGGGTTCAGCCCGTGGAACTGAAGATAAACGAAACGCTTTTAAAAACAATTGTTGCGGATATCACCACACTCGACGTCGATGCCGTCGTCAATGCCGCAAACTCGAGCCTCATGGGCGGCGGCGGTGTCGACGGAGCAATACACCGAGCCGGGGGCCCTGCGATTCTCGAGGAATGCAAACGGATCGTTGCCGACATCGGCAGGCTTCCAACCGGCGAAGCCGTTATTACAACAGCGGGAAATATGCCGTCGCATCACGTAATTCATACAGTCGGCCCTGTTTGGCACGGCGGACGGAAAAATGAGCACGAGCTGCTCAAAAACGCATACCAAAACAGCCTGAGTATCGCTCTGGAAAACGGGGTCAGGACCATTGCGTTCCCCTCGATCAGCACCGGTGTATATGGATACCCGGTCGAAAAAGCGGCGGATGTGGCTGTTGGTACCGTCAAGGATTTCGTTCTCGCGCATCCCCGTAAATTTAATGAGGTCATTTTCTGCGCTTTTGATGCTCGGACAGAAAAGGAGTATGCAAGGGCTCTCAAATAATTCCGAGAACAATCTCCATTATCTTCCTACACCGGCTTAAGCGGCTGTGAGTCCGTTAAACCCCGGTTTCTTCAAAAAAGGGCAGATATATATCCCCGCCTCACCGACCGCACCCGTAATGTGTCGGTTATATCACAATATTTTCGACGACCGAAGAAATGGGAAGGTATTCTTCATTGACATTCTCCAGGGAGCGAAGCGCATTCAGACAGGCCTTCGGGTGCCGCCTCTCGATCTCGAATA
This sequence comes from uncultured Spirochaetota bacterium, assembly GCA_964521865.1. Lineage (GTDB taxonomy): Bacteria > Spirochaetota > B62-G9 > B62-G9 > DRHN01 > CAYSRJ01. The sequence goes on along the minus strand of CAZFTJ010000014.1, from coordinate 13,445 downwards.
TAAGACGTTTGAAGAAGTCACGCTTCGTTTCCCTGTCGAATGGGCAGCGGCAGGAAACGCTTGGAAAATTATGGATGCGGGCAAACCTGACGGTATCAGCTTCAGGTATTGCATAGAGGGGCCTGATGATCGCCACCCTGCCCCCGAAGAGATCCTGACGAGGAAGCATTGTGGAAAATTCGGCGTGGTAGAACATATTCATGAGAACGGTCTCGATAACATCGTTTCTGTGATGGCCGAGTGCAATCTTGTTGAAACCGAGCCTGTTCGCCGTATCAAAAAGCATGCGCCGCCTGTTTCTCGCGCACCAGTACGAGCTCATGCCCTTCTCATTGGCCTCCAGATTGAGCTTGATAATTTTGTACCTGTATCCGTTTTTACTGAAATAATCCTCGAGCTCATCCGGATTGATAAGACCTTCACACCGAAGGCTCGAGGCGACATGCACAGCCAAAAGCTCGTACTCATTCGGGTAAATCCCCATCTTATCATGCAGGAGCTTGAGCAGAGTGAGACTGTCTTTTCCTCCCGATACACCGATCAGGATACGGTCACCCTTTTCAATCATTCTGTATTTCTTTACGGTTTTTCCGACCTTTTTTGCGAGGTAATAGGCGGAAGGATCTCTCTGTTTCAGCTTCTTGTTCACAACAGGATATTCATTGACCGTTTCATCCATTCTTCGCCTCTTCCCAGAGGGAATCAAGCTCATCGAGGGAGTAATCCCCAATGGGTCTGTCGCCTCTCTTTTTCACCTGCTCCTCAATATATTTAAACCTCTTTGTAACTTTGCCCACGGTCTTTCTGAGAGATCCTTCGGCATCAATTTTCAAAAAGCGTGAAAGATTTACGAGCGAAAAGAGAATATCCCCGAACTCCTCTTCCATGCGATCCGTATTTCCACCATCAACGGCACTTTGCAGCTCCTCAATTTCCTCCTGCACCTTCTGAAGCGCCCCTCCCGATTCTTCCCAGTCGAAACCGACTCTCCCCACCTTCTCCTGAACTCGCCTGGCCTTCAACAGTGCGGGAAGCACATCGGGAATACCGTCGAGGACGGAATGCTTTCCCTCATCCTTTTTTATCTTCTCCCAGTTTTTCAACACCTCATCCGCATCCTTGACCTCCGTGTCTCCGAATACATGCGGGTGCCTCCTCTTGAGTTTTGCGACGATTCCGGCTGCAACATCATCGATTGTAAACCTCCCCTCCTCAGCAGCTATCTGTGCATGAAATACAATCTGAAGCAGTAAATCGCCCAACTCCTCCCTGAGCTCTTCGTCGTCCTTTCCGTCGATGGAGTCGATTACCTCATAGGCTTCCTCAATGAGGTACGGTTTCAGGCTCTCATGGGTCTGCTGATGGTCCCAGGGGCACCCGTCTTTATCTCTCAATCTTTTCATTACATCCACAAGCTCATAGAAATCATTCAATGCGGTCTCCTGTGCATCGGTGTGGAAGCTCAGACCTCCGATCGAGAACATGCGAACACACTCTCACACCCGGTTTCTTTATAAGGTAAAACCTTTTCATTTATATGGAAAATTTTATTGTAATTCGATACATTTCTTTTACAATTACGTATACGCCTGTTGTTCGACAGACAGCATCCCGTTTCAGAGGTTCCACTTAACATTGCAGGAAATGACGAAGTAATGGTCTGAAAAGAACGAACAGTTTAAGGAAGAATTTAATGAAAAAATTCATAACCATCTTCATCCTCATTGTCGCTGCGGCATGCACGGCGGGATATTTCGGATGGGTGAAGATAGACCCCGGCACCTTCGGTGTGGCCCATTCCTCGCTCACCGGCACGGTATCCTATCCGCTGGAATCAGGTAAATTTTACTGGTTCTGGCAGAAACTCATCCCGAAAAGTTTCTACGTATATACAGTCTCCAGGGAACCGAATACCATCGACGCAGAGGTTTCGCAACCGCTTCCCGGAAGTGAGATGCTCGAACAATTCGGAAAATTCAACATCAGGGTGAACGCCACCGTTCAGTACAGCATCGATTTCAATTCAGCCGATCTTCTTGTCAGCAGCGGTCTTCTTGGGAATTTCAACGATTTTTTCACTAAAAGCATAACCTCAAAACTGAACGAAACTGTATCATCCTTCATTGTCGAAAACCTCGCTCGATCCACACGCTACACCGGTACTGTGGACTATGGAACCCTTGAAACCCTGAAGAAGAAAATCGGGGATGCGGTAATGGAGGAATCGGATCATTACAGGCTCAAAGATGTTTCATTCAGCGTAACATTTCCGGAAATCCCGCAGATAGCCCTGTACAACGAAGCACTCAACAGATACTTCGATTACATGAATGAGCTCGCCAGGCTCGAGCAGGAGAAGCTCTCAAAGGACATGGAGTACAAATCGAAAATAAGTGAGAATGACGCCGAGATCGATCGGTGGAAAAAATACGGCGAGCTTATCGAGCAGTATCCCGTGCTGTTGAAATACTTCTATATTCAGAAGTTCAGCGGACAGGCCGACGTGCTCGTTCTCCCCCAGGATGAAGCGACGGGTTTCCCGAAGATGCTCGATGTCGCTCCATTCAAGGCGCCTGCAAAACCGGCACAGCCGGCGCCGCAGAGCGCCCTCCCCGAACAGGGAACGACCAAAAGCGGTTCTGTCGGTTCCGGGGATAAAACGACTGCAAAAGCTCCTGAACCCACTGTGGAGAAAACCAAAACGGCAGCAGAAGGAGGGGGCTCGGGAGAAGGTTCATTCGAAAAGAGATGGTATGATTCCCTGAAATTTTGGAAGCATTTGAAGAAGAAGGACAACGGGGAGTGACCGTTTCTTGATGCGCCTCCTTTACTTTTGTGCGAATCAAAAGTGCCTTACATTATGAAGGGGCAAACGATTCAACAGCTTTTTTTGAAACTCCCGAGTGTACTATACTGTTTATACGCTTTACATACATCGGTTTTGAATTTTTGAAAAATCAATACCGTATTTATACTGGAAAGAAAGTACCAGCAATGCCGCTCGATTATCAGAACCTGTTCTCCACGCACAAGCTCGGGTATATAAAGGGCAACAGGCCGGGCGTGGAGTGTATATTCTGTTCCATAATCAAAAAACAAAAGGAAGTGGTGAACCTTCTCGTATACGAGGGAACGAACACGTTCATCTGCGTAAACAAGTTTCCCTATAACTCGGGACACATTCTGATCTGTCCGAATCGACATTTGATAGACTACCGGGAGCTCAACAGAGCCGAGGAAGAAGAGATTCACTTTCTTATGCGGAGAAGCTTCACCATACTCGACCGACTCTACGCGCCGAGCGGGTACAATGCAGGCTTCAACATCGGTGAGTTTGCAGGTGCGAGCCTGCCGCATCTGCACATGCATATCATTCCGCGTTATAGAAACGAGCTCGGTTTCATCGATATAATAGGCGGAGCTAAGATTGTGGTCGAAGATCCGAATCAGACGATGAAACGGCTGCGTAAGGAATTCAGTAAATTACAATGACAATGAGTGTCCCGTCCTCGACCGCAATACGGGCTGAATCGCTTTCTATCAGATTTGAAAGTCCGCGGCTCGATGGAGGGAGCTCCTCATTATCGAGTGTATACCGAAACCCCTTCATATCCCTGATTCTACACCCGTGCTCAAATGCCAGCATTGAGCAAGTGCACCCCTTTCTGCCGGTAATACTGAGAGAATCTGATACATTGTATAACAGGGCGTGTTCTTCGACAAAGATCACCGGAATGGAAGCGTTTGCAAGGAGCAGAATGTTAATAATCTGATGATCCAGTCTTCCGCCGAGCGCACCGTATACAAAAACACCCTCGGTTCCCGAATCGACCGCGCGCTGTAGCGCAAGCTCAAAATCGGAAAAATCCTTTGCCTGGGGGTATCGCGCAACCTCAACACCCGATTCGATTTTATTTTCCGTAAGTGAATCAAGGTCCCCTATAACCAGATCGGGTGTAACGCCCAGACAAGCGGCGACCCGGTAGCCGCCGTCTGCACAGATTACTTTATCCTCCGGTGCCTTCGTTTCTTCAAGATGCTCTCTGTAAAAACTCATCGATGATGCCCTGCCTCCCAGAAAAATAAACGTATGCATGCGCTACCCCTGAAAAGTACCTGGACAAAAAGCCAGCTTTCTTTAATATTTCAATGTACGACACCATAATTCCCGTACAATGTACGCTATTTCCCCCTTTTCGTCCACCCACTCCCTGCACCGCGTATTCACAACGAAATGTCCTGGCTTTCACACAGCTTCAATTGAGACGGGCTTTGCAAGCAAAACCATGATCCATAAAAAATCTAAAGGAAACGGCAAAAAATCCGAAACAAACCATAAGGACAGGGACGTTCTTACAACCATTATCAAGGAGGGAAAAAATGGTTATCAACCACAATTTGCCCGCGATTTTCGCCAATCGCCAGCTTAAATTCACGGGCTGGGATGTCAACAAGGACATCGAAAAGCTTTCTTCCGGAAAACGGATAAACCGGGCGGGAGACGATGCGTCCGGCCTTGCCGTTTCCGAGAAGATGCGCTCGCAGATCCGGGGACTGAGGAGGGCCGAGCAGAACACAGAAGACGGGATCTCCTTTATTCAGACCTCCGAAGGGTATCTTCAGGAAACACAGGATATTCTTCAGCGTCTGAGAGAGCTCGCTATTCAGGCATCGAACGGGATCTACTCTACTGACGACAGGGTGCTGATTCAGGTCGAAGTTTCTCAGTTGATCGATGAAGTCGACAGAGTCGCATCACATGCTCAGTTCAACGGCATGAACATCCTCACCGGACGTTTTGCGCGTCCCACCGGTGAAAACACAGTCACAGGCAGTATGTGGTTCCACATCGGTCCAAACATGGATCAGAGGGAACGTGCCTACATAGGCACGATGTCCTCTCAGGGTCTCGGCCTCAAAAATCCTGCCGACCCTGCACATGCGGCGACATTCATCAGCATCAGCACACCGGCAGCGGCGAACCGGGCAATCGGGGCCATAGATCAGGCTCTGATGAAGGTATCAAAGCAGCGTGCGGACCTCGGCGCCTATCAGAACAGGCTCGAGTACGCTGCCAAAGGACTCATGGCTGGATATGAGAACATGCAGGCGGCTGAATCACGAATCAGGGACACCGACATGGCCGAGCAGATGGTCAACTTCGTGAAGAACCAGATTCTCGTTCAATCGGGAACGGCAATGCTTGCTCAGGCAAACACCACACCTCAATCTGTTCTCCAATTATTGAGATAATCCAGCGTGCTCCGAAAAAGGCAGCCTGAAGGCTGCCTTTTTTATGCAGTAAAAATACATTAAAACACGGGTACATCAATAAAAGGACAATACATACCATATGCAGGGATGGAAAAGTGAAAAGGGTTGGTCCTTTTCTGGATAAAATTATAATGATTCCCGGGGGTTTCTTTTATAAAAACCGTTCCCACTACCCCAAAAGCGCAGCAGTAATAGCATCTAAAAATTCAGGTAATTCTGGTGTTGTTCGGCCGGAAACATGGTTGTTGTCCAAAGCGACAGCCCAATCCGCATTAAATTCACCACCCATGGATGTCACCGCGTCTTTCGATGCGAGCCAGCCGGTTATTTTTTTTCCCTGTACCAGATCAGCTGCTGCAACTGCAATAGGACCATGACACATATACGAGAGAATCTTTCCCGCTGTATCAGCATTTTTAAGGAATTCAAGCGGGGTCCCTGCCTCAATCATATTCCATGGACAAAAAGCACCAGGAATCAGAAGTCCATCAAACTCATCCATATCAATTTCGCTCAGTTGCTTTATATCATAGTAACTTTCTGGTATTTCCTGGAGCGGCACAGACATACCAAAGTTTCCCTGGACAACTTCCAGGCCAATCAATGGAGGTCGGGCGCGCACCAAACTTGTGAACGTTCCGATTATTATCTTTGCCCCTCGGTGAATGAATTCTATGACTGGAACAGCAATCTCGAAGTCCTCAAAATCCCAGCCGCAAATCAGCAACATCGTTTTCCCGGCAAGAATATTCTTACGTTTGTCCAGAAATTTGGGGTCAAAATATTTGCATAACGTATACATAAAGACATGTGTGTCCACCGTATTCCTTGCCGTAATTATCCTGTTGTCCATTACGCATTGGGAATCTTCAAATTTTGCAATCCTTTTCAATATAAACGAGACCTGCACGTTACCCGTGCATTCTTTGCCTTTTATAATACCGGCAGCAATTATTGGTATAATACCTCCTCCGATACCCCCTATAACGGCACCGTTACTGTATGCTGCATTAATAAAATCTAAAACGTCCTGCTCTGTCGACATTATATCGCCGGAATGGCCACCAATTATTATTACTGCATCATAATCTCTGGGATCTGCTCTCCTAATAGTTTTACTCCTGCTCGCTTTGTGACCCCCCATCACCGGTATTGGGTCTATACTTAAGCCCCACATACCCTGAACGCCTTTTCCCTTGATATTAGGTCGCGTGAATTTCCATGTGACCTGATCGACGGTTATAAATTCGAGTTTCCCACCAAATTCACCTATGTATGATGCTACATAATACGCCTGGAAGTCACTAAACTCACTGGCAATCAGACATCCCACTGTTTTATCAGCAAGAGGACCTACCGGTTTAATATTTCCACCTTTCGGACCTGCCCAAATAATAGCACCATTTGCATCGATTATGTCTATACCGGTTTCCTTCGCAATATTGATGAATGAAGATTTAGAATTTGATATCGGACTCATAATTATTCCCCTCCATATTACTCTTTTTACCCGAGTTTTTCTAACATCTTAACATATTTATGATGCGATGGCAATTTTTCACAGATGTATGACAGCGATTTCAAACTGTGTGTAATGTCTGATCATACTGTATTAGCCACCGTCCTCCCTTTCATTCATATATCACCTCGATCGACTGAACCTGTTGGCACAACAAACTTTTCTGAAGCGGAATCTCTTGACACCTATGTAATAATTGTTATAATCATATCAATTATTGTTATTTAATTACCATAAATACAGGTTAAATCACGGGGAATCACAGCGAAGCGTCGTGTAACAAATCCTGGTGCTTGCACCGACGGCATTATCCGGACGCGAAGTGTCCGGATAACATTATTTTAAGAGGAGGTAACTATCCGACATGGCATATAGAATACAGAAGAGATTCGAGAAAAAGGTCGCGGTGGTTACAGGAGCAGGACAGGGTATGGGAAGGCAAGTTGCGCTGGATCTCGCGGCAGAAGGTGCCAGGGTCGTAGTTATCGACATTAAGCACGAGCTCATCAAGGAAGTTTGCAAAGAGATTGAGCAACAATGCGGGGGTACATGTATGTCCGTCATCTGCGATGTAACTTCGAGTGAACAGATCGACCGGATGATTCAAAAAACCATGGACGCCTTCGGCAGGGTGGACATTCTCATAAACAACGCAGGCCTTTTGATTCCGGGAACAATTGAGGAGACCAGTGATGAGCTGATCAACAGGACTCTGGATATCAACGTCAAGGGCGTGTTGTATGCGATACGTGCGGTCACCCCGATTATGAAGAAGCAGCAGCACGGCCGGATCGTTAATGTTTCATCAATTACCGGCAAACGCGGTGATAATTCAACCATCTTTGTATACGGCGCATCCAAAGGAGCCGTAATCAGCCTCACCAGATCCGCTGCACGACAGCTCGGACCATTCGGGATCACGGTGAACGCCATAGCGCCCCATGCTGTGATGACCTCCCTGATGAGCTATTGGGATGAGGAGAAAAAGCGGAAAATGGCCGAGCAGATACCGGTGAAGCGTTTAGGCACCGTGCAGGACATGTCATACCTCATGATGTTCCTGGCCTCAGACGAGTCTTCATACATAACCGGGGAGACCATAAATATCAACGGGGGTTACTACATGGACTGACGCCGATGGCTTTAGTAAAACCCTCTATTATCGTCTCTCCAGTACAAGATCGTCATGCATGAGCTCGCTCCGACTCCCGGAACCGACCACGTCTGCAATTCTCGGTAGATGATTCTTCGCCGCTGCCGCAACACGCAGAGAAATATAAATCCAGGCATCTCTTATTACGCACCTTTTGACTTTTTACTCGAGGTCCATGTTTACATCAGCCCTCTCTACTCCTCATCTGCCCGAATTAGCGATGTAGTTTACATGGAGCACAGTTTACGGCTTTGCCCATTTGAAAGATCGTTCAACAGCCCTTTTCCAGTCTGTATAGAGCTCCTCGCGCCTGGTTTCATCCATATTGGGCTGGAAGACCTTTTCGATTTTCCATTGTCGTGCAATCTCTTCTCTGCTTTTCCAGAAACCAATACCGAGACCTGCCAGATAGCAAGCCCCAAGCGCAGCCATTTCTGTAATCACCGGACGTTCGACCTCGATGCCGAGTATGTCTGCCTGAAACTGCATGAGAAAATCGCTCTTGGTTGCGCCTCCATCTACGCGTAATGCTTGAGCTCTCTCTCCGGAATCAGCCTCCATCGCTTCCAGAACGTCCCTGGTCTGATAAGCGATGGATTCCACCGCGCTCCGAGCTATGTGTTCCCTGGTCGTACCCCTTGTGATACCCACGATAGTGCCTCGAGCATACATATCCCAGTAGGGTGCACATATTCCCGTGAAAGCAGGTACCAGATATACACCACCGGTATCTGGAACTTTCTCGGCAAGTTCACTGCATTCGGCTGAGTTGCTAATTATTTTCAAACCATCTTTCAGCCATTGGATCGCGGCTCCACCGATGAATATGACTCCTTCCAGCGCATACTCCACCCTGTCTCCTATTTTCCAGGCGAGATCGGTGGTAAGCCCGTGCTTGGACGGTATTGGCTGTTCTCCAATGTTCATCATAAGCGCTAATGCAGTCCCATACGTGTTCTTCGCCATACCCGGTTTGAAGCAGGTTTGTCCAAAAGTTGCTGCATGCTGATCTCCCGCCACACCGGCTATGGGCACAGTCGCCCCGAAAAAAATATCAGGGTCGGTTTCGGCCATAACCCCGCTGGAAGGCTTTAATACGGGAAGGATGTGTTCGGGAATCCCAGTCCAGGCAAGGATCTCGTCGTCCCAGGAAAGGGTATGTATATTCAGTAACATCGTGCGAGACGCATTGGAATAATCGGTGACGTGATACCTGCCTTTACTGAGGTTCCAGATGATCCAGGAATCAATATTCCCCATACAGATGTTACGATTTTCAATCTTGCTCCCGGCATCTTCAACTTTATTCATGATCCACATGATTTTTGTAGCGGAAAAATATGCATCAATGACGAGACCCGTTTTTTTTGTGATGGAGCTCCCGTAGCCTTTCATCTTCAAATCATCGCAAATGCTTGCAGTTCTTCTGCACTGCCAGCAAATTGCGTTATAAATTGGCCGCCCTGTGTCTCTTTCCCAGAGGATGGTGCTCTCCCGCTGGTTCGTTATACCAATAGCTGCAATCTCCTCGGGTTCGGCCTTTCCCCGCTTGCACACTTCTTCTGCACATACAAGAACGGTTTGCCAAATTTCATCCGGGTCGTGCTCAACCCAACCCGGCTTTGGATAAAACTGCCTGATCTCACGGTAGGCCATCGAATGGATTTCTCCATCGTGGTTGAATAGTATAACCCGGGTACCCGTTGTCCCCTGATCAATGGCCATAACATACTTCTTATTCATGTTCCCTCCCCAGATCAAGTTTCCTGCCTGCCCGGTCAATGTTCGAATACAGGTTAATCATGTATGTCATCTCTCTCAAGACTTTAACCTCAAAAAGAAAATACAGAAGATTTCGCGACATGAGCTTTCGATATTCTTCAAACCTCCATACCATATCTGTGTATCTTGTGTGTTGGATATATTGCAATTTGGGGAATCGTTACACTGCTATCCCTCGTGGCTACAAATAGAACAATTTCAGCCACATTCTGCACATCGATACAGCTTTCATAAATTCCTTCCCGCATTTCTTTGTCATCAAGCCATCCTTCCAAATACGCTGGTATGTTTTCTTCATACATACCTTTATCAATGATTTCTGTCATCGGCGTTTTCACATGGGAAGGATTTATTACAGTGACGTTTATGTTTTTATCCATCCCTTCCCTGAGCAGGTTCTTGCTGAGACCCATCAAACCGTGTTTTGAAGCTCGGTAAGGGCTATGACCGGGACCTGAGGCCAGTTTTGCTGAAGTAGAACCCATATTTATTATTTTTCCTTCACCCTGCTTTTCCATGACTGCAAAGGCTTCTCTACAGCATAAGAATACGGCCTTAAGATTTGAATCGATCGTCTTTTCCCACTCTTCCAGGGTGACCTCGGTAATGGGGGGCGCAAGAGAATCCCTGCCTGCACTATTTACGAGGATATTTACTCTCCCGTATTCTTTCATCACATCCTGAAAGAGCTTTCTAACCTGGGACTCGATGGAAACATCAGCATAAATGCCCTTGCAGCTGCCGCCTTCCTTTGCTATTTCCTTAACGACAATCTCTAATCGATCCCTGTTTTTATCGATTAAAATCACCGTGCAGGAATTTTCGACGAATATTTTTCCTACAGCCTCTCCTATCCCGGATGCACCTCCCGTAACAATTGCAACCTTGCCGGCTAATGCTTTATTCTTCTCTTTCATATTTCTCTTCCCTGTTCTCTTCACTGCTCTATATATTCTCACACGGCACTACGAATAAGCCCTCCGTCAATCCTCAAACATGCGCCATTAATAGCCGATGCGAGAGGACTGCACACAAATGCGACAAAGGCGGCGATCTCTTCAGGACGGATAAGACGGCCAATTAATGAAGTTGGACGATTTTCTTTCATGAAGCGTTTCTCGGCAATTTCATATTCAACTCCGGGAAAAACGTCTTGAATGAATTTTTCAACACCGGCTGTTTTCGTCGAACCGGGCATTATGGAATTTACCGTTACGTTCGTTCCTTTTGTCAATTCTGCCAAACTACGAGAAACAGAGAGCTGCATGAGCTTGGTTGCACTATAATGTGCCATTTCAGGGGCAGGATTTATCGCTGATTCGGAAGAAATAAATACAATTCGTCCATTGTTCCGTGACAGCATTCCTTTGAGATAATACCTGCTTAAACGAACACCGCTGAGAACATTCACTTCGAATAGGTTCCGCCATTGTGCGTCTATCGTGGTGAAGAAGTCAACGGATTCATATATTCCGAGATTGTTGATCAAAATATCAATATCTGAATGTGCCGTGATAGTCTTTTTGCACCCTTCTGCAGTACCGTTGTCTGAAACCAACTGTATAAGTTCAGCATCTGGAAATTCCGAATAGATATCTTCACACGCACTGGCGACAGTCTCCGATGTCCGGCCATTTATAATAACAGTCGCCCCTTCACGAGTTAAATATCGGGCAATTTCCAAGCCGATACCTCCCGTAGATGCAGAAACAAGCGCAGTCTTATTGTTGAGCTTCAGGTCCATATACTTTTCTCCTGCAATTAATTGTTATCCGAACGCTTCGCATATGGTTTAATTAAACCTTTTTTAATACTGTTTTAAAAACCAGTTAACCCTGCTGGAGATATAAGGGGGATGTCGGTATCGGGATTATATCATAGAATACCCGCCATCCACGATGAGCGTTTGTCCAGTACAGTAGTCGGATTCAGATGAGGCGAAGTAAAGAACGGCCCCCAGCAGGTCTCCTGTTTCACCGAGCCTCTTCATTGGAATACCCTCTGTAATCTGGCGAGTCCATTCCGGATCTGCCATGGCTGCCTTGGCCATACCAGTATTTGTTGTTCCGGGCAGAACTGCATTAACCTGTATATTGTATCTCGCAAGCTCCAATGCGAATACCCGGGTAATGGTTAGAACAGCCCCCTTGGTAGAACTGTATGCACAGAGTCCAGCCTGTGCTCCAATAGCCGCAATAGAAGATATATTGATGATCTTCCCTCTTTTTCGTTTTTTCATCTCAATCGCGACAGCCTGGGAGCAGAAAAACAGTCCCTTTACATTCACAGCAAAAAGCTTATCCCACATTTCCTCCGTTGTTTCTTCAAATGGAGCAGTAAACAGGATACCTGCATTGTTAACCAGTATATCGATAGAACCGAACTGATTTTTCGCTATCTTGACCATTTTTTCAACATCTTGCTTCTTACTGACATCGGTTCGAACAAATAGCGCCTTCCCACCGGACTGCCTGATCTCATCGACGACCTTTTTTCCTCTTTCCTCATCAATATCGGCAATAACAACCGATGCACCCTCTGAAGCGATACCCTTTACATATGCTTCGCCTATCCCGTTTGCTCCCCCGGTGACAATGGCGACCTGATCTTTTAACTTCATTGTATTTCCTCCTTTATCAGTGTATTAATTCCTTTTCCAGCTTATTTTTCTCCTCAAAAGCCACATCTAATTTTGATAAAAAAGGAATGAGCTATGAAAACATTGTGCATGCATACCGGATTGACTGTTCACCCTTAGCTGAAAAATTAATTACCAGTAATCAATGAGAAATCTACTCCTTCATTAATAATACCTGGAATAACAGGCTCGCATAATGATTCCATGCCGCTGTACACTCGGACTGCTTTGATAAGTATTTTTTTTCATCGGTTGCACACCGGAGAGTAGCACAAAAGATGCACACTATTGCTCAGTTGTTGCTGGGCGAACAGGTACAAGTCACTTAACGATCTTTATCCTCTTTCTGTCTATCGTGGCTATGCTCATTCCTATGGCGATCAAGCCGAACGTAATCATCTGGACATCGTTTCCGATTGCAAGCATCGCCATCCCCGCTTGAATCCACGTTATAATGATCACTCCCATCAAGGTTCGGTGCGGACCACCCATGCCTCCTGTGAGGGCTGTTCCGCCCGCGACCACGCTCGCAAAAAGCGGTATAGCCATATCGGCCCCGATTTTCACCGACCCGCCACCAGTCTGCGACATGTATAAAACACCCGCCAACCCGGAGAGAAATCCACTGAGCATAAACACTTTAATTCTGTGCCATGCAACGTTTATGTCAGAGAGTCCGGCCCCTTCCAGGTTTCCTCCCACTGCGTACGTGCGTCTCCCGAATGCAGTGGCTAAGGCCAGAAAAGTGCAAATAATCCAAACACCCATACCCCAGTATAATATGGAAGGAAAACCTGCAATGAAGGTAGTTGTAAGGCTTCTGAATGTCTCATCTTGCATTATTTCGAGGTGGCCTTTTGAGAGATACCATGCTATTCCGTCCAGGACAATTGAAATTCCCAGCGTGGCTAAAAAAGATGGAACCTTGAACTTTGCGAGAAGCAGCCCGTTAATGAACCCGAACCCCAAGCATACGAGCAAAGCCAGTGGAATTACCAGCAACCCGATCTTCTCGATGTACAATACGCATATGAGGGCTGAAAGCTTCAGCATATTCGGCACTGAGAAGTCAAAAGACC
>CAZFTJ010000013.1:0-120745 GCA_964521865.1 uncultured Spirochaetota bacterium | reverse complement strand
TAGAGCGCCACCTTGCCAAGGTGGATGTCGCGGGTTCAAGTCCCGTTTCCCGCTCATTTTTATTTTTACATATGAAACAAGCTCATGGCTGCGCCGACTATCAATTCTGAGAAGTAAAACCCGGCGCATACAGCTCTACCCATACTGACCTTCCTATATGAATGCCTCTTCGCCGGGGACGCCCGGTTTCTCCTCCGGTATATCTTCGCGAAACTATTTAGCTTTTCCATGCAATAACAGTATCTTTTATACTAAGGCGAATTCGGAATATTTTGGCTACAGCTGCGCCGTGAAAAAGCTGGAATCCAAATTCTCGAATTTTAATGAAGGGGAGTGCATGCAATTTGAAAGGGTAATCACAAAGGAAAAGAACGCAAAAATAAGCATCCAGGTAACGGTGGATAAATCATCGGTCCAAGATACGCGGGAATCGGTCATAAAGGACTATGAAAAAAACGCAAAGCTTCCCGGTTTTAGAAAAGGAAAGGTGCCGAGGCACCTGATCCTGCAGCGCTTCGCACAAAACATAAAAAACGAAACGGTCAATGAGATGCTCTCGAAGTCACTTTCCCAGATTTTGAAAGAATCCGACTACAGGCCGATTACAGATCCGACCATTACTCAGATGGGAGAGCTCGCTGTCGAGGACAACTTTACATTTAGCGCCGAATGCGATATCATGCCCGGGATAACACTTTCGGAATACAAGGAGATATCTTCGGAGAAGTACATATACGACGTTACCGATAAAGCCGTAACCGATGAGCTCGAGGCCCTTCGGGAACGCTTCGCAACTCTCATGAGCATTGATGAAAAATCGAAGGAGGGCGACTACGTCGTCATAGACTACGAGGAGCTTTCCGATGAGAATGGAGAGAGGAAGAAAAACCAGACGATTTTACTCGATAAAAAGGACGATCAGCTCGCCAAACAGCTCATCGGTATGGCCGGAGGGGACGAGAAAGATATCGAGCTGGTTCATGAATATGAAGACAAGGACGGAAAAAAAGAAAAGCGTAATGTAAAGCTGCACGTACGCATGAATGAAGTGAAACAGAAGCAGCTTCCGGAACTCGATGATAATTTTGCGCAGGATATAAGCGACGCGAAAACGCTGAAAGAGCTTAAGGAGAAGATACGGGCCGATATCGATGAAAATGCAAAGAGGCTTTCCGAACAGAAAACAAAGGACGAGCTTCTGAAAAAGATTATCGAAAAAACCGAATTTGATATACCGAAAACCATGATCGACAATGAAATCGATCACATCCTCGGCGACATAGCCTATTCATACAGAATCGACATCGAGAAGCTCAAACAGGACGATAAAAAATACCGCGAATACAGGAAAAACCTGGCTCCCCGTGCGGTCGATAACATCAAACAGGACCTCGTGCTGAACGAAATATCGAAGAAGGAGAATATCACCGTAACCGACAGAGAGGTCGACGACGAAATACGAAAATATGCGGAGAGTCAGAAAAAAGAGTTCGAATCGATGAAAAAACAGCTCGCAGATTCCAGGAGTACCGACAGCTTACGGTTTCGATTACAGATCGGCAGGGCTCTTGATTTCATCTATAACAATGCCAGACTGGAAAAAGAGAAACATATTACGTACCAGGAGGAAAAAAACTGATGGCACTTGTACCCATGGTGGTTGAGCAATCGAGCCGGGGCGAGAGGGCATACGATATATACTCGCGATTACTGAAGGACCGGATCATCTTTATTGATTCGGAGATAGGGGATATTACATCGAATCTGGTAATAGCCCAGCTTCTATTCCTCGAGGGCGAGGACCCGGAGAGAGACATCTTTCTCTACATCAACAGTCCGGGAGGTCTTATCACAGCGGGTCTCGCAATATACGATACCATGCAATACGTGAAGCCGGATGTCTCCACAATATGCATCGGACAGGCGGCGAGCATGGCCGCCGTACTGCTCACCGCAGGGACGAAAGCAAAAAGGTATGCGCTCCCGAACGCCCGTCTCATGCTGCACCAGCCCCTCGGAGGTGCACAGGGGCAGGCAACGGATATTGAAATCGCCGCCAAGGAGATTGTCCGGAACAGAGAGCTGATTGAAGATATTCTCGTGAAACACACGGGGCAGGATAGAAAGAGGATCCATGCCGATGCCGACCGTGATTTCTACATGAATGCGAATGAGGCGGTTGAATACGGACTCATAGACGAAGTTCTCGTCAGACACACCCAGGATTCGGAAATCCGGGATTCGGAATAATACCGCCGCCGGACAGCATATGGAGTGGCGCCGGCCGGAAATACCGTGGTATAATGAAATGTTGTTTAAAAACATCCTGCAACAGCTCAAAAGAGCATTAATGTTAATGCAGGTGCAGATATTCTGCCGTTAATATCAATAAAGAAGAAACAGAAGAACGGCATACGATTGTCGATGCAGCACGGTGATACTGCCTGAATTATGATGACGCGCAGATCATACTATAAGGAAGGAGTATGTGAGCGAATGATCAAGTACCCCGATATGGAAAAGAAGATCTGCTCTTTCTGCGGAAAGGATCAGAACAAGGTAAGAAAAATGGTCGCCGGGCCCGGTGGCGTATTCATATGCGACGAATGCGTGGAGCTTTGCAGCGACATCATGTTCGGTGAAGAGAAGACCGCAACACCCTTCACTCTAGAAAACCTGCCGAAACCGTCTGAAATAAAAGAGTTTCTCGACCAGTACGTTATCGGGCAGGAGTATGCTAAAAAATTTCTCTCTGTTGCCGTATACAATCATTACAGGAGAATCAACCACCTGAACGCCAGGGACAAGGATGATGTGGAGCTCGAAAAGAGCAATGTTCTCCTCATCGGCCCGACCGGGAGCGGAAAAACGCTTATTGCGCAGACACTTGCCCGCAAGCTCAACGTACCCTTCACCATTGCCGATGCAACGACGCTCACGGAAGCCGGGTATGTCGGAGAAGACGTCGAAAACATACTGCTCAAGCTCATACAGAACGCCGGTGATGATGTGGAAAAAGCTGAGATGGGCATTATATATATCGATGAAATCGATAAAATCTCCCGTAAGAGCGAAAATCCGTCCATAACCCGGGATGTCTCGGGCGAGGGTGTACAGCAGGCCCTCCTGAAAATAATCGAGGGAACAGTCGCCTCGGTGCCTCCACAGGGAGGGAGAAAGCATCCACATCAGGAAATGATAAAGATCGACACGAAAAATATCCTTTTTGTATGCGGCGGTGCGTTTGTGGGGCTTGAAAAAATCGTCGAGAGGAGGATAACAAACAAGACAATCGGCTTCGGCGCCGACGTGAAGAAAAAATCCGAGAAAAAACTCGATGAGATATTGAAACATGTACACCCCGACGACCTCATCCAGTACGGCCTTATTCCCGAGTTTACCGGAAGGATACCGGTAGTTGCCCCACTCCACGATCTGGATGAAAAAGCGCTGCGCCGGATACTCGTCGAACCGAAAAACGCACTCATAAAGCAATACAAAAAGGCCTTTGAGCTCGAGGGTGTTGAATTGGAATTCAAACCCGACGCAATATCACAGATAGCAAATGATGCCATCAAGAGGAATACGGGCGCCCGCGGCCTGAAATCAATCATGGAAGGGATCATGCTCGACCTGATGTACGAGATCCCCTCACGCAAAGATATATCGAAGATCGTTATCACAAAGGATGTGATTACAAAAAAAGTGAACCCGCTTACCCTCCGGGAGGGGGCGGAAGAGGAAAAATCTGCATAATACACTCCGTATGACTGAAAAGTTTATCTTTGCTTTCCGCTGTTTATCTGATTATTATTCAGTTTGCACGGGAAAAGCCGCTGGAAATAACATTTGTAAAAATTTCAAGTAATCAACAGTGAGGAAACAAATGAAAACCGGTACTAAGATACTGATCTTTATTGGCGTAATCATATTCATCATCATTGCACTCTTTATAGGAACCAGGATCTGGGTCAACTACTCCTGGTTTACAAAGCTCGGATTCATCAGTGTTTTCGTGAAGATACTGTGGACCAAAATCGGTCTCTGGTGGGCATTTTTCTTCATATTTCTGATCTTCTCGGGCCTGAATATATTCATTGCCTTCAAAAAGGGAAATATTCAGACGATGAAGATTCAGCAGGCAGGGGTTCCCGTGGAGATAAGCCGGAAAGTCGGCATTATCATCGCTTCGATCGGTCTGTTCATACTTGCGCTCATTATGGCGAGAAACGGCAGCCAGAGATGGGAGGTAATCCTCAAGCTGCTGAATAAAACAAGCTTTCATACTGCAGATCCCGCCTTCGGGAGAGATGTTTCTTTCTACACCTTCGTTCTCCCTTTCTACCTGTTTTTAAAATCATGGAGCCTCGGGACGGTCATCCTGACCTTCATTGCAGCCGGTTTTCTGTACATGCTCTCCGGAAACATGACCTTCGAGCAGAACAATTTCACCATCAGCAATCAGGCAAAAAAGCATCTTATCTCACTTTTAATGCTCGTTGCAGTCATCATTGCCTGGAACTACTGGCTCAAGTCCTATCAGCTCGTTTTTTCAAAACGGGGCGTCGTCTACGGCGCAACCTACACGGATCTTCATATTGTCAGGTACACCTATTACATTATGATTGCAGTCGCCCTTTTTACCGCTTTTCTTGTCTATTCCGGGATTAAAAAGAGAAGCTTCAAACAGCCTCTCATCGGCTTCGGTGTTCTCATAGGCGCTGCGATTGTTATAACCGGCATCATACCCGCCATTTTTCAGCAGATCATCGTGCGGCCTAACGAGCTTGTGAGAGAGCTACCCTACATCAAGAATAATATAACATTAACCAGAAAGGGATACGATCTCGACAGAATAGTGAGAAAAGAGTTTCCTGTAAATCCTTCCCTCACTGCAGAGGACTTTACCCCTGGGGCCGGTGTCGTCAAAAACATACGTCTCTGGGACCATCGACCCCTCAAGGCAACCTTCTCGCAGATACAGGAGTTCAGGCTCTACTACGACTTCTACAACGTTGATACCGACCGCTACCACTTCGGTGACACCTACCGTCAGGTCATGCTTTCCGCGCGGGAGATCAATTACAATCAGATACCTCCGGAGGCGAAGACGTGGGTGAACGAGAGGCTTCAGTTCACGCACGGATACGGCATCGTTATGACGCCTGTCGACGAAATCGGAGAGGAGGGCCTCCCGGTTCTCATCGTCAAGGACATTCCACCCAAGATCTCCGTACCCCTCAAGCTCGATCGTCCTGAAATATACTATGGAGAGGAAACGACTCCCTTTGTGATCGTGAACACCAAGCTGAAAGAGTTCGATTATCCGAGCGGTGAGACCAACGTTACAACCCGGTACCAGGGCCAGGGCGGCCTGCCGATAAAGAACTCTCTCAGGAAACTGCTTCTTGCCATTCACTTCAAGAACATGGAAATCATTTTTACCCGATACCTGACCCCGGAAAGCAGAATCATGCTCTACCGAAACATTCAGGAGCGGGTTCCGAAATTGGCGCCGTTTCTGAAGTACGACCCCGACCCATACCTCGTGGTGAGCAATGGGAAGCTCTACTGGATACTCGATGCCTACACTGTTACCGACCATTTCCCCTATTCCATCCCGTACAAAGATGGGTATAACTATATCAGAAACTCCGTCAAGATAACGGTTGACGCATACAACGGTGATGTGAATTTTTACATCATCGACCGTAAAGACCCCATAATCGAAACCTACCGCAAGATCTTTCCCGATATGTTCAAGGATATCGATGAAATGCCGAAGGACTTACGCCGGCATATACGCTACCCAATGTACATATTCAATGTGCAGGCTGAGCTCTACTCGACCTACCACATGACGGACCCGCAGGTGTTTTATAACAAGGAAGACAAGTGGACCATCCCCAAGGAAATCTACGGTGACTCCGAAACAACGATGATTCCATACTACATGATCGTAAAATTTCCGGATCACAACGACGACGAAGAATACGTGCTCATGCTCCCGTTTACCCCCACGAACAAGAACAACATGCTCGCATGGATGGCCGCTCTCAGCGACGGGGAAAACTACGGAAAGATCATCGAGTACAAGTTTCCGAAGCAGAAGCTTCTGTACGGTCCCCTGCAGATCGAATCCAGGATAGATCAGAACTCCGATATTTCACAACTCTTCACCCTCTGGGGGCAGAAGGGCTCGAGCATCATACGGGGCAACCTCCTGGTTATACCGGTGAGAGATTCGATCATTTACGTCGAACCGGTGTATCTCCGGGCAGAGCAGAGCGAGCTTCCGGAGCTCAAACGTGTTATTGTCGGGTATCAGGATAACATTGAAATGGGAATCGACCTCAACGACGCCCTGACAAAGCTCTTCGGGACAAGCAAGCCGACAGTTACGGTGACAAAAGAGACCGCCGGAGGCAAAAAAGTCACTGTTGAGGTAAGTATCCGTGACCTGATTCTCAAAGCAGTCGATTACTACGACGAAGCGCAAAAGAGGCTTCGTGCAGGGGATTTTGCCGGGTACGGTGATATGAACCAAAAGCTCGATACTGTGCTGAAGCAGCTGCAGGATAATACGGGGAAGGAATAATTCTTGTGCGTGTGCTCTCTCCGATACCTGTCGTCTGAAGTGTCGGGCAATTGATATGCGGGTGCGGACGAATACGAACGTACCCTGAAGCGTTTGTTACGGCGGCTTGTAAGGCATCCGGGTGTTTTCCGTCCGGATAATACCGCCGGTGCACGCGCCTGGATGTGCTCAGCAATCGTAGGCCGGCTGAACAAATCCGGCTGGCCGGATACAGCCCCGCCTATATGTCGCGGAGAATACGCCGCACCGATATATTCGGAGCACATCGGCGGAGGACCGGGCTCGATCATTCCATGTAATCTTTCCGCACGGGTGCAAATACCTCAACTACAACGCAGTTTTCGATCATGTGCGCGCTGTGAGGCGTATTTCCCACGATACACCACGAGTCGCCCGGGCCGACCGTATACTCCTCACTGTCGACCGATAAAATCATCCTCCCGCTTATCAAATAGCCTGTCTGCTCATGCTTGTGCGCGTGAAGCGGAATCGACTTGTCCTTTTCGAGAAAAAATTTGACCATCTGTGTCCTTTTACCGTAAACAAGATTCTGTTTTCTGACACCATCCCGAATACGGCTGACACCGTCATCCCTCAGCTTTGCAATCACATTTTCCCTCCATTACCGTTTGAAGTATGTTCAATATAATAGCAATCCTGCCGTCATTTGAGAACTCTCCCTTTTACAAATCGTACTTTTTTATTGCAATTCGACGTATTTTTTTATACCTTCTGCCTACAGCCGCCTGTGGGCGGCATTATTCGGAAGCAAAGCGTCCGAATAACCTCGATGAACAGAATATACTGCAAATGAGGAGGGACGCCATGCGCGCCGTCGATTTCAGAGGAACCTATACCGCACTTATCACACCTTTTACAGAAAACGGGGATATAGATTTTGAAGGATTCGAAAAAAACATCCGATTTCAGATAGAACAGGGAATTACAGGCATTCTGCCGGTCGGCACAACCGGGGAATCGCCCACACTCGGCACCGATGAGCACAATACGGTGATTAAAAAAGCATATGAGTTTACCGGGGGAAAATGTGATATATTCGCCGGAACAGGATCAAACAGCACCAGAGAAGCGATGGGTCACTGCAGGCATGCCCTCGACGTTGGCGTCGAAAAGGTCCTTCTGGTCGACTGCTACTACAACGGACCGTCGAGCCTCGAGCTGAGAAAAGAGTACTACGAGGCCATTCTCGAAGAGTTCGATGATATAAAGGTAATCGTGTATGTAATTCCGGGCCGGACGGGAACCGCCATCACACCGGCGGATATCGCCATCATGAGCGGCAGCTACGACAGGGTGATCGCCATCAAGGAGGCGACCGGAGATCTGGATAGAATGGCTGAGGAACGATCTCTCATGCCGGACATGAGCATCATGTCGGGCGATGATGACAAAACGTTCGAGATGATTAAACGACCCGATATCAAGGCGGCAGGCGTTATATCCGTTACCTCGAACATTGCCCCTGCCGCTGTTTCGGCCATGGTTCGGGCCCTTCAGAAAAACGATATTTCAACAGCTGAAGAGTACCTGAAAAAGCTCAAGCCTCTCTTTTCAATCGTTACTGTCAAGGCAAAATCAAAGAGAACCCTCCCTGACGGCCGAACGATTGAAACCGTCGATAGATTCAGAAACCCCCTTGCCGTCAAAACCGCGATGAACGTTCTCGGCATGCCCGCAGGCCCGGTGAGAAAGCCTCTCGGCAAAATGACCCGGGAGGGGATGCAGATGGTCAGGGACGCCCTGCACGCGGTTCATGCGTCATCCCCGGAACTGTTGTCCCCGGTACAGGACTTCTACGGTGTGAATATTGAAACGCGTTTGCTCAACGATGAGCTCTGGAACAAGCAGGTTTATTCCGAATAAGAAGTGTTCCGAAACAGTGGGATTTCGAATCCGAGGGAAACGAGGAGATCGTGAAACCCTTTTTCATCCGTAAAGAGATGGGAACTCATACCGAGAGCCTCGGCGGATTCGATGTTTTCCTCCGTATCGTCGATGAACAGCACCCGGTTCACAGGCGCTTTCGCAACCTGCAGCGCATGTTCATATATCCTGCGGTCGGGTTTAAGACATCCGGCTTGAAATGAGTACACCGTCTTATCTGTAAGTTTTTTAATATCCTTCTCCATATATTCAGCATTCATCTCATTGGTATTGGAAATAACAAGCAAATCGACCTGGGATTTCACAAAGGATACAATTTCAAACATGCGCTCTTTTTTTATCAGAAGCGAATTCCAGATATCGCGGAATTCCTCATAGGAGATGTCGCATGAGAGTCTTGTCGTCACCTCTTTGTAATACGCATCCGCCCCTATTGTTCCCGACTCAAAGGGATAGAAAATATCGTCCGCGTAAAGGGCTTTCTGCACTTCGTCAACGGATCTGCCGCTTTTTAAGCAAAGCCTGTCCCATACTGTTTGATAATCGAGTGAGAAGAGCACCCCGCCGATATCGATAAACATACAGGCGATTCCGTTCTTCATCGATACACCTCAATATCAGGCACTAGTATCCCGACGGGCTTGATACCAGTCGGCATCCTCTTGCGATTCAGAAGGCTTTCCGCTCCGTGTCAATCCATGAGGCTCCGCATCAAGTTCAGGGAATCTTCACCGTTCCAGGGCCTCGGTCCTACCGCCCTCCCTACAATATTGCCGTCTGGATCGATTATATACGTTGTGGGGATGCCCGAAACGGCATAATTCCGGGCGATTATTCCGCTCCTATCCAAAAAAACGGGAAAATCGATCCTGTATTTTTTCATAAAGCGCCGGACCTTTTTTTCGTCCTCCTGTATATCAACGGCCATAACCATGAAATCCTCATTCTTCAGCTCATCGTACAGCGCGTCGATATCCCTGACTTCGGAACGGCAGGGCCCGCACCAGGTTGCCCAGAAATTCAGAAATATCACCTTGCCTTTGAAATCACTCAACTGAACCGAGCCGCCGTCAAGAGAGTTAATGGTAAAGTTTATCGATTTGAGACGTCCCGACGGTTTGACGATACCGAGCTTTTGAAAATAATCCCCATTTTTTGCAAGAAGGAATCCCTCCCCGCCTTTGATTTCGGCGCTCTCTTCTCCCCGGGCGTATGCAAAGGAGAACAGAGAGAATATAAAAACAAAAAAAAATGTCGTTTTTTTCAGACTCATGCATTCATCCTTATATTTCAATTTTCTTATATACCAAAAATACGCCCGTTACAACCGGATGTCCATTAAAATTTGTTTTTCCTTTCCCAGTAAAGCGGCCGGGTGGGCTCTATCCCTCTTCGCAATAAACTCCGATACAAGCCTGTATCCGACATAGTATCCGGACCGCGGCGTCAGTTCACCTGATGCCGCGCTGAAAAGCTTTTCTCTGGATATCTTCCTGCTTCGAAGTTTTTTTCGTATGGTTTCATAGCTGCCCTCCGCATCGGCGAACGCCTGCTCGGTCAGAAAGAGATACTCATGTTCCTTTCTTCCGGGATACGCGATTCTCGAAAAATGAACGCAGATTCCTTCACGAATGAGCTGAAGCACAAGGGGCTCTGAAATAGAACCGTGCACTTTATTCTGAATGTAGTGGAAATACTCGTGAGCGAGAAGTATATCGTAGTGTTTGAAATCATGAAAGCGCTCGAGCCCGACGCATATCACGAAGCTTCCTTTATACCGCAACACGAACGCATCGGGGCTGAAAAATCCGATCAGGATATATACATTGCACCTGTCACGATCAAAATAGATACTTTTACAATGCATCAGTATTTCCCGGGTTTTTTCCTCTATATCGTATATCTTCAGCAAGTTTTCAATGTCCGCATAGTCCTCCTTTTTAATCATCACCGCCCGCTCTCTGATGTTTCGTGTGGTATAGCCCTGGTAAGAATGCCACAGATGAGACAGGAAATCGGCGTGTTTCTCGTAGTAGTACCGTTTAAACGCGTTCCAGACGTCTTTTTCGAGGTTTATCATTCTGAGAAAAACGAAAAAATCTCTGTACAGACAGTGTATCTTCATGCGGTATCTTCCTTAAGGCACCTGTTTCATGCAAAAGAGCCTCCCCTGAAAACTGGCCCGCTGTTCAAACCGCTCAATAATTCTTTTCATCACAGCCTGCTTATCCGTACTCCACTCCGGAGCAACCAGAAAAGCACCCGGCGTTTCAGCCGCGAGCCTTTCAACAACAACATCGGGACGCGTCCTTTCCAGAAAATCCACCACAAGATCGGCGTATTCATCGAGCCCGAGAGGTTTCACCAGCCCCTCGTTATACCACTCTTCCATTCTGGTCCCGCTGACTATATTGAGATTGTGTATCTTTATACCATGAATCGGAAGACCGGCCAGAAACTTCGACGTTATTATACTATCGGACCGGCTTTCACCCGGAAGCCCGATGATCACATGGGCTGTCACGAGTATATCGTAGGCGACGGTCATGAGCACAGCTCTTTGAAAATCGCTCACACTGTGCCCCCGGCCGATTTTTTTCAGAGTCTCATCGTTCGCCGACTGGAGTCCATATTCTATCCAGACCTCGATCCCCCTTTTTTTATACGCAGCGATCATCCGTAACTTTTCTTCATCAATACAGTCCGGACGGGTTCCTATCGCGAGCCCCACAATATCATCGCGCGCTTCAAGCACGCTGTCGTATATTCCTTTAAGCCTGTCTGCGGGCGCATAGGTATTCGTATATGCCTGAAAGTAAGCAATGTATTTCCGCGCCCCATACCGCTGCGACACCCTCTGGATTTCCCGTTCCACCTGCCTTTCAAGGGCCTCCCGTTTTCCCCGTCCGTTCCACGAACCGTAATCGGCGCAGTACGCGCATCCGTGAAAACCCAGAGTGCCGTCCCTGTTCGGACAGGAAAATCCTGCATCGAGACAGATCCGATAGATCTTCTGACCGAATCTTTCTTTCAGATACCGGGAAAATGTCCTGTAGTATGTGTTCTGCATTAAACCGCTTCATCCGGTGGATAAGATCGGGACGACCTGGTGCATCCCGCATCTATACCGTTCTTTAAATATCGACATTGCATTTATTATACTATATAATACTATAGGCATGTGAACTTCCAACCGTAAAATGTTCAAACAAGGATGGCTCGCTGATTGGAAGTTGTAGCATAATGCCGCCGTCAAGCGGTATTATCCGGACGCGAAGTGTCCGGATAATATAGCCGGTTGAATATAAAAATCTGGTATGATAAATCTGAGTTTCAATGTATAAAATCATAATTATTCGCAGGATATAAGAGGGACGTTTTTTATGGAAGAAGAGCTTGAAACAGCCCTCATTGTCGACTTTGGATCTCAGTATACTCAGCTTATCGCACGGAAAATCAGGGAACTGGGCGTATACTCGGAAATCGTTCCCTTCAATGCCGCGTTCGATACAATCCGAAGTTACAGGCCGAAGGGTATTATTCTATCGGGAGGACCCCGATCGGTGTATTCGGAAAAAGCGCCGGTAATCGATAAAAAGCTGTTCGATCTCGATATACCGGTTCTCGGTATCTGCTACGGACTCCAGCTCACGGCTTTTCTTCTCGGCGGCAGAGTCGCACGGGCAGAAGAACGTGAGTACGGAAGAGCGCTTCTTCATATACTGTATCCTGAAAGACTTCTTGCCGACATAGAGACGAAAAAGCCGTTTGTCGTATGGATGAGCCACGGCGACAGGCTGGAGAAGCTGCCTCCCGGTTTCAGAGTTCTGGCCGACACGGAAAGCTGCACATATGCAGCCATAGCGAATTCCCGGAGAAATATATACGGTGTACAGTTTCATCCCGAAGTTACACATACGGAAAACGGGAAAAAAATACTTAACAACTTTCTCGCCCGCATCTGCGGATTTAAAAAAAACTGGAGCGTCGGTTCGTTTATCGGTAGAAAGGTGGAGGAAATCAGAAACCGGGTTGGAGATAAAAAAGTCATTTGTGCACTTTCCGGCGGGGTTGATTCATCGGTCGTTGCGTGCCTTCTCGGCAAGGCTATCAAAAAAAATACCAAGGCTGTTTTCATAGACAACGGACTGCTCAGGAAGAATGAAGCGGAGGACGTTAAACGTTCATTGAACGCCGGCTTCAATTTCGAGCTTATTACAGTCGATGCAGGGAAGAGGTTTTTACAGAGCCTCGACGGGGTAACCGACCCGGAAAAAAAGAGAAAGGTAATAGGAAACGAATTCATGCAGGTGTTCGAAGAAAAGGCGGGAGAGCTCGGGGATCTCAAGTATCTGGCACAGGGAACTCTGTACCCCGATGTAATCGAATCGGTATCTTTTAAGGGACCTTCTGCAACCATAAAAAGTCACCACAATGTGGGCGGCCTGCCTGAAAAAATGAAGCTCGAGCTCATTGAACCGCTGCGGGAATTGTTCAAGGATGAAGTCCGTGAGCTCGGCAGACTCCTCGGACTGCCGGAATCGATAGTGGGGCGGCACCCCTTTCCGGGTCCCGGACTTTCGGTGAGAATCATCGGTGAAATTACCGAACAGAGGCTGAAAGTACTGCAGGAGGCGGACGAAATTGTAATCGACGAGATACGAAAGGCCGGGCTGTACCATGACGTATGGCAGGCGTTTGCCGTTTTGCTCCCCATAAAGAGCGTCGGGGTCATGGGGGACGAGAGAACGTATGAAAATGTCTGTGTGGTTCGCGCTGTGCATTCAGTCGACGGCATGACCGCAGACTGGTTTCGGATTCCCTATGACGTTCTTGCGGCAATTTCAACGCGTATCATAGGCGAAGTGAAGGGTATTAACAGGGTCGTATACGACATATCGTCCAAACCGCCTTCAACGATCGAGTGGGAGTAGGGTGCGTCGCGGTGATACGAATCGACCTGTGCCGGCCTGTTTCCGGAAGAGCTTCTGTATAGAAATGGAGATACTATGAGCACGCTCTACGAAATATTGAATGTTGCGAAAGAGGCGGACCCCCAGGATATCAAACGTGCATTCTACAAACTGGCAAAACGCTACCACCCGGATATCTCCAGAAACAATGCGGTATTTATCAAAATACTAAATGCATACAAGACTCTTATCGATGATAGTAGAAGGAGGAAGTACGACCGGTCGCTTACAACGCAGAGGGTGATACTTCCGGGGGAAAGGATCTTCTATGCCGTTTCTCTCAAGGATATTGCACGGCCCAACCCCTATGCACGGATACAGCCGTCACAGAGGTTTCGATTCAACAACCGGAAGGGGTATCACCTATGCGTCAATCTGACCGTATCCGAGCTGCTATCGGGGGCAACCGTGTATGTGGATGTTCCGGCACATGTTATCTGTCCGCTGTGCCACGGACATCATACGTGCTGTTCATTCTGCTCGGACCGAGGCCATATATTAAAGGCCGTTTCCGTACCTGTTGCCATTCCTGAGGATTTACGTGATGGAGAGGTGTTTCGGGTGCCGCTTCGGGAAATCAAGCACGATCAATACGTATTTTTCATAATAAAAGATCTCTTAATAAAAGTCAGAATTTTTCAGGATATAGCGTGAATCCACATACGGCAAAAATGAAAAAGAAGAGGGCTCCGACAGGAATCTTCGGCAGAATATTCGGTATCGGGATCGATCCGGAACGAAAACGGGCGATGCGAATTATAAAGAAGGAACTCTCATCTGTGCGCATCGACCTGTACAGATTGAAAACCGGAACGATCAGTGCTCCGATTGCACGCCTGCTCCACGACATCTACAAGTACACCTATCCTCTGCAGAAGTTTTTTTCACTCGATAAAGTACGCAAACAATTCCCCCCCTCTCTTGTTGAGGAGTTCATACTGCAGTTTCAATCCGAAAAGGCACATGAAATACGAAAATCTCTGAACGAGGAGCGGATTAAAAAACTCATTCCCGAGTACGGCATTAAAAAGGTAACCGCCTATATCGATAAACAGCTCACGGATTATTTCAATGGATTTGACAGGCAGTCAATCAATGAGATAAACGACGTATACACGAACCTGCTGTACTTTGCCCGTTTTACCTATTTTGATTTCTTTCCTATCCTCAGGGAGTTTGACACGGATCTCGAAGAAGGAAACTTCCTGCGAAAGCCGTCATTCTCACCGGCTGAAGGCTCCCTTCTCAGAGACGATCTGTCAAGATTATGCCGTGCCCTCTATACATTCAGCGCCGATGAAAGGCTCGACAGAGGAATGGAGATACTGACGAATATCAAAGGCGTCGAGCCAATCGACAGGGGGCATTTCAATCAATTGATAAAATGGATCGGCACTCTCCAGGAAAACAACTATATTCCTCTCATCATCAGGGCAATCGATCAAAAGAGCTCCCCGCTTTCTATTCCAAAACCCAAGACAATCGATATCTTCAGTACCTTTTCCTTTAAAATCAAAGGAGAAACACATGGTATCGTCAATTCGATCAGGGCTGCTCTGCGAAAGCACGCCGTCGAATCGATCGTTTCCGAGCTGTTCGGCGGCAGAGTTATTGAGGGGGTCAAAAATTACAGTGAGAAGGCAAACGATCAGTTTAAAAAACTCGGCCTTTCCATGTATAAATTCACAACTCCGTTAAACTATATGAAGACCTTTATCAATGAAATCTATGACTCTGAAATCGCCGGCACAATCAATGAGCTCATTGTAAGCGGAATCTTCCTTCAAAAGGAAATTCTCACCACCCTTTCAAACTCCTACTACACGCTAAATAAAGTTACGCAAAAAATAGATGCCCTGGATGGCGAGCTCGACCTAGACGGGAACTATGGAAAATCCATTAACAGGCACCTCACAACCATAAACCGTGATAAGAATTCGAGGAGCTTGCTGGAAAAGGCCATCCGTGACATAAATAAACGGGTGGAAATAATTATCAACGAAACAATTGTCGAGCTCAAGGATATGGCGCTCTCGATTAAAACCATACTGGGAGACTGCAGGGCAAAAAATCCTGAATACGTATCAAATATCAAAAAGATACACCAGAGAGAAAACAGGGAATTTATCAACAGTCTGGTGAATTCTTATATACTGATTTACAAGTTTCTAAAATTACTCGGACAGTACGTGTCGCTTCGAATCACACGGGAAGAATATGAAAGAAAGAAAATGGAAGTTGTGAACATCTAGCGTCTCTTCCCGATGTAGTTTCGATATGCTCACAAAGGAAGGCGGAAAATGAAAAGAAAAACCAGACATCTTTTAACGGGCATTATTCTTCTCATCATAAGCTTTAGTGTGCTGTACTTCAATCTCAGTTTGTTCAAGGGAAGCTTCAGCAAGCTCTGGCCCTCTTTGATACTGCTTGCAGGCTTTGCTCTCTATATCCTGTACTTTTCGACAAAAAGAAGGAAAAACAGGCTTTTCATTCTATTCATTGCAACCTTTATCGCTCTTACATCGGTGCCGTTGTTCATTCTTTCTTTTACATCTAAGGCGATAATGACGCACCTCTGGCCTTCGTTTCCGCTTGCAGGAGGTTTGAGCATACTATCACTCTATTTCTACGGGAAAAAGAGACGCTATGTCCTTCTGATTTCTTCCCTTATAATTGCGGCATCACTTCTCATCTGGATTTTTTACCTGATGCAGTCCAAATTCGGACTCGTTATCGGTGTTGTGCTTTTTATTACAGGCGCGGCCTTTCTCACAAGAGGGCTGATTCATGAAGCCGAAGAAATCACCGTGGAAAAAGAGAGCGCCAGCGGGGAAAAAGCCGAAAAAAATGAAGTCGGGGACGAATAGCCTGAAACAGCAATGTGACGTATTACAAATCCCGGCGCTTGCACCGGTGGTGCTTTCAGCATTTTCAACACTATCCGGATGCGAAGCGTCCGGATAACCAGTAAAGGGAGGCTGACATGTGCGGCATAGTGGGTTACATAGGAAGCCGGGTTGCCGTGCCGGTATTGCTCGACGGCCTTAAAAAGCTCGAATATCGAGGATACGACTCCGCGGGGATAGCTACTCTCGAAAAAAACCGGATTGTAATAAAAAAAACTGAAGGGAAAATATCAGCCCTCCAGAAACTGATGCGGGGTCTTTCGACCGCAGCAACCTCCGGTATTGCACATACCAGATGGGCGACTCACGGAGAGCCGAACAGCAAAAATGCCCACCCCCATACCGACTGCAGGAAAGAAATCGCAATCGTTCATAACGGGATAATCGAAAACTTCAACGCCCTGAAAACCTACCTGGAGGGCAAGGGGCACGAGTTCAAGAGCGACACGGACACCGAAGTCCTCGCACATCTTATCGAGGAAAACTACAACGGGAGCCTCCTCGACACGCTTACACAGGTACTGAACGAGGTTGAAGGTACGTACGGCCTTGCCATTCTTTCTAAGAGAGAACCCGACAGAATATTCGCGGCTCGGCGCGGGAGTCCCCTTCTAATAGGAAAGGGAAGGGATGAGTACTTCATCGCCTCGGATGTTGCCGCAATACTCCGCTACACAAAAGAAATCATATATCTCGAGGACGGAGAGGCTGCTGAAATCTCGCGGAATGAGTGCACCGTAAAAACCGCTGAAAATATTGAAATTCCGAAAAAAATACAGCAGATATCGTGGAACCTGGAGATGATCGAAAAGGGCGGGTTTTCACATTTTATGCTCAAGGAGATACATGAGCAGAAGCAGTCTCTTGAAAATGCGATGCGCGGAAGACTCAACTATGAGGAAGGAACGGCGCGCCTCGACGGTCTGATTGCATACATCGGTAAGCTCAAGAACACACCCCGTTTCATCATCACCGCCTGCGGTACTGCATGGCATGCAGCGCTCATCGGCGAGTACCTTATTGAAGAGTTTGCCGGAATACCGGTCGAGGTGGAATATGCCTCCGAGTTCAGATATCGAAGCCCGATACTCAACAAAAACGACATTGTGTTTCTTATCAGCCAGTCCGGTGAAACTGCAGACACACTCGGCGCATTGAGAGAGGCAAAGAGAAAAGGGGCAATCGCCCTCGGTATATGCAATGTGGTGGGGAGCACCATAGCCCGTGAAAGCGATGCCGGTGTGTATATCCATGCGGGCCCGGAAATCGGCGTTGCATCCACAAAGGCGTTTACCTCGCAGGTGCTGGTGCTCACCATGATAGCCCTTATGCTTGGAAGAATGAAATATCTCTCCCTCGAGCATGGGAGGGAGGTTGTCGCAGCGCTCAGGCGTATACCGGCGCTCGTCGGCGAGGTACTGAAAAAGGACGGGGAAATAAAAAAGATAGCGTCCGAGTTTCTCACAACAAACAACGCACTCTATCTCGGAAGGGGGTATAATTTCCCCATTGCGCTCGAGGGTGCGCTCAAGCTCAAAGAAATTTCATATATCCATGCCGAGGGATACCCTGCCGCGGAGATGAAGCACGGACCGATTGCGCTCATCGATGAAAATATGTCGACCATTGTCATAGCTACCAAGGACCCGGTGTATGAGAAGATTATAAGCAACATCGAAGAGATACGGGCTCGGGGCGGGCAGGTGCTTTCGATCGTAACAAAGGGAGACTGCAGAATAAAGGAGATATCGGACAGGGTTATCGAAGTACCCCAGACGCCGAATTATCTTTCACCCATTATCAACAGCATACCCCTCCAGCTTCTCGCCTACCATGCAGCGGTTCAGAGGGGGTGTAATGTGGATCAGCCGAGAAATCTCGCAAAAAGCGTCACTGTCGAGTGATGCCGCTTAATAGCGGCAGTATAAATAATTTCGACCGGTACGGCCCGGATAAGAACCGGCATCCAAACCCTTCAATCGTAATACGGCCAGCGCACCATGCCCCTTTTCAATATTATCGATATAATCCCTCCCGCAAACAGGGACGAAGCGATTTTATACTTTGCGGGTATATTCGGAAACAGAAACCCTCTATCCGTTGAAATCGGTTCGGGAAACGGCCATTTTCTCGTCGACAGTGCACAGCTCCATCCGGAGCGTAATTTTATCGGTATAGAGCTCCTCACAGGCCGCGCAAAGAAGTTTTTCTCAAAAGTCGAAAAGCGTAATTTGAAAAATATTGCGGTTTACAGAGGGGATGCACGGAGATTCGTATGGGAGTTTCTCTACGAGAACATGGTATCGGAGTTTTTTATCATGTTTCCGGACCCGTGGCCGAAAAAAAGACACCACAAGCACAGGATCATCACCATACCGTTTATCAATATGATTCAGTACCGGCTTGTTTTACAGGGAAAGATTTCCATTGCCACCGACCACGAAGAGTACAGGGAGCGCATCTTTTCACTTTTTCAAAACAACCGGGGGTTTGCAAGCAGTTTCCGAGAGGGATTCGCTCCCTATCCGGACGAGTACCCCAAAAGCATCTTTGAGGAAAGGTTCAGGAAGGCAAAAATGTCCGTCTACTTCATGCAGTATACCAAGATTTCGGAGGATTAAAGAAAAAGCGGCTTCCAGCTATTATGCAGTGTCAGTCTTTCATCTTATTCAGCCTGTCCCTGAGCTTTGCAGCGCGCTCATACTCCTCATTTCGCACGGCTTCATTCAGCTCTTCGACAAGACGCTGTTTTTTAGACGGAGTGTATCTCTTCACGATTTCCTCCGCCCAGTTTTTTAAAAATGCGACTTCGGTCTTCGGCTGTCCGTCGAACTCGTGACTCCTTTCATACACGTTTTCAATCCTGTGTATCCCCTGATGTATCTCCGCCACAGCCTGATTCACCCGTTTTAACTTCAATGCGCCGAGCACCTTTGCCCGTGTGTTCATCATAAGGACGTAGGGCCTGTACTGCTCGAATTCATCCGCATACTTACCGTCCGCGGCATACGTTTTTACAAAGTCAAACAGCCTGAGATTTCGTGCGGTATCACGTTCAGCCTTTTTGTAATCGCCGAGCTGGAAGAAGCAGAGGTAGCGATAGTAGTACTGTATGCCCTCCTGTTGAAGCGCATAACAATCGTCTTTGTCGAGTTTGAAATCTGCCGTCGATCCGTATTTCCTTTGCATCTTTGCAGCCACTTCCTCAAAATAATTGAGGAGCGATTCCTTTCCATGCGGCCGCTTTCCGTCAGGACGGCCTTCCTCCTCCATCTGTAAAATTCCGAGGTCAAGGCGCATCTGAATTTTTATAAGATTGTCGACGCCCTTTATTTTCCTTACCATCATTTCCTGGCGAATATCATATTCCCAGGAGCGCAGGAGATTCGTTATGTCGTTTCCGACAACACCTCTCTTTCTTCTCCGAAACATTTCTGTTTCCCTCTTGCCGAAAAAAACGTATGCTCCTGATTTTATTATAATACAAAACGCGTTAAAAACAAATGCTTTCTTACACAGGGCACGAGCATCATCCTCTGTATCAGAGAGTTTCTATTTCGACAAGCTTATCGAGCTTCACCACTTTGAAAATTTCCATTATCGTTTTGTTCACACCGGTTATTCTGACCACTCCACCCTTTTTATTCAGCTCTTTGTACAGGAGTACAATTTTTCCTATACCCGAGCTCGTTATTGAATTCAATCCGGCTAAATCTATCACTACTTCCTTCGGGTTCTTGCCGGAAATTGCAGTGAATACCTTTGACAGTTCGTCACCCTGCTCAACGTAAATATCCCCTATTAAGGTGACCATGGTTTTTCCGCCGTTTTCAGTGACATCAATTTCCATGCAGCTCCTCCTGCCCGACTCTATTTATTAAACGCAGAATATCGAGGCTCATTACCACCCGCTATACCAAAACATCCTCGCGCTATACCCTCTTTGAAGGTTTTGCGCTTCGTGCACATAAATATAGGAATATCTTAATAGAAATCATATTTTTATTCAATATTTTTTGGAGGGAAGTATATTGTACTGTACAGTACATTAAACGGACGGAAACCGGGTATGAATAAGATAACGATCAACAATCTGTCTGTAAAAACACACATCGGCGTTACAGAAAGAGAGCGCAGAAAAAGCCAGTCTCTGCTGCTCAGCATCGATATGGTTCCGGCTATTGTATATACAGAAGAAAGCGATTCTCTTGATGACACAATCGACTACTCTTCCGTACGAAAAGGCATTAAATCGATAGTACAGGAATCGTCGTATCACCTTATAGAAACAGTCGCTCTCGTCTGCGCCCGATACATCAAAAAGAGTTTTCCGGTGAAAAGTGTTACCGTAACGGTTAAAAAATATCCCTACAGGGATACCGAATACGTGGCATGCAGTATAACTGCGTAATGCCGCCTGACGACGGCATTATCAGGACGCTGTGCGTCCGGAAAATGCTCTCTCACAGCGGTTGAACTATCGTATAAAAGGAGCTCCGATGAAACTTACAATTCTCGGATCGAGCGCTGCATATGCCGGGCAAAATGAGGGATGCTCGTCATATATTCTTTCTTCCGGAGATTCCCACTACCTCGTCGATACAGGCCCCGGATGTGTTTCCTTCATGCAGAACTACATCACCTTCAGTGATATCGGCGGCATATTCCTTTCGCACCTGCATGCAGACCATACTTCGGACATCTACACCCTGCGATATGCCGTATTCGTTGCCCAGAGAGACGGTCATATGAAGCCCGGCCTTCCGCTCTACATGCCGGCGCACCCGAAAAAGACATTCAGATTCATACGGGAAACCGTCAGGCAGGAGATGAACATTATTGAAATATCCGAACGGATTCATACGCATATCGATGGGTTGAGTGTGCGCTTTTTAAGAACAAACCACCCGATCGATACATATGCGATTCGTTTTGAATATGAGAGCCGGATTGTTGTGTACACCGCGGATACGGCGTTTTTTGACGGTCTCGTTTCTTTCTGCACCGGCGCCGACCTGCTTATCGCCGAAGCAACACTCCAGAATCAGGACCGCGAGCTTGAAGCCATGGGCCATATGACTGCAGCATCAACGGCGAGGCTCTCCCTGGAGGCAGACGCGAAAAAACTCGTTCTTGCCCATATCTGGCCCGAATACGACAAAGAGACGAGCCTTTCCGAGGCGCGGTCGGTATTTCAGGGGCCGATCTTTATTGCCGAACGCGGGCAGGAGCACACTGTGTAACGAAACCTCACCGATGCTCGTATGTTCAAAATCGCATTTTAATCCTTCGCAGCTTTCTTGAGAAGTGCTATGAACCGATGCACCGAACCCCTCAGTTCCTTTTCAACACGCGCATCCGGTCTGCCGATTGAAACAACGCCAAAATGCCTTCCTCCCGGGCTCCCCTGGACGATCATACCGTGAATGAGGAGTGCCGTTATTAAAAGCGCTTTGTTGACCCTGCAGTATAAAATTAGATATCTTTGAACTGATTAAAAAAGGCGGGTATACCACACGAGGGCGAAACCTCAAGGAGAAGGCAGAATGGATGAGCAAATTCTTGCGATTCAGGAAAAGATAAAGAACGAGAGCGTGCTGCTCTCGAATCTGAAAGAAGAAATCGGCCGTGTCATCGTCGGCCAGCATGATATGATAAACAAGATCATAATAGGACTTCTGTCAGGCGGTCATATTCTCATCGAAGGTGTCCCCGGACTTGCAAAAACATTAACCGTCAGCACACTCGCCAGGGCCCTGGACATAAATTTCAACAGGATACAGTTCACTCCCGATATGCTGCCGGCAGATCTGATCGGAACCATGGTCTACAATCAGAAAACAGGCGATTTTCTCGTTAAAAAAGGACCGATTTTTTCATCGATAATACTCGCAGATGAAATAAACCGCGCGCCCGCCAAAACGCAGAGCGCTCTCCTGCAGGCGATGCAGGAGCATGAGGTCACAATTGGCAGCGAGACCTTCATGATGGACAGCACCTTTCTCGTTATTGCCACCCAGAACCCGATAGAACAGCACGGTACATACCCGCTCCCCGAAGCGCAGGTCGACCGTTTTATGATGAAGCTGGAAATACCCTATCCTTCAAAAGACGAAGAGCTGCAGATCATGAAAATTCACGGCTCGGGCACTCAACCTTCGGTTTCACCGGTAATGAAGAAGAAACAGCTCGAAAGACTGCGGGAGGTGATTCATTCGATCTACATCGATGAGAAGATAGAGCGGTATATAGTCGATATTACGCTTGCGACAAGACAGCCTGATGAGTACGAGCTTATCGATATCAGAGATCTCATTGCATACGGCGCGAGCCCGAGAGCCTCTCTCTACCTCAAGATCGGCGCCAGGGCCAACGCCTTTTTGGACGGCCGGGGGTATGTCATACCGGACGACATACGGGACGTGGGATACGACATCCTCCGCCACCGGCTCATCCTCACATATGAGGCGCAGGCCGAGGATATCAGCACGGACGATGTCATCGAAAAAATATTCAAAGGAGTTGAAGTCCCCTGATGCTCCCGGCCGAAATCATAAAAAAGATAAAGTTGATCGATATCAAAACAAGACTCCTTGTGAACGAGATGTTTTCCGGCGAGTACCACTCCGTGTTCAAGGGCAGGGGTATCGAATTCAGCGAAGTTCGGGAATATACGTACGGCGACGATATCAGAACGATCGACTGGAATGTAACTGCGCGTTTCGGCAGACCCTTCGTCAAGGTATTCGAGGAGGAGAGAGAACTGACTGTAATCATTCTCTTCGATGTGAGCGGTTCGACGCTGTTTGGTTCAACCGCTTCGCTCCAGCGGGACATCATGATCGAGCTCGCCGCTCTATTCTCATTTTCCGCCATTGAAAACAACGACAAAGTCGCAGCCGTTCTCTTTTCGGATATCATCGAAAAATACATTCCACCTAAAAAGGAGAAAATCCATGCACTGCGGCTGCTGAGAGAGCTGCTCTACGTTCAGCCGCAAAACCGTAATACCGATCTCAAGCTGGCATTCGATTTTATAAACAACACGCAGAGAAGGAAAAGCATTATCTTTGTATTTTCAGACTTCATCGATGAAGGCTATGAAAAATCCTTCAAGATGATGGCGAATCAGCATGATGTCATTCCTGTTATTTTCAACGACCCCTTTGAACGCACCATCATGAACCACAGGGGACTTCTGGTTATGGATGATCTCGAAACAGGTGCAAAATGCATCATCGACCTTGCCGATAAAACAACTCGTGAAGAATACGAACGGACCCGTGCTGGGTTACGTATACAGAGGAAGAAGCTGTTCACCTCCATGGGTATCGATTACATAGAAATATCAAACGGCGAACAGTATTTGAAACCGCTTGTTGAATTCTTTCATAAAAGGGCACAAAAATTGTAACACACCGTTTTTATACAATGAAAAGGGCCGTTTTTTTGAAACATGCGCACAAATATATCAATCTAAAGGCACAATTCACCCGGATGGCAGTGCGGGCTGCGCTCGTATTTATAATCGGGACGCTCCCGGCAACAGGGCATACGGCGTTTGCAGCCGGCAAAGGGTCCGACCAAAGCCTTTCCCCTGATGTCCCCTCTGTAACGGTTAATATGCTGTCGGAAAAGCCGTTTACTATCGGCGATGCTATCGAGATCGCACTCACCGCCTATCATAATAGAAAGGATACGGTTGTCTATCCGAAAGACTCTCAAAGCCTCGCTCCGTTTGAAGTGCGAAGCGTACATGAAAAACGACGGAAAATCAAAAGCGGTCTGTACAAAACAAATGTCGTGTACACACTTACCGCATATCAAACCGGCAACTTGATACTCCCCTCTCTCGAGGTTACGGTCGGTCGAAAAAAGTTGAAAACCGAACCGGTTCCCATACCGATACTTTCGGTTCTTCCTCAAGACAACGACAATCCACCGCTCAAGGATATTGTTCCACCGCTTCGTGCGCGTATACGACCTTTAATAATTATCTTGATCCTGGTCTCGATATGCGCTGTTCTTGCTCTGTTTATGGTCGTAACAAAATATCTTGTCAAAAAGCTGCATAAAAAGAAGGTCCCGTCGCCGAGCATTCAACAATTCGACCCCTATTTCTACTCCATCAGCCAGCTCGCGGACATAAAGAATACCTTTCAAAAAAACCTCGCCGACGAGAAGAATGTGTACTCAAGACTATCTCATGTACTGCGGTTGTTCTTCGGTCATATTCTTGAGGCGCCTGCGCTCGAAATGACAACCGGCGAGCTCAAGCGGCTTCTACACCAAAAAGGCCGCTACCTGAAACCGGTGCATCTATTGAACATCCTGACGAGAAGCGATCTGGTGAAATTCGCAAAGGACAGACCTGCACGGCGAACGGTCGGCTCGGATATAGATACATCCATAACCATGATCAAACAGGCACATAAAAAGGTGGAGGAAGCTCAATCATCCTCCGAGGCAGGGGAGGGTGTTTCGCACGATGATGTTTAAAAATCCTCTTATGCTCTGGGGCCTTATCGTCGTTCCATTCATTTTCTATGTTATCTTTACGAATAGTAAAAAAAGGACAATTTCAACACCCTTTGTTTTATTTTTTCCCAGAAGAAAAACCTTTCGCGTGAGGCTTCTGATCGTTTCACGCGTACTGCTTATGCTCTCTCTCGGTTTATTTATTCTTGCCATGGCGAGGCCGCAGAAGGGTTATATCGAGGAGAAGCTGAATACCGAAGGAATAGACATAGTTCTTGCGATCGACATTTCATCGAGCATGAAGGCAGAAGACTTCAAACCCAACCGCCTGGGTGCTGCAAAGGCGGTTGCAAAAGAGTTCATCGCAGGCCGTAAAACGGATAAGATCGGGCTCGTTGTGTTCAGCAGGAAGGCGATTACGCAAAGCCCTTTGACGATCGACTATAGTTTGCTTTACAATTTTATCGATGCGGTGGAAATCGGCATGATTCAGGACGGTACGGCAATCGGCAACGCGATTTCCGAAGGGTCAAAGCGCCTCATTGCAGGGAAAGAAAAGAGCAAAGTGATGATTCTGCTTACCGACGGCGTAAACAACAGCGGTGAGGTCGAACCGCTTACCGCTGCATTTGCAGCACGTGCCCTGAACATCAAGATTTACACTATCGGCGTCGGCAGCATGGGAAACGCGCCCTTCCCGGTCGATGATTCCGTGTTCGGAAAGCGGTACGTATCCGTCCCCGTGCAGATCGACGAACAGGTTCTTAAAAAGATTGCTTCGACAACGGGAGGCAGATATTTCAGGGCGACCAACACCGCAAAGCTCGAGGAGATTTACAGGGAAATCGATCTGCTCGAAAAAAGCAAAATAGAAATAAAACAATACAGACGCACCAGAGAGTGGTTCGGGTACCCGCTCATAACCGGGCTTTTGCTTTTTATGCTGTACCTTTTTCTGGAAAAAGCGGTTCTCAAAACCGTTCCATAAAAAACAGGAGAGCCGAAAAGAATGAGATTCCTGCATCCGCAGCTTCTGTACCTGCTTATCATCGTACCTCTGCTGTACATATTTTTTCTCATCGCTCATCGGAGCAGGCGCAGGCGCGCTGAAAGGTTGGGCAGCCTTCATACACTCAATCGGTTTTCCCGCAGAAACATTGCAGGAAATCTTAAAAAAGAGGGGCCGTTTATCTGTCTATCTCTTCTGTTTCTTATACTTTCGCTCGCACAGCCGCAGGCAGGCACGCGCCTTGAATCGGTTTCCATTACGGGCTCGGATGTGTATATCGCCATCGATCTCTCACAGAGCATGCAGGCGGAGGACGTCTCCTCGAGCAGGCTCGAACGCGCCAGAATCGATGCGCTCGATCTTATCAATTCCCTGCATGGAAACCGGGCGGGGCTCATACTTTTTGCCGGAGATGCATTTGTCCAGTGCCCCCTTACCATCGATTACGACGCTCTTACAAGCGTTATCAATGCCATCGGCAACGATACCGCGGTTGCAAGCGGGACCAACCTCGCCGCTCCGCTGGAAGTTGCGATGAAATCATTGAAACCAAGGGAAGACACCTATGCCCTTCTCATTTTGATGACTGACGGGGAAAGAACTACAGGCGACATTGATAAAGCGCTGCGAGAAATACGGAGAAGAGGAATCAAGGTATTCAGTATCGGGATCGGAACAAAAAATGGAGCGCCCATACCGGTTTACGATGAGAACGGGACGCGCACCGGGTATAAGAAGGACAAGTATGGAAAAGTCGTCATCTCGTCGCTCGATGAAACTGTGCTGAAACGCATTGCCGATACCACGGGAGGCTACTACTTCCGGGCCGGGACATCCTATAATGAGGTTAACAAGCTTCTTGGAGCTCTCGAAACAATGAAAAAGAGAGAGATCGAGACAAAAAAATATACGGTGTATGAAGAGCGGTTTCAGATTCCGCTTGCGCTGGGCATTCTATTTCTTTTACTGTATATTTTTACACTGGTAAGGGCACAGAGACCTTTACGAAAGACTTTATTATAAGGACTTTATGAGAATGAAGAAACGGACTGTTTTTTATCTCTCTGTTCTCTGCATTTTTTTGATTCCCGTTGTGGCCGGTGCCCAACCGTACGGAATTCTTATGAAGAGGGGCAACAGATACTTCAAGAGAGGACTGTACAGGGATGCGCTCGGCTACTACCTCAAAGGAAGCGAAAAAAACAAAAGGGCGCTTGAACCGTACTTCAACAGCGCCGACGCGTACTACAAGGTGGAGGATTACAGCGCGTCGATCGAAGAGCTTACAAAAGCCCTGCAGAAAACGGACAAACCCGACAGCCTTGCCGATATTCACTACAATCTCGGAAACAGCTATTTCAAACTGGGAGATTATAACAAAGCGGCTGAAAACTATAAAAAAGGCCTGGAGTACAACCCGGGCGATCTTAATATGAAGTACAATCTGGAGCTCACACTGAAAAAAATGTCTGAAAATAAGCCCTCCGACAATGAAAACAACAACAACAATAAGAACGCCGGTACGCAGGGAAAAAACCAGAGTCCCGATCAAAAAGAAAACCAATCCAATCAGCCTGAAAAAGCTCAACAAAAACAGCCCCCTCAGGAACAAAAGGAGTTCACTCCTGAAGAGGCGCGTCGTCTCGTCAACTCGACGAACACCGACCAGTCGAAAACCCTGGCCGAAATCATCAGAAAAAAAGCGGGGAGTGTACAGA
Source organism: uncultured Spirochaetota bacterium (assembly GCA_964521865.1). GTDB lineage: Bacteria > Spirochaetota > B62-G9 > B62-G9 > DRHN01 > CAYSRJ01. Next base: position 93,158 of record CAZFTJ010000013.1, on the reverse strand, counting down.
ATGATGAAGACTGGTAGCGTCATACTTACCCTGTTTATCCTGCTTGCCCTTCCGTGGTCGGCAGCATTGTGCGAAAAAATCGTGCATGTATCGGCCGTTGTCGATGCTGATGAAATCGGAACCGGCGATACCCTGACTCTTACCGTTACCGTTGAAACCGAAAACGTCACCCGTCTGCCCAAACCTGAAGTTCCTGAAATGAAATACTTCAGTGTGATCAACGAAAGCTCGACCAGCCAGACAAGCATATCAATAATCAACGGAAAGACGACACGCTCAAAAACAACCACTTTCACCTATATACTGCAGCCTGAAAAGAAGGGAAGCTTCACCATACCGCCGGTTACAATAAAGTACAGCGGCACGGTATATAAAACCGACCCGATTACCGTTACGGTTGTGGAGGGCCGGGTAAAAAAGAGCAGGAGTCCGCTCTCGTCGAACGAGGAGCGGATCGTTGATGAACAATCCCTGAAAAAGGATATCTTTATCCGCGTAGAACCGGACAAGTCGAGTGTGTATGAAGGAGAGCAGATATTTCTCACCTACAGCCTGTATTCACGGCTCGATATCGACAGTGTGTCGTTGAGACAGAACCCGAGCTTTCCCGGTTTTTACATTGAAGACGTTTTTAACGCCACCAGACTGGAGTATAAAAAGGAAACGTACAACGACCGCATCTTTACAACCTCAGTGATAAAAAAAGTTGCGCTGTTCCCGCTGCAGCCGGGAACATACACCCCTAAACCGCTCGTACTCGAGGCGACGGTTATTCTGAAGGACAACAATTTATTCGATATATTCGGATATCCGTATACTTTCAATATAGAGAGCGGGGATGTACAGATACAGGTTCGCCCTATGCCGCCCTCCCGCGACCGGACAAAATTCAACGGCATTGTCGGAGACCTCTCCGCCGACCTGATCGTTCCCACATCGTCGGTCCAAACAGGAGAATCGGTTACCTGTTATCTCAACCTCCAGAGCAGCGGCAATATGAGTGCGGTTACCGATCCGGGGCTGCAGCTGTCGTTGAACGGAAGGATATACCTCTCCGATACGCAGAACAGAATGGTGGAGAAAAAAGGAAGGGAATATTTTATTAAAAAGTTTGAATATACCATCATACCTGAGGAAAACGGCAAGCTCACGATCAGCAGCCCTGATTTTCTCTACTTCGATCTGGAGAGTAATAATTACGTACTCACTTCCGCCCAGCCTGTACAGATTACCGTCTCCGGTGAAAACATCGTGCGCGAAAAACCCCTGCGTGAGCGGGGTGAAAAGCGGTCGAGGGGGAGCCTGTACTTCATCAAAAAAGATGTCAAGACATTGAAAAACAGGCATTTCGCCCCCCTGCGCAGCCCGCTGTTCTATATGTATCACTTTACTCTTATTGCTGCCGTTGCAGTACTCTTTCTATTAAAGATGAATAGGGAAAAGCTCGAGAAAAACGAATGGATTCTCAGAAAAAGGAGGGCGCGTGCCCGCGCAATCGGGCTTCTCAATAATATAGTGCTGGAAGAAGGACCCGATTGCGATCACACAAAAACAATCGACGATATTCAAAGGGCGCTCGTCGCCTACCTTGCAGATAAAACGGGAAGATCAGCTCAGGAAATTACAAATAAAAATATAGGCGGTATTCTATCATCCCTGACAGGGCTCAACGACTCAACTAAAAAAGATATTGAAACCGTGCTTGAGACCTGTACGGCTTTCAAGTTCTCTTCCGGAGTAGTACGCGACCTGCAGGCCGTGCGCAATCTCATGGAGAAAACAACAGGGATCATAGATGAAATGGAGCGTACGCTCGGAAGGCATTAGCGTCTTTTTCCGGGGATTCGGGAGTATGCTCGGATGCGTGCCGGTGGAAACCCCGAATTCATCATGCAACGCTTCGCGAGGCTCCGGTTGCACAGAAATTCGGAAAAAAGGCTGCGCAGATGCCGTATGAATGGAAAAAAATATGAAAATTACTGTTCTGGTTGCGGGTGCCCTGATCTTCTGCTGTACCCAAATCCTCTTTGCAGACAACGAAGCAGCCCGCATCTATAATCAGGCAAACAAGCTCTATGCAAAAAAAGAGTACAGCAGGGCACTCGAACAGTACCATGAACTGGTTGATAGAGGCATAGAAAACCCTGCACTGTACTATAACCTTGCAAATACCTACTTTAAAGTCGGCATGACCGGTCGGGCGGTGCTCTACTACGAGCGGGCCCTTCACCTCAAACCGCTTGACAGAGAAATACGGGCAAATCTCAAGTTTGTGCGCATGTCTCTCACAGACAAGATATCCCCTCTCTACAGTGAAAGCATGTACAGGCTTCTTCAAACGCTATGTGCAATTTTCAACTTTAAGGTTATTTTTATAATCGAGCTCCTTTTTTTCAGCGCCTTTTGCACGCTTTTCATTCTGTATTCACTCTCACATTCCGTCACTCATACGCTGAAAAGAGTCATTGCGGTATGCGGCATCCTCTTCGTCGTTTCCATTGCCGGCATGTTTGCATACGCGACGAACGAAAAAAAACATCCCGCGGGTATTGTCCTGGAAAAGACCGTCGATGTGAACTCTTCACCCATTTCTGAAAGCGAACGGATTTTCGAGCTCCATGAAGGAACAAAGGTAAAGATCATAGAAAGCAGGGATGAATGGGTGCGATTCCGGATTGCGGACGGCCGGGAGGGTTGGATCCGCGCCAATACCATTGCCCTGATTCAGGAACACACCGAATTCTAAACCACCATTTCTCACACTGCCTTTTCTCCCGGGCACTATCCGGATTCCTCCATCCGGTCAAGGATACCCTGCAGATCGATAATACGTTTTTCAAGCACATGGGTGATTATATACCCCGGAATATCGACACAGAACAAAACCCGATCAGCTACGACAGTATCTGATGTGGCAACAGCTCCGGACTGCCCTTCGTCTATTAACCGGGCATCGGGGCCGTTCACGACTTCCACCCTCGATAGTATTCCCTCTTTCTCGAAAAAGCTTCTCATATACTCCGCAAGCTCTCCGCTCTTCGACACAGGCGCATCGAGATAAACAACCAGCTCGCCGCTTTTTCCCCCCTTTGTCAAAAACAAATTTTGTACGTAGTCTGCAAGCAGTACGATACTGCGCTTTGACGTCTCTGTGAAGGTATAGTTCCCGTATACACCGGAAATATCTCTGACAAAACCGTCTGTTGAGCGAAACACGGTTTTACCGAGCAGATAACTTTCCAGTGTAATCAGCACATTATAGCCGTCAATCACCAGTTTATCCGGTACACTCGGCGACGGTACAAATATCTTTACCCTCCTCAGGGCGGCCTCCGACGTTTTAAACACACCCCTGTACAGAATCAATCGTTCGTCGGAAGAGAGCCTGTATCTGTTTCCGACAAGCGTTATTGACGATTTTTTGGGGTAGTTCCGTTCGAACAGGTATACGAGGTCCTGAATCGCAGCTCCGAATTTTTTATTTAATTCTCCCATGATCTGTTATATTATATACGCTGATTGCGTGTTTTTTACAAAAAATAAAGAAAAATTTACCTTATTTTACCGTACATCACGGGCATCTTCGCACTTCGTTCAAAATTTAAGAGAGGAATACGCTATTGTTTTTTCACAGGCTCCCCAGGGTATGCCGGCTATTCTTTCTTTATACTGCGTGCATCACCTTCCTTCCCATTCCCACCGTTCTGCTGGCCGGCGGCGGCACACAGAAAGAGGAGACAGAAATCAGGTTCTGGCATTCAATAGGAAGCTACAACAAGGAAATCCTTTCATCCCTGATAAAGACATTTAATGAGGCCCAGAAACAGATAACCGTGAAAGGTGTATTTCAGGGTAGCGAGGAGGATCTATACGTCAAACTCCTTTCACAGGAAAACCTTCCCGATATCGTGTTGACTCCCATTCAGCTCCTTCCTTTGCTGAATAAAAAGGGCTTGCTTGCCCCACTCGATTCGTTCATTCCGGCGAAGCTCAAAGAGGATATTGCACCGAAGTACTGGCAGACCGCAACCCTGGATAACAGCATCTATGGAATTCCCTTCTCATTTACAACATCCATCCTCTTCGTCAACCAGCATTTACTTCGTATTTCCGGATCGAGGGAGGAAAAAGAACCTGCATCCTGGAAAGGCATCATACCGCTGATACGAAAAATCAAGGAAAATCTCGATGGGAAATGGGGTATTTTCATTCCGATGGAATCGACGTTCAATTTTGTCTCTTTTATTAAAAGCTACACAGGAAAGTCTCCCCTTATGGATGGAAAACTTACGCTCAATTCCCCGGAAACCGTCACTGCCATGCGTTTTCTTCAGGACCTCATCTTTACATATCACTATATGCCGCCCAAAATGACCATCAGCGATGCGGAGCAGATGTTTCTCAGCGGAAATCTCGGCATTCTGATGGCTTCCAGCGACTCGCTTGTGTACATGAAATCCAATCTACCGTATGACCTTACGCTATGGCATCTCCCCTCAGCGTATAACGCATCCACGACTGTATACGGCATGTGCCTCGCGCTGCTTAAAAGCAATGAGGAAAGGGAGAACGATGCATTCAAGTTTGTCGATTATTTGACGAGTTATGAAAGTATCGTTAAATGGCATACTCATACCGGTACACCGGCCATCCGCACGAGCGTAAAGGATTCGATCGATCTTCTCGTATTCTACGAAGACAATCCCAACTACACAACCGCCACCATTGAAATGGAGAAAGGCGATATCTTCAACCCCTCATTCGATTACTTTGCAGTAAATACGGTTGTAAAAAATGCGCTCGATAAGATACTGATCAACGGCGAAGACCCCGGGCCGATATTGAAAGGAGCACAGCAGGAGGTTGACCGTATACAGGATCAACAGTAGCTTCTATGCAACAAACCGCTTTGTCCGGAATTCAGGCACCTGTTCCCGTTATTATTCCCGAGTCAAAACGGTATCCACGTAAAAATCTGTTTTTACGGATTCACCAGCGGGATGCAACTGACCGGAAGGATATGAGTTTGAGTGAGAAGAAGATGGACCTGCAAAATACGTCCTGAGGAGGAAGAACGGGCAGGGGAGATTCACAGTACATCCGCATAGCTTACGAGATCCTTTACCATCCTGCTCGCTGCTGCAACTTTGAGCAGCCTGTTTCTCGTCTCTTCAGACAGATCAAGGAACTTTATCCCGATATCCCAGGTTTTTACACGGAAAATCCCCTTTCCCTTGAGCTCTTTCTTTCTGACAATATAGCCCTTTGTGTCCTTCATTTCCAACAGTTTCAGATTTCTCGAATCGAGAACCGCCTCGTCGCCGACATCGAGATTGAAATCCTTATAATCATGAATCTCAATTCCGAGCCCGCCTTCTCCGATGCTCTTCACCAGTACCGGCTTTCGTATGCTGGTTTTAAGATTGGTCACACCAGCCACCTTGGCGACGATGACTCTCGGATGCCTTCGGCTTGCCTCGAACTCCCTGTTGAACTCGTAGAGTCCTTCCAGCTCAAAGAGACGGTCAATATGCATCAGATAGGGCAGCGGCTTTTTCTTTGTATAGAGGAGGAACGAGTAGGAGCGCACTTCGGCAGCCGTGCTCCCGTCTATGAATATTCGGTTATCCGAAGCAAGGGATTGCAGCCGTGCAGCCCTGTTTATGCAGTTTCCGACAAGCGTAAAATCTCTTCTCGACGGAGGGCCGACAAATCCCGACAGTACAGTTCCCGTTCCTATCCCGATGCCGATCTCGAGCGGAACTTCACCGATACTTACGAGCTCCGGTATGAGGCGGAACATCCCGATCCGGGTATCAATGGCGGCCCTGATTGCATTATACACATCATCCTTTCTCGCCTGCGGCAGTCCCCAGACTGCCATAAGGCCGTCGCCGATGAACTTGTCGACAACACCGCCGTACTGCCTCACGATTGTCACGAGCATGCGGAAGTATATGTCAAGCAGCATGAGCACCCTTTTCGCATCATGCTTTCGGAGCATATGCGAAAATCCCCGCATGTCGACAAACATCACGGTCACTTTTTTAAACTCTCCGGTTTCTTCAAGGCTTGTTTTTTCCTGCTCGAGCTTTCTTTTCAGGTCCGGAGGGATATAAATATCACCCATCATCAGCTCTCCTGATGAAAATACAATCCACCAGTGCTCATGGCTTAATAGTATACTACAATTCACCGATTTCTTCAATTCTGGACGAAATAATTGTAGAGGTATATACGTCGGCCCGGAACGTAGATAACCGGAATATTATACGCATTCGGTACGGCGTGCGGTCATTCGACCGGGTAGAGCCAGCCTAACTCATCCGGCATTTCTCCGAGCTGAATGCCCTTCAGCTCGGTGTAGAGCTTTCTGGATACGGTTCCCGGGCTCCCGTCACCGATGACATGGTCCTCGCCCTCGAAAAAAATGGATGCGATCGGTGTAATGACCGCAGCTGTGCCTGTACAGAACAGTTCATCGGCATCGTAGAGCTCATCATAGCGTATATCCCTCTCAAGGGTTATAATCTTGAAGCGTCGTCTTGCGAGTGTAAGAACCGAATCTCTCGTTACTCCCGGCAAAATCGAACCGCTGAGCCGCGGAGTCGACAGCACATTATCTTTGAGCATAAAGAAATTTGCAGCGCCGACCTCCTCGATATAGGTCGAGGCTCGGGCATCGAGATAAATTACCTCCGTGTACCCTTTTTCCTTGACAACCGACTTTGGAAACAGAGAGGTGGCATAATTGCCGATAGCCTTTATATTGCCGGTCCCGAAAAGAGGCGCCCTGTGATAATCGGTGCGAATCTCGAGATGTATCCCCGTAAATTCTCCCTTGAAATAGGGCCCCACAGGCGACATGAAAATAATGAATGTGTACTCGGTGGCGGGAGAAACTCCGAGCATCTGGCCCGAACCGAAGAGAATCGGCCGAATGTAGAGAGAGCCCTTTGCGTACGGGGGGACATAATCCTTGTTTTCCAACAGCAGGGTTTTAATGGCACGAATAAAAAAATTCTCATCGATCTCCGGCATGAGAAGACGCCCGCAGCCGCTGTTCAGACGACGGGCATTCTCGAACGGTCTGAAAAGGACGATGCGATCGTCTTTCGTACGATACGCCTTCATTCCTTCAAATATTCCCTGCCCGTAGTTGAGAACGACTGCGGACGGATATATGGGAACAGGCTGATAATCCGTGATTTCTCCATCATCCCAGGTCCCGTTCTTCCACCTGGCGATAAACATCTTGTCCGCCGGATTGATATCGAATCCCAGATTATCCCAATCGATTTCTCTCATGCGTCCACCTCTCATAATGTATACCTGACTTGTGCATCCGGTAAGGCTGCAGACTGCCCTCGATCGGATTTTCTTTAATGTAACAACACCGGACATAATGTAAAAGAAAAAATTACAATATGGCTTGCATTGAATCCATGCCCGAAGTATGCTTAACGATCGAAAGGTTTTACAGGAATTTTCGTTGCCGGACTTCTGTTATGAAGAGGTTTGCAGTATGAAAACGGAAATCATGCTGGACGGATTTTCACTGACTCCGGAAGATGTGTACGCCGTTTCCGTCGACAATGTACGTGTAGGGCTTTCCGATGAGGCAGAATCGCGTATCCGCGCATCTCGGGACTGCATACTGTCCGCCATCGAGCAGGGGAAGCACATATACGGCGTGAACACCGGCTTCGGGGCGCTGTCGAACGTCATTATCGACGCAGACCAGATAGAACAGCTCCAGCAAAATCTGATAAGAAGCCACTGCGTGGGTGTTGGTGATCCATTCCCGGAAAATCCTGTGCGTGCCATGATGCTCCTGCAGGCAAACTGTTTCGCGCGTGGAAATTCCGGGGTCAGCATTTTACTCGTCCGGACTCTTTTAGAGCTGATCAATAAACGGGTGTACCCCCTCGTGCCGCAAAAGGGGTCCGTCGGCGCATCCGGTGATCTCGCTCCGCTTGCCCATCTCGCCGCAGTGCTCATGGGGGAGGGAGAAGCCACGTACAGAGGGCGACGTATGGAAGGCCGTACGGCCCTTGAACGTGCCGGAATTGAACCGGTGCGGCTGCAGGCAAAGGAAGGGCTTGCAATGATCAACGGTACGCAGGCGATGACGGCGGTCGGCTGTCTTGCACTGCTCAAGGCCGAGCGGCTCGTGAAGATCGCCGATATCGTGGGCGCTTCGACGCTCGATGCCCTGAGGGGGACACTCACCGCTTTCGATTCCGATATACAGGCGGCGCGACCTCACCCGGGTCAGATGAAGGTGGCGAAGAACTTTCACAAGCTCATGAAGCAGAGTGAAATCACCATCTCCCATAAAACCTGCCCGAGAATTCAGGATGCCTATTCCCTGCGGTGTATTCCGCAGGTGCACGGGGCGGTTCGCGACGTACTTTCATACGTCCGGAAGGTTCTCAGCACAGAGATCAATTCTTCGACTGACAACCCGCTGGTATTTCCCGATAAAAACAAGATCGAATCCGGGGGCAATTTCCACGGGGAGCCGGTTGCGTTTGCAATGGATTTTCTCGGAATAGCCATGAGCGAAATCGGCGGTATATCCGAGCGGCGCATTGAAAAACTTCTGAATCCCGTGTTCAGCGAGCTCCCGCCCTTCCTTATCGACAGGGGTGGGCTGCATTCGGGGCTCATGATGGTACAGGTTTCCGCAGCGGCGCTTGCTTCCGAAAACAAGATTTTAGCGTCTCCGGCAAGCGTCGATTCAATACCGACTTCCTCGGACAAGGAGGATCATGTAAGCATGGGCCTTACCGCTGCGAGAAAGGCGCAGGAAATTATTGAAAACGTCGAACACATACTGGCAATGGAAATACTCGCATCGGTACAGGGTCTCTACTTCCTCAGGCCGCTCAAGCCTGGTATAGGCATTCAGGCTGCATGCGGTCTGATATGCAAAACGGTTGCTCCCATTACAGAAGACAGGCCGTACCATGAAGATATCCGTGCAATCCGCACGATGATAGAAAACGGCACCCTGCTTGAAGAGGTGGAAAAGGCTGTGAGGCCCCTTCATTGACATTCCGGAACGGACTGAACGATCTTCTGCCTTTGGAGAAACCGTCGATTGCCTTCCTTATCAGCCGAAAAGGTACGCTTCCTGCGGGACAATCGACACATCCGGTGAATCAAGCCTCCGCGAATTGAAGGCGGACCTGTTTCAGGCAAGACGGAACACTTCTGTACCTTGAAAAGGCCCCTTTCATCCCGCTATTCCTTCATAATGCAGCCTGTACTCGATAATCTTCTTTTCCGGTACAAACTCCTCAAGCTCGTTCAGGCCGAGACCGTCTACCGCGGCATCGATAACCGTACGCTCCTGCAGGTTTTTCGATTCTCCCTTTTTGCGTAAAAAATAGAGGCCGCTCTGCAAAACGGCATCCTTCGGAACAAGGCCCACAATCTCCGACCCGGTAACCCGAACATTCAGACGATTCGCCTCTTCTGCCACCGCCTCGTAGGCCTGGTGCATGCTCGTTTTGTTATAATTTGTGAGATTAATCGAAACCTGCGCCTTCTTGTATCGATCGACATACCATCCGATCGCCCTGCAGAACCGAAGCCTGCCGGGGACATGCACCCTGTTCCCCCGCTCATCGACGACGACCCTTCCCCTCTCGCGTATCCGTTCGGCTATGCGCCGCGCAATTTCACTGTTGTCCGTATTCAGGTTGATATTGTATGCAATCAAAAACTCCCTCGCCCCAACAACAAGGGCGCCGGACTTTTTCACCTGTTTGGTATACCGTGGCTGGCCGTAATCCGGCCTCCACTGTGGATCTTTCAGCTTGTCGAAAAGACCTTCATACTCGCCGGAACGGACTGCTGAAAGCTCCGCCCGTTCGGGCCGTATTGCTGCATGCCCGTACAGGTACACCGGTATCTTAAGCAGGGATCCGACCCGTTCACCGAGCCTTCGGGCAACCGCGACACATTCGTCCATATCGATGCCGTTGACCGGAACGAACGGACAAACGTCACATGCCCCGATCCTCGGATGCGTGCCCCTGTGGCGCGACATATCGATCATCCCGATCCCCCTATCGATTGCCTCAAAAGACGCCTGCAGCACCGCATCGGGGCTCCCGGCAAATGTATAGACGGTCCTGTTTGCATCATACCCGGAGCTGACATCGAGCAGCATCACCCCGCGTATCTCACGAATTGCATCCGAAATTCGAGTGATAATCCTTTGATCTCTACCCTCCGAGAAGTTCGGTACACACTCGACTATTTTCACAACACCCTCCAAAATTTGGATTCTGAAAAGGATGAATTACAATATAATACTATAGGCAAGTGAACTTCCAAACTTAAAAGGTTCAAATCGACACCTGCCTAATGGTTTTTACCTATAGAATGCAATGACAGGCAATTTTAACATTGTACAGGCTCACTTTTTAATGAAATTCTGGTACAAAAAACCAGAATTTAAATAGATAAAACCATATATAGTACTATAAACCGGCTTTACAAATGATATACTTAACCAGGAGGTAGTAACCATGCAATCCAATCCTGTTTTATCGGATACGACGACAGTCGCTCTCGAGCCTGTGCTTCCCCGGATGCCGGATTTCGTCGAAGGTATACGGCGCGCACCCGACAGAGGCTTCAGGCTTTCCTCCTCGCAAACCGAAATTGCGCTCAAAAATGCGCTGCGCTACGTCCCTTTTTCACTTCATGCGGCGCTCGCTCCGGAATTCCTCGAAGAGCTCCTGACGAGGGGCAGGATATACGGCTACCGGTTTCGCCCGCCCGGGAACATAAAGGCACAGTCGATCGATGCCTACCGGGGAGCAAGCCTTGCGGGCAGGGCGTTCCAGGTGATGATCGACAACAACCTCGATTTCGACATTGCTCTCTACCCGTATGAGCTCGTCACCTACGGGGAAACGGGAAGCGTCTGCCAGAACTGGATGCAGTACAGACTCATAAAAATGTATCTCGAGGTCATGCTTGACAGTCAAACGCTCGTCGTTGAATCCGGTCATCCTCTCGGCCTTTTCAGGTCAGGGAAGGAAAGTCCAAGGGTTATCATCACGAACGCCCTCATGGTCGGCATGTTCGACAACTACGAGGACTGGGAGATTGCCGAACAGATGGGAGTCGCGAACTACGGCCAGATGACTGCCGGCGGCTGGATGTATATCGGTCCGCAGGGAATCGTGCACGGAACCTACAACACCCTTCTCCATGCGGGCAGGCTGAAACTCGGCCTTGACCATAAGTCCGGTCTGCGGGGGCATCTGTTCGTTTCTTCAGGGCTCGGCGGCATGAGCGGCGCCCAGGCCAAGGCCGTTGAAATTGCGGGCGGTGTGGGCATCATCGCTGAAGTCGATTACTCCCGTATTAAAACACGCCTGGACCAGGGATGGGTGAAAGAGGTTGCCTCGAGCCCGCAGGAGTCGGTTGACGCCGCTATGAGATTCGTTTCTGAAAAAAAGCCGTATTCCGTAGCCTATTACGGGAACATAGTCGACCTTCTTGAATACATAGTCGAGAAAAGGGTCGAAGTAAGCCTGCTATCGGATCAAACATCCTGCCATGCACCCTATGACGGTGGGTACTGCCCGCAGGGAATATCCTTCGAGGAACGGACGAGACTGCTTAAGGAGAACAGAGAGTACTTCAAAGAGCTCGTCAGGCGTAGCCTTCGGCGTCACTATGCGCTTGTAAAGGCCCTTGCGGAAAGGGGGTCCTACTTCTTTGACTACGGCAATTCGTTCATGAAAGCGGTATTCGATAGCGGTGTTAAAGAGATCGCTAAAAACGGAAGGGATGAGAAGGAGGGTTTTATCTTTCCGTCCTATGTGGAGGACATCATGGGCCCGCTGCTCTTCGACTTCGGATACGGCCCGTTCAGGTGGGTCTGTTTGAGCGGCAGACATACAGACCTGCAGAAGACCGACCGCGCGGCCATGGAGTGCATCGATCCCGATAGAAGTCCTCAGGACAGGGATAATTATAAATGGATCCGAGATGCCGAAAAAAACGACCTCGTTGTCGGCACCCAGGCCCGTATACTGTACCAGGATGCCGAAGGCAGGGTTAAAATTGCTCTGCGCTTCAACAAAATGGTGCGAAACGGTGAAATTGGACCGGTAATGATCGGCAGGGACCATCACGATACGGGAGGCACCGACTCCCCGCTCAGAGAAACCGCAAATATAAGAGATGGGAGCAATGTAATGGCGGACATGGCGACTCAGTGCTTTGCGGGGAATGCGGCGCGCGGCACGACCATGGTATCCCTGCACAACGGAGGCGGCGTCGGCATCGGCAAGGCAATTAACGGAGGGTTCGGGCTTTTACTTGACGGCAGCAGAGAAGTGGATGAAACGATACACAGAGCGATACGCTGGGACGTTATGGGCGGCGTGGCGCGCCGCGCCTGGGCTGGAAACGACCATGCGCTCGGGGTTGCAGTCGAGTACAACAAAAACAACGAGAAAACGGATCGCATAACCATTCCCTACAGGGCTGAGGACGATCTGGTGAAAGACCTCGTCTCTAAGGCATTACGGCACCGTTAATCGGTGTACTGTATCGGGAGGGAAAAAATCCTGAAACAGGAGCTCTGCCGTGAATGAGGGAAACCTTTTCATTACCCATGCCGCACAGCTCGTGACATGTCGCGGCTTTTCTGCAAAAAGAGGCGGGGATATGTCGGATCTCCATATTATCGAAGACGGCGCAGTGGCGATTGAAAACGGAGTCATCCGGGCGGTGGGGAAAACGAGTGAGATAGTAAAGAGATACAAAATGGCGCATTGTTACACAATCGATGCGCAAAAAAACGCGGTGCTTCCGGGATTTATCGATCCCCATACTCATTTTGTATTTTCCGGTGAACGGGCCGAGGAGTTCGCCTGGAGGATTCGGGGCGTGAGCTACATGGATATCATGCGCCGCGGAGGAGGAATTGCCGACACCGTCAAAGCTACCAGGGCCGCTTCGAACATAGAGCTTTTAAAAGAAGGGTTGAAGAGGCTCGACACGATGCTTTCCTTCGGTGTGACCACGGTCGAGGGGAAAAGCGGGTACGGTCTGGATTATGAGACGGAAATACGACAGCTCGAAGTAATGAAAAAACTCAACGAAACCCATCCGCTTGACGTCGTACCGACCTTTCTCGGCGCACATGCGGTGCCGGAGGAGTATATAAACAGGACGGACGAATATATCGATTTCATCATCGGCACTGTGCTCCCCACAGTTACAAAGAGAAGGCTCGCGGAATTCTGCGACGTCTTTTGCGAAATGGACGTATTCAACATCGATCAGGCGAAAAGGGTACTGCTGGCCGCTGCTCGCATGGGGCTTGCGCCGAAGATTCACGCCGACGAAATCAGCTCTATCGGCGGTGCCGGGCTTGCGGCAGAACTGGGGGCCGCATCCGCCGATCACCTTATCCATGCATCGGATAGAGGAATCGATGCTCTCGCTGAAGCCGGTGTTGTGGCAACGCTTCTGCCGGGAACGGCGTTCTGCCTGAAAGAACCCTATGCCCGCGCCCGATCTATGATCGACAGAGGGTCGGCCCTTGCCCTTGCAACGGATATGAATCCGGGAACCTTCTGCAGTGAATCGGTGCCCCTGATCGTGGCGCTTGCCGTACTGAACATGGATATGAGCATAGAAGAGGTGGTCACCGCAATAACGATCAACGCCGCCGCTGCGCTCAAAAGGGCGGATCGAATCGGGAGCATCGACGTCGGCAAACAGGGGGATCTGGTCGTACTTGCATATCCGTCATACACATCCCTCGCCTACCGCACCGGCACCAGCATGGTCGAACGTGTGATAAAACGGGGCACCGTTGTTTTCGATAAAACTGCATTGCAAACGTCGCGGCTCCATACCGGGTATTCCAACCGCCAGCCGAACTGAACATCGGTCTGTACTCTTTCAGATCCAGCACCGCAGGTTTAAGCCGGCCTAAGACGCACTATTGAATGAACTGAACTGCCGTATCCGGAGAATATAAAAAATTGACAAAAATGTACCTATATGGTATACAGGATGGTAATAAAGGACATCTCGACCAAATCAATGCCGTACAATAAAATTCCTGAAGCGTACAGGGGCCTCTACGGCTCTTCAAGGTTTTATCAATCTTATTTTGCTCTATGCGGATCGTGTGTGTGTCTGCATAGAGAAAGGAGGATACACGTATGGCGGAAGTAGGAAGAGAGAGGTGGTCAAGCAGGTTCACGTTCATCTTTGCAGCAATAGGCTCTGCTATCGGCCTGGGGAATGTCTGGAGATTCCCGTACATGAGTTACAGCTATGGAGGAGGCGCCTTCCTCGTAGCCTGGTTTATAGGTCTTCTCATCATGGGAGTGCCGTGGCTGATTATGGAGTTCGGTATGGGGCGCTACTTCCAGAAAGGCGCTCCGGGGGTTTTTGCAGGAATCAATAAAAAACTCGAGTGGGTGGGCTGGTGGCCGGTTTTTGTTGCCTTCCTCATCGTGAGCTACTACTGCGTCGTTATGGCGTGGGCACTCAGATACGCCGTCAGCTCGGTGGTCATGGCCTGGGGTGTAGGGGAGGCAGGCGCTTCCGGCGCAGGCGATTACTTTTTTCACACCGTTCTGAAGCTCTCGGACGGTCCCGGGCACCTCGGTGCTCCAGTCATACCGATTGTAATAAGCCTTGCCGTTGTCTGGATCTCCATGTATATAATTATTTTCAAGGGGGCCGGACGGACTGGAAAGATAGCCGTCTGGACGGTCATCATCCCCTGGGTGATCCTCATCGTTCTGCTCGTCAGAGGTCTCACACTACCCGGAGCGGTCAAGGGCCTGAACTACTACCTGACTCCAGTCTGGGCAAAGCTGAAACAGGGGGAGGTGTGGTTTGCCGCCTTGAGCCAGATTGCCTTTACCCTGTCTGTCGGTATGGCCGGTATGTTTGCGTATGGAAGCTTTGTGGCTAAAAAGGGTGACATAACGAACAGTGCCTTCATTACATCCTTCTCCAACTGCGCAACAAGTTACTTTGCCGGCTTTGCGGTATTCAGCATCATCGGCTTCATCATGCAGGCTCTGAATATTCCCATCGACAAGGTCAGTGCTTCGGGCCTCGGTCTTGCTTTTGTGAGCTACCCTGTGGGAATTTCGATGATTCCGGCGGGTGCACCGATTATAGGCGTTTTGTTCTTCCTCTGTCTGTTTTTCTTGGGCATCGACTCTGCGTTTTTCCTCGCTCACGGCGGCGTTATTGCGCCGGTGTACGACAAATTCGGCATGAAGCTTAAAAACTCGACACTGCTCATCTGTATACTGGGATTTTTGCTGGGGCTTCTCTATACGACAAGAGGAGGACTGTACTGGCTGGATATAATCGACAGGGCGGTAAGCTTTTACGGGCTTTTGCTCACCGGTGCGATTGCGTCTTTTATCGTGGGATGGGTCTTCCCTGCGAAAAAACTCAGAGAGCATATCAATGAAACGTCGGATATCAAGCTCGGTGCATGGTTCGACTGGATGCTGAAAATCGTGGTTCCCGCGGGCGCCATTTTTGTCGTGGTGTACGGAGGATTTGCCAAGGACCTTCCACTCAAATACGGCGGGTATCCCAAATGGGCCTCAGGGTTCGTGTGGATCACGCTTGTCGTTACATTCATTCTGAGTTTCGTATTCCAGTCGTTTAAAACAAAAGAAGCCAAATTGTAAGGGAGGGTTTAAAATGAACACAGGCGCAATCGGAACAATCATCGTCATGTGGGTGGTGTTCATCGGTGCCTTTGCCTTTTTCTTTTCGAAACTGGGAAAAGGCGGCAAGTGGGAGGATTGAAAGTCGCGTCTACATGACAGGCATATCAAAGGGGCGCCCGAAAGGCGCCCTTTTTTATTTATCCCGCCTGCAGCCTACGCATGTCCCCGGGTACCCTCTCCTCCACTGCCGCTGGGCCGACCCTGATGGCCGCTGGCGAAATCTCACCATCATCCCGGAAAATGGGGTTATTTTACACACAGATTCCAGTATATTTAACTGGTTCGAATAGAATTTCCTGGTGCTATCGGAGACGCATGAATAATGATTACGGTGGACAATCTGACCCTTTCTTTCGGCGAACAGCTGCTCTTTGACAGCGTACGGTTTACCGTCAATCGAAAAGAGCATATCGGGCTCGTCGGCAAAAACGGGAGCGGAAAAACCACACTACTCAATATCCTGAGCGGAAAGATCGTACCGGATGAAGGTACAGTATCTATTCCGAAACACTACAGAATAGGTCTCGTTACGCAGGAACTTCGCTTTAGCGGACACACCGTACTCGAGGAGGGGTGCCGATACCTGGATAAAGCACACAGAAACGAAATATGGCGTGTTGAAAAAGTATTGTTCGGCCTCGGATTTACCGGACATGAGGTTGATCAGGACCCGTGCACGCTTTCCGGAGGATTCCAGGTTCGTCTGAATCTGGCAAAGGTGCTCATAGAAGAGCCCGATCTCATGCTTTTTGACGAACCCACCAACTACCTGGACATTGTATCAATCCGATGGCTCGAGCGGTATCTGAAAAGGTGGCAGAAGGAATTCATTCTCGTTACCCACGATCGCGGATTTATGGATGCAGTGGCAACGCATACGATGGCATTACACAGAAAAAAAATCAGAAAAATACCCGGCAACACGCGAAAACTCTATATGCAGATCGCACGGGAGGAGGAGATCCACGAAAAGACCCGTTTGAACGATGAAAAAAAGAGGAGGGAAGTCGAGGTCTTTATCAATCGATTCAGGGCAAAGGCGCGGCTTGCAGGTCTCGTACAGTCGCGGATCAAGGCGCTTGAAAAAAAGGGAACAACCCGGAGGCTCGAAAAGATTGAAAACCTGGAGTTTTCGTTCAATGAGAACGGTTTTCCAGCCCGATATCTCGTGGAAACGCGAGACCTGTCGTTTTCATACGCAAAGTCCGGGAATCCCCTTATCAGAAACCTGAATTTCGCTATCGAGAAAAATGACCGAATCGGTGTTGTGGGAAAAAACGGAAGAGGGAAATCGACTCTTCTCAAGCTGCTGGCAGGTCATATAAAACCGACACACGGCGAAATTCGCTCTCATCAGAGCGTTGCCGCCGGTTATTTCGGCCAGCTCGCAGTGGAAGGCCTGCACCCGGATAAAACCGTCGAACAGGAGATTACCGGCGCCGACGAGCTCGCAGGCCGCCAGAAGGTGCTGACTACGTGCGGTTTGATGATGTTCGGAGGCGACGCATCCCAGAAAAAGATAGGGGTGCTTTCGGGAGGTGAAAAGAGCAGGGTTCTGCTCGGGAAAATTCTCCTTACACCGTGTAACCTTCTGCTTCTCGACGAACCGACAAACCACCTGGATATGGAATCATGCGACGCTCTGATGGCCGCCATCGACAATTTCTCGGGGGCGGTCGTAATTGTGACGCATAACGAGCTCTTTCTCCGTTCACTCATCAACAGACTTATCGTGTTTGATGAAGGCACGGTGCGTATTTTCGAAGGAACTTATCGGGACTTTCTCGAAACTGTCGGCTGGATAGACGAAAAATCGGCGGAAACAAATGGAAAAATACGGTTGTCCGCACACGGCGGATGCCACGGTGCCGGGCAGTATCAGCAATTTGATAAAAGAGAGCTTCGAAAACGACGCGCTGAAATCGTCAGAGAACGTTCGAACGCATTAAGGCCGGTTGAACTGACTATTCGTGAAATCGAAGGTGCTATCGAATCCCTCGAAAGAAAGGTTCATAAAAACAACGAAGAGATAATTCAGCTGTCGGCATCGGGAATCGGTAAAAAAATCGGCGATCTTTCAGCGGAAAATCATGCATTAAGAAAAGAGATCGAACATCTCTACAGCAGGCTCGATGAACAGTCGCGGTACCATGAAAAGATCGACCTGGAGTACAACGAACGGCTCGACAACCTCCGCTGAAGCTCAGCACCGGCATGCTCCGGTCTGAACTCGATTTCGATATGATTTGCTCTCAAAGCTCGATATCCATCCCGATCGGACAGTGGTCCGACCCCATTACATCGGGCAGCATATAGGAGGATGTCACATTCCTCATGAAATCGTCACTGACAATAAAGTAGTCTATCCTCCAGCCGATGTTCCTCTCCCGCGCCCTTGTTTTGAGGTCCCACCAGGTATACTGACCGGGCTCATTGTTGAATTCTCTGAACGTATCGACGAATCCGCTCTCAATAAACCGGTCGATCCACGCGCGCTCCTCCGGGAGAAAACCCGACACCTTTTCGTTTTCCTTCGGCCGTGCGAGGTCCATCTCCTTGTGGGCGGTGTTCACGTCTCCGCATACGACGATACTTTTTCCCTCAGACTTCAAATGATGGGCGTATTCGAAAAAGGCATCGTAGAATTCCATTTTGAACCTGAGTCGTTCCTTGGAAGCCTTCCCGTTTGGAAAATATATATTGAACAGAACGAAATATTCGTAATCGGCGATGAGCGCCCTGCCCTCTGCGTCGAACCGTTCAATACCAAAACTGTGCCAAATTTTCTTCGGCTCCTCTCTTGTGTACAGCGCAACTCCGCTGTAGCCCTTTCTCTCCGCTGAGGTGAAGTACGAGATGTAGCCTGGCACCTCTATCAGCTCCTGCTGAAGCTGCTCTTTTTGGGCCTTCGTCTCCTGCACGCACAGGATGTCCGGATCTGCCTCTTTCAGCCAATCTAAAAACCCCTTTTTATATACGGCGCGAATGCCGTTTACATTCCACGAAAAAATACGAATCTTTTTCACAGCACCTCCCTCTCACATTTTTCAGCCGTTTTCGTCCCTCATTTTACCAGTTTTGAAATCGATCTGAACACGTCGGTTCCGGCGTATCTTACAAGCTCGAAGAGAATGGATTCGCATGTCGAAACCGAAACCCCTTCATCCCGCATACGCAAAATAGCCGTCTTTTTATCCTCGGCTTTTCGAGAAGAGATACAGTCCTCTATTATAACCGGTACATACCCATGATGCGCCATATCCACGGCGGTCTGAAGCACGCACACATGCGTTTCGATACCCGCAAGTATCACCGTCTTTTTACCGCTTTGTTCGAGCTCTTCGGCGAAGGTCTTCTCGTCCATACAGCTGAATGCGAGCTTTTCAATGGGACGGTACCGTGGAAGAGCATCACGTACAGACTGTATGGTGGGCCCGAGCCCTTTCGTGTACTGCTGCGTAACTAAAATGGGCACATCCAGCGCCCGCAGACCCTGTATCAGGGTTACAATCGATTTTTCAAGATATTCCCTGTCGTGCATATGGGGAAAAAGTCTTTCCTGGACATCGACAATGACCGCAACCGACTCCTCTTTCAATACTCTCATTAAAATCGATCCTCCTATGGCAGAACGAAGAAACATCTCCGGGCATCGTTAATCGAATAGGTACAATATGACTCAATTGCACGCTAATGCCAACAATTTAATGTGTCCGCACCATTCAGGCAGCAGGAACGACGCAGCGCTCATGCGGAATACCGAAAGGACGGAGCCTTTTTCGCCGCCTGTTTGAACCTTAATACGATTTTAGTTAAAAAACGACATGTTCGCTGCTATACTATCCATGAACCTGCTGCACAAATCGGGGGGGACGGCGAATGGAGATATCGGTGCTCGGAGCAGGACCTGCAGGCAGTACCGCCGCCCTGTATCTGGCACAGGCAGGTGTTGACGTTGAAATAATCGACAAGGTTCCCTTCCCGCGGGAAAAATCATGCGCCGGGGGACTCTTCAACCCCCTGCTCTACGCACGCCGGTTTCCCTATATGAAAGAGATCGACGGAAAAAACATATTCCGGGTTCGTTTTACATGCGGCAGACATTCCACCGATTTTATATCCCGTAAACCCCTTATGCAAACCGTCCTCAGAAAAGACCTCGATTGGTTTCTGCTTCAAAAAGCGGTAAACGTGGGTGCGCGATTCTCCATAAACAAGAAGCCGGAGGGCAAAATTCTCATCGATGCAACCGGGGCACAGAGCGTCCTCCGGTACCGGCAGGCCGGCATCTGCATGGAGTTTGATTTCAGGACCGAACGGGAGCTCGATACCGCGCATATACATTTCAACTTCAGCGGAATACGTGGCTATGCCTGGGTATTTCCAAAAAACGGATACGTGAATGTCGGACTGGGCGCCTACCTTCCGCAGAAAAACATACGGCTGGCATACCGGCGGTACCTGGAATACCTCGCAGAAAACGATATTTTTTCGGCTGAAACGATGAAGCACAGGGCAAAGATCATACCGTTCGCACCTGTCCGGCACGTGTATACGGCACACTCGCTCATCACCGGAGATGCCGCAGGGTTTGTCAATACATCGACGGGTGAAGGCATCTTCTTCGCCATGCTTTCCGGCAAGCTCGCCGCACAGACCCTCCTGGAAGGCCGGGACTTTTCATGGTACGAAAAAAGATGCAGGGTTGAATTCGGCGCCTATTTGAAACCGACTCGCTTCATACGACATGAAAGGCTTCTTCGCGCGGTGATGGAACGGGCCATAGCCGCGTGCGGCAGGGACGGCCAGTTTAAAAAAATGATCGCCGAAAGCTTTTTCAGACTCGACAGGCATACGCTTGCCTGGAGATTTCTGAAAAACATCGTTTTATAAACCGCGCTCGTCAATCAGACGCTCCCAGAGCCCGGCGACGACCCGCATATCGAACTTAAGACGCACCTCATCAAGCCCCTTTTTTTTCAATTTTTCGTGAAATTCCGTCCGGCTGAAGGCCAGTGCCAGAACATGCGCCGCCTGCACGGGGTCTGCCCGAATGAGAGATGTTTGCCCTTCAAAAAATACCGCTCCTCCGGGTACCATGTACTCGTCATACGGCACGATTTCTCCGGGACCCTGCACCTGATGGGTCATCACCGGTACCCCGCAGGCCATCGCCTCGACAACAGGAATGCAAAAACCCTCCCACTCTGAAAGATTTATATACAGGTCCATCACTCCGTAGAGCCTCCTCATCTGCTCATCACTCAGATCAGCGTTGATTATTTTAACATTAGATACGCCCCCCCTGCGGCCGATAACCCGGCCCAGATCGACCTCTTCAAGAGAGCGCATACGGTCTGTTTTCATCAGGAGAAAAGCGGACGCAACACGTACTGAAAAAATGCTGAAGGCCTCGACGATGATATCAAACCGTTTTCTCGACGTATGGGCGCCGACAGTCCCGACAACAAAACGGCCTCCAAGACCCATTTCTCTCTTCAGGCGTGCGCGCTCATCTGTGGAAAACGGGAAATAGACCGAGGTGTCGACACCATGAGGGATAATCGGACAGGTCCCCGTAAAACCGGCCTTTCTGATAAAATCAAGGCTCTTCGGGGTGAGCGCAACCGGCAAAACATACCGAAAAAAGGAAGGATCGGGCTGCTTTGAAAACTGGGCCCAGAGAAAGCAGGGAAAACCTTCGGGTCTACCGTCCCTCAGAAAGGGAAACTGGTCGTGATAACCGAGCAGTACGGCTGCACACGCACCGGTTTTTCGAACGAGCTCTAAAAAGCTTGGAGCCCGATTGACCGCTCCATCCGAAATCCAGGATGCCCTGTATTTATACGTACGCGTGTTTCCGAACGGACCGGCGCCGGAGCCCCCGTGAGGCCCAGGACCGCATAAAACGGTGCGAATTCCGTTCTTATTCAGGACATTTCCAAGAAATGCGAGCTGCCTCGCAAAAGAGCTCTTCCCCTCGATATCGAGACCGCTCATGAGGAGCAGGGTTTTCATACACGTCCACCTCGTCGAGCAGGGAAATTAGTATACCCGAATGTACCTGTTGACCGGTGTTCCATCGAATGTATCAAAAAAATATCCCCCGGACAATTTTTCCCGAATACACAGGCCCCGCCGCTATTTCAAAATATTTATTGACATTAGATTAGCCTGGTATATCATGTGAAACTGGCGTACTGCAGCAAAGATTATCGATAAAGGAGGTATTAACAATGCGGAAAAAAATCCTAGCTGTATGCTTGAGCCTTGTCTTTCTTGCAGCGGGCAGTAGTTTTCTCACCGCAGGAGGGAAAAAGGCTGAGGGAACAAAGGAGATGGAGGCTGCACCGGCTGAGGAAAAGGCTCCCGAGAAAAAAGAGGAGGCCCCCGCTCGGAAGGCGGTAAAGAATCCGGACACATTCATCAGGGCGGAGTACGCCACCATTCAGAGCCTCGACCCGCACCGCGCGTACGATACCGCATCGGGTCAGGCGTTGATGAATATGTACGATCCGCTTATCGGCTTTGACGGGTCTGCAACCGACCGGTTCATTCCGCTGATCGCCCAAAAAGTGCCGAGCGTCGAGAACGGTCTTATAAGGGACGGAGGCACAACATACATATTCCCCATCAGGAAGGGCGTGAAGTTTCACAACGGTGATGTGCTGACCCCGGAGGATGTGGAGTACACCTTCGAGAGGGCACTGGTAACCGACCAGGACGGCGGCCCGATATGGATGTTTTTCGATCCTTTACTGGGCACGTCGAGCTCGCGCGACAGGAACGGAAACATTGTCGTCAGCATCGACGACATCATGAATACCGTCGAGGTCGACGGACAGAACGTTGTATTTCATCTCAAAGACCCCTACCCGCCATTTCTGGGGATACTCGCCCAGTACTGGTCGGGCATCATAGACAAGAAATACATGATCGAAAAAGGCGCATGGGACGGCAGGAAGGAAGGATGGGAGAATTACAACAACCCGGAACAGGGTACGGAAATACTCTACAATAGAGAAAACGGAACCGGACCGTATATGCTCGAAAGGTGGGAGCCGGGTGTCGAAATATTCCTCACACGCTTCAACGGTTATTTCAGAAAACCCGCCGCCATTAAAAACATCGTCATCAAGAATGTCGAGGAGTGGACCACCAGAAAGCTCATGTTCATCGCGGGCGATGCGGATTCCGTTCTGGTCGATACGATGTACTGGCCCGAGATGGATAACGTCGAAGGGATCAAGATCTACAAAGACCTCCCGAGACTTTCCAACACCGCGGTGTTTTTCAATTTCAATATAAACCCTGAAGCAAATCAGACCATCTGGAGCGGAAAGCTCGACGGTCAGGGCATTCCGCCCGACTTCTTTTCCGACGCCGATCTGAGAAAGGCTTTTGCTTACTCCTTCGATCATAAAACCTATATCCGCGACGCCTTTCTGGGGTATGCCACCACCCCGGCAAGCCCGATTGTGGAAGGACTCCCGTACAGAGACCCGAATACGCCGAAGTACGAGTTCAACTTTAAAAAGGCGAAAGAGCTCTTCATGAAGGCCTGGGGCGGGCAGGTATGGAATAAGGGATTCAAGCTTACCATTCTGTATAATTCGGGAAACGAACAGCGACAGATCGCCTGCCAGATGATAGAGGAGAATGTGGAGTCGCTCAATCCCAAGTTTCAAATCGAGATCATGAAGGTCGACTGGGGCAACTATTTGAATATGATGATAGCGAAGAAATGCCCGCTGTTCGTCATCGGCTGGGTTGCAGATTTTCCGGATCCCCACAACTTCGTCCATCCCTACATGCACTCGCAGGGTGATTTCGCATCATGGCAGAGCTTCTACGATCCCGAGGTCGACAAACTTATTTCAGAGGGCATCAAAACGGTGGATCCGGACAAGAGAAAAGAAATTTATTACAAGCTCGCCCGGCTGTACTATGAAGATATTCCCGGATTTCAGATCTCGCAATCGGTATACAGGGTTTTTATGAGAGATTGGATCTCAGGATACCAGTGGAACCCGGTACTCGACCATATGCTCTACTTCTACCCGCTCAAGAAGGGGTATTGATACTAGTCAGCGCCATACGCCGTTTACGGTGTTGCCGTTTCTGCTTCATATGAACGGGCAGTCCCGGACAGAAGATGTTCTCCCGTCGTCTGTCGGCGGTATTTTCCGTAGTGCAGGCTGATCTCGAAGAATGTCGTATACAGCATGAATTTCTTAAACTATGTCATCAGGCGAATCCTGCTTCTCGTCGTCGTACTCATCGGAGTGACACTCATCATATTCGCCATTCTCACGCTCTTTTCTCCAGAACAGCGCGCATCTGCATTCATCAGAGACATCAAACAGCTCAGCGATATAAACGGCATCATAAAAACCTACGGCCTCGACAGGCCGGTATACGTACAGTACTACAACTGGCTTCACCAGGTGTTGAGCGGGAATTTCGGGTGGTCGACTACGGTTTCACGTCCTGTCATGGAAGCGTTCAAATTTTTTCTCCCGAACACGGTCGAGCTCGCGCTCTATTCCGCCCCCCTCATCATACTTGTCGGAATATGGCTCGGCTCCGTATCCGCCGTGCACAGGGACAAACCGATCGATCACTTCACCCGGTTCATGGCGATTGTGGGCTGGTCTTTACCGACGTTCTGGTTCGGACTCGTTCTGCTCATGGTTTTTTACGGATACTTCCGCGGTCTGTTCCCACCAGAAATTCTGGGCTACGAGGCGCAGGCATACGTGAACTCCGCCGAGTTTATACGGTATACCGGTATAAATACGATCGACGCCCTCATTAACGGAAAGCTCTGGATATTCGTCGACGCGATTCGGCACCTCGTGCTTCCGGTTATCACGCTCACCGTCATACAGATTGCACTTGTAATGAGAATCATGCGTTCGAGCATGCTCGAGGCGATGGGCAGGGGATATGTGCTCACGGCGAGGGCCAAGGGGGCGTCTCCGAAGATTGTGATCAAGAAACATGCGAGGAGAAACGCTCTGATACCGGTGGTAACCGTATCCGGCTGGCTGTTCGCGCAGCTCATGGCCGGAGTGGTCATCACCGAAACCATTTTCAACAGAAAAGGACTCGGGTGGTGGTGGGCGCATGCGGCAACACAGCTCGACATTCCTGCGGTCCTCATGGCGGTTCTGTTCAACGGCGTTCTGTTCGTGGTGACGAATCTCGTGGTGGATATTCTTTACGCGTACATCGACCCGCGTGTACGGCTGGGATAGGAAAATCGAGAAACGAAGGAAGAAACAGCGTGTGACGCCAATACGGGTATAACGGGAATAGATCCCTCTCTTTTGCGAAGGTCGAGGAAGGGCGGTATGTACTTTCTGAAAAAACGAAGAATTATTCGCGAGTTCGAACAGCATCCCAGGCTCAAGGAGTTTACGTTCAGCTTCAGCAAAATAGTAAAAAATCCGCTCTCGGTCGCCGGCCTCTCCCTTATCTTCATATTCTTCATGATCGCGGTATTTGCGCCGGTAATATCACCTCCAAAGTACGAGAACGAGCCCTTTAGAATCCCTCACGAGGGCTACTCGGTCATACCGAGACCGCCTCAGACCGGCCATCCGTTCGGCACAACGACCAAACAGTACGATATCCTTTACGGAGTGATCTGGGGTACCAGAACCGCGTTTCGCATAGGATTCATGGTCGTAGGGAGCATACTGATCATCGGCATCGTCGTGGGCAGCATTTCGGGCTATTTCGGAGGGGTGGTGGATGAGATCCTGATGCGTGTTGTAGATATTTTCATGTCGCTTCCGCTTTTTATACTGGCAATGGCAATAGTGACGGCGCTCGGGCGGAGTCTCGACAATATCATGAAGTCACTCATCATCGTGGGCTGGCCCATCTATGCACGGACCATACGAAGCAGCATCCTCACCATACGTGAGGAGGATTTCATAAAGGCGGCACAAGCACTCGGCGCAGGCACATTTAAAATAATATTCAGACACATACTCCCCAACGCCATCTATCCGGTACTCATACTCGCTTCCCTCGATATAGGGGCCATGGTTCTCACCGCAGCTGCGCTCAGTTTTCTCGGACTCGGCGCGCAGGAGGGATATGCGGACTGGGGTCAGATGGTGAGCCTTGCAAGAAACTATATCGTCGGCCCCCAGGGCCAGCCCTTTTTGTTCTGGTACGTCGTTACCATTCCGGGTCTCTTCATTCTTTTTTTTGTTCTCGGCTGGAACCTTCTGGGTGATGCGCTCAGGGATATTTTCGACCCGAAACTGAGAAGGAAATAGGCGCATGGCTGAAACGCACACAACAGGCTCGATTCTCGACGTAAAAGATCTGAAGGTGAATTTCTACACATATGAAGGAGTGGTCAGGGCGATCGATGAAATCGGCTTCAGTCTCGCAAACGGCGATACGCTGGGAATCGTCGGTGAAACCGGCTGCGGCAAGAGTGTTACCGTCCTCTCGATTTTAGGTCTCATTCTCCCGCCTGGAAAAATCGAAGGCGGAATCATCAGCTACCGACCGAGCGGAAATTCCATAAACCTGGTCGAACAGAGCGATGAGTTCATGCGCACGATCAGGGGTAATGAAATATCGATGATTTTTCAGGAGGCCGGAAACGCTCTGAATCCGGTGCTCAGCATAAACAGGCAGGTCAGCGAAAGTTTTCTTCTTCACCGGCAGGAAGAGCTCTGCACGCTCGTACTCGAAAAGATCGCTCGAAGCATGCAAAAAACGAGGAGGCCGGGCCTGCTGCTTCGTTACCGGAAGGTGAAGTACACAAGAAAACTGCGAAAAGCTCACGGGAACAACCTGCAGCACCGCAGCTACGGCCGCCTGATAAAACGCCAGGCAACCGAACTGTCTGTAAAACTTCTCGGCAGCCTCGGTATACCGAACCCGTCATCCGTCATTCAACGGTACCCGCACGAGCTCTCCGGCGGCATGCAGCAGAGGGTGGTTATCTCGATGGCACTGGCCTGTAATCCGTCCATCCTGATAGCAGACGAGCCGACATCGAACCTCGACGTTACCATCCAGGCGCAGATTCTAACCCTTATCGAAGAGCTCAAGAAGAAGTACCGGTCGTCGATACTTTTCATAACCCATGACCTGGGGGTCGTTTCAGAGGTAGCGAACAGGGTCATCGTGCTGTACGCTGGAACACTGGTCGAGTTTGCACACGTGAGGGAGCTGTTCAAACACCCGCTCCATCCATATACCAGAGCTCTGCTGCATTCCGTACCGACGCCGGGCAGGAGGGGGAGGCTGGAAAGCATACGGGGAAACGTACCGAATCTCATCAATCCGCCTTCCGGCTGTCGTTTTCACCCCCGGTGTCCCGAAGCGATGGGAATCTGCTCGCACCGGAAACCCGCACTGTACGTAAAAACGGATGGCGATGGAGAAGAACACATGGTGGCCTGTTTTTTACACGGAGACCGACCCGTGACCGCACGGAGGTTCGAATAGTGTCTGAACTTCTGGAAATAAAAAATCTGAAGACCTATTATCCCGTCAGAAGCGGTGTGATACAGACGACGAAAAACTACGTCAGGGCGGTCGACGATGTATCACTGACGCTCAAAAAGGGGGAATGCCTCGGACTCGTCGGCGAGTCGGGATGCGGCAAGACGACCCTCGGCAAGACTCTCCTCCGGCTCGAGAAAGCGAGCGGCGGAGCCGTCTACTTCGGCAGTGAAAAAGACGAAGAAGAAAAACTCCAGGATATAACAACCTTCAGCGGAAACAGACTGAAATATCTCAGGAAACGAATGCAGATCGTTTTTCAGGACCCGACCACCTCGCTCAATCCGCGTATGCTCATCAAAAACATAATCGGCGAAGCTCTCTCCATACACAACATGGCACGGGGGAAGGAGAAAGTCGACAGGGTCGTCGGGCTCCTCAACTCGGTGGGCCTGAGCAGAGATCATATGATGCGGCACCCCCATGAATTTTCAGGAGGGCAGCGCCAGAGGATCGCAATAGCCCGCGCTCTGTCCACGAATCCCGATTTCATCATTCTCGACGAGCCGACATCGGCACTCGACGTATCCGTACAGGCGCAGATACTCAACCTGCTCATAGACCTCAAAAACAGGTACGATCTCACATATCTTTTCATTACCCATCACCTTCTCGTCGTGGAGCATATAAGCGACAGGATAGCCGTGATGTATCTTGGAAAAATCGTTGAGATTGCCGGGACAAAAACCCTGTTCACCGGTGCGCTGCACCCATATACAATAGCCCTTCTCTCCGCCATTCCCTATCCCGACCCGGACATCAGGCGAAAGAGAATTATACTGACCGGAGACGTGCCGAATCCCGTGAATCCGCCGAAGGGATGCAGATTCCACCCGCGCTGCTGGTTTGTCGTCGAGCGCTGCAGGGTCGAAGAGCCGCTGCTCGAGGATGCAGGCAACGGCCATTTCGTAGCATGCCACAGAAAGGAGGACGTTGCTTCGGAGCACATAAAAACGCAAAGATGAGGATACAGTATGATAATGGAACCCGGTGAAACGCCACGGAGGTAGATAGGGGAATGGAACCGCTGAAAAGCACTGCAGTATCTTTGGTAGCGATCATTCTTTTCATTGCAGTCCTCGGCTGCACGACGACAAGACAGCCTGCCGTGCAGGGAAAGCGGGTGGAACCCGAACCGGCGCCGCCAGTCAAAAAACTCGAAACAGGCCCCAAACCCGAGCGCAGAGAATACGACCTGCACGCACTCCTCGTTCCCGTTATACAGTACAAAACCCTCATTTCAAGTACAGATTCGTTTTCAGACTTCGTAGAAAACGGCAGCGGCGGATTTACCGATTATATCTACCGCATCTTCACCCTCCAAAAAAACGGATTCGAGGAAGGACAGGGCATCATACTGACCGCATACAGAAAAAACGGCGCAATATACGCGACGGTTGATCGATCGCTTCTAAAGCAGAACAAAGACGGCTCCCGGTGGTGGCAGATTCAGATGAATATCGACGATACATGGGTATTCTGCGAACTGCTCATATCCGACCTGAATACACCGCTGGAGATACGGTACATCCACCCCGATACCGGGAAGAAATACAAAATAGTCCCGCTCTTTGCCGTCGAGCTCGAGGAAGCATTGAAAGAGTTTTCCAGGGAAGAGCTGAAACAGATGATGGCGGAGGATCGGCGGATTTTGATAGAGCAGGAGTATGAAAAGCTGTTCCAAAACCCGATCGCAGTCGGGGAAGAAACGGTTTTAACCGCTGCCGGGCAATTTACCGCGGTTCATATCAGAGACAGAGGAAAACAGGTCGGATCGTTGGATGATTACTGGATATCCCCGGATGTACCGGGGCGCATTGTAAAGATCGAGCACAGAAACCCCGACGGCTCAATCGATATTATCGAGCTGACCGGCATAACGGAGGACAATATCTCACAGATCATGTCGTCGGAAGCCGTCCGGCGGGAAAACCCGGACATATACTCCGAATAGCGCAATCAGATCGATTACCAAAAAGAGAGAAGCGTACCATCACCGAATCAGCTCTTCGGCATTGTCCGTATCTTGCCGACCGCAAAGAGCATGATTCCGGAAAACAGTATAAAGGGTATGCTCAAGAACTGTCCCGTGGTAAGAAATATTTCATGGTGCGGCCGCGTGTACTCCTTGGTAAACTCGACGAGAAACCTGAGGCTGAAATAGAGAAACAAAAACAGGTAGAGGATCGCGCCGTCCTGCAGCCTGTCCTTCTTCTTTTTGAAAACAGTCCATAGAATCACGAAGATCACGATGCCCATCGCCATTTCATAGAGCTGTGTGGGATGACGGAATGCGGGCGGGCCGCCGTCCGGCTCATGAAAACGCATAAACTTCACCGCCCAGGGAACACTCGTCTTTCTTCCGACAATCTCGGAATTGAAAAAATTCCCCAGCCGGATAAAGCTCGTTCCGATAGATACGGGTATCGAAAGCGCATCGCTGATCTGGTAGAAGGTGATGGGATATATCCTGGTAAACAGCACCATGCCGATGAGTAGCGCGATCGCAGCACCGTGACTTGCAAGCCCGCCCTTCCATATCATCAGTATACGAACGGGGTGTGACAGGTAGTATCGGGGATGATAGAAAAAAACATGCCCGAGCCTCGCCCCGACGATCACGCATATCACCACGGTAATGAAGAGCGGGTACACGAGCTCGGTATCTATTCCTTTCTCCTGAAAAATCTTCTTGACGAGGTAGAGTCCAAGCAGAAATGCACAGACAAATAGGAGGCTGTAGTACCGTATCGAGAACGGTCCGAGCTTGACGATTACCGGCGAGATATTATTGACAAACATTCATTTCCTCCACAGACAGTATAATACCGCTTTTACCCACGGCCTTTACCTTGATTTCTCCTGTAGTGCTGGTATACCTGATACATGAAAGTGCGAATGTCGGTTTCCCTGCCGGGCTGCTGGCTCGCATCGCACGGTACGTCCAGGTAGGGAACTTGCTGCCTGTTCATGAGCGGTTTTACGATGGAGGAGGTTATCGAGCTCGGCATACAGGTAAATGGAAACACGTTCACCACGCCGCTGAAGCCGTGTTCAGCATATGCCATGATGCCCGATATACTCAGGCATGCCTCGGTCCCGACGTCGAAACTGAAAACGTCGTCCCTCTTTAAGATCCGTTCCAGATGTGCGACCCTGTGATCTCCGGCAATTCGCAGGCGCCTCTGCACTCTTTCGTATATTCGTCTCTGTTTATACTGCTGATAAAAAAAGTCCACTGCGTGATTCAGTATATCTTTCAAATCTTCCTTCGCCTCACCGATGCGAAATTGTTTCAGATCGAGCCTGAACCGCATTTTCGCATCCCGCATCCGGTTGTAAGAGGTGTAATTTATCCATTCTATGAGCGACGCGTTCACCACTTCGGCGCCGTATTTTTCAAGCGTCTTGATAAGACCCTGATTCGCCTGGTCATGGACACGCAGGAAAATTTCACCGACAATCCCGACAAGTGGTTTTTGCCGGATGGAGGGATCGAGTATCCTCTTTGCCTGTTCGAGGGTCTCGTCGAGCAAGCCGAGAATCGTCCTGAAATCATTCCGGGCTCCGTATCTTTCGAAGGACTCCTCCATGATTCCCACGGCTTTCCAGATAAAACGGTCGGTTTCTCCCTCAACCCTCTCGTAGGGACGAACACGCCATACGAGCCTGTTGAGAATATCGGTTATGAGCATGGAAAGATACGCGGCCTTCCTCAGCGCCCGCACCCGGTCATGCCCCACGAGCCCGTCCAGGGAATATCCGTCACGGGAGGTAAGCGACCCGATCTTTACACTCCTGAACTCGGGAAAAGAATCGAGAACGATACGCTGGTACTTGTTGTACATGCCGAAGCGGCACGGCCCGTCCGATTCGGGCATGAAAAAGATGTATTTGTCCGGTTTGAACAGCGGTCCCTGCTTTTCCCGCTCGTCATTCAGAAACTTGAGAATGTCTCCGGTCGTTATCAGGCAGGGAAGACACTCCTTTCCGGAGGTGTACTCCTTACCCAGGTCGAGTGCATTGTATGTATCGAGCGCCAGCGCCTGAATACCGAAACTCCGCAGTGCCGCAGCAAGGAGGTAGGCGCCTATCCCGTTCATCTGCGGAATTAAAAAGGTCTTGTTTTCGGCGTTGAAAACACCGATTCCGCTAGTCAGCGATTGAAATGTTGATACGTCCATCTTTTCCCGTCCGCGAAAAGCGCATGAAACAAGCATCCGTTTTTCGCATGGTATTCTCCATGACATTCTTAAAAGCTTCGATCCGCGTCATGACACCGGCTTCCGCTGTATGCTCGTCAAGCTCCAGAATCAGGTAGGCTTTTTCACCCATGATCTGTCTGTAGAAGTGTTCGAGAAATGAATCGGCACCACAGCTGAAATTTGTGAGATGTATCCCGAAGAACCCTTCCCTTTCCTTGACCAATCGGGCAGCCCGCAGTATTTGAGCGCCGAGACCCCAGTACATGGACGGAAAATCCGAAAGGTCCACCGCATCGGTGTCGATAAAATCCATGGGAACAGCGGTTACTCCGACACCGGCCAGGTTTCTACCGATCCGGAGGTTGAGCTTTTCGTCGTACAGGTTGTACGGCCGCCCGGTTACCACTACAAACGGTTTTTCAGGATTTCGAGCCTGAATAATCGATGCACCTTCACGCCTCATCTCCTCCACGAACTCCCCGTTTTTCCGCACAGCGTATTTAAGCGCATGTCTGATATCCGCACCGGATGCACCCAGCTTTCGGCCGACCTGCTCCGTGAGCTCGAGTGAAAGCCGGTCGGGATCGTGCTTCAAATGAACAACAGGATGCAGTACATATCGCTGATCAAGTCCGAGCGCCATACGTGTCATGTAGGAGTTGCCCTGAACCATCGGGCAGTAAAAACCCATCTCCTGTTCCGCAGATACCGGTATGTCGATGATGCTCGGTAAAAAAAGGTACTTCGTGTTTCTCGCGATTCTGTCGACATGCCCGTGGGAAACCTTCACGGGGTAGCATGCTTCACCCTGCATCATCTCGGCTCCGGTTCTCGAGATTTCATTGTCCGTCTGAGGGCTGAGCACGAGTCTGTAACCGAGCTGATCGAAGAAGTGCGCCCATAATACACCGAAGTGAAGGCCGTACAGCATACGCTGTATGCCGACCGTCGGTCTCCCGTCGATCTTCATGCGGGGTTCGTCCCCGCACCGGGCGCTCACCCCCTCCATATAACTTTCCCAGATCCTCCGCCGCAGATCGAAACAGTCATCAGTTCGCTTGCTGCGGCCCCTGACAAGCTCATACCTGCCGCATTCACCTCCCCAGATGCTGCGCCGTCCGTCGAAGCTGTAGATCTTCAGCTTGCACTTGTTGTGACAGTGGGGGTCGGCGCGGCATACCTGCTCCCTGCAGTGCATCGTATCGGCTGCCGCACTTTCGAGTCCCCTGAAACCGGATTCGGTCCTCTTTTCCTGAATCGTCGTCTCCCTCACCGCAAGAGCTGCGCCGTACGCGCCGAGGACTTCCCGGTGCATTGGTACGATAATTTCCCGGCCGAGCACATTTTCAAAAGCGGCCACCACCCCCTTGTTCAGGGAAGGTCCGCCCAGAAACATGAGCCTGTTTCCGATCTTTCTCTTCCCTACGACCCTGTTCATATAGTTGTACACGATTGCATAGCACAGTCCGGCAATGAGATCTTTTGTTGCGATTCCCTTCTGGTGATACGATTCGAGATCCGATTCCATGAATACCGTGCATCGGTCGGTGAGCTTCACCGGAGATTCCGACGAAAGGGCTGTATTCTGAAACTCGTCGACTATGTTAATCTCGTATTTATTCGCAAGCTCGTGTAAAAAACTGCCGGTGCCTGCAGCGCAGACCTTGTTCATATCGAAATCAGTCGGATTGCCGTTTTTTATCAGTATGTATTTCGAGTCCTGCCCGCCTATTTCAAAGACAGTATCAACCTGCGGGTCTATCTCTACCGCACCCCGGGCGTGCGCGGTAATCTCGTCTATGATGAGATCGGCATTGAGAAAATCACCGACCACGCTCCTGCCGGAACCCGTTGTTGCAACACCGGAAATTTCAATATCCTTCCCCAGGTTATCCATGATTCCCTTCAAGAGACCACGGGTCACCTCGATGGGCCTTCCCCTGGTGGGGACGTAATTCTTGTGAACGATCGAGCAGGAATCGTCGATGAGCGCGTACTTTGTTGTCGTCGAACCGATATCAATGCCCAGGAACATTCTCGTATTGTCCAAAATCTCCGTATTCGGAAGGTGATTCGATTGGTGGAACACGGACTTCTTCAGTTCCAGCCTGGGCGCCGAAGGAACATTGAAGCTGTGCTGCAATCCGAGTGCTTCCAGCTTTTTTGGGTCTACCCCGCCTCCGGTACCCGATTCCAGAGCCTGCAGTGCCGAACCGAGCGCTCCGAACGAACTGCTGTGTTTTGGAACCACAAGCTCGGGAAAATAATTCTTGAACGCCTTGACCTGAAGACTGTTCAGAGAGAGCCCGCCGATGAAGATAATCGGCTCTTGCAGGGTGTGATTCGATACGATGGCGCTCATATAGTTTCTGGCGTTTCCGACATGAAGGCCGTAAATAATGTCCTCGAGCTTTTCGCCCTTGTTCTGCAGGTGAATCATATCGGTTTTCGTGAACACCGTGCACCTGCACGCCACATTCGCAGGAACGTCGCTCTTGAGGCCCAGCCGAATGAAATCACGGAGAATCCGGTCGATACTCCCCCCTGCTGTATCATCGCCGCCTCCGTAAATCGAGGCGGACAGCCTCTGGGCCTGCTGATCGATAAAAGAGCCGGTACCCGACGCACACGGCCCGTTCGTATTGAAGTACTCGAGCTCCCAATGATTGTCGCTGCTTTTATGATGTGCAATCTGGAACAGGGCGGTGTGCTGTCCGCCCATACTGATGATTGTTCTCACGTGCGGAATAAGGAAAACAGCCCCGATCACCTGGCTGATCGTCTCAAACTCGTAAAACGTTCCAAGCTCCTCACTCAGCATTTTTCCGTGGGTGCCGGTAAAGGAGATCGATCGAAGGAGGTCTTCACCGAAGTTCTTGTGCAGATCCCGAATAAGCGTCCGTACGGCATGCTCAACCCTGCCCATATGCCTCACGTACGGGTACTCGCGAACAAGCCTCCTGCTGCCGTCGATGACCGCACAGTTGACGCTCACCGATCCGGCGTCTATTCCGGCGTACAGGTGTGCTTTCTTTGTTATATTTTCCATGCCGGGCATGACCGCTGTCTCGTTAAAATGAAATTTTGATACAAATAACTAGAAATTTAACGAATAAAACCGTGAATACGAAGATTATAATAATTCACCGTACGTGAATTGTCAAAGCAATGAGGGAGTTTTTTGCTCACAGTACTGTACGATAATGAAACAGCTGTTACCGGTACAATATTCGATTGAAGAGATTCACTTTCCAGAAGCGCCGCCGCCCTTTTCATCAACGAACCATTCGATAAGGCGTCGGGCGATGGTGATTTTATCCGGGAGGTCCGGCAGGTTGTCGGGGGTAAACCAGCGTGCGTCCGAGATCTCCCCAGGATCTATCTTTATTTCGCCGCTTTCATACCCTGCGGTGAATCCGACCATGAGCGAATTCGGAAACGGCCACTGCTGGCTCCCGAAGTATCTGATATCTTTTACTTCGATTCCCGTTTCTTCGCGTATCTCTCTTTTTACGCACTGTTTGAGGGTTTCACCCGGCTCGACGAACCCGGCAATAACGCTGTATAGACCCGGCGGAAACCTTTGCGCGCGTGCGAGTAAAATCGATTTGCCCTTTACCACGGCCGTAATAACAGCGGGTGAAATACGCGGATAGGAAACGAGGCCGCATCTTTCGCACACCATGGCGAGCTCATACTCCTTCCTCATCGTTTTGCTTCCGCACCTTCCGCAATACCGATGGGTCCTCGCCCAGTTCACAATCTGAAACGCACGTCCGGCAACGGGGAAAATATCTTCGTCGATATCCGCAATAAGATTTCTCAGCCGAATAAAATCAAAACCCTCCGGGATCTCCGTATCATCCGGCACCTCTCCCGAAAAACAGGGAAGATCGTCGAACATACCTATGTAGCAGCTCTGCGCAGGAGCGAGTTCGAGTAATGCGGGGTTTTTTATGACAGGCACCGTCACCACACCGTCATTCCTGGCAACGAGGAGATCGTCGCCGCGAAACAAAAACCACCACGCTCTCTCTGTATGTGCAGGCGGCCGCCCGTTTTCCGGAATAAAAACCATATATCACCTGTTTGTATTCTGCCGAGACACATTCTCGGGGTTCCAGAGGTAGCGCTCCAAATTTATCGTATCATTGCAATCGAATCGAATGCCCTCTTTCCGGAGCATGGATTTCTGAAGCGCGTAGCCCTTTAAAGTGCTCAGCGAAATGCGTCCCCTTTTGTTGACCACCCGGTGCCAGGGAAGCCGATCCTTTTCCGATGAGCTGTGAAGCACCCACGCTACCTGCCGCGCGGCCCGGTAATTGCCAGCCAATGCTGCAATCTGACCGTACGTGCATACCCTTCCGTACGGAATGCTCTTTATGATACGCTTTATATTTTCAGCAAGAGAACGTGAAGCATGTATCCTATTCATGAAACCATACCCTTTATAGTATCTATCAATTTAACGGCAGCATACCCGTCCTGTGCGCTTGAAACGGGATTTCCGGAAGCATCACGCACACAACGAACCGCATCATTGAGCATATTCCTGAAATACCCGGTCGTACGCGGACGCCTTGCACCCTTTCTTTTGAGTGAATTGAATCCCTCGTAAAACGGACTTTGTAGACTTGCATACTCTTCATAGAGGCCGTTTCCGATTCTGATTCTTCCGGAGGTGAAGCTCATATCAATCTCGAACACCGCATGGTCCCTCCCGGATGCGACTTCCATGAATACCGGAGCGCCGTCGAGATCCCCGCAGACAAGAAGTGATTCCCGGTTTTGATCTGCATATTTTGCAACATACTCCACCTTCATACTGGCGTCTGTAAGAAACTGAAGTATATCGATGAGATGGGTACCGTCTTCAAGGAGAATATCGAACACGGGCCTCGTTTTTCCCATATATATCTTCGAGCTGACCGAAAACAGGGTTCCGAACGCCTTCTGCAGCGTCATTTTCCGGGCTCGAATATAATCGCTGGAGTAGCGTCGCTCATGATTGGTGATAATCTTGAGAAGGCCGGCTGTGTGCAATTCAGTGATCCGAAGCGCATCAGCACTGTTGTCGGCAAGGGGCTTTTCACATATAACGAGCCGTGCACCGTACAGCCGGGCCGTTTTTACGATCTGAAGATGGGTTTCCGGCGGGGTTGCAACGCACACGATCTCAGGACCGGTTGCTTCAAGCATCTCGTCTGCATCGGTATACACCTTATCGCAGCCCCAGCGCTCGGCGAACAGTCTGCACCTGTCTTTTCTGATATCGCAGCCGCCGACGAGCACGCACGCATCGTTCTCTGCAATCGCACCCGCATGGGTGCATGGTTTTTCCCGCAGCCCGTCATCCTCCAACAGGCTCCCGATCCTCCCAAGCCCTATTATAGCACATCTGATTTTCTGCATCTTTTCACGATACCCGAAACAGCATGTATGATACCGATCCATACGCCGGCTCGAGGCAGGCAATTAGACAAGCGAGGTGCGCTCTCACCCCTGCAAGCCCTTATATAAAAAACGCATGCCCAGCGCCGGCAAAGACAATGCCGAGCGCTGCAGGCATGATGAGATCGTTCGTATGCATTCGGAAAACGAATTCTATGAATCCGGGAGTAAAAACAAGAGCTGCCGCCGTATACTGCCGTACGATCCCCATTCAACCGGCCGCAGACAGGTTGAATGGGCCGGTGCATCAGGAAAGCGACAATCCATACAGTTTCATCGCATTCCTGAACATGATATTCTCTGCAATTTCCCGTGCCCCTTCGGCATCGATATATCCGCATTCGACCTTTTCCGAAAGAGTCCGGGCCAGAACGGAACGAAAGGCGAGAATAGAACCGTAGCTCTCCTCCGACGTCCATGTATCGCAGCCCCATACAATCCTATCAGCATTCCCGACCTCCAGTATTTCATGGAGCAGCCTCTTCGCGGCGGACGGCGATATGATGGGAAGCCAGCACAGATCGGCATATACATTTGCATAGCGATGAATGAGCGCACAGATGTCGTCGAGCCACGGGTAGCTCCCGTGAAAGAGGATAAACGTCACCCCGGGATTTTTCACAATAACTTCTCTCATCTGCATGGCGTTGGTACGATCAAGCTCACCGAGCCCTGTATGGCACTGAAAGGGAATATGCGCCTCACCTGCGATTTTACACAGCTCGAAAAAGATATAATTCTGGAAATTCCTTATGTCCCGATTGTCCGGCCCGGAAGTGTGACTCTCAAACACCTTTTGAGCGTCCGATTTTTCGACTTCGTGAAAATCGATGCTCCGGTCGTACGCAAGCGCAGACTTCAGAGCAACGCACCCCTCATCCCTCTTTTTCAATACCATTTCCTTCATGAAGGACGTGTACGAATCGATGTCGCCTATACGTCTGTCGTACAGCTTCTGCGGGTTGTTTCCGTTGTGGTCCTGCGAATCACTGCTGTATCCGTAGAGATACATGTTTATCCTGTACGCCGGCACGAAAAGATCTGGAAACCCGTTGTCGCTCCCCGGTTTCCAGTATGCATCGAGAATAATCTTTTTATACCCGCATAGATTTTTCAAAACCGAAATGTGATGATCCGCATCCCTGTGGACGGAGCGTATGATTTCAGACCACTCGTCCCAGTTGTCTGCGGTCAGCCGGGTATCAAACCCGTACAACTCCTGCAAAGAACGCTGAAGCCAGATAAAATAGGATCTGTGAAACACCTTTTTCAGAAAAAGATGCCGTTCTTCCCGGGTCTTGCCCGGGTCAATATTGCACCAGCCCACATAACTGTTCTCAATAAGCCTGTCGAGGCTGAAGTAAGTGAACTCGCTCGACTTTCGGTGATGGCAGTGCGTATTGATAACAGGCTGCTTTTCTATAAATTCCAGCAATTCAGAGTACAACGCGCTCATTACTCACCTCACGTACGCGACAGGTATACTGCAGCAGGGCTATGAGCCCCGAATGTATCGGACCGTATCTAGTCCGTCCGTTTTTTCCACACGGAATACGCCCTGCACAGCACGATATCGCCGTTGTTTTTGACAACGGTATGGATAAAAGCCGGAAATCGTCCTTCGATCCGCTCATTGTACAGCGACACATTGTCACTTTTTGAAGATTCAGCCAGAAAGTTTATCTCAAACTCCACGGGCACATTACTCTCTATAAATTCGAGCGACAGACTGTCTATGATCCATTCGATGTACTTCACGTTATTTACATGATTGTGTATATCGATGTCGCTATACAAAACCGTGCGGCTGGAATCCGGATCACCGTAACTGCCCTCGGGTATTTTGTGAGGTGTTCTGTCGAGTGCATGTTTCCGGGACAGCAGAAACCTCTTGTCAAATAGAGGTTCGATTCTCCGGGGCCTGTGCGTATCGACATCGAGCACCAGCCATGCGCTTGACGCAGAACATACAGGTTTTTCTTCTGTATCGTATACGAAAAAATCCCGCATGGCGAAAAAGCGGTCGACTCCAGTCGGCCAGGTTTCAACCGCTATCTCCCTGTCCCATAAAGGGTAACTGTGCACCTTCATAAGCATGCGCGATAAAACCCAGAAGATATCATTTTCACTGAGATTCGAAAACCCGAGATTCATATGCTTCGCATGCCGCCACGCCGACTCCTGCATGAACCTGCACAGCGCGGTCAACGCCACCTTTCCGTCCGCACCCGAATCGTACCAATTTATCCTGTAGATATCACGCCAAAGCTTTTTGATTTTCGCATCACTCATCCGCATCATCCATACCGTATTGACTATCGGTGTCATCCGCATAACAACAGGACTAAATCGGACGAACGCATTTAAAGTCCGAATGTCTGTTTGAGCGCCTCCTTCATCTCCATTACGGGCGCATCGATGCCCGTCCACATCTTGAAACCGATAGTTCCCTGATACACGAGCATCCCGAGCCCGTCCAGCGTCTTTGCTCCTCTGCTTTCAGCCTCTTTCAAAAAAATTGTTCCGGGCGGATTTGGGATGACATCACAGACAATCATCCCTTGTCGAATACCGCTGTAATCGATATCAGGCTTCTCATCGACATCGGGAAACAGCCCTATGGACGTTGCATTGATGAGTAAATCGGTATCTTCCGGAAGGACGAACGGAATATCCCACCCTGCATATTCTGCGGATGCATTCGTTTTACCGTCAATCAGCTCAGCCAGTTCCTTTCCGCGCGCCGGTGTTCTGTTGACGATTCGGATACGTCGCGCTCCTGCAAGGGCAAGCTCAACCCCGATCGCCCGCGCTGCACCGCCGGCACCCAGGATAACGACATTTTTTCCCGACGGATCCGTGCCGCCGTCTTCCCTCAAAGAGCGCAAAAATCCCTTGCCGTCCGTGTTTTCACCGATCAGTTTCGATCCTTCACGGCGCACCGTATTGACCGCCCCAATGAGCCGTGCATCTCCTGCAACCTCATCGAGATACTTCAACACCTCTATCTTGTGAGGAATGGTAAGGTTGATTCCCCTCATATTGAAGGCCCTGAGCCCGCGCATGGCATCTTCCAGGTCTTCCTTTTTCACTTCGATAGTCAGATACTTCCAGTTAAGGTCCCGTTTTCTGAATCCGGCCTCCATCATCACAACCGTCGGGTTTTCAGCAACAGGTGAGCCGAACACCCCGACGAGATTGTCGAGATAATTCACCTCCATATCACTTCTCCTTTCACATACATATTTCTCAATAAACTCTGTCCATAACCACGCGTCCCGATTCGTTGAACCGGACTCCCTCACGTTCGAGCAGCGCCCGTTTCATATGGACTCCTCCCCTGTAGCCGCCGAGCTCACCGCTCTCACGCACCGCCCTGTGACAGGGTATGATAAGCGGGAACGGATTCGAGGCAAGCGCCCTGCCGACCGTACGGGCTGCACCCGGCTTTCCGATCTTTACAGACAACCTCCCGTAGGTGCTGACCCATCCGGGCGGCACCCTGTACTCTTCAAACAGCACCGTCTTCTGAAATTCTGAGCATTGCGTGAAGTTGAAAATCCCCAGATCTATGTCCGTCCTTTTCCCCTCAATACAACGGTGAAGAATATTCTCCAGCTCAAGAACGGCTTCCGGCACCTGCCGTCTGTCTGTGGCGTTGAAGCCGCCCATTGTCCGTATCCGCCTTTCGAAAGAATTTTCATCGGATCTTTCGTCGGCATTTTTATCGGAGCTTCTATTGGAATTTTCTTCCGGAAGAAATATCCGCTCTACCAGTACAGCGCCAGCTCTATTTCCCCACACTATCCACATAGTTCCAAGCTGTGTGGGAACGTCTTTAAAAAATAGTCGAGCGCCCATATCAGGTCATCTCCTTCATGATTAAGTTATAATCATAAAAAACCGTTCGGTCGATCGGAGACCGGCTGCCGCTACCCTGAAACATGCAGGCGCACGTATTACGTGCAATCAACACACGAGTGGGTAGCTTCCGTATCGCACGACCGCATCTGTCATGGCACAAATATTCTCCGGCGGTACCTCATCCATTATGGTATGAACTGCAGCAGCCATGTAGCCGCCGCCCGGACCGAGAATACGCATCACCCGTCGGATCTCACTGCTCACCTCTTCCGGCGTTCCCCTGGGCAATACTTTTTGGGTATCGACCGCACCGCAGAAAGTAATCCTTTTCCCGAACTGCCTTTTCAATGCATCGAGGTCGGCCATACGTCCGGCTGAAGTCTGTACCGGGTTTAATATATCCACCCCGATTTCCGTGAAATCATCGATCAGGTCGAAAACGTCTCCGTCGGTATGAAAAAAGATCTTCGCATCCGTGCGCTCCTTTATAAAGGAAATATAATCCGCATGAATCGGTTTTATCAGTTTCCTGTACATCGATGGCGACAGAAGAAGGCCTTTCTGGGAGCCCAGGTCGTCTCCGATGCAGACGATATCGACATACTCTCCGAGCTCGCGAAGAAAATTTTTCATGAGGTTTTTACAAAGCCTTGAGATTTTTTTGAGAAGTGCAACGGCAAAATCCGGATCCAGGGACAGGTTCATTAAAAAAACATCCATTCCCTGCATGGCAAATGCACGCTCCAGAGGGAAGAGCAGCCACGGTGTAGCCATCACGGCAAACTCGTCGTTTTCAATCAGGTTCTTCACCCGTGCCTGCATATCGGCCACCCTGTACGGATCATCCATGTCGGGCCAGTGTGCGTACCTTTCGATATCGTCCATAATTTTTGCCCCGGCAAGCGGATGCACACCCGGCATCCACATATCAGGTCTGATTTCTATCTGGCCGCTCCCCCAATCATCTATAAACGGGGAGTGCTCCGGCCGCATACGATTTCGCCGATAGACCTCTTCGGGGAACCGATCGAGCACGCCTCGCACATCACTTGAAAGCAGCCTGAGTATTTTCTCGTCAATGCACGCTGTACCCAGTTCGGGCCAGTCGTACATCCAGCGATCCTCCGCCTGGTAGCCGAGGTGCTTCTTCAGCCTCCTGTAGGCTCCCATTTTAATGCCGGTGGCGTTGTTCGCACCGATGACGATCGGCACCCGGTCGGG
This sequence comes from uncultured Spirochaetota bacterium, assembly GCA_964521865.1. Lineage (GTDB taxonomy): Bacteria > Spirochaetota > B62-G9 > B62-G9 > DRHN01 > CAYSRJ01. The sequence goes on along the minus strand of CAZFTJ010000013.1, from coordinate 51,115 downwards.
CTCCTCATGGTTAATAGCCGTACGAACCCGCTCCCGCGGCGTCATCCTCGCCATGATTGTATTCTCCTGTTTTTCACATGGGCATTCGAATAATTCCCCCCTATTCTCCGAAACACGACCGGCATGCCCGTTCAATAAAAAAGCGCGCTCAAAGCAGTTGGAAAAACCTGCACTCCTTTTCATTCCTCACTTTTTGAAAAACCGAATACGGCGGGCGAAGCGATTTGCAAATAGTCGTCAACGGCCATGACGATCGAATCGCTGAGAGACCCTGCATTGAATGCGATACGACTGTTTTCCGTTATGGATGTGTCGACATAGAGCTCGAGTCCGGTGACAGGTCTTCCGAGGGGAGGTACCGAACCCGGCTCCAGACCTGTGAGGGTGAAAAGCTCATCACGGGTTGCAAATCTGAGCCCCTTTGCGCCGAAGTATTTTTTTATCTTTGAAGAATCCAGTTTTCGTGCGGCGCTCAGCACGAAAAGCTTGAAGGACCCGTTTACCTTGAGAACAATCGCTTTGCCGCCGATTGATAGAGGCTCACCGCGCGCCCGGGCCGACTCTGCAGATGTTTTTGTCGGCTCATGACTCACCGACCTGTACTGTACCCCTGCACTGTCGAGAAGCATCTTTATCTTTTCGAAGATATCCTTTTTGTTCACGACAACACCGCTTTTTGTATACGATCATGATCGCGCGGAAGGCGGATCTGTTCTGTTCAGTGATTTCTCTACCTTCGCCCACGTGTCGCGGAGCGTAACCGTTCTGTTGAAAACGGGCCAGCCGTCAGACGTTTTTTTGCGGTCCGTACAAAAGTAGCCCAGTCTGAGAAACTGGAACCTCTCTCCCGGCTTCGCATCGGACAGACCCGGCTCGACCATGCACCCGGTAAGCATTTCCAGAGAGCTCGGATTCAGGTTGTCCTTGAAATCGCCGCCTTCCGCCACATCGAGCGGATTTTCCTTCGTGAACAGGTGATCGTACAGACGCACCTCCGCTCCGACAGCATGGGCTGCCGACACCCAGTGCAAAGTTCCCTTGATTTTCCTCCCGTCTTTGGACCAGCCTCCCCTGGTATCAGGGTCATAGGTGCAGTGCAATTCGACAATCTCCCCCGTCATTTTATCCTTTACCACACGCACGCAGGTAATATAGTACGCGTGTTTGAGGCGAACCTCCCTGCCTGGAGCGAGACGAAAGTACCTTTTCGGGGGGTTCTCCCTGAAATCGTCGCGCTCGATGTACAGAACACGTGAAAACGGGATGTTCCTCGAGCCCATTTCCGGGTCTTCCGGATTGTTCTGGGCATCGAGCATCTCCACCCTATCCTCCGGATAGTTGTCTATAACCAACTTAAGCGGACGGAGCACGGCCATGACACGCTGTGCGTGCCTGTTGAGGTCTTCCCTGAGACAGTGCTCCAAAAGCGCGATATCCACGACGCTGTTCGTCTTCGCCACGCCGATTCTATCGCAGAACGTACGTATCGCTTCCGGTGTGTAGCCCCTTCGCCTGAGTCCGGAAATCGAAGGCATTCTGGGATCGTCCCAGCCTTCCACATACCCTCCCCTCACGAGCTCGAGGAGTTTCCTCTTGCTCATTACCGTATAGCTGAGATTGAGGCGTGCAAATTCTATCTGCCGGGGATGGCAGGGAACATCGATATTATCGAGAAACCAGTCATACAGGGGGCGGTTGTTCTCGAATTCCAGTGTGCAGATCGAATGCGTGACGCCTTCGATGGCATCCGATAGAGGATGTGTGTAGTCATACATCGGGTATATGCACCATCGGTCGCCGGTTCTGTGATGTGCCATGTGGCGTATGCGGTAGATGGTCGGATCTCTCAGATTGATATTGGGTGACGCCATGTCGATTTTGGCTCTGAGCACGTGGGCTCCGTCTTCAAACTCACCGTTTTTCATACGCTCGAAGAGGTCGAGATTCTCCTCTACGGTGCGGTCTCTATACGGACTGTTTTTCCCCGGTTCGGTGAGCGTCCCGCGAAGCTCACGAATCTCATCGGCGCTCTGGCTGTCGACGTATGCCTTGCCGGCCTTAATGAGCTGAACCGCCCATTCATAGAGCTGATCGAAATAATCGGAGGCATAGTACAAATGCTCCACCCAGTCGAAACCGAGCCAGTGAACATCCTCCTGAATTGACTCGATATACTCTATATCCTCCTTATGAGGGTTGGTATCGTCAAAACGGAGATGGCAGACACCGTTCTCGTGTTCACCAGCTATGCCGAAATTCAGGCATATCGACTTTGCGTGTCCAATATGCAGGTACCCGTTCGGCTCCGGCGGAAACCGCGTGACAACACGGCCGTCGTGTTTGTTTGTTCGAATATCCTCGGAAACAATACTCCGGATAAAATCAAGCGGCCGGGAAGCTGCATCCGGGGGGCTGTCCGGCTCTGATGTACCGGGATCGATATTATTCTTCGACATATTCTTTAACTCCATACATTCTTAAAAATAAACGGCAGGGCGGCCGATATTCATCTTGTTCAGCTGCCCTTCATTCTATTTGGCGACTCCGAACTTTTCATCGATTTCAATATTGCCCTTCGGTTCCACATGCACGATGATATCATAAACATTCGCTATTGTCTTTTTTATTTCCTCCTCAACCTTCACGGCGATGCCATGCGCATCCGACACGGAAAGATTACCGTCAACCTCTATATCTATATCTATCACATACATGCTTCCAATCTGTCTTATCCTCGTTCTGTGCGGATTGAGCGCCCCGTCCACCCTGCTTACCGCGTTGAAAATCCTGTCATAGAGTGAATGGTCACGCACCCCGTCCATAACTTCGATGTTGGTTTCCATGAATATTTTAACGGCGGTCCTCATAATCCAGCAGCTTACGGCAGTGGCTATGATCGAATCGACAATCGGAATCTTCACAACAAGGACGAACACGAGTCCGGAGAGAACGCTCAATGAGATAAAGATATCGTTGAGCATATTTTTACCGTTCGCTATAAGCATTGGACTCTCAGCTCTTTTGCCGATTCTGAACTGACTGACGGAGAGAAGGATCTTTCCGGCTATCGATACCGTTGCAGCGTACAGTGCGATGCTCGAGGGGATCTCAATGGGGCTTTTCCGTATAATCTTGAGTGTCGTATTGAGCGCAAGCTGGGCTCCGGCAAAAAAAATAAAAAATGCAACCACTTTGGTTGCAATCGATTCGGCTCTCCCATGGCCGTACGGATGAGTCATGTCCGGCGGTTTCACAATGATGGCGGCGACGGCAAGTGTGACGGTGGAAATAATGATGTCGGTAGTACTGTCAATACCGTCACTGAACAGGGCTCGGCTGTGAGAAAAAAGACCCAGAATTATCTTCAACAGCGCGAGAATCACATTGCCTGTAATGGCAATCCATGCTGCCCTTCGTATTAAAAGATTCCGGTCCGAAGGCATCGGCCTTTCCCTTCAATAAATATCCATCCTACAATATCATTATTTGGGCATAAAAAGAAGGATAAAACCGCCCAACTTGCAAAAGGATATCATAACCAGGATGTCATTGCCGGTGTATTCTCCCTGTTCAACCGCCTCTTCAAGTGCAAAAGAAATGTTCAGCGCATCGGCATAGGTTACTGTCTGGCTCTCACCGGTGAGATACGACCCGCTCCAGCTCTTTACCAGCTTATCGAGCATAACGGTGTCGAAGCCTCCGTCGGGGTTTTTTGACCTCTTTTTCAGGTATTTGATATCAGGCTTCGTTCCAATCGGTTTCCATCCGTATCTTCTGGCTGTGCGGAGCACATTTCTCCACTGTTTTTCAGTTACATACAGCCTCTTGCCTCCCTCATTTTCCAGTATCAGGCCCATTGTCCCCCCGTGCTGCATATAATGCAGGTTCGCCCGAACGGTTCCCCACAGAGCAAACCGATACGCATGTACCGGCATACGTCCTCATGTTTTTCCTTGACAGTTCCAGATATCTATCCCTGCATTTGAACGGGTCGTGAAATTCTTCACGATCCGTATGAATGCACCGGGAGATCCCGTTTGCCGCATCTGCAGGACATCTATCGACGCGGACAGTGCATTCTCCGCATTTACTTTCATTAAAAGGTATGCATCGAGTTTTCAGCGGATAATTAATAAGCAGCGTGCCCGGTTCCTGTACTGCCCTTTTGTTTCGATACGGCAGTTTGAATCGCATCGTACAGCTCATCCGGCCTCTGCGTGCCGATCATGAACTTCTTCCCGTTTTTCAGAACGAGTTCCACCCCTCTGTTGCCGCTCATGCTCACCGCCCTCTTCCTGAAGCCAATGCGGATTCCCCAACCACCATACTCCCTAATCGGTTTGTACACCCTGTTCTGAAACGACACAATCTCATCGATCGGCAGTTTGCGCCCGTAAATCCTGAGAGGAGTGAATCGAAGCTCGATACTGTCGCTGTACACAGCTGTGCGAAGGCGTAGTTTGTACAATAAAACCGGCATGAAAATGCCGATCAACACCCAGAGAATGACGAGCACTGAATCGGGAGCCGGATTAGAGCCGAAAGGTTTTTTGAAAACCACCTGCCGGATTATTCCAAACCACAGGATCCCCGCAATTACTGCAATCGATATCTTCATCCAAACTACACGCATGCTCTGCACCTCTTCGAATAATACACCGCCGCTTCCAGCCATACCTGTTCCTCTCTATTCGTTGTCGGGCCTGTTCCACGTTGAAGATACTCACAAAACCATACAATCGTACAGCGGATGCACGCTTTTGATTTGCCGATTCAAACATATTTTCAAAACGCCTTTTTTACTTACGTTTAAAGTTCGACGCACCTGGTCTTTTGAAAATGGTTTGCCCTTGCCCGGTTATCCCTGTATCGGCTGTATGCACTCGGGGCTGTTGTTTTTTGGTGAGTTCACGATCCTTGAAACTTCATAAAATTCCATCTCATCGTCGGGAAGAGGGGTGAGCAGGTTGAGAAGGGAGGGTATATTTTCGTTTTCAGGATCGAGCCACTCGGCTCGTCTGTTCGGCATAATGACAACCGGCATCCGGTCATGAAGCTCCCGCATCCTCTCATGTGCGTTCGTCGTAATGATGGTAAAGGTATACAGCGTACTACCGTATCTCTGGTCCGACGGCGGCGCCAATTCAGCGGAAAACAGATCGTCCCGGGCTTCCTTCGGTCTCCACACCTCCCACAGGCCGGCAAAGCCCATCGGCCTCCCCCGACGGTGAGTAACAAAAAACGGCGTTTTGTACTTCCCCTCCTTCTTCCATTCATAAAACCCGTCGGCAGGGATCAGGCAGCGCCGTTTTACAAACGCCTTCCTGAAGCTTGACTTCTGGGCAACTGTTTCCGCACGCGCGTTTATCATCCTGTAGCCGATCTTCGGATCAGCCGCCCAGAACGGGACGAGCCCCCACCTGAATTGAACGTATTTATTACCACGTATAACGACCCCGGCGTTCTGGCCCGGAGCAATATTGTAGCTTATATATACATCGGACAGAAACTCCTGAATATAGAACTCCTCAGTGATGATTTTGCGCTCCGACTTCTGGGCGAATCTCCCGCACATCGGCCGTGTCCCCTCTACAGTGTATATACACCTATTAAATGAAAAAAACTACCCAAAAAATTCATCATCTCATTTACAAAGGCTCCACCCACTCCACATTCAGACTGATCACACCAAACTCTTCATCCACCCTGCCTGCCAGTACGTACGGCCTCTGCCCGGAGAGCTTGAGGGCGTGCTTCTTGTATATTTCGGGGAAAAACACCGTTTCGAAGATCGCGGTCTCGTCCTCGAAGCTTACAAACTGCATGAGCTCGTCGTTCTTCGTCATCACCGTTTTTGCGGTCACGAGAATACCCGCCACCTTCACCCTCTTTTGCACAAATCTTTCCAGCTCCTTCGCCGCAATGACCTCCGGGTCTTTCACCCTCCGCCGGTAGTACGACATCGGGTGCAGCAACGCAATGAACCCGAACAGCTCCTGCTCATTCTTCAGCTTCTGATCGGCTGAAATATCACGCATGGGTGGAGGCGTGGGCCGGGCACCGTAACGAGCAGCAGTGTACAGTATATCTCCCGCTTCGTTCTCCCGCTGCAGCTTGATGCTCTTTGCCATGTACAGAAGCTGCGGCTGATTGCAGCTCTCGACATTTCTGAAACAGCCTGCCTTGATGAGCAACACCGTGTCTTTTGTCCTCGCACCAGTTCTGGACATGAAATCGATGAGGCCTGTAAAACGCCCCCTTTTTTCCCGTTCCTCGACGAGCCCCTTGGCGAGCTCAGTCGAAAGGCCCTTTATCTGCATGAATCCGATATAGATGACGTCTTTTCTGCCGTAGTACTCGTTTCTGCTGCAGTTGATATCCGGCAGCTCCACCCTGATTCCCATCCGCCGCGCTTCCGAGATATACGCGAGGGGACTGTAGTACCCGCCCTGGTTTTTCAAAACAGCGCCCATGAACTCTGCCGGGTAATGGGCCTTCAGGTAGCAGGATTTAAACGAGAGCAGAGCGTAGGATGCGCTGTGCGGTTTGCAGAAGCTGTACCCGGAGAAAGACTCTATCATATGCCAGAGCTTTTCCGTGATCTCGCGGGCAATTCCCCGCTTTGTGAGATTGTGGAAAAACTTATCCTTGAGCTCGAGCTTCCGCCGTATTTTGTTCTTCCTGAGAATCACCTTTCGAATCTCATCCGCCTCACCGATGGGAAACCCGGCGATCTTCGACGCGATCCTGGTGATATCCTCCTGGTAGCACATGATGCCGTATGTCTCCTTTAGAATTTCCCCCATTTCGGGAAGCAGGGGGGTGTACGGCTTTCCCCTGAGCCGCTCGATGTATTCCCTGATATACATATTGGCCGCAGGCCGTATAATGGAGGAATGTATGACCAGGTGCTCATAGTCGCCCCTCCCGGTTTTCTTCTGAAGCTGGCGCATTGCGGGAGATTCCACGTAAAAAACGCCGATGGTCTCACCCGCTGCGAGCATTTCGACCGTCCTCTTATCGTTCAGGGGATTGAAGTGCTCGTAGCGTATCTTCTTTCCATAGTGCTTTTCAACGAGGCCGAGGGTGTCCCGCACCACGGCAAGGCTCCTGTTGCCGAGAACATCGATCTTCACAAAACCGAAATCCTCAGCCTGGTCCTTTTCGAGCTGTATCATGTTGACGCCCTTTGCAGCACGCTCGACCGGAATATAGTAGTATATGGGTTTCGGAGTGATCACCACACCGCCGCAGTGCACGGAAAGGTAGCGGGGCCTTCCGTGAATCTCCACCGCATCGCGGAAGATCTTCTTGAACGCCGGGGTGACCGTGTTCGGGTCATCCCGCGTTTTCGAATATTCTTCAAACTCATCCGAGGTGCGGTTGTAGTAGTGGCCGATGTTTTTCGTAACCCTGTCGATCTCGTTTTCCGGGACGCCGCACACCTTCGCCACCTCTCTGACCGACGAGCGGGATGAGAAGGTGATGTGGTTCGATACCATTGCGGCATGCTTTGCCGTATACTTCGTGAAGATGTAGTTGAGTATATCGTCGCGCGTATCCCAGGGAAAATCGATATCGATATCCGGCGGGTCCGGCCGGGCTTTGTTGAGAAAACGCTCGAAAAAAAGGTCGTGCCTGAGAGGGTCCACATGAGTGATAAACAGAAGATACGACACAATCGATGCCGCGGCCGACCCGCGGCCGCACGTATAGGGGGAATGCTTCACGATATCATGAACCACGAGGAAATGATCGGCAAAGCCCTTCGCCTCGATGACTGCAAGCTCCTTATCGAGCCTTTTCATAACCTCCGGCCCCGGATCGGGATAGCGCTTTTTCAAGTTATCGCAGCAGAGATTTTTCAGCCGGGAAAAGCTGTCTGTGCAGTATCTGGGAAATATGGGCTTTGCCATGTCGAACTCGAAGATGCTCTTCTGCGCGACAAGCTCCGTATTGTGCAGGGCATCTTTCATGAAGGAGTACTCACCTTCGATCTCCTTCGCATCCCTGTAGTAGGCAAATTCGCTCTGCACCTCGCCGGGAGCGAGAGATGAGAGTTTCTTATTGTGAAAAATCGCCCTGAGGAGAAGGTGCAGACGGTAGTCCTCCTTTTTCAGGAAGTACAGGGGAGAGATGAAAACAGGGGGCACGCCCCTCTTTTTCGCAAACGAGTAATCCTGCATGTAGTCGCGCCTGATAACATTTATCTCCGCAAAAACACCATCCCTCCTTTGAGAAAGAAGTTCCCTGTCACGGGTTATGACGAAGATATTTTCCGCACCTTTTTTCTGTATTTCCCGTTTTATATCGAAGCCTTCGTGCAGGTGCACACCGCTGATAAGAGAGCTTATCTGCGAATACCCGCGCATGTTTCGCGCAATAAACAGCCCGTCGAAACACGCGTTTCTGATGCGCGCCCCGATAATCGGATGGATACCCTCCATCCTGCATCTCTGGACGAAATTCACAACACCGTAAAAACCGTTCGTATCACAGAGCGAAAGCAGTTTCTCACCGCGGGCCCTGGCACGATCGACGAGTTCGCTGATAAAGATAGTTCCCTCGCAGAGCGAGTACACGGAATGATTTTCAAGCAATACAAGCCCGCCCATACCCTACACACCATCCTCCCTTTCCCTCTCATATTCCAGGCTGCCCTCACAGGGACTGCTGTGTCTTCCCTTTCACACCCTCACGTCACAGGCATCCCGTCCAGTGCCCCTTATGCCTGCGCTGTACAGCCTTTCTATCTCAACCGCGTTCACTCCTTCACATCACAACCGATCCCTCCCGTACCCGATCGACTTTTTCCCGAATCTCTTTCTGATCCCATCGAAGGCCCTTGCCAGCTCGCCCGATCGCGGGGCATCGCTGAAGAGACTCAGCTGCTGAGATGCCGGGCTGAAGCGTGAAAGCGTGAGGCTCAGTTTTTTGATGCAGGTTCTCCTTCTCAGCGCCCTGTCGAGGTAAAAGACCAGGTCCCCGTAGAGCGCCGCCTCCAGAAACGAGGGGTGCTTCAGTCTGCCGGCGGTTACATAGCGGTAGTTGTCCTGATATACAACCGTAATCTTCGCAAACAGGGGAATGACACGCTGCTCCCGCATCAGAGAGCAGAGCTCGAGCACCAGGTTGAAGAACGTACGTCGCACCGCTTCGTCATCATTGTCTTCAGAGCTGACGATACACTCCCGCTTCAGCGCCTTTTCGGTTTTTTTTTCTATAAGATTCTGCCGGGCCGCGCCCTGCGAGTAGTCGTACAGGAGCCTCCCTTCGCCGCCGAACAGTCTGACCAGGTCCTCCCTGGAAAACGGACGGAGGTCGCCCATACGTCTGATCCCGTAATCCTTCATGAGCTCACTTTTCACGGGACGGGAAAGGCCGGGAAGAAACTCGATGCTGAGCGGCGCAAAAAAAATTTTTTCCGCGGCATCGAATATTTCGTATACCCCGCCGTCCCCGGCGACCCGTGCGGCCATACGTGCGGTGAGCGTCGTTCTTCCAATGCCGCAGCAGGCGCTAAGACCGAAGTTTGTTTTTAACTCCTTGAGAATACGCCCGCACGTTTCGATCTCCCTCCCGAAGAGCCTTCTGGTACCGGTGAGATCGATGAAGTACTCGCCCAATACCGGATTTTCGACTGCCGGGGAATATTTTTTCAGGCTGGTGACGACGCCGGCGTTCAACTCCTCCAGACACTCATAATCTACGGCACGTACCCTGGATTTTTCTCTGAGAGGGCCGAGGTCTTTCAAAAAAATGCCCTTTCGAACAGACGAACCCTCAAGCGACCTGGAGTAGTCGAGAACGATGCCTCGCGAGACATTTCGTGAAACAACGATAAGCGGCCTGCCGTATTCCCCGTCCGCCCGAGCCTCCTCCGATTCCGTAATTATATGAGGGGTGAAAATAAAGGCGATCTTTTTCGACGCTCCGGTCATACCCCGTCACACCTCCCTTACTCGTACACGATCCGGGCGAGCCCTGTCCCACGATCAGCTTCATTAAAATCGCTGTGCTCCCCGTAATGCACCGTACCGAACCGCTCCTCGATCAAACACCCTTACGTCCCACAGCCGGCCTCTGACCGTTCGAGAATCCATCAACAACCGGGCTGCCCTCCGGTCAAAGGCTCTCGTCTCCCAAACCGACGTATTCGAATCGCTATTCTTCCCGCAACACGTTCCCCGCAGCCTCCTCCCACCGAAAAAAATGGGAGGGGCCCTCCCCCCGTGGGGCCGGGGAGAGGGGTACAGCTATACTAGTCCGTTGTAAATTTCGTGCCCTTGCGCCGCAGTTTTTGCACTGCAGGCCCGGATGCGAAACGCAAGAAACCCTTCCGCGCAGCCTCCCGATACCTACAGGTTGAACTTCCTGTACAGGCCGACAAGAACACCGTAGATCTGAAAACTCTGAGGCTCAGTTACGAAAATAGGCTTCACCTCAGGATTGCTCGCTCTCAGCTCGATCCGGTTTTTGTGGTAGTAGATCCGCTTGATCGTCGCAGCCCCATCTACCAGCGCTACCACAATCTGCCCGTTCTCCGCGATATGCTGACGCTTGACAATGACAATATCGCCGTCGAAAATGCCGCTGTCGATCATGGAGTCGCCCCTGACCTTGAGCGCAACATTCTCCCCTCCGCCGAGTATCTCCTCCGGAACCTCGATCGACTCTTCGATTTCATATACCTCAAGGGGCATCCCCGCGGCAACCGTCGCCACAAGGGGGATTGTTACGCTTTTTCTCCCGAAGGAAACGAGCTGCAGCGACCTTTTCTGGTTCACCCCCCCCTTCGTGAGCGCCCCCTTCCTCTCAAGAGTTTTGATATGATCGAACACGGTGCTGACCGACCTGAAACCGAAGTGATTCTTTATCTCCTCATAACTCGGCGCAATGTCGTGTGTATTGATATACTGCTCGATAAATCTGTAAATCAACCTCTGCTTTTCAGTCAGATACACCCCCGTTCTCCTCCCCTCTATACCGAAAGTCTACCGAAAATATAATAACCGAAAATCAACCGAAAGTCAAGAAAAAAATAAAAAGGAGAGGGATATGATTCGGCCGCGGGATGCCCGGTGTGATCGATGCAAACGGCTTCCCGATCAAATCCGATAATTCGAAGGTATTCAGAGGGGATCTGGCACCCTGCCTGAAGAACGCGGTCTCATACGGCAACACAGAGGTCGTCGTGTTTTTCTCCGAGGCGGTCGATATATACATGGCGGAGAATCCCGGTAATTATAGTATACCCGGCCTTACGGTCTTCTCAGCAACCATGGATACCGCAGATCCCGCGAGAATTAAACTCGTTACGAGTTCACAGGGAGACGGCATAAGCTATACTCTCACTGTAAATAATGTAACAGATCTCACGCACAACCGATTGACCGCTCCCAATTTCATGAACTTCATCGGTATAGGCATCATCGACACCTATCCTCCAATGATACTATCCGCAAATCTCATAGACAGCAACACCGTCGAACTGCAGTTTTCCGAACCCGTGGAGCAGAGCTCCTCAGAAACACCGGGAAACTACCATATAGAGGATGGCAGCGGTATTCCCGAAACGGTCACTGCTGCAGTTCGACAGACGGACATATCGAGGGTATGGCTCGATATTGCAGGAACATTTTCTGAAAGCCTCTATATACTGACGGCGGGCACCTCGATAACGGATCTCAATTTCAACTCTCTCCTCGGTCCGCCCGACAACCGGGTGTCATTCTCAGGAGAGGGACCATTACCCCAAACCTTCAACGACGACCCGGTGATTGTGGATCCTATGTCCGAAGGACCCAACAACTTCAGTATGCTTGCCAAATATCGTGGGAGGATATACATAGGGCCTGCAGATGCAGACAATATGGTATTCAGGATGAAACCGGACGGCGCATCGCCTGAGCTCGTATCATTTGCATTTCATGTCGGCGCAACCTATACATCATCCCTCGACCCCGGTCCCGACGGTGAAGATGGAATTGATTACATTACCGGCGGTATCATCAATGGGAAGGAGTACCTCTTTATCGGTCCTTCAAAATCCGGCGGGAACCTCGATTACATTTACTTCACATCCGGAAGCGGAAATACACTCAATTTCGAGCCGATGGACCTCTCGGATGGGAGCATATTGGGCGGGCAGACTAAAGGCGTATCCTCGATGATCGTATTTAGCAACAAACTGTACATCGGTTTTCCCGATACAGGAAGCCAAAGGCCCTATCTGTTAAAAATCAAGAACATCATCCAGAATCCTGTTACGGACGCGGACGTCTTTAACCTCAGTGCTGATAAAATGCCGAGAATAGGGGTTAGTGGCACACCAAAGAATAATGCAGGCACCGTGGGTATCGATTCATTCGGCATCTTCAACAATATACTGTATCTGGCAAACGGCGGCAATAACGCGGCAGACCAGGACGGCGGCATCCTGCGATCGACGAATATCGACCCCTCGGACTACGGGCTGTATCCCGGGGATTGGGAGGACGTTACACCAACTCCGGAGGTTGAATGGTACAACGATCCCCTATTCGATAGATTCTCCACCATGCTTCCGGGCCTGAACAAGCTTGTTCCCGCGGATAAGGCATTTCCCGCCATGGCGGTATTCAACAATACGCTCTACGTTATCCGAAATACGAAAGATCTTTCCGGTCACCCGCAGCTCTGGAAGTTCGATGGTTCCCTGTGGTCGTTGGTAGCGAACAACGGTATCGGTCTCACCGATATGGGAAACTCCAACAACAACGCCGTTTCACTCCTCGTTGTCAATGGGGATAGACTCTACATCGGCTACGACAACCAGAGCGACGGAGTTCAGGTATGGCGCACCCTCCCGGGCGTTACGGATCCGGTGTTCGAATCGGATTTCGAGCCTGTGTCGACTACGGTTTCGGGGATCCTGCAAACAACCACCGCATCTACCATGGCGTGTCGGTCGCGAGCGGGGGAACGAATTTTCTCTGGGTTCTGTGCGGCACATCAGGCGGCAGCATACGGTTCTACAGAACGAGCAATTAATATATGATAATTGAGGATGCTCACCTGGCGAGGTCCGAATACTCATCCCCGATCTTAGCCCGAAAAGAGGAAAAACCAGAAATGGAGCTTACAATTCTCTTCATCTTTTTGCACTGCGGGAGATCGAGGTTACACTCCCTGAACAGGAAGCACGTTTTTTTACAGATCGAAACAAGCATCAGCATGACCGGAACCTCGATCAAAACTCCCACCACTGTTGCGAGCGCTGCTCCGGAAGAAAGCCCGTAGAGGGTCGTGGCAGTTGCGATCGCGACCTCGAAGTGGTTCGATGCACCGATCATCGATGCAGGAGCAGCATCGTGATACGAGAGTTTCAGCATACGGGAGAACAGGAAATAACCGATCGAAAAAATGAATATAGTCTGAATAAAAAGCGGAATTGCGATCCAGACAATGGTGAGTGGGTTTGCGATAATGATCTCTCCCTTGAAGGAGAAGAGCAGCACCAGGGTCACAAGCAGCGCGGTAATGCTCACCGGAGTGAGCACGTGTATAAACTTCTCATTGAACCACTGGATCCCCTTGCTCTTTATGATCAGTTTCCTGCTGAAGTATCCTGCAACAAGAGGCAGGCCCACATAGATGGCCACGGAAAAAAGGATTGTCTGCCAGGGAATCGGCATAGCGTTTACACCGAGCAAAAATCCTCCCAGCGGTGCATAGAGAAAGAGCATAGTGAGAGAATTGATCGCAACCATAACCAGCGTCAGCCCGTCGTTCCCCCTGGCCAGGTAGCTCCACATAAGGACCATGGCTGTGCAGGGTGCAATTCCAAGAAGAATGGCACCAGAGATATAGCTCCTCCAGAGCTCTACTACCTGACCGGTCTTTATGATCTCCGTTCCTGGAAGAAAGCCTTTGAATAAGTACCCAAGAAAAAGACTAGCGATCAGGTACATGGTGAAAGGCTTTATCGCCCAGTTGATGAACAGGGTCATGCCGACCGGCTTGGGTGTTTTTGCTGCCTTCACCACCTCGGTAAAGTCGATCTTCACCATAATCGGGTACATCATAAAAAACAGGCAGATTGCAATGGGGATTGACACCTGATAGATCGACATTGAGTCAAGTTTCAGCGCAGCTCCGGGTGCAGTTTTTCCCAGCAGAATGCCGATACCTATACAGAACAGTACCCAAACAGTGAGATACTTTTCAAACACATTTAATTTCTTTTCTTTTTTTATGAGGTTCTCATTCATGCGGTTTCTCCTGAATAATTTTCATTTACATTGAAAGTCTTGAAGTACATTGATAATCTCATTTGTCTCGAGAACTATGCAACATAAGCGTCTTTAATATAAATGGCAATTGTACTTTCTAGCACTCTCAAAAGGAGTGCTATGTTCAGCTGAGGAGACCTCTTACCTGTTCAGCTGTCAGCACCTTCCCGCTCGAATCGACTCAGCTCTTTAGCTCCTCCTTTTTGAACCATGCAATGATCACGGAGAAAAGTAACAGATGAGACGCCCCCGTGATGAAATATTTATACCTGAGGACAGCTTCGATAATGGATCGGGATACGGTACTGTTTCTGAAGGGAATGAAATAGAGAGATGCGAACGGCACTACAAAAAGGACGAACCGTGTTTTTTCTTTCATAGGAAAATCCACTGTGGAAAATCCATAGAATTCGAAATCGAATGCTTTTATATTTCATATAATATAAAAACAAATTGCATCTGTCAATAAAGAGCTGTTTAGTAAAACAAAGGTATGGGGCATCCCCCCGTGAAAAATTACCGGAACATTTTTAAAGTCTTCCTGCAATGAGAACAGAGTGCGGGCGGATGCTCGCGGCTTTAACTAATAGTGCATTGGGTTCTTTAATTGCGAGCTGGATGCCCGGATCGTGCCCGGAACAGATGCAATCCCTCGGCCATAGTAAGCCCATCGGAGAACCTTTTCCTAGCACTCTTTAAGGAGGATTGGTTTCGGAAAGCCCGAATCTGTCAATAAAGCATCTTTCCCGTGGTCATCGAACCGGAACCTCTGCAGAGTCAATAATATAAGATAAATTTGGGGTAATTGGTAAATAAATGGAAAGCATAACAGCATAAAATCGCATAGTTCTGGTTAATCTAACGACCAGCTGCTCCTGAGTTCATTATCCTGATGGGAGCACAGGTATTCGGTTTCGCCCCGTTCCGCCTCACACCTACGCATAGAAGACTAATTCTCCGAATAGTATATAAATGAGGGCTGTTCGCCTGTAAAGAAAGTTCAACAACAGGATTTCTCAGGGGAAGGGTTCGATTCCAGTTCGGATTCTGAACAGCCGCAGGTTGGCTCGCCCCCACTCAACATTCCGTTTATGATTGCCGTTGCACACCCGACACCCTCACGGACAATGAGTGCTTCGGGCTCACAGTTTTTGGCACAGGCGCCGCATTCAATGCAAAGGTCCTTGTCAACAATGGCTGCCTTTTTATTTTCCATCCTCAGCACTGTCCGCGGGCATACCTCGACACATCTTCCGCACCCTGTGCAACGGTCGATATCCAGCTTCAGGCTCACCACATCGGAAAGATATCTCAAAGGGGTCTTAGTAACAATCATATAAGCTCCATAAGCTTCAGTTTATAAAGTATAAAAAGCGTAACTGACGCTGCACTTACAAGAATATAACAAGGAATAGTATATTTCAATTCCTTCTTTACACCAGATATGTTGGTGTACGGCGTAGCACCGGTAAAATTGAGGGTAATATATGAGCTTAAAACGGGAAATGTCGTAAATATAATCGCCGTTTTTAATGCTTCATGACTGCTTCTTCCAATAAACAGGAAATAATAAGCCGCCACGACCACAAGCCCGCTGATCAGACCTTTGAGAGAAAAAGCCCTGAAAGGAATCAGAGAAAGCCCAAGCGGTGCAAGGAACGCACCTGATAAAATCGAGACTGCTCCAAGCAGAACAAAGTGGTATCCGCCGTTCAAAGCATCTTTGAAGAATATGCCCGAAGGCTGCAATCCGAAGAGGACGAACATTGAAAGAACGTAAATTAAAAAGGGTTTACCCGTCTGTACGATCTCAATGGGAGTGAGAACCAACCTGTCCCTGAAATTAAATCGTACTGTTCGCATGTTTTGTGTTGCCCTGTAGCCGTTTTTCAAGTATATAGAGATGTCCTTTGCATATACAGGTCCGTAGAACACCCTGAAACCTGTGCTTTTATGAACGATATGAGCCTGAATACCCGGTGCACCGAGTTGAGGAACAATTATCCGTTTGTGCCGCACGACATCGCCAAGTTCTGTTCCTCGAATCCGGTAGATCAGCTCCTCTGTCCCAAATGTTCCCTTACCCGCCGCGCACCACACATTTATTCCTTTTGTGTCCAGCACGAGAATAAATGCATTTATTCCTTTCAGACTACACCTGAGAAGATCAAAACTTAATTTGTAATTTGCTGAGATGAAGACAGGTGAATTTTCATCAGGTTCTCCAACCGCATAGAGGGAAGGAGTTACCTTATACCTCATCCTGAAGGAGCCCAACCTCGAGCGGACTCTCCCTATCTGATCACGGAGACTGAGATTCGTTGAAATCACAGGTATCTTTCTCGCTTCAATATCGATCTCACCAATTATCCAGTACGGCTTCTTATTTTCCCGATCTGATTTTTTACTCAAAGAACAATATCCCCGTTTGTAGTGTCATTTATGTACATAATAATATAATAATACTATAAAACTGTTACAAGATATCACTTTCTTTCAGGTTGAAAGGTTACGAGGAGGTGTATGTTTTTCGTTACTGCAAGCATTCTGAAATAAAAGTTGGGCAAATCGGAGGCTTTTCGCGGTGAACAGGTCTTAAATCGACAAATCCCGACTTGTATAGATTGCTTTCAATTGACCTTGAGCAAGCTATTCAAATTTTCAATAATTACCATGAGAATGCAGGCAGCAAGTTGAGGCAAGTTGACTAATTGCGATTAATGGTGTATTGTTCAGTCAGGAATGAGGCCGGAGGAGAAGAATGGACCTCGACACTTTAGTGCGTAAGCACGGCAAAAAAGTCTACAACCTCGCCTATCGTATTACCGGCAATCAACATGACGCCGAGGATGTAACACAGGAGACGTTCCTCCAGGTGCATCGTAATCTCGATCGATTTCGAGGTGAAAGCGCAATTTATACCTGGATTCATCGAATCGCCGTCAACGCCAGTCTTCAGACAAAACGAAGGCTGAACAAGGCTTACATAGATTCGTTGGATGAAACAATCCTTCAGTTCAAGGATGATATCCCGGAGGATGTCAAAAAATGGGAGAATGATCCTGAAACTCGGTACATCTACGATGAACTCCTCGCAGAGGTTCAACGGGCGTGTTATCACTTCATCACCTTTCGCCTGACCGATGAGCAGCGAATTGTGTACGTGATGCGGACGATGCTCGGTTTCTCCCTGGATGATATTGCGAGGATACTTGAGATCGGCAAGAATACCGTCAAGGCCAGACTACAGAGGGCAAAATCGGCACTCGGCACTTATTTCTCCGGACGTTGTCAGTGGGTCGAAGGTGGAGGAGATTGCAGCTGTGAATCCCGCCTCGGTTTCGCCCTTGCAGCTGCGCCCGAAATAATACAGAAACTCAGAAATCGTCCCCCGGACAAGAACATGAAGTCCGTTATACACACAACGCTTCATAAGATAGAGAACATCAACGACGTGTAATGACAACTCCCAATGGAAGAATACGAAACCGAAATATTAGAGCGCTATCTGAAAGAAGCCTAGCCCCAAATTGCCCGCCAATCTTGCAGAATACAGCAGAAAAAACGCATGACCCCGTAACTTTTTAAGTCTTCTTTCATCAAACCTCTATGAAAGGAGACTTACAATGAAACATTCAGTACAGATCGACAAATCCCGCTGCATTGCCTGTGGTACTTGCAGACGGGAATGCCACCAGCATCTTCCGGTTTACAGAGGTGCACACCCGCCTTCGAACAGCGTCGATTGCATCGGCTGCCTGCATTGCTACGCAGTATGTCCAGAAAACGCGATCACGGTGAACGACGACAGGGGACCTGTTGTCTGGAAGACCGAAAGGAAACCTTTTATGGAGCTTACCGCGCGGCGGCGCAGCTGTAGAAGGTATCTTGAGAAGCCGGTTGACGGAAAGACTCTGAGCGATATTACTCGAGCGGCTGCGTATATACCTTCCGGGGGCAACAGTCACTCCCACAAGCTGACAATACTGAGAGAGTCCGAAACACGTCGGCGGTTGGAACGAGAGCTCGAACATGTCTATCGTCGCAAGAGGCGAATCCTTCGCAACCCATTCCTTCGGCGTATCGGCGTTGTATTCTCAGATGCGGAGACCCGGGAGTTTCTGAGCGATCGCTTCTACTTTCGTCAAATTTCCTATCTACTGGATCAATTTGATCAAGGTGGGGATCCCATTTTTTATCGAGCGCCCGTTATCGTACTGGTTCACTCCAAACGGCTTATCCCCACGCCGCGGGAAGACTGCATTCTGGCGGCCTACAACATGGTACTCGCTGCGGAGTCCTCGGGATTGGGATCGTGCTTCGTATCTCTTGCGCAGAAGGGGATCAACGCAAGTCCGGCCCTGAAAAGGCTCCTTGGCATGGAGGCGGGCGAACAGGTCCATGCGGTACTCGTTATGGGATACCCCGCTGTCCAATATAACCGTGCGATTTATCGAGATCCCGTTCCTATGAAATGCTTTGCCGATTCAGGGTGCGATCTCGAAACCGAATAGGAGGTAGAAAAATGTGTCGATTAGCTGCAGCCATCTTAATCGCTTTCAGCATTTGGACCCTGCATTCATTTGAAGTTCTGCCGAATTCAAGGAAGAGCGCGACGCCCCCTTTCCGTAGTACCGATGGTGAAATCATACAGGGTTCGATCGCCCAGGAGCGCATGGTCACTCTGGGAGGGTGGAACCAGTACATTCTTCTGCGCGGTGAGGATCGTACGGCGCCGATTCTCGTATTCCTTCACGGCGGTCCTGGCACTCCCGAGATGCCGTTATTCCGCCGCTACAATTCCGAACTGGAGAAACGTTTCGTCGTCGTGCATTGGGAGCAGCGTGGTGCGGGGAGAAGCTACTCACCCCGACTCGACCCATCGACGCTCACACTCAGCCAGTTTGTTGCGGATCTTGACGAACTCGTGGAAATCCTCTGTCGGGAGTTCCACAAAACCGAGGTGGTGCTCATGGGGCATTCCTGGGGGACCGAACTCGGAATGGCGTACGCCTCACATCATCCCGAAAAAATTGTTGCATATATCAGTATCGGCCAGCAATCAGATGTTGAGGCAAGCGAAGCGGAAGGATACGAATGGGTACTCGAACAGGCCAGAATCCGCAAAGATTCAAGGGCTATCAGAAGACTTGAGTCAATAGGTCCACCACCATACCCGTTGTCCAGCACACAGGTTGAACGCAGGTATCTGTGGAAATATGGAGGAGCTTTCTACAAGCCGCGATCCTTTGCCAGCGTCGTATTCACATCCTTGCTCGCAGAAGAAATTTCTGTATGGGATTTACTGAAGTACAATCGCGGGCAGAAACTTTCATTGGAAACGATGTGGCCGCTGATTGCAGCTACCGATGTAAGTGAGCTCTATCCATCGGTCGACGTTCCCGTTTTCTTCATTCTCGGTCGTCATGATCGGCATGTTTCGTCTTCACTCGCGGCGATATATTTTAATCGTCTCGATGCTCCCTATAAAGAGCTCATTTGGTTCGAGCGATCAGCGCATAATCCACCATACGAGGAGCCTGAGAAGTTCAATGAAGAGATCCTGCGCATCGGTGGTGCAATCGGCCTGTGGGATTGAGATAGCGATTTTTCATGCCAAAGACACAAGCTGAACCGACATAGACCGTAGGTTTCAGGGTAATTATTTCATACATATTGCGTGCGGTAATAACACCTAATATCATGCACGCTGTGCATGAGGGAAACTCACTCCTATGAAAAAAATTAGATTATTTTTTCTCATTGCCCTTGTTTTCGTGTATTTACCCTTCCATTTATTCGCCGATGAACAGGCTGAATCTGACGAAAAGAAGGCAGGGTTGTCTCCGATCCCGGTACTGGCCTATTCACCAGAAACCGGGTTTATATTCGGCGCGTCCGCCATTTACTACCGCTATCCTTATTCCGTTATTCCCGAACCCAAGCCCAGCGTGGTGTTCGGGCAAGCTTCCTGCACCACAAAAAATCAGTATGTACTTAAGCTCTCGACAGACTGGTACTTCAAGGGGGATGCTGCCAAGCTTTTTACAGAAGTTTCTTTTGTGAAGTTTCCTGCTCTTTTTTATGGTCTTGGCCCGGACACAGCTGATGATTTAGAGGAAGAATACACACCTACCGAATTTAAACTGGTGGGTAACTTTTTGTGGAAAATCATTCCGCAGGTTTATATGGGGCCAGTGTTACATCTTTCCAATCTTGCTTTGAAAGAAATCGAGGAGGGAGGACTTTTCGATCAAGGAGAGTTTCCGGGAAGCGGTGGAGCAACGATTGTCGGTTTAGGAGGACAGCTTGTATGGGATAGGCGCGACAGCGTCTTTTATCCGCTCCGAGGATCGCTGCTCGAAGTAATCGCAACCGCCTACGATAAATTTATTGGAAGTGATCTGGACTTCACTCAGCTCACGTTCGACTACCGGCACTACATCAATATCTACAAGCTTCACGTTCTGGCCTTACAGTACTACATGGTATTGAGCGGCGGCGAGGTTCCATTCAATGCCATGCCCCGAGTCGGCGGACCTAATCTTCTGAGAGGCTATTACTGGGGCAGGTTTCGAGATCAAAACTATATCGCGGTGCAGGGGGAGTACAGGTTTCCCCTTTTCTGGCGCTTTGGAGGAGCTGTCTTCGGAAGCGTGGGTCAGGTTGCACCGGAAATTTATGAGTTCAGTTCCAATAATATCAAGGCTGCTGCAGGAGTGGGAGTCCGGTTTACTTGGGACACAAAACAGCGCATCAATGTTCGGTTCGATATAGGGTTCTCACGGTCAGATACCAATTTCTACATAGATATCGCAGAAGCTTTTTAATAGAAACTCGATGACAGTTCTTCCCCCATTGGTTATATAGTTAACTTCTTGTAAAAAGACTTAAGAAAATAGCGCAGGATGGGGTCCATGATTTTTCTTTGTTTATACGGCTCAAATGGTTGGTAAATCCGGTCGTGTTATTGCGTCTGCTTTACAGGAAGGAATGCTTGAGCAGGTTAGAAACAGGATTAAAGGAATAGAACTTGATGAACGAATAAAACTGTATTTGTGAGAAGAGAATAAAATTGGTGCGTCGGAGGAAGAGACACTCATAAAAGCCAGAAGCGCCGGGTTCATAGATGTCGAAAGGTCGAAGATGCTTTTAGGTCGGACAGTGATTTTGAAAAAAGGACGACAACAATGAAATGCACCTGACTTTAATTCCACTACCCACTATAATAGCATGTGGTTTTCACCATAAACATCTTTTTTAAATTGATAGACCCCGCAAGGCTGAAAAACAGATGAATACTAAGCAGAAAGTTTCCATAATCACACCAGTTGTTTTGATGGGCATGATGTATCCCGTTTTTCACTTACTGGCCGGAGCATTTGAGGAAAATCGGATCATTGCATGGTATCTCGGACTAATGATTTATTGGGTGCTATGGGGCGGCCTCTTTCCGTACCTGATAATCGGCAAAGAAAGCATACGGAGAATTATCAGGCCTCAGAAACTCGATATAAAGAGATTCTTCCTTGTAGTATTACCCCTACTCCTGGCAGCTCTTTATCGAATCATTTCCGGTATGGAATACCAGAAGCCGTGCATACGGATATTCGTTCTTCTAGCATCCACCAATTTTGGGAATGGCTTTTTTGAAGAGGTGTTATGGAGAGGAGTGTATATGGAGCTCTTTCCAAACAGCATCCCTTTCAGGATTGTTTGGCCCAGTATCTGGTTTGCTCTCCGGCATTATGCGCCTGGATCTATTTCACCTAGCGGCAATCAATTGGGCTTAATGATCGGGTCAGGTCTAATGGGATTCTACTTGAGTTTCCTCGCAAAAAAACCAATACGATATGGTGGACAATCGTTGCTCACGTTTTAGGTGGTTTTATCATGATCGTCTAGTCGGAGACTGTTTATTGAATTGTGGGATGACAGAAAACGGCTCACAATTCTATGGAGTGGACTCGCTAATGCGGGCCGCTTGGCTCAACGTTGGGCCGCGCATTCATCTGAAGAATCTTACTTGTAAGAGTCAACGGTACCCATTGCCTTATTACCGCCGAGAAACGATAGTTTATCTCGTTCAGAATTAATAGCTCAACTACATGTTGCAGTCGATTCGCTCTTTGGAAGCGCTTTTCAAAATATATCTGTCTTGCCGCCGTTTTCCACCAAGGAAAACTGCATGTGGAATTCATACAAGGAAACGTACATGCCAATATGGACTCATGCGAGAAAGCCATAGAATTTTTCAGGAAACAACAGTATCACCGAATATGAAGAAACACCCAACAACGTGCGGCAGCCGAACCGTTCTCAAGCTGCCGACACGAACGTTATGCCGACTTTTCCGGCAGACTACTATTTGAGTATCTTTAATTATTTAAGAAGGAGCTTACCATGAAACTACTTGTACTGTTATTTTCTCCGCCTACAGGTTCGTGGGGAAGCCTTACGCGAGTATTGGCAATTGCCGATGCCGCAATACAAAAAGGCCATCAAGTTGCTTTTTGTGCATCCGGCTATCTTGCACACAGGCTGGGAAAAAATGGATATAACGTGTTTAAAATGCCAGCGTCTACAATGTTCGGTCTACCGAAGCCTATTTCAAGGTTAATAAAATCAAGAAGCCAAAAAACGGCACTTCCAATAAGGCCTGGACGATCATTCGGCAGCATTTGGTTCGTTCTTCGCCTATCCGGCGAAATGGGAAATATTAAAAACAAGCCCTTATGGTAGATGTGTGTATCGGTCTGATAATACTGTAGCCGATCGCCAGGCGGTAAACGTTGAATTTAAAAATGGAGTTACAGCACACTTGACTCTGCACGGATTCGGAGAACGGGAAGGTCGTACCCTGAGGATTGAGGGCACCAGGGCGACATTGATAGGCAACTTCAATCTTTCCGGTGAAAGTATTATTTTATGTAATCACCATTCGAAGAAAGAAAAGCTGTTGTTCAAAAAAAAGCTGACCGCACGTGGCATCCCCCATGGCGAAGGAGATTTTAAATTGGCGGATGCATTTCTTGGGTCTCTGTAAAACGGAGAGAATCTATTGACAGAAGTGAGTGATGCGTTTGAAAGTCATCTCAAGGCGTTTGCTGCCGACGAATCCCGTTTTTCAGGACACATTGTTGATATGGACGATTACAGGAGGAGAGTTGCAGGGGGCGTTAGAATACACTGATGGTTCCGAGGATCATTCCATGTGTAATAAGATAGAGAGTTTATCACAGTTTTACGAGCTTATGTTGCAAACTGTCGATGTTCGAAGATGTATTGTGAAATGTCTTCTCGAAGGAGTACATGTAAAGAAAAAATGGGTGGATTCCCTGAAAACGACTCTCGAAATGCTCGAAGCGCTGCCAAAAGATAATGAAAAATACATACTTACCTTAGGCGAGGGTAAAATGATCCACACGGAGATCACTTACGAGATAGATGAGCTGCGAAAAGATCTCTATTATCTCGAGCATTCAGAGGACATGTTTTATCAATATCTCGAGAGGATGAATCCGGGATTCTCTCACGAGCTGGATAAGGTGCTTCGTTTTTTCTCCGGATCCCGATTCAAAAATTTTATCACCGATCGAGATGGAACGGTTAATAACTATTGCGGAAGGTACAGGTCTGCGGTACAGTCGATTTATAACGCTGTTATCCTCGCGAGATTTGCATGTAAATGTGCATCGAATTCGGTTATGCTCACCTCGGCGCCTCTGGAGGGCTTCGGGCTTCTGGATGTAGCGATTGATCCGGATGGAACCTTTATCTATGCAGGTTCAAAGGGAAGGGAGTATATTGATAAAAGCGGGAGAAGGGGGCGCTTTCCCATTAAAAAGGTTCAGCAGCAGAAGCTAAATATTCTGAACGAGAGGCTCTCCGAGCTCTTACAAAAAGAGGAGTATGAGCAATTTTCACTCATTGGATCCGGACTGCAGTTCAAGTTCGGACAGACGACAGTTGCGCGACAGGACATGTATGGCACAATTGAAAGGCAAGAATCAGAGAAGTTTCTGCGGCGAGTCACCGGTATCGTTCGGGAGGTGGATCCTGAAGGGAAGTTTTTCAGGATCGAAGACACCGGAAAAGACGTGGAGATCATGCTCGTGATACAGAGAAGCAACGCTACCGATGGTGTCGGTGATTTCAACAAAGGCGACGGAATCGATTTTCTCAATAAAGAGCTTCAGCTTGGAATGGAAGACGATACAAACCTAATTTGTGGCGATACATCTTCCGATATACCAATGGTAAAGGCTTCAATGGAGAAATCCACCGACACGAATGCTATATTTGTAACAGAGGATGAGGATTTGAAGGAGGAGGTGCGAAAAGTGTGTTCGAACTCCTTTTTTGTCTCAAGACCAGATATCCTGGTTTCAATTCTACACTATTTGAGCAAAGCAGAGGAGGTGTGAGCAGCATGCAGTGTAAGGGCGCGGTATTCGATCTTGACGGTGTCATAATACAGACTGCAAAGATCCATTTCCAGGCATGGGAAATCACCTTTGACGAGTATTTGGAGTAGAAATCTAAAGAGCGAGGTATAGATTACAAACCGTTTACCCATGAGGAGGATTATTTAAAGTACGTTGACGGGAAGCCCAGGTACATGGGTGTAAAATCATTTCTCGAATCGAGAGATATAGTGATCCTGTACGGAGAACCCAGGGATGCGCCTGACAAGGAGACTATATGTGGAATAGGCAATAAAAAGAACGAACGTTTTCGTTCTATCATCGCAGAAGGCGGCGCCGGTGTATACAAATCAACGATCTCTTTTATAAAAACCCTGAAGAAAAAAGGTGTAAAGGTCGGCGTTTCTTCATCCAGTATGAACTGCAGGTTCATACTCGAGAAGACCGAATTGATCGATCTTTTTGAGTCTGTTATCGATGGGACGATATTAAAAGAGATTGGTCTCCGGGGGAAGCCTCATCCCGATATCTTTCTATTGGCCTGCGAGTATTTTGGTCTCAATCCAAACAAATGCTTACTGGTAGAAGATGCGATAGCAGGTGTGGAGGCTGGAAAGAATGGAAACTTTTGTCTTGTCGTAGGAGTTGCCAGGGATGGTAATGTCCAGGAGCTCAAGGCACACGGTGCCGACATCGCAGTAACGGATCTTCAAGAGCTGAGCATAGAAGATGTGGAATGGTGGTTGGAAAAGGGTATGGAGGAGGATTAGTGGAACCTTACCTACTATGATTTTAAACCGGAACAGGAGAAGCTCAGGGAAACGCTTACCACCGTTGGAAACGGGTATTTTGGAACCAGAGGATGCTTCGAAGGGGTGAAAGCGGACGAGGTGATTCATTATCCCGGTACCTATATTGCGGGGATCTACAATAAGCTTCCCAGTGTGGTGTATCGCAGGACTATATACAACAACGATTTTGTAAATTGCCCCAACTGGCTTTTAATGGAGATAGGTATAGGAGATTCGGGTTTTATCAATATTTTTGATGAGGAGATTCTTGAATACACCCACAACCTCAGTATGAAAGATGGGGTGATGTCCAGGGACGTTACATTCAAAGACAGAGAGGGAAGGATTACCACCATTCATAGTGAGAGAATCGCCAGCATGCATGACCACCATCTCGCAGCAATTCAATACACCGTAATACCCCAGAATTACAGTGAGAGAATAACGCTTCGTTCAACGCTCGATGGTACGGTGATAAATTACGGTGTTCCCAGGTATCGTGAGCTGAATTCGAAACATCTCTATCCCATCTCTGTAGTGAAAGAAAACGGCGGAATAAGCCTTCACGTGCGGACCACCGCTTCAAAAGTTAATATCTGTATGCACGCGAAAAACTTCCTCAAGAGTGAAGGAAAAACAGTTACTGCCGGAAGGGTAGTCACCAAGGATATTGGGGTGATATCGGAGTATCTGACATTTGATGCAGAGCAAAAAAAACCGTATGTTCTCGAGAAGCTGGTGAGCATATTCACCTCCAAAGATACCGATCTAGAGGGTGATCCTGAGGAGAACGCAACCTGTGCTCTCATAAAAGTGAATAGTTATGAGAGGGTTTTGCGATCCCATAGCAAAGTGTGGCGGGGATTATGGCAAAGATCAGACTACATAATAGAAGGAGACAGGTTTTCGCAGAGAGTTGTACGGCTCCATATATACCATCTTCTTGTGACCGCCTCTATCCATAATACGCAGATCGATGCCGGAATGCCTGCGAGGGGGCTGCATGGCGAAGCATATCGAGGGCATATCTTCTGGGACGAACTTTTTATATTCCCGTTCTATTTTCTCCATTTCCCGGAGATAGCAAAAGCGCTTCTTATGTATCGATACAGAAGGCTCGATGCTGCCGGGGAGTACGCCAGAGAAAACGGATTCGACGGAGCGATGTATCCATGGCAGTCGGCCGATGACGGGCGTGAAGAAACCCAGACCATTCATTTCAATCCTGTTGCGGGAAAATGGGGGCCTGATTTAAGCAGACTCCAGCGTCATGTGTCAATTGCAATCATCTACAATGTATGGGTATACTACTATGTTACCGATGATCTTGACTTTTTATATACGTACGGTGCTGAGATGATGCTGGAGATTGCACGGTTCTGGGCGAGTATCGCTCAATATGTGAAAAAGGATGATCGATACCATATCCCGGGAGTTATGGGTCCCGATGAGTTCCACGAAAAGTATCCTGATGCAAAGAAGGGCGGGCTGAAGGATAATGCCTATACAAATGTCATGGTGTGCTGGCTCATGCACAAAACAGTAGAGACCTATGAGTACCTGCCTGAAGAGGTCAAGGCCGGGCTTGCCAAGAAAATAGGATTTCATCCGGAGGAGATTGATAAATGGAATGATATTGTGAGGAAGATGAGCGTGGAAATTACGGAAGAGGGAATCATATCTCAGTTCACCGGATACATGGATTTGGCTGAGCTCGACTGGGATGCATATCGAGAGAAGTACGGTAATATACGGAGGCTCGACAGGATTCTCAAATCGGAGGGAAATTCTCCGGACAGATACAAGGCTACCAAGCAGGCGGATACCCTGATGCTATTCCACCTGCTCTCCCCCGGACAGGTCAAGAATATCCTTGAAATAATGGGGTACACCGTAAACAACGAGCTCCTCCTCATCGATCGCAATTATGATTACTATATCAAACGGACAAGTCATGGATCGACGCTGAGCTAGGTTGTACATTCCGCAATTTTGAAGTATCTTGACTCAAACAAGAGGGCCATGTGGGACTGGTTTCAATACGCGTTGAAGAGCGACATATATGATATCCAGGGAGACATAACCGCGGAAGCGATTCACTGCGGGGTGATGGGAGGAACCCTCGATATTTTATTCAAAAGCTTTGCAGGAATCAATATCTTCAAAGATCACCTGCAGATCAAACCAAACCTTCCTTCTCTGTGGGAACGGCTCTCATTCAAAATACTTTTCAGAGGTGCCTGGATCGGCATCGAAGTAACGAAGGATGATGTAAAAGTGTACTACATCAACAAGCCTGCAAAAAAGATCAGTATTCAGGTAGGCGATTAGTTCTTGAAATTTCTGCCTGTCTATAGTTGAAAGATGCGTGCAGGGACGATATTCGTTATTCCCTGTTTTTCCTGAACATCGGTACTGCCGGTGTATTTTCAACAAGCTCGTCAGTGTTCTTCACAACAGACCTGATATCACCTGTAATCATTCTGAAATGAAGAGCAAAGTTTGTTCCTGCAAGCAACATGAACATGGTTGTTACCCAATGTATATATGTTGAATTGTACTATCCTACACTGCTATTTTCAGGAGAAAAGCCACCTGTGGCCAGAGTTCCAAATGCACCAGCTATTATAACTTGCACGATTTAAGATCAATAATAAATTGATAGTTATAAAAGTGGTTTAATTAACCTTTTCAATTATTTTTCTTTTCAACCCCGTATATAATGGCAGGCAGAGGAAAAAGGGAATGACATAAAAAAGTGTTCTGAACACAAGTACTGCTGCCAGTGAAGATTCAAAGGGCGCTCCAAGAGCCTTAAAGGTAAAGGCCATCGAGCCTTCCATAGCTCCGGCTCCCCCAGGAATAAGAGAAACTACCACCATTATCTGACCTATAGCAAAGCCGGTAACAAGGACCCCCGGATTTATCCTGTAGCCAAGACATAAAAAGGAAAAAAACATCACCCCCAGCATGAACGCCCAGTTAAGTACAGCAATAATAAAAAGAATCAAAAAGTAACCTGGTTTTCTGAACAGGTCTTTACACCCCTCCCGAAAATCACCGAAAAAACTTATAGCCAGATCAGGCTTTACTTTTTTTTTCATCTTTAAAAGCCTGAAAAAAATATTAAAGAAAGCTGAAATGCCCTTAAGGCCTGCCACCCTGAACTTCTTCAGAAAAATAGCAAGATAAAACAGCAAAAGGAGACCTGAGAAAAGGAAAATTATGGTTGTGATAAGTGGCAGTTTAATCTCTTCCCCCTTTCCTCTGAATACTGAGATATAACCGTATGCAAGAAGAAAATTGAAGAATATATTAAAAACCACCACATGTAGTGTACGGGAAAGAGTGGCATTTTTGGGTGATATTCCATAGTTTTCCAGAATGTGTATCTGAGTTGCAAATGGAGTAAGCCCGCCAAAAGATACCAGGTATCCTATGGCATTTATTATAAAGGCAGATTTCAAGGCCCGAAAAAATGTAATTTTTTCTCTGAACAGCCTTAATGAAAATAAAAGAAAAATTCCCTCAAAAAAGTAAACACCCAGAGAACATGCTTCACCTGCAAGAAATAGCTTCGGGCTGATTTCCAGAAAGTGTCTCTTGAGCTCATTCAGATTGGTAACAGCAATCAGCACACCAATCACTATTATAAAGATTACCCCGAATCTGAGTGCCCTGCTAAAAAACTCTTTTTTCCCCTTTTCTAATGCATATTTATCTTTAACTTCCATATCCATACATAAAAGATTAGATTACAGAATGTTGAAAAAACTGCAGAGAAGTAATTTTTATACTTTCAGCACCTTAAGTCCGGCGCATTCCTCGATAATGTCGAAGTCGTTGTCTTTATGAAGGAGGGTAAGACTATTTTCAATGCACATCGCGGCAATGATACAGTCAACAGTCTTCCTCACAGTCTTGCCTTTTTTTCTGCATTCCCTGTAAATCTCAGCTGCTTTCAGGTAGGTCTCGATGCCCTTTGGTCCGTGGACAGAAAATTCGAGAAGATAGTCCTTCACCCTCTTGAAGTCCTCATCTTCCTTTATCCCCTGTAGAATTTCCGTAAGGACGATCTCCGTAATCGAAATTTCCTCCTCTTCTTCGATAAGCCTGTGAAGAGCATGGCGCTCACGGGATTCTGCACCTTTCAGGAAGTCTATCCAGACGCTGGTGTCCACAAGAATCATACCCTGCTTTTCCTCATTTCATCGAGGTTGCCCGTCCATTCCACCTTGCCTTCAAGCTCAAGGAGTTTCTTTCTCTTAAACCTCTTTACAAGTTCCTCAAGGGCATAATTCACAAGCTCCTTTTTGGTTTTCTTATGGGTGAACTTCATCGCTTCTTTGACAATCTTTTCGTCAAGTTCAATATTCGTTCTTAACATTAGAATAGTCCTCCTCAAATTGCTATACACAAAATATAGCATACTTATGTGTATGAAACAAGAAGAATTTGCCAATTTGTATGGTTACAGGTCTAGGAGAACACTGAGGGGGTAGCCTGAATCCTGCCGAGTGTTTTTTGTCTCGATGATAATGCCTGACTTCTCAAACCATTAACCAGATTCCCATCAAGTGGGGTACCGTTCTATAGCTTCATTAATATTCAAAATGACGATTACACTATCTGTTCCTCTTCGTACTCCTTTTCCGAGAGGGAGCAATATATCTTTTCTGTTACCCCAAGGTATATGTTTCTATGAGGAGTCGGTACGATTCCGAATAGAAATAATTGTACGAAGTCGCTTCGCGCTACTATGGGGATTCAATCTTTGGACAGTATCCCTTGTGGTCCATTCTGATAGAGATTTTGAGCTTTGTCGAGGATGAAAGGGAGAATAGTGGAGTCTCTTTGTTAGTATGGCATCTACAGCGGAAAAATTTAGTGGGAGAGTTCTTTTTTGGTAGGCATTCGAATATACATCGCCAGTGAAGAGCGAGTGAGGAAGATATATTGTGGTACAAGTTATTATCACTGCCCATTTTTCGCTTTCTCTTCACGATGAATCCAATATTACTACATTGTGAGCCAAAGGCTCAGGTTCAATAACCATGACGATAATCATGTGCCCTTTTTGACATTCAGGGCAAAGCAAACATTCATTTTCGGGTATGATTTCCTGTGCTGTCTCATGATTTTGACCCTCATTTTCACCCTCGGTTGGGATTTCATCGAGCAGCTCGCGGCACCTTGACAGCGACTCCCTTTTATTCCGATTGCTTAGGAGGCCGTAAAAACGGATTCTCACAAACCGTTTTGGGATGACATGAAGCAAAAAGCGTCTCATAAACTCTGCTGTAGAGAGGGACATCGTCTTCATGGTGCCTGAATTGTGGTACTCTTTCCATGTAAAAGAAACTATATCAGCCCCTATTTTAACGATACGATGATTGGAGATGGCGACCCGATGGGTATACTTTCCCAGATACCGAAGCACCTGCTGTGGACCGGAGAAAGGTTTTTTCGCATACACCACCCATTGTTTTGTATAGGCGTCATCCAAAAGCCTTTGAAACTCTCCGGGTGTTTCAAGCTCTTTATGCTCTCCACAACAATGCAGCCGATGGTCCTGAAATGCCTGTTTCAAGAAGGCAAGAAACTTTCCTCTGAAAAGTTTCGAAAGCACCTTCACCGAAACCAGGAATCCTCTCTTACAGACGATCCACCGCTTCCCATCCATTGAGAGTCCCCCACCGGGTACTACACAATGGATGTGGGGATGCACCATCAGGTTTTGCCCCCAGGTGTGCAGTATGGCGATAAACCCAATGCGTGCACCAAGATTAAACGGATTCTCGGCTGCCTCAAGAAGGGTCTCCTTGACAGCTCGGAAGAGAATATCGTAGACGATTTCTTTATTATAGAGCGAATGCATGTGCAGGGTGTCCGGTATGGTAAAAACCACATGAAATTATTCAACCGGTAAGAGTTCTGTCATTCTCTGTTTCAACTATTTGTCCCGGGCAAAACCCTGACACTTTGGGCAGTGGCGGTTACGACAGGAGTTGTAGGAGATAAGAGTATGCCCACAGCGCTCACACTCATACACATGACCGCCAAGACTGGCCGTTCTGCAGTGGATGAGTGCATTTACCACCTTCCACTGCTGGGGGGCTGATGCTGCCAAGCTTATCGAGATTGTCCCTGAAAATATCAGCTACTTCATAAGGCGGTTTTTTCATCTTCGTCTTGCACTTTCATTGGGAATAGAAGCTGAGAGGAGTGGCTTATTACAGATTCAGCGTATCGAGGGGAGTTTTAGTGTTCTTCAGATGGCCCCGCGAAACATGAAGATATTTGCCTGTGGTCCTCAGGCTCCGGTGACCGAGCAAAAGTTGGATTGTTAGAATGTCTTCACCGTCCTCGAGCATATGAGTAGCATAGGTGTGCCGCATGGTGTGAGTAGTCACACACTTTTTAATCCCCGCATCTTTTCTCACCTTGAGGATCATCTTTTGCACTGAGTGTCTACTCAGAGGAAGATCATCCCCATACCCGGGGAAAAGCCACATCTTGGGTTTTGGCTCTGCACTGAGCCAATATACTCGGAGCACTTTTAACAATTTCTCAGAGAGGGGCACATAGCGGTCTCTTCCGCCTTTTCCCTGGTTAATCCTGATGAGCATCCGCTCGCTGTCGATGTCGGTCACTTTCAGATGCACCAGCTCACTCGCTCTCATCCCTTTCGAGTAGAGGGTTAGGAGCATCACCCTGTGCTTGAGGTAGGAGGCTGCCTTGTACAGCCGCGCCACCTCCTCCCGGCTTAAGACCACGGGCAATCTTTTGCTTTTCTTTTTCAATGGGATGAGTACAATGTTCCAATCCCGTTTCAATGTGACACCGTAGAGAAACTTCAAGGCGCTCACATACAGGTTAAAGGCGTTCACCGCAACCCCCCGTTCCCTCTTCAAATAAACCTGGTAGGTGTGAATGTCCTCCAGAGTGAGTTTGTCAGGTGGTTTCATGAAGTACTTCACAAACAGCTCCACGCATGTCAGGTAGCTCTCCTGTGTCCTTTCACTGAACCCCTGATCTCCATATCCTGTTTCATCCTTTCTTTAATGATACCTATAGTGCCCTTTTTGAATTGAATTTTGAGTGAAAGATGTAGATTGTACAATCAGAGCATAAAGAGAGCGAAATTGGAAGAGATAATTGTTGGTGAGAGACTAACTTACGATGAGAGAGGAATTAATTGAGGGAGAAAAAGCCATCGCGAAGCGATTTCGTACAAGGGGGCTTATGCCAAATGCAAAACTGACATAGAGTGATTTTCTTGGACGAAAAAAATCGCCAAAATAAGGGTTTCAGGTTTTCCCGGAATCCGCAACTATCCTCCTTGTTTATGCCACTACTGTTTCGGATACCACCTGTCGATGTTTGTCCTGGTGATGACCTCGTTTTGCACGAAGATCGCAGGGGGAACCGGATTACCCGTGAGCATGGCGGCGACCATTGGAACGATGTACTCACCATAGTATTCGGGAAAGAATGCGACCCCCGCATCGCTCAGGCCGTCTCTGATGAGCGACTGCCCGAGCTTGTCGACGCCCATGGTGACGATAATCTTGTTGTCGGGATCCCAGCGGCCCGCATCTTTCATTGCAGCTATGCAGCCCGCCATGATCTGCTCGTTGATAGATGTTAAGGCGATACTCACGGTCTCGGGGTGAGCTGCAAGGACGTCGTCCATAGCCTCCTTGGCCTTATCGAGCTGACCGAGGCCACCTTGGCTACGAACTATCTTCGGATCGCGGATCGGATCGATGCCGAACTCGTCAGCGAGAGCGTCGGCAACACCTTCAGACTGTAGCATGAGATGTTCTGTAGAAACCGATGCATTCATAATGACCAACAGGTCCACGTTGTCCCATCCGCCCCATTTTTCCCTGATCAGCTTGGCCATGGCGTGACCAGCCATGACTGCAACGGTATAGTTGTTCGTGCCCACGAGAGGGACATCGGGTATGGCCACATCGATTGCCACGACCGGTATCTTCGCTTCACCGAACTTGGCGGCCACAATACGGTTGGTCTTCACGTCCAACTGGTACTCGATGAAAATGTCAGGCTGCCTTGAGAGCATGGTGTCGACGTTTTGCAGGGCAACCGCGGGATTGTACTGATTGTCCATGCTGATCCACCCCTGGTTTAGATCACATCCAGCCAGCGCCAGCTGCTTCTTTATGCCGTTCTCGACCAAGGCGCAGAAGGGTAAAACCCCCAGGGCATTGGCAAAACCCACGACCTTCCCATTTAGCGGCGCTCCGGCGTATGCGATGCCCTTCTTGGCCATTGCCCGATAATCGTTGAAAACCTTGTAGGGATCTTTGGCCTGAGCATAGAGTAATCCAGCTGCGGCGACGAAAGCCACAGCCAGGAAGAGAACCTTTACACTTTTCATCTGAAATTCTCCTGCATTTTTCTATCGAAACTTGCCGAAGATGAAAAGAATCAGTGTGCTGCCGGATTAGCCTCCTTTCTTTATTAAACTTAGAGCCCTTGGAAGAGGTACGCGACATGCTGCCTCACTGACCTTTATTCTATCAGAATGGCATTCGAATGCAAGTGTAACGAGCATTCAAAATATTTTTCTCAATATGTCTAACCTGATCTAGCCAAACAGATATAGATTCTTTTATTAGCATTTCTTATAGCATCACTCAGGGGAGCAAGGTTATTATGAATTTGACCGATCTTCTACAGTTTGAAAAATCAAGTAATTGCCCAGCAAAGAATTAGCATGCACAGAAAGCCCTGTGGCACTATGTTTTCCGGTTTGAGTAGGGTTGCAAGCTACCAACGTACCGAGGAAGGCACCCGCACACCTGCAGCCCTGAGAACCTCGATGCACTCTCCACGAAGCTCCGTGCGCAAATATACCCGCTGGGAGTCACACTCCACCTCCACTTCCTGAAGCCGCTCCACATCCCGGAGCATATCCTTCCATTCCGGGGTCTTTCCCCGTGCCTCCAATCGAGCCTGAAGCTCCTTGACCAGCACCAGAGCCAGAAAACTACAAAATACATGCCCCCGAATAGTCTCATCGCATTTATGGTACACCGGCCGCGTCTGCACCATGCTCTTCATCGACCGAAATATGTTCTCTACCTGCCACAGCTGCTTGTACTTCAGGGCCACCTCTTCGACTGAAAGCTTCGCCGTGGTCCGTAACACCCAGCGTCCGTCATACCGCTTCTCCTCTGAAACCTTCCCCTCATCAATCTGAAAATGGGTGCCCTTCACTGGAGCTTTCAGAAAACGGCGGTACCCCTTGTTGCCTACCAAAAGCTTCTCCCCCTGAGCCAACTTCTCCTTCAGCCCCTCCAGTATCGCCTCCCTGTCCGCTGCATCCTTCCCTGCCTGCTCCGCATTGTAACACTCCACATACCGCCTCCCCTCCACCACTACTTCCCGTACCTTCAGAGGAGAGGGACCCTTCGCCTTCTCCCGCTCCCCAATCACTTCCAGGTACTCCCCCTTAGCCTCCAGCACCTGCTCCCGTATCTCCTTGACCCTGCGCATCCGTATACCCAGAATGTAGGAGATCGGCGGGACAGCCTCCTCCAAGTACTCCAGGTTGCTGCTGCTGATCATCCCCCGGTCTGCTACCACACACACCGACCCAATCCCAAACCGCCTCCCAATCCTCTCAATCACCGGTACCAGAGTCTTCACGTCCGCCGTATTCCCCGGCCACATCTCACAGCATAGAGGTCTGCCCCGCTCGTCAAGCACCACCCCCACCACCATCTGATATAAATCAGGCCTATTGTCCTTGCTGTTCCCCCGCCGCCCAAGGCTCGTCCCCCCTTGCCCCTCAAAATACAACGAGGTCGTATCAAAAAACACCAGCTCCAGTGCGCTGAACAAATCCCGATACCGCGAAAACAACCGCTCTTCAATCAGATCCTTGGTGCACCGAGGCGAAAACCCATTGCCCTGCTCCTGCTCACCATCTGGTAACTCCTCCCCCAACCAGCCCATCACACGGTACAGATGGTGCAGCTCTAGCCCCTCAATGCCTTCAATCAGGTAATCCTCCCGCCATTTGTCCGCTTCCCGGTCAGAACCAGAAACAAATAGCCGGTGCAGCACCGTGAG
Source organism: uncultured Spirochaetota bacterium (assembly GCA_964521865.1). Taxonomy (GTDB): domain Bacteria; phylum Spirochaetota; class B62-G9; order B62-G9; family DRHN01; genus CAYSRJ01. The sequence goes on along the minus strand of CAZFTJ010000013.1, from coordinate 15,517 downwards.
AAATACCGCCCGCTCCACCGAAAAACCAAACCGCCTCCCTTTCAGTAACTCAGCCAGAATGTGTGACACGCCCAGTTCTTGCCACAGGCGATCGAACACCAACCCTGGCCCTATACTCCACACCCGTTTCGCCTGAAGCGTACCCGCCTGGTGTGCGCGTACCACCTTCAAGTCGGTGCTAAACCGTGTCAATGACCGTGCCAAGCCATCGATACTTCCGGATTCCACAAGCCTTTCCAGCCGTCCCAGGGAGGCGATGACTTTCTGTTTGACTTTGCCCTGGTCCCAGTAGTTATGCACAATCTGTAGATATTTGTAGGCGCCGGAAGGTTTGACTCGAACGAACATGGCAGTTCCTCTCTCTTAGCCACCATGATTATAATATTCATCCAACTATTTATCAAATAATTATTGCATATTTCCTCCATATTATTGGCACTATGTTTTTACAAAATACAAGGAACGGGAAATAGTAATTCATTATTATGAAATGAATTACTTATTGTCAACCCGGTGAAATTGGTGTGAAACTGTAGAAGATGGGTTAAAATGAAGGCTTATTGCGGCTTAATACGAACGAAACTTTAACATCGCAAATGCCTTTGAGTGATAATGGGTTGAATTAAATGTCATTTTGATATAATAAGATAGGTGGGGCATTTAGCTGTAAAGGGGTGAATGCTTTTGAAAATGGGAGGGTGAATGCTCCTGAAAAATGACATTTTCCCCTTACTTTGGGTAGAATCCTTATTAATTATCAGGAATGTTATGAAAAAAATAATTTTTTTAGCTCTGTTTTTATTTTTAATTATAAATACTGGTTTTGGAGAAGACAATCTCTTTAGCATTAATCTTAACTGGCAACTGGGGATACGATTCGGATATGAGTACAATTTTAATAATCACATTGGGATAAAGACTGGTATAGGAGTAGGTATACCAGGTATTATTATGTCTGAAGCGTTTTTAATTGTGAAAACTTTTTCTGATAACCCTCTATGGCAGTTTACCATATGCAGTGGTATTCCAAATATTATGATGCCAATAGGAACCTGGGCTTTGATGGTATCGCCTGGTGTGTCTGTATTGATTCGTCGCAAAATATCTGAAAATTTAAATATTAACTTACGTATAGGTGAGGGTTTTCCCCTTTTCTTTGAAAAGGGGAAAGATGTAATTCGAGATGTTAATCTTCCTTTAGGACTATGGCCTGATTTAAACATTGGTGTAAGTTTTAAGCTCTAATCTGGAAGCTTTATCATGTGAAACATGCGATTCAATATATGCAGTGACTTAGATTTCGGAGAAAAAAACTTTTTATAGAATCTTTGATTGAAGAAATAGTAATAGGTGACAGTAAAAAGGTGACTGTTTTAATTCAGCCACCTTTGGTTTATTACCCTTACATTATCGCTGCGAGACATAACCCCCGCTTCATAAAGCATAAAAATTTTTTATATAATCTTAATCTATAGAATATTGAAAGATCAATTAGCCCGAAGAGGAGAAAAACCCGAAATAGATTTTTCACTCTTTATTGAATACAATTTGATAGAAATTTACGGAGATCACCCAGTTCATACACGGGTGTTCTCTTGCTTCTCAAAACATGAATATGTGATTTAAAGATTTTTAGCCGCGATAATCACTGTGTTTGTAATATTGCTTTCTTTCGAGACATCTACTTTCTAGGTAAAATTGCTTCCAAACTATTGACAATACCAATTATAGTTGGTAATATAAATACGAGGACAATCCAATATGCCAATAAGCGGGCAAGAAATGCTCAAACGATATCAAGCAGCTGGCTGGAAAATCCTCCGTAAGAAAGGAAGTCACGTTGTAATTGGGAAAAATGGAGAACGTGAAACAATACCGATGCATAAAGAACTGAAAAAAGGGATAGAAAAGCATCTTTTAAAAAGACTTACTGGAGGTAAATAAAATGTACTATCATTTTAAAATCCATAAAGAAGCAGATGGGTATTGGGGAGAATGCTTAGAGCTCGAGGGATGTGTTACACAGGGAGATTCTCTTGAAGAACTCAAACTAAATATGGAAGAAGCCCTTAACCTATATCTCGATGAACCTGATAATTCAGATATTACATTTCCAATGCCTAATAAAGAAGCAAAGGGGGGGAATATTGTTGAAGTTCCGGTATTTCCGAAAATAGCGTTTGCACTCATGATGCGGATGTTAAGAAAACAGAGAGGTCTTACACAGAGTGAAATAGCAAAATTACTTGGCATGAATAATATTTACAGTTATCAACGCCTTGAACGATCAAAGCAAGCAAACCCATCCCTTATGACGCTTGCCAAAATAAAAAAAGTATTTCCCGACCTTAAGGTGGATGAGATTTTATACTCAGGATCAAACAAAAAGTGATATTATTTGAAGTGTCATAAAGATTAATAACAGATCTTTTTCGGCAACACCCAGCACCTTCGGCAACATTCGGGTATATGAAAAATGGCAAAAGATAGAATGAGACATAGAAGGATTGATTTACCTTCATATCAATTCTTGATTTATGAGCAGCCCAAAACAATGCGAAGGAGAAGAAGTAGCAGTGTTGATAACTTTATGAATTCTGTTAAGCAAGAGGCAAAGAAGCATATCCTGTCACCAATTACGTCTGATGATATTGAAGTTGAAATATGTTGGGCTACAAAAAGCAGACAAGGTATAAGAGCAGATATTGATAACATAATAAAGCCGATAATTGATGCTCTTTGTGGGATAGCATACAATGATGATAAACAAGTGCGTTCCGCTACAGCTACATTATTCGATTTAAATAAACAAAATGTCGTATCTGGATATGTTGAAGATATGGGACCTTTATTTTATTCATCACATCCAGATGCTATACAGATTTCAATTTATTCGGACACTCGCCTTGAAGTGCTTGGGGGAGAAGAAAAAATAAAAAAGGAGCGATCAGAAAAACTCGCAAAACGTTTCGAGCAATCCCCGAGCGGTACATAACACGGGAGCCTGCCGATTAACTCGCTAAATTCCCTTCCGCCTTTTCTAAGTCACGATACGGCAGACTGTAAATACCATTTTTCGTCAACCTGCACACCATAGGAATAGATATCCTTAATTTCAATATTTTTCTAAGATTTGCTTTAATCCTTCCGGTGAGATACAATAATCAACGATAGGATTGGTAACACCAAGACTTTTCGGGGAAATAGTACGCTCATTGGAAGTATAAAATGAAGTTTTGCTATGTCGATGAAAGTGGGACAGGTTCCGAACCATTTGCCGTTATGACTGGAATAATAGTAGACGCGAAAAGAATGCATATTACAAAGGCAGATTGGCAAGCGTTACTTGAGACCTTGTCAAAAATTTGTAATAGGGAGGTCTCAGAATTTCACGCACGCAAGTTTTATAGTGGAAATTCTCCATGGCGTGACATTGATGGAGAGATGAGATCGAACATTATAACTGCAATATTCAATTGGCTTCGCGATAGAAAGCATAAAGTAACTTTCTCTGGTGTAGACAAAGAATCTTTTAATTCCGAGATTGCTTCTAATGCTGAATTGAGACCATTTCGAAGTATATGGTGTTTCATGGCTATGCATTTAATTTTAACAATTCAGAAACATTATCAAAAAGAGGAGAAAAATAAAGGAAATACTGTGTTTATATTTGATGAAGAGCTAACTGAAAAAACTAACTTATCACAATTACTTAAAAACCCTCCTGGATTCATTGATGAGTATTATTCACGAAGAGATAATCAAGAAGAGTTGGATCAGGTTATTGATGTACCATATTTTGGAGATTCCGAAAATGTTAGTCTTTTACAAATTGCTGATCTTGTTGCTTTCATTATCCGAAGGTATCTTGAATTAAAAGAAAATAGGGTTCAGCCACGTTATTCTGACGAGATAGAGAAAATATCTACTTGGGTAAAGAGAATAGCGGTTATTAGCTTACCTGTTTCTACTCGCTATTTATCTACTCGTCGTGATAGATGTTCAGAAATATTCTGTAGATTAGTACCAGAGTCCTTACTTTTAATAGGGAGGTGAGTGTGCTGCTTCGCATATCAAAGCGTAACCGGTTCGGCCGCTAAGCGGCCTCACCGAAACTTGTCTTTAGACAATTGTGATAATGTGTTTGAGTTAATAAGACTACATTTTTTAAATTCAATTAGGTACAATGCATAAAGAAGGATTTAGATGGTATGGTTTGCAGAGGAAGTAGCTAAAGGTGTTGCAGAATTAACATTCCGTAGGGAATGGAAGAAAATACAAAAATCATTTCTAAAGTTGGATTGGTTTAAAGGTCGAAAAAAAGAATTAAAGGATGAGCTTCTATTTTTTCTATTTTTTGTAGGAGATTTAGGCATATTTGTTGCGAATCTAGAAAACAAAGTAAAAGTGCAACGAATTAGGGATGCGTACCAAGGACATTGGGCGGATTTTGCCCGTCAAGTATCTAAAACTGTTATGCAAAATAAAGCTAACCGTTTTAAAGAGTATCGTTTAGCTCTTGAAAAAAAGGATGAGGAAAAAAGTTTCGCTGAAACGTTAGGACGTCAATTTACAAAGTGTTGTAATGCTGAAGGAATAGATGTTTGGATGTTAGCGAGCTCATTTTGTAATACTAGAATGATGGCTATAATCGATTTAATTCGAGAAATGGACCATTCAAACGGAATAGATTAAAAGTATATTAAAGTATGAGTTGTTAAAGAAGTTCAAAGTACCTGAGATATTACTTATAATTAAGGAAAAGAAAAAAATTAAAAAAGAGACCTTTGCATATTTGTTAAAGACTAACCCCCAGGTCAAATAATCACTTGACAGAATGAGAGCAGGATAAGCAGCACATTTCGCTCAATTTTTATTGCAGGGCAGGATTTTTTTGATATTATATCTTTATGCTATATAAACAAAAAGATAAAGGAGAAGAACTGTATGAACCTGCAACAAGAAAAGATGAAGGTCCTGGAGAAGATTCATTCCTTGGACAACGCCATCCGAGGCTCCATCTATGAGTTAAAAGGCAAGTGTGGAAAACCTAATTGTTACTGCGCCAAGACGAAGCGGCGTCATACATCCTTAATGCTGTCTTTCAGCTACAAAGGCAAAACTAAATTAATCCCCATCAAGAAAGAACAGATCGCCGGGATCAAAGCAAGGATGAAAGATTATAAGCAACTGAAGGCCGCCATCGATGAGTTGGTCCGTATCAATGCCGAGTTGCTTCGTAGCGAAAACTGAGGGTTCTCTCATGAGGGGGAACCAAAGCATTTACCGGGATGAGAAGCTCGAGGTCAGCAGGACTGGGGAGGATCTGGTGCTGGTGTTCACTCAACCCCATGTGCTTCGTATCCCCGTACAGGATAGGCAAGCCATCGATGATGAGGTTATACATATGCTCAGGATACGAACCGAGGAGGGCAGAAAATATTTTACCCAGCAGGAGGTGGGGAAGATCATCGGGGTGTCGCGTCAGATGGTGAATCGGCGTTGGCAGGTGTACCGGAAAGAGGGACTGCTGGCGCTTCTGGCCGGTGAGTGGGAGAAATCAAAGCTGACCCCAGCACTATTGGATAGACTGGCGGAGATCGTTGTGGGAAATCCTTTCCTGTTCATGCATGAGATTAAAGAGCGGCTAAAATCTGAAGGGGTATGTGAAGAACTATCGGATGGGAGTCTTCAGCGTGCTTTGAGGGAGATGGACGGGAGAAAGCTCGTGATGCTGATGCGCAGGAAGGCGAGCAAGGCGATGCCGCACGTATTTATGGAAGCGGGATATATGATTGAGCGATTATTCGGGATTATTGAGGATCTGTTGTCAAAAGTACCAACAGAAGCGAAGCAGAAGATAGTGAAACAGCGATTGTATGAGTATTTGAAACGGTGTTTTCACAGCTCGACAGCACATAGAAGAGGTCCGGGAGAAAAAGATAAATATTGTCCGAGGAAAAAATTACAAAGAGATCGAAAGCGCAATATCTATTTTCTCAGAGGGATTGTAGCAGGGATCCTTCCAACTGAGAGATGCCCTGACTGTCACAGCCGTGAGGTAGGATTTATCTTCAAAAGGCCTCGATGGTATAGGAACAAGAAAGGAGAGAAGATTCGAGATTACCCGCACGTTTACCGGTGTCTGAACCAAAGCTGCCGCACCAAATACTTCACCGTCCCGCCGAAAGGGGTGGAGCTGTATGCTCGGGTTCATCGTGATGTGAAAAAGATGGTATTTCGATGGGTTTTTCACTTACGCGGTTCGTTAAGCCGGGTGTGTGATGAGCTATTGGAACATGGTATTGCTGTGTCTTTGACCACGGTATTACGCTGGGTGAAAAAAGCAGGGGAAGAATGTGTGAATGTAGTGCATCTTTGCAACCAAGAGGATTGGGAGCAGCCGCTGTGCATCGATGAGAAATGGATCAAGGTGCGAAGCAAATGGAACTATGTATTTACTGCGGTGGGTACAAAGGTGACGGATTTACTGGCGATGGAGTTGTTTTTCCACAAAGATAAACAGGCCATGAAAACCTTTCTGTACATGCTGAAAGCAGTTGGGTTTCGTCCGACATCAATCACCACGGATTTGCTCATGGGTTACGAGGGGGTTGTGAATGAGGTGTTTCCTGATTGTATCTATCATCAATGTGTAATACACGCAGGGCGGGATGCCAAACGGATTGTCAGGACCGCATTGCCCAATAAGGCAGATGAGGAATGGAAGCTGATACTGACAAGGCACATCAGGAGTTTATTCAAAAGCAGGAAGCTCAAACAGGTGAAAAAGCGATATTTCAAGATCATGAGATTAAGGGAGCAATCTCCCGAGTCTGTTTTAGGAGTTTTTGATATGCTGCAGAAGTACTACCCAAAGCTGTGCCAAATAGTGCTGCGAAACGATATTCCCAAAACCACCAACCCTGGAGAACGGGCGATTGGCGAGTTTGAAGAACGCTATCAACTCACCAAGGGCTTTAACTCCTTCTACTATGCCCAATTCTTCCTCAAAGCCTACCGGGTGTACTATCGGCTGAGGAAGATCAGTTTCGGTCCTTTTCGTGGGAAAAGCAGGCTGGAGTTAAAGGGATATCCAATAGGGCAATTGAGTTTTTCCGATTATCTCACTCCAACCTATTCATGATTTTGTCAACTCTCTAATCGCCAACATTTTTGCAAAGGTCACGTTATTTAAAATATATATAAATCATACTACAATGTTGTCATATCTGGTAAGGCACCCTTAGATAATACTATTCTCAAGGAGGCTTGAAAATGAAAACCAGAACGTTTGTATCACTCATAATGATTATCCTAACTATTTCGTTTACCACTTTCCTAATAGTGTCATGTGCTGGTGGTGGAGATAACGGTGGAAATGGAGACAATGGTGGAAATGGAGACAATGGCGATGGTTTCGAGGAACTTTCATTTTATGAAGAAAAGGTAGTTGGAAAGTGGTGGGATCCATGGTGGGAGTATTCTTCTGAAAGAAGCAGATACAACATATATTATGGTGACCGTACTTGATGCCGTTTTGAAGTAAGCAAATATGGTAATCAATTTGATATGGATTATTGTTTTTTTTATTGGGCATTAGATGAGGAAGACCCTGTTAGTGAAGAAAATTTAATCTTTCATTTTATATATAAATATAGTGCTGATGGCGAGCTAATCGATAGTAATGATGAATATCGTTATCTAACAGATGAATTTGTTAAGGGTGGAGTTGATACACTAAGATATAGCCGGAAGACCGATGAACATGAATGTGAATGTGGATTTTAAAAAGGATATTTTTCAGTGCCTTGGCGAGCCTCATGGTGTAACTTTGAAGCTAAATTACCTAATTCTGCTTTAGCATTATCATACTGATTTAACACTCCTTTAATACTTTAAAATAATAATACAAAAATATTGACTTTTTAAAAAATACTTATATCTTGCCAAGTAATAGTACCTATATATTAATTGATTGATATTGATAGGAATGGGGGCTATGGATGTAGAAAAGTCGCATAGTGTGAATAATAAATCCGGCAGGTTTTTGTGAATCCGGAAAATTGCACTTTGCCGATTTTTTTCATCCTGGAAAAGGGCTCTACGGCGATTTTATATGGGCCATAGGGCCCCTTAACGACATCAGGTATATAAGTATTTTTTATGTTTATTTGTGATTAGCCCATTTTAATTATTATTTGACAATTAGCACAACATCGGTTACATAATATTTACATGACATCTGGTACAATATGTAAAATATAAAATAGGTATCATAACGTAAATTATTATACTATTGATATTAGAGAATATCTCTTTATGAGTCATATAATATTATGTTAATATAATCGCCATTAAGAAGTGTAATCGATATTATGCTATTCATCAATTATTAAGTAAAGTATGATACGAATGTCTCGCAAATTGTTTGCATTTTATGTCAATTTAAGACGCTACATAGGTTTATTTCTTCGAAATCACCGAAAACATATTAAACTCATCATAGATGCTAATGAGTTCAATAAATTTAAGAATGAACTTGATTGCATTGTAGCAGTTCAACTATCTAGGATGGTAAATTCAATCCGTTCTTGCCAAAGGTCATACTTGCGTGCTGCATGTAGGGCCAGATTTGCCAATGAAAAAGACAAAGTCGACTTAACCTTTTTACATTGTGCTCTATTATACGAAGGTATCATAACATTTAATTCCCTTGCAACTGAGCTTAAGAAACTTAATTGGTGGCAATCAAATATCAGTAGGATAAAAAATATCCAAAAACAACAAAGCCAAAAATCCAGCTTCTGGAATTCAGTACTTAAACCCATTAGAAACAAAGTCTTTTTTCATTTTGATCGAAGTGCAATTGAAAAAATACTAGCAGCAATAAAACCTACAAAAAATATCGCTTTCTCTACCGGTTTAACAAATCGAAACAAAGATATAGTGTATACTCTTTCAGATGATATCGCTTTGACATTAATCCTATCTTCAATTGGCCCAAAAGGAAACACTATTGAGAAGTTTGAATGGTTAGAAACAAATTTGAATAATCTTAGTAATGAGTTTTGTAAAATTTGCGTATCATTAATCACAGAACTTATACGAGGGCATGTTAAGTTAGAAAAGAGTTATATTAAGTAAGTAGGTTATATATTACTTTCCACACCCAAACTTTGAGATTATGATAAATGTAGGCTTTTAATACGTGGATGCTATACTCTCACATAGGCTTCCAAGAGAAGATGGTCATTTGTAATCTAGGGAAATGAACCTTCTTTTTTTCAAGAGACGTATTTCTACCATATCAAATTTATTCAAATTTGATCGTTTCCACAAACCCCCACCATCGGAATAGTCCGAAAGCAGTAAAGCTGCCCTGGCAAGATAATGATACGGTTTCTTCTTTCTTTTTATTTGTTTTATTTACCGTTTATGTACAGTACGACCTTGTTTCTAAAAAGCCTTTCAGAAAAAAGGAGTGGGAAAGGAGGTTTTTAATAAATAGTTATAGAGACACGCCCGCCATCCGGGCGGGATCGCTGCTTCTTGACAAGGTTGGCAGGACACCCCCGTTCTTCACTATTCAGCTTGCTCTATCCAAAATTCCGTATCCATTTAGAGTAGAACATACAAGCTTTATATTATACTAGTAATTTTTCCAATCATAATCATACCTATTATTCCATATATATCCATCAGTAGTTAAATAAATATTTATTCCAACTTCTCTTCCAGCGCCCTCACCATTACCTACTAATTTCAATTCTCTATATCCGGTTAATGCAGAAAAATCTTGAGAAGATCCAGGGTCTACATAACCTACTACAACATTATCTAAATAGAATGAGTCCTTGTATGTGAAATCAGGAACTGGTGGATAAATTGCCCATACTGTAACCGTGCCATAAGCTTCATCAGTTATGCATGACAAATCATATGTTAAATACGAATTATTTTCTCCCGCTGAATTAAATGATTTCACTTGAAAAAAATATTGATGCAAACTTTGCAAATCTGCAATTGTAGAAGAAGTTATTTCATTCCCCAAAATCGTATTTGAATATTTAAAATCATCAACAAAATATGGATATTCATCAGTCCATAATATTTTATATCCAATTGCATTATAAACTTTATCCCATGCAACGGTTATGATCTCATTGGTTTTCTCAGCTAACCGGATATTTTGTGGTTTTTCAGGAATAATTTCATAAGGATTTATAGTAGTTACTTTCAACACATCAGAAAAAGAACTTACTCCGTAATCATTATATGCAGTAACTTGAAAGAAGTATGCAGTGTTCCATTCTAAATTTTCAAGAAGAAATGACCTATTAGTGCCACAATGATTAAATTCGTAATTACCATACGGCTCTAAAGACCAGTAAACAACATAACCAGTAGCATCTACAGTTTCATCCCACACCACCCAAATAGTATCAATTGTTTTTTCTAATAAACGTAGATTCTTTGGTGTTTCTGGGGATGTTTTTTGAGATGTTTCTTGAGGTGTTTCCGAATTTTTATCATGCACATTTGTACATGATACAATGAGAATTGTTAAGATAATTATAACCAGAACTATATTTCTAATAATTCTATACATTCCAGATTTATCTAATTCACAATAGGTTTTATCAATGTAATCTAATTGATAGGTAAACTATATATATTCAGTTTGATACAAAGGCTTTGTAAAACGGCTTTTAATAAGATGCTTAACTCCCTTCCAAACATATCGCAAAAATATACTGCTTTTTTATCAAATTATACCGTGCTCGAAAACTACGTCAAGAAGCATTGCAATAATCTGCTATTAAATTGAATTATTATAACAAGCAGGAGTGTATTAAGGTTCCCTGCCCAGATTTGATTTACCTTTTACAGAGTTTTAAAAGGGCACGCCGAGTTCCGCTATTCAGCTTTCTCTTTTCACCATAATTACGCTGGAAAAGGGGCAGGGGAAAGGATATGATGATTAATAGAATATTGAGGATACTATGAGAGCTGTGGATGTAGAAGGCGCAGAGTGCGAGTAATAAATCCGGCAGGTTTTTATGAATCCGGAAAACTGCACTTTGCCGATTTTGCAGAGTTCATAAGACCCCTTATACACAATATCAGGCAAAAAATATTTTAATTGGGATTAAGAATTGTTGAAGGGATTAATCAATTTTTTAAAATCTATTGGTAAAAATGTTTTAGTAACAATTATTTCAGCTCCAATACTATTTGGTTTAGCAGCGATAATAAATAAGTTTTTCAAATGGAACTTATTCGAACAACGGGTATCAATACCTGTTTGGCTATTGGTAATAATAGTAGGATTATGTTTTCCGGCATATATCATTTTCCTGACGAGAATTTTTGAGAAGAAGAAACGAAGAGAAAGGATGAACGTGAAAGGTTTGCCTTATATAGTTGAATATTACATTAAAAAGAGTGGGGATTATAAATTAAATTTTGAACCACTTTGTCCCAAATGTAATAGTCGACTTGAAAGTGGCCCTACATATACTGGTGGATTTTATAGAAGATGTCCAAATTGCAAAGCATCTACTACTAATAAGGATTTCCCGTATTATTCTTATGATGAGATTAAACTATTATTGAAAGATGAAATTGACAGGAAGTACAATCGATAACGAAAGACTAACTACATAATATGTCTATAACTTCATATAATATTGTGTAACCGGTTATTACTCATTACTTCCCTAAGGTTTATTGATTTTTACCAGGGCTTATGGTAAATGATGTTAGAGCCGTGGCTGTAAATGGTGCAGAGTGTAAATAATAAGTCCGGCAGGTTTTTGTGAATCCGGAAAGTTGCACTTTTCCGATTTTTTTCATCCCGGAAAAGGGCTCTACGGCGATTTTGTATGGCCCATAGGACCCCTTGTGCGAAATCGGAAGCATTTTATAAAACCTTCTCACTGCTGTAATAGTCCATTGAGATAGAAGGAAAAGGACTGGTGTTGATTTTTTAATTCCTATGAGAAGGAACAATTCAATAAAGTAAGACTTTTTTATATAATGCTCTGTAGTACAGTATAAAAAATAATTGCAAGTTAACAATTCCAGTATAGATCGGAAATAGGTCTCTTCAGTTTTATTTTAAAAAGAAATCCGTAATTTGCTTTTATCTAAGAAGGAGCTCATTTTTCGGCAAAAGCTTTTTTGGGATTTTTTGGGGGGGAAAGAAGGAAGGGATTCTTCGGTACAAAACAGCGCCCGTCCTTGGGCGCTGATAGCTTCTCCTTTCTGCATTTTCTGTTGGAATTAGGAGGGTTCCAACAGAATTACCAACCTGGTATTTATTGAAGAACTTTGTAAAATAAGGCTATTTTTTAAGGGGAAGTATTAATCTTTTCTCCTTGAAACATGCAAATCCAGTGAAAATAGGATTTCCCTGTTTTTACAGAATAATTTTAGAGACGCATAACTTCACGAAGTTGGTTTAATAATTTTAGTTTATCTTTATGTACAATACCCAAATCCTTCTACGCAATAAATTATAAATGAATCACTATCTCTAAAAGGCATTTTCTCTAATATCAATAAACAAAGTAAATACATTTTTTATTCCAATATAGTTGAATTTTTAAAGTATAATGGGTAAACTACTAGTAATTTTGCAGCAATTATGCCTGTTATGCTGCATTTTTGAAGTACACTCAATAGTTAGGCCGTCGAAGGATTGAGAATCATGGACACATGGAAGTTCTACGACATCACTCACCGTGAACATGTGGTATGCAATCCCACGAGCGAGGAGAAACTGACGCGTCTCGTGGAACTTCTGCGCCTCCCGACTAACGCGCAGGTGGTTGACATTGCGTGTGGTAAGGGCGAGTTCCTGATTCGCTTGGCGGAAGCCTATGGCGCTCGTGGCATGGGCATCGACATTTCTCCTTTCTTCATCGCCGATGCAGAGAGAAGGCTCAAGGCGCGGGCATTGAGTGCTGCCATCACCTTCACTCAGATGAATGGTGCGGATTTCAAGCCAGACGAGCCGCACAGCTTAGATTTGGCGTCATGTATCGGTGCCAGTTGGATCTTCGGGGGGCATGCTAATACTCTCGAAGCGCTGATCAGCATGGTGAGGCCCGGCGGCTGGGTGATCGTGGGAGAGCCATACTGGCAGCAGGAGCCGTCAGGGGATTACCTAGAGGCATCCGGGTGCGCGCGAGAGGACTTCGGGAGCCACTCCTCGAATGCAGAAGCCGGAGAGCGGCGAGGAACGGAGCTCGTTCACACCATCGTGAGCAGCAAGGACGACTGGGACAGGTATGAGGGCCTCCAATGGTTCGCGACAGCCGAGTACGCTCGCACCCATCCAGATGATCCGGACTTGGCGGAGGTGGTTGAGCGCGTGAGCAAGGCGAGGGCGGCATACCTGCGTTGGGGGCGCGACACGCTTGGTTGGGCGATCTACATGTTCAGATCGCGCTCTGCGGCCTAACAAACGGATGAACGCGAGCCGGAATAGGCCGGCTGACTCGCTTCGCTCGGTCACATTTCCTGCCAGCCGCGTTATCCGAGACGTTAGAAGGCGAATAAATGGGATACCAAATGCCTGTAAGGCTCCAGTTTTTAGAGCGAGCACTGCAAGGGCTCGCATATTGGATGGGTCATCGCAGTTCTTACAATAGTGCGTACCCTTTACCTGAAGCCGCCCTCGTCTCGGAAGCATGTAATCTTCTCCAGGCGAATCTGGAAAAAGGTCAATCACTATTTCCCGAGGTGCTGTATCGCCGGTTAGTTAGTATCGAAAATACTAAACTCGGAGACCTTGATCGGGCGGATCTAGCAATACTTTCCAATCTTTCACCTGACCCATATAAAAATGACGTCGCCCATTACGTCCAATACATCATAGAACTAAAAAGAGGTACGGCACCAAAAGCAGGGAATCGTAATTAATATGTTTTACCTTCCTGCCATAAACAAAAGTTCGAAAAATCGTGCGGAGATGCTCCACTTATTGGACCAGTTTCGAATATATTGTTACACTCACAAGATAGAAAATATACCCAGTTTCCTTTTGGCTTAAAAAGTTCGAGTGCGTTTCACTCTCCTCGATGCGAAACATCTAGGGCTAATGGTAACCCACCGTTGATCCTCGATGAAATCCAGTTGCCCTCAAAGATGCTTTTACGAAGTAGATCATATGTGACTAACCTTTACATTAAACGTGATCTTCCAATCAAGGAAATAGCCAGGCAAATGAACGTGAGCCATTCTACAGTGATCGAATGCTTAAAGCGATTAGGCATACATGACAAAAGTACAAGAAAAAGAGTTAGATTCCAGGGCCAGATTCCTTTTGGATACAACTATAAAAACGGCAAACTCGAAAAGAATAAGGAGGAGCAGAAGGTTATCAGGATCATCAAACAAATGAGAGCAAGCGAACTTTCGTTGAGAGGAATAGCTAGAGAATTGAATAAAAGGCTCGTTCCCACCAAAAACAACGGGATCTGGCAGGCCGCCACGGTGAGTAATATACTCACACGAAATAGTACTTGAAGGAAAGAGGATTAATGGTAGCGTTATGAATAACCAGTGATGGAATTTGCCATACTCGACCCTTATACAAAATGGCGCGGTTCATTTTATGCATTTGGAGACTAAAATGGTTTCTGTACTTGGAAAATTACAGAAGGTTAGCTTAAAAGAGATTTGGAACAATGAATATTCTGACTTTACTCCATGGCTTGCTGACCATATTGATGAATTAGGAAAAATGTTAGGAATAGAACTTGCGGTAGAAAAAATAGAAGCCCCCGTTGGTGATTTCTCATTGGATATTTTAGCAACTGATGTTGGTAGAAATCGAACTGTAATAATTGAAAATCAATTAACGCATACTGACCATGATCATCTTGGCAAAGTTCTGACATATGCCTCAGGATTTAATGCATCAACAACACATGACCAAGGTCATCAGCGGACTGGAGCAAAAGGGTTGTCTCAAGGTTGATAACACAACCCGTGAAGGAACCCTTTACACTTTGGTACTCCCGCGAGACGTGCCGATAGTTCAAGAACGGATTACGAGCATTATCTCTCCGGATGAAGAGGAAGATTACTTCACGGATCCCCAGAAGCGACTATCCCTTTTTGAAAGAGACAAATGGACCTGTCAGTACTGTGGCGAAGCGGTCAATCGTGATAATACCACACTTTATCACTACATCCCGCAATGCAAAGGTGGCACTCATGCTAAGGCGAACCTTCGTATGGCCTGCCTGGTCTGCAACGGGATTAAAAGTGGTAAGTCGTTCGACGAAGCTGCTCCCTTCATCCTTAAAAGTATTCAGGAACGAAAACAGAGACGAAACGAGTAAGTATAGAACAGTATGAATGCAAGGTATCGTCGTATATGCACCGACCCATGATTTACGACATTGGAGCAGAAAGGATGATACACGGATTTGTACACAAGGGGGCATGAGCTTGATAAATGCAGAAGCAATGGCCATGGTGGAAATCACGATAATGATGG
>CAZFTJ010000012.1:51338-132819 GCA_964521865.1 uncultured Spirochaetota bacterium | reverse complement strand
GAGAAGGAGTGCCTGATGGGATCGGTTAAGGCGACAACTATCTTGACAAATACCGGTAAGATTGTTTACTTCCTGAGTTTAAATTCATTTCTAACGTTAGATTGATATTCAACACAATGAAATCATTAAAGGTTTAATGAGATTGTCATCCCTAATAGAAAATAAAAACAATAATGAAAATCTGGATTGATTTAGCAAATGCACCACATGTGCTGTTCTTTTCTCCGATAATCGAGAGACTTGTGTCCCAAGACAATGAAATACTTATTTCATTACGTGATTTTAACCAAACGAAGGAAATCGCATCGCGGTACATGATTAACGGTCAAGTAATTGGTAAACACGGTGGAAAAAGTTATGTTTTAAAATTTTTTAATTTAATAAAGCGATCCTTTCAATTAAAAAATTATGGACGTCGAAAAGCAATTGAACTCGCAGTAAGCCATAACTCCTATACTCATGCAATCGCAGGTAAATTGGTTGGAGCAAAGGTCATAACGCTTATGGACTTTGAGGGTCAACCCGCAAACCATATTGCCTTCAGACTGGCAAATAAAATTATCGTGCCCGACTGTTTTCCCGATAGATATTTAAGGAGATTCGGCGCATCTCCTAAAAAAACGTATAAATACCACGGATTTAAAGAACAGGTGTATTTGTCTGATTTCAGACCAGATAAAACTTTTCTTTCAGATTTAGTTCGATCTTCCGGTTTATCCGATGAATGGAAAATCGATAATACTGTACTTGTTGTAATTCGTACACCTGCTGTTATGGCAGCATATCACCATTTCAGAAATCCTATTTTTGAGAATCTTTTGCAAAAGTTGCATGAAAATAAAGATCTTACTGTAATTTTATTACCACGCAGTAATGATGATAAAACACATATTCAAAGACGATTTCCGGAATTTAAAATTCCAAGCTATCCATTAATCGGAAGTGATCTTGTATATTATGCCGACTTAGTTATAAGTGCAGGTGGTACCATGAACAGAGAGGCAGCCATACTTGGAACCCCCGCATATACGATTTTTGCGGGAACTATACCTGCAGTTGATAAGAAACTGATTGAAATGGGAAGACTCGAGTACATCTCATCTGAAGTTGATCTGAATAAGATAAAATATATTAAGAAAAAACCCCAAAGTATATTAAGCAACCCAGAACTTTGTACAGAGATCGTTAATGAAATATTGAGTTAAAAAGTATTATAATTATGAAAATTATGTCCATTGCAGGAACGCGGCCTAATTTTATAAAATTAAGTGCACTGTATAAAGAATTCAGCAAGAGGCAGAATATTTTTCCAATATTGGTACATACAGGACAGCACTATGATTATAACATGTCAAAGGTGTTTTTTAATGAGCTTGAACTCCCGGAACCTGATATAAATCTTGAGGTCGGAAGTGGGACGAACACATACCAGACTGCATTGATCATGCTGAAGATAGAGCCGGTACTGAAACTACATTCCCCCGATTTAGTAATAGTTGTTGGAGATGTTAATTCAACACTTGCTGCCACCCTTGCTTCGGTGAATTTGCATATTCCGGTTGCGCATGTTGAAGCTGGATTGAGAAGCGGTGATCGTGGAATGCCCGAAGAGATAAACAGGATATTGGTGGATCATTTGGCCGATTTTCTTTTTGTTACTGAACAATCGGGTTTAGACAATCTGCGGAATGAAGGCATATCCGATGAAAAGGTTTTTTTTGTCGGCAACGTAATGGTCGATACATTATTGAATAATATTCAAAAAGCTGAAAAATCTTCAATACTGGAAGTCTTGAGCCTTGTAAGGAATGAGTACATTCTGGTAACGCTTCACAGACCTTCAAATGCGGATGATGAGTCGACATTAAAAAATATATTGATGGCCTTGATGGCAATAAATCATGATAAAAAAATAATGTTGCCGATTCATCCGCGCACAAAGAAGATGCTTTCAAAATTTGGCCTTGAGGAGGTTATTAACAATAAGCCGGATTTTATTGTAACAGATCCATTGGGCTATCTAGATTTTATTTTTGCAATGCAAAATGCCTATGCAGTGATTACGGATTCCGGTGGTGTACAGGAGGAAACAACCGTATTAGGGGTTCGATGTCTAACAATCCGAAACAACACCGAAAGGCCGGTCACAATAAATTGTGGGACAAATACTCTGGTGGGTACTGATAAAGAAAAAATAATCCGGGGATTCAGTAATGTAGTGCAAGAAAATAAAGTTATACGAAAATGCCCGCCCCTTTGGGATGGAAAAGCTGCCAATAGAATAGTGGATATCTTCACTAAATATGTACCATGAATTTTGAGTTCATAAAAAATCTAGCACTGTCGGGATGAGTAATGAATATCTGGGCGGATATGGAAAATGCACCGCATGTTCACGTGTTATATCCAATTATTAAAGAATTGAGGTCGAGGGGTTACAATGTTGAAATAACCGCTCGAGATTACGGCCAAACTATCCCATTGTTGGATTTATATGGGCTCAAATATAGAGCTATCGGAAAACATGGAGGGAAAAATAAATTAAAAAAAATAATTTCTCTGTCCAGCAGGAGCATAAATCTAACAACATATGCTGTCAACAAAAAGTTTAAACTTGTATTTTGTCATGGTTCACGTAGCATTTATCTTCCGATAAAGCTTTTGGGTATTCCACTTGTTGCATTATCTGATTATGAACATACGAAATTCCCGAAAATTATGCAAGGTTGGGCAAGCCGCTTTCTCATGCCGGATGTTATTTCGGATACTACTTTGAAAAATGTCGGAGTTGATCTTTCAAAGGTGGTTAAATATCCAGGTTTAAAAGAAGAATTATATATATATGATTTTAAGCCGGATGTAAAGCTTTTAAAAAAGTTGGGTATTGATGATAGTAAGGTTATTGTGGTTGTAAGACCTCCTGCAACAATGGCACACTATCATGTTGAGGAGGGCGAAACTTTATTTTGGCATATAATCAATTATTTAATTACTTGTAAAGACCTATTGATCATTTTATTACCAAGAACTGCCAATCAATTACAAGAAATAACCATGCGATTAAATAACTCATATCTTTATGAAAATCTTTTTATTCTTAAAGAAACCGTCCATGGTCCGAATCTATTGTGGAATTCAGATTTGGTAATAAGTGGCGGCGGCACTATGAATCGCGAAGCTGCGTGTCTCGGTATTCCAGTATACAGTATATACAAAGGTAAGCTTGGCGATGTTGATAAGCATTTAATTGAGACGGGTAGATTAAAGATGATTGATAAGTCAGAGATGATTAAGGATATTTTTTTCCAAAAAAGGGATAAGAAAAACAGTATCAAACCTGGGAAATCTTCAAAAAAACTAATTAATTATATAACTGATAAAATTTTGGAAATAAAAACGTGAGTATTTACCCTGCATAATATCTCTAATTAAAAAATGAATTTAAATTTTATCTATTATTTTCCCAAACCAATTATTCCAAGGTTTATTCAGATATTTTTTAGAAGGATAGCAGTATTTCTTAAGATAAAAAAGGTTATAAATAATGAACTTTGGCCTATTTACCAAAAAACAAACAGAACCCCGTCCGGCTTTTCAGGTTGGCCTGATAATAAAAAATTTGTTTTTATTCTCAGGCACGATGTTGAATCAAAAAAGGGATTTGATAAATTCCAAGAACTTCTTGAGATCGATAAAGAAAACGGTTTTATCTCTTCATTTAACTTTGTACCAAAAAAATATGAAGTTAATGATAAATCGATTGATTTGATTAAAAAAAATGGATTTGAATTGGGTGTACATGGCTTATACCATGATGGGAAATTATATTTTTCAAAAAAACAATTTCAAAAAAGAGCAGTACTGATTAATGAATATATTTATTTATGGGGAGCAGTTGGATTTTACTCACCCTCCTCACATCATAAATTAGATTGGCTGCATAAGCTGAATATTCAATATGACTCTTCTACATTTGATACAGATCCGTTTGAGCCTCAATCCGATGGTGCTGACACGATCTTTCCGTTTTTTGTCAACGATTCTTTTAATAAACGGACATATATAGAAATTCCGTATACACTTCCCCAGGATTTCACACTGTTCATCTTGATGAAGCAGGATACCATTGATGTTTGGAAAAAAAAGCTTGATTGGATAGCAGAAAATGGGGGAGTGGCGTTTTTAAATACACATCCCGATTACATGGCTTTTACTGATGAATACAACAACAATAAAGAGTATTCCTGTAATATGTATGTAGACTTCCTGAGATATGTTAAAACCCAATATAAAGGTCAATATTGGAATATTCTTCCCAAACAACTTGCGGAATTCTGGCGAAAGTCATTTACCATTTCCTAATTGTAATTTACAAACTCTGTAAATTAAACACTCCACTGGTGATGTTACCAAGGATCTATAGATGCATCTTGTCTTATCAGGTATGAATTTCAAGACTGCGCCCATACATTTACGTGAGAAATTCTCTCTATTAAAAAGTGAAATTCCAGATGTCCTGAAGTTGCTGAAAACAGATGAATCGATTCTGGAATGCGTTTTGCTGTCAACCTGTAACAGGGTTGAATTATATGCGATGTTTCAGAATGAAGAGCCGAAGACTATTACCAATTTCTTTAATGATCATTTTGACTTTACCAGCGATATGCATGCTCTCTTATACACCAAGCAAGATAGTGATGCGGTTAAACACCTCTGCGAGGTGGCATCCGGCCTGGATTCTATGATCTTGGGTGAACCGGAGATTTTCGGTCAGGTAAAAGAAAGCTACAGGATTGCTGGTGATTGCGGTAGTATCGGTAATTATTTCAGGGTCTTGTTCCCACAGGTGTTCTCAGTTGCAAAGATAGTGAGGTCAAAAACAGGAATAAGTGACCATAATCTATCCGTCAGCTATGCAGCCGTACGGCTGATCGAAAATTCTTTGTCCAATCTTTCGGGTAAAAGCGCACTTCTGGTTGGTGCGGGTAAAATCGGTGCGCAGACCGTAAGGAATTTGAGAAATATCGGCGTGCAAGATATATATATTGCGAACAGAACATTTATGAAAGCTGTAAATCTTTCCGAGGAGATTCAGGGAACTCCTATCATGCTGTATGAAATCAAGGAATATCTGCCGGAGGTAGATATTCTTGTCAGTTCGATTACAGTACCACATCGTATTTTGGAGTTTAAAGAAATAAAATTGTTTGAAGAATTTCGAATAAAAAAACCGCTGCTCCTGATTGATCTTTCGGTTCCCCGAAGTATCGATCCGAAAGTTAATGAGCTGGATTTCATTAAGCTTTTCAATATTGATGATTTGAGAAATGTAATAAATGATAATCTCAAGCTTCGTCAAAAAGAATCGCAAAAGGGTCGAAAAATAATTGATGAAAAGGCAGAGGCAATATTCGATAAAATTAACGCGCAGGATATCGTGCCGACCGTACTGAATATAAAGAAGAGGGCTGAGGAAATACGGCAACAAAGTCTTACGGCTGTAATGAAAGACTTAAATATTCCTCAAAATCAAAAGGAAAAAATCGAACTGGTAACAAAATCAATTATTGACGATATAGTTGAGCATACCATGATAAAATTGAAAGAATATACCAGGAACAGTAAGAGTTAGCAGAAAAGGACGCAATTTAAAGTCTTTTCAAGGAGTTTTCATGCAGAAATATCTTCGATTTATTTTCGGGTTAAGAAAGTATTTTAAAAACAGCATCGACACTGTACAGGCTATACATAAAGCAAACAAGCTTCTTCATGAAAGAATGTCGAAGCGAGATGGAAATTTTTTACAATTGGTAAATAAAGGTATATACGGTTATTCCAGGAGCCCGTATAAAAAATTATTGAACACAAAAAAAATATCTTTCAATGATATAAAAAAGTTGGTTGAAAATGATGGTATTGAAAACACGCTCTGGCTCCTGTATAATGAGGGAATATATTTTACTGTTGATGAGTTCAAGGGGAAAACGAATGTAATACGGGATGGATTGAAATATCACGTGGAGGAAGGTGACTTCGATAACCCATTTCTTAAAACCGCCTATGAAGTACGAAGTGGTGCGACGAGAAGTGCAGGTACAAGAATCAGGATAGATTTTGATTATCTTACCCAGCGATCTTATTATGATGCGTTTATTTTAAATTTACATGACTGTTTGACGAGCCCAATTGCAAACTGGTTTCCTATTTTCCCTGGGGCTCCGGGTATTAACTCTTCTCTCCGTTTTGCGCGAATCGGAAATGCTCCGAAAAAGTGGTTTTCACAGGTTGAAACTTCCAAGTTAAAAGTTAATTGGGAAAAACGATGGGGGACGAAATATATATTTTTCATGAGTAAATTAATGGGTATAAACCTCGCAAGCCCTGAATATGCAAATCTGAATTACGCTTTCAAAGTTGCCGAATGGGCTTCATCGATGCTCGATTACTTTCCTTCATGTGTCGTTTATACTTTTGCCAGTTCTGCCGTGAGAATCTGCATGGCGGCTGAGGAAAACGGTTTGAACTTGAAGGGAGCTCGATTTCTCGTAACCGGAGAACCACTGACAGCACAGAAAAGGAGGGAAATAGAGTCGGTCGGCGCAACACCGGTGCCAATATATGGTATTTCAGAGGCGGGAGTGATCGCATCCGGATGCACTCATGAATATCCCGAGAGCGACCATTGTCATATGCTCAAGGATACAATAGCAATTATCAGCCACCGTTATCGAGTTCCCCATTTTGATAATGAAGTGGATGCATTCCTTTTTTCGACGGTTCTCTATGAATCGCCAAAACTTTTACTCAATGTCGGAATGGGCGATTTTGGAACGATTTATACAAAGAAATGCGATTGTCCTTTTGGAAAAATGGGATTTAACCAGCATATAGCTGATATCAGGAGTTTTGAGAAGCTTACCGGCGAGGGTGTAACCTTCGTGGATACTGATTTCATACATATCATTGAAAATGAACTTCCAAAAAAATTCGGGGGACAGAGTGCAGACTATCAGCTTATCGAAGAGGAAGATGAAAAGGGACTTACCCATCTGAAACTGCTTATTAGTCCACGACTTGAAGATATTAATGAAAGGGAAGTTATTGACACATTTGTCAGACTATTGAAAAAATCGGAGCACAGCCCTGAATCCTGGTCACAGTCCGGCTCTGAAATGTGGATTCAGGCCCGCACTATCCGTGTAAAAAGAGAATACCCGATACCCACAAAAAGTGCAAAAATCCTTCCTTTTCATATACTGAAGCAAAATCTCTAGAATCTTGAAAGATGGTAGGTGAAAATATGAGTTTTCCAACACAGAGGCTGAGAAGATTACGGAAAAATGAAAATGTAAGAAGAATGGTGCGAGAGACCTCGTTTTCTGTCGACGATCTTATTTTTCCACTGTTTGTTGTGCATGGTAAAAAAATCAAACAAGAGATCGGCGCTTTGCCGGGTAATTTCCACCTGTCCACGGATATGCTCATTGAAGAAGTTCGTCTTGTACGGGATCTTGGCATTCCGGCAGTGATACTTTTCGGGTTGCCGGAAAAAAAGGACGAGGAAGCAACCGAAGCGTATAATCCCGATGGTATTGTTCAGCAGGCAGTCAGGACAATAAAGAGAGAAGTGCAGGATATCATTGTTATTACCGATGTATGCCTGTGTGAATATACCAGTCATGGTCATTGCGGAATAATACAAGATGAATACGTTCAGAATGATCCTACACTGGAAATTATAAGAAAAATTACCCTATCGCATGCTGAGGCGGGAGCAGATATGGTCGCGCCTTCGGCTATGATGGACGGCCAAATCGGCGTTATGCGGAACGTACTCGATGAAAATGGTTTTTTTAACGTTGGAATCATGGGCTATTCCGCTAAATATGCTTCCAAGCTGTATGATCCCTTTTTTCAGGAAGGCACAAAATCTTCGGTCCAATTTGGTGATAAAAAATCTCATCAGATGGATTACGGAAACAGCAATGAAGCGATGAGAGAGATTGCGCTGGATATCGAGGAAGGTGCGGATATTGTTATAGTAAAGCCTGCTATGTTTTATCTTGATATCGTTTATCGCGCAAAAAAACAATTCGGATTACCCCTCGCAGTGTACAATGTTAGCGGGGAGTGTGCAATGATAACCTCGGCTGTTGAAGCAGGGAGATTAAATAAAAATGCGATAGTCATGGAAATGTTCGCCGGGTTTAAAAGGGCTGGTGCGGATCTGGTGATAACATATTTTGCGAAAGAAATCGCAAAAAATTTGAGCTGATTTATGTGTTTTCAAAAGGATGGATTGATATGACTAAATTAAAACATTTGATCACAGGTGGGGCTGGTTTTATTGGTTCATATTTAGCCGAAGAACTTTTAAAAAAAGGTGATAGTGTGTTTATAATTGATGATCTTTCAACAGGAAATATTGAGAATATTGAACATTTAAAAAACAATGAGGACTTTCATTATTTTATTGAATCTGTTGAAAATGAATTTCTTATGGCTGAATTAGTTGATAAATGCGATGATATTTTCCACATGGCGGCCTCTGTTGGAGTGAAGCTCATAGTAAAAGATCCAGTAAGGACTATTAATAATAATATAAAAACAACTGAAGTTGTGTTGAAAATGGCGAGGAAGAAAAATAAGAAGGTTTTGCTTAGTTCAACATCTGAGGTATATGGAAAAGGTCTAGAATTTCCTTTCAAGGAAAATTCTAATCTGATTTTAGGTTCACCTACGCGGTATCGGTGGAGTTACGCCTGCTCTAAAGCTTTGGATGAATTTCTTGCTTTAGCATATTATAAAGAACAGAAACTTCCCATTATAATTGCAAGGCTTTTTAATACTGTTGGCCCGAGACAAACTGGTGATTATGGGATGGTGATTCCAACATTTATTAATCAAGCTCTTAAAAACAAACCAATAACTGTTTATGGATCAGGAAGTCAATCAAGGTGTTTCGCCCATGTTCTTGATGTTGTAATTGTACTGATAAAACTAATGGACCTTCCAGATGCAATTGGTCAAATTTTTAACATTGGAAATGATAATGAAATTACAATTACAGAGCTGGCGAAATTAGTGAAAGAAATAACGAAAAGCAAATCGAAAATAAGATACATAAGTTATGATAAGGCCTATGAAAGTGGATTCGAAGATATGATGCGACGAGTGCCGGATATCTCAAAAATTAAAAAATTAATAAATTATAGACCTCAATGGACCATTGAAGAAATAATCAAAGATATGGTTCTGAATATTAGAGGGCATAGTTAAACAGGTACACAATTTTATCTAAACATGAAGCAAGTTATCATGAAAAAAAAGAAAATTAAAATAATGCATATCTATAAGGATTTTGAAGTCTATAATGGTTTATTTACTGCGTTTCTTATTCTCGCAAAATATATTGATCACAATAAATTTGATTTAAACTTATGTTTGTTTAATTACAATGGTAGTAGATATGGAAAGGAGTTCGTTAGATTAGGTGGTAAAATATATAATCTTAATGTAAAATGGCAGGATAGTCCTTTAATCGTTTACAAATTAATTAAGTTTTTGAAAAAAGAAAAACCGGATATCGTTCAGACTCATGTACTTAAACCAAATCTTTATGGTAGAATCGCCTCAATTATTGCAAAATGTCCTATAACAATTGGAACAATTTGGACATTGAAGGATACCGCTTTCAATAGAATTAGAAGACTACGAGATGCTTTAATACACCCCTTAAATCGATGTCTCGATAAATTTTCTGATTCCGTTATTGTAATATCAAATGCAATTAAGATGGAATGGGATAGAAAACAAAAAAGTTGCAAATATAAAGTGATATATCTCCCCTTTACGCAGGAGAAATTTGTGAAAAACTCATTCAGTCAAAGTGGTGAAGATTTATTTTTTAAATATGATAAAAATTGTAATGATAATGAAATTAGAATAGGAACTGTATCTCGCTTGTCAGAAGAGAAAGGATTACAATATTTAATTAAAGCTTTTGCAGAAGTCAAATCAAATAATAAAAATGCAAAACTGTACATCGCAGGGTCAGGTAATTATGAAGGTAAGCTTAAGAAGCTTGCAAATAAAAATCACTTGGAAAAAGATGCAATTTTTCTTGGACATGTTCATAATGTTTACACATTCCTAAAAGAAGTAAATTTATTTGTTCTAACTTCAAGAAGTGAATCACTTGGAGTTGCTATTATGGAAGCCATGTCTGTTGGATTGCCTGTGGTTGCCAGTGACGTTGGGGGAATACCTGAGATTGTGGAAAACAATAAATCAGGAATTCTGGTACCATCCAGAAATGTACCTGCAATTGCGAAAGCTATCAATCATCTTATAGAAAATCCTACCTTACGGGAAAAAATGGGTAATTACGGCAAAAAAATTGTTAATAATAAGTTTAATATTCCTACATTTATCTCTAAAACCGAAAATCTTTATTATTCATTGGCTGCAGGAAAAGGAATCATTTAATTAATGAAAGGCATTCGGGACATTATCTCCATTTTAGATCATTCATCGATTTTATCTAGATTAAAGAACCAAGTAGACATCTACCATGAGATTGGTAGCATTACAAAAATGAATTCAACACCGCTCCTCTTCGAAAACATTGAAGATTACCCGGGTTTTCAATTGGTCACGAATATACTTTGTGATTATTCGAAGATTGCGCTCGTACTTGGCATGGATGTATCGACACATGATCAAAAATTGTTGCGAGTTTTTCAGCAACGGGTATCTGAAACGGTCGATCCTGTAATGATCGAAAAGGGCAGTGTAGAGGAAAATGTTTTACTAGGAGATGATGTTGATCTTTTTAAACTCCCCGCACCCTGGTGGAATATTGCTGATGGTGGTAGATATATAGGTACTTGGCATTTAAATGTGTCGAAGGACCCTGACACGGGTATAAGAAATATTGGTGTATATCGGATGATGGTTCTCGATTCCACGCACACAACCATCAGTGTTTCTCCAAAGAGCCACCTGGCATATCATGTACAGAAGGCGAAGTCGTGTGGAAGGCATCTTGAGATGGCAGTTGCGATCGGCGTAAATGAGGCGCTTGTAATAGTTGCAGCAAGTGCCTTCCCATTTGGTGTGGATGAGTACACGAAATCAGGTGCACTCTGTGAAAAACCGGTCGAACTCATTAAATGCAAAACTGTTGATCTCGAAGTGCCGGCTCATGCTGAAATCGTTCTAGAAGGGCTCATCGATCCCGGTATCAGAGTTACAGATGGCCCTTTTCTCGACTATGCCGGTATTCCGAATACCAATTATAATGCATATCGCTTTGAAGTTACGTGTATCATGCACAGGAACGACCCGATTTTCCGTGGCGCTGTAGTAGGTTATCCGGGTGCTGAAGATCATATTCTCTATTCATTTCTTTCACAATGTCATCTTGTGGATTTTCATGGATCGAAAATGCGTCAAAAGGTACAGAACTACCTTTTGCAGAAGCAGGCATTTCGTGCCTTTCAATTAAGCGGCAGAGCAACTCAATTTCTCAGTAAATTTTTCAGACGGTAGAGTACCAGAGATATCATCGTGAAAAAATATTTTGTATTATTAGTAACAGGAATACTGTCTCTTGTCATTGTTTTTTTTGCAATCGGACTTCTTATCTTGAAGGTACAAGATAGGGTTGCCGTATCGACTGAAAGTGTGTGGTCTATCGGCATATATGCTGGAAGCTCCTTTGATGACCTGAAACCGGCTCGCGGTATAGACAACCCTGTGTTAACGCCATTTGACGTTACCGATGTCAAGGCTAAGTACGTTGCCGATCCGTTTATGATTAAAAAAGACAACAAATGGTACATGTTTTTCGAGGTGGTCAATGCGCTTACAAGTCAGGGCGATATCGGATGTGCCACAAGTGAAGATGGATTCCACTGGAAATATAAAAAGATTGTACTGGACGAACCGTTTCATCTTTCCTATCCCTACGTGTTCAGGTGGCAGAATGAGTATTACATGATTCCGGAAAGTGCTGAGGCAAAGGCCCTCATTCTGTACAGAGCGGTTGATTTTCCACTCAAATGGGAAAAAGAAAAAGTTTTACTTAAAGGTTTGTATGCTGATTCTTCGTTGCTTTATTATAATAAAACGTGGTGGATATTTACCTGCACAAAACCATATACGCATAATACCATGAATATATATTATTCTGATAATTTGCTCGGTCCGTGGATCCCCCATCCTGAGAATCCGATCATTAGAAATGATGCAGAAAAGGCTCGGCCTGGCGGAAGAGTAAGCGTTATTAACGGTAAAATAATACGATTCGCACAAGACAGTCAGCCGACATACGGTAAAGTATTAAACGCCTATGAAGTTACTGAACTTACCAAAACACATTTTGCAGAAAAGAAATTAATAAATAATCCTATTTTACAACCAGGCAGACAAGGGTGGAACAGACATGGCATGCATAACATAGATCCCTATCGGCTTGATTCAGGAATGTGGTTAGCCTGTGTTGACGGCTATCGTAAATATCTTGCTGTCAGTATAGAATATTAATATTTCGACTATACTGAAATACTGACATCGGTTAATTGTTAATGAAGCGTTTAATTATAGGACTCAGCGGAGCGTCCGGCGCAATATACGGAATTCGCCTGCTAGAGGCGATTCAAGAGAAGGTGGAATCTCATCTCGTTATGACTGATAATGCAAAACTTATTATTTCCCAGGAGACGGCATATTCTGTGGATCAGGTAGCTGCACTGGCGTCTAAAGTATATAATGACAATGAGTTATCCTCTCCCATTTCAAGCGGATCATTTATAACCGACGGGATGGTTATACTGCCTTGTTCAATCAAGACACTGTCTGCAATCGCTCATTCATATTCTTCGAATCTTATTTCAAGGGCTGCGGATGTTATTTTAAAAGAAAGAAGGCGCCTTATCGTTTGTGTCAGAGAAGCTCCTTTTCATTTAGGCCATTTGCAATTAATGACCCGTGTCGCCGAACTTGGAGGTATAATTTTTCCACCTATCCCGGCTTTTTACCAGTGCCCCGAGAGCATTGATGATATTATTAAACATACGGTAGGTAAGGTGCTCGATCTACTGCAAATTAACCATACGCTATATAAAAGGTGGAATGGTGCGAATATAAGATGAGTTCTGTATGAATGAAAAACTTATAAGAGGTATTGTAAACCGATTCTTGCAATTTATTGCCCGGTATTCTCCCGGTTCTAAATCACTCAGGGTTTTTTTCCATCGGTTGCGTGGAGTTTCGATTGGAAAAGGTGTTTTCATCGGTACCGATACGCTTATCGATACTTCACACCCGCACCAAGTATCAATCGGTGATAGAGTAGTAATAGGTATTCGGTGCATTATAATTGCACATTTTGATAATTTAGAATTTAACTATGCAACCAGGCACCAGACGAATAAATCTGTTCGGATAGAGGATGATGTTTTCATAGGACCTAGAGTGGTTATCATGCCGAATGTAAAGATCGGAACCGGCTCGGTTGTAATGGCCGGCAGTGTAGTAACTCATTCGATACCTCCACACACGATGGTTCAGGGAAATCCCGCTCATCCTGTTGCCCGATGCGGCATTCCTCTTGGAGTAACTACGCCTATCTGGCAGTTTTATAGAAACCTGAAAAAAATACACTCAGATTAGGATTTGTGTTTCGTGCAAGGAACGATTCAATTTGTTAATGGAGGTATTTTATGAGAAGGTTATATAGAATTCTTATTATAATGATTTTTTTCGGACTAACCTTTTCATGCGGCATTAATTTGAAAAGTCTTGAGGCAACGGTACAGGTGAAAAACCAGAATGTCAACGGATATTCACTCAATACAACAGTGAATGGAGATTCAAAAATAATAGCAAACAATGCTGTCGCAGAATGGATTATAGAATGGGAGGGAGGCTCGAATGATCCGAAAGCTGTGGCTATAAATGCCACATATGTCGAATTCGGCGGAACATATACGCTTAGTTTTGAGGTTTTTGACGGTGATGTGAAGTCTGTTGTCATAACGGATTTCTAATTGACTTAAAAATCGTTTGATATAAACAACGGGTGATGATAAAAGGTATAGGTATAGATATTGTTGAAGTCGCACGATTAAAAAAGATGGTGCGGGATTCTAATAAAACATTTTTGACGAGATGTTTTACGAAAGATGAGATAGCATTCTGTAATTCCAAAGCCGATACATTTCATCGTTTCGCAGGGAAACTGGCGGCAAAAGAGGCCGTTTACAAAGCGATGAACCTGAGCTGGGATTCTTCATTGCCATGGAAAGAGATTGAAATCAGACATTCAGAGAAAAGTGATCCGATGGTTTATTGTTCGGGGAAAATACAGAGGCAGAAAGAACTTTTACATATCAAATCAATTCAAATATCAATATCGCATTGCGAGCAATACGCGGTTGCCGTAGCTGTTCTGGAAGGAGATTACTGAACATGCAAAAAAAATTGGCGCTTTCACCTGATGATATTAAAAAAGAAGTAAAGCGATTTATCATTAAAATGTTTATGTTTGGTATAAATGAAATACCTTTTTCCGATAAGGATTCATTTCTTGAAAACGGATTGCTCGATTCGATCGGTATTCTGGAGCTTGTCGAGTTTATAGAAAAGGAATACGGTATCACCTGTGAAGATGAAGAACTGGTACCGGAGAATCTAGACTCACTCGCAAATGTTGCAGGCTATATAATCAAAAAAGTTAACGGTGGTTCAACTTAAACAAGTACTATTAAACCGGTACCTCATTGATTTCTTCAATAAATTGAGGCGGCAGGTGGAGATAGCTGGTCGCCTGCCTTTTTCTTTCAATTTCACGGTATACCTGCCGTACTTCATCAATCGAGAGTTCAGTTGCCTTTGCTACATCCTCTATCAGTATATCGTTGTTCATTCCATAGATACAGAGATCCATTTTTTCGAATGGCAGAGTAAAGTAGAACTCCTCCGATGAAAGGGGGAGGGAGTAGGTATCGGGGGTTGGTCTTCTGTTTTGAATTTCATCCGGTATTCCAAGGTATTCGGCCAGTAGATATATCTGGGTTTTATACAGGTGAACGATCGGTTTAAAGTCACCGGCTCCGTCTCCCAGTTTTACAAAAAAACCCTGGTCGTGCTCGAGACGATTTGAAGTGCCAGCGACCGTGTAGTTGAGCCGGTCGGCATGATAGTACTCGAGCATCTTTCTTACTCTCTGCTTAAAGTTCATCGCAGCGACGATTCCTCTGTGTACGGAGGAAGTCAGCCTTTTTCTTATTGTTTTTCCCTCAGGTGATACGACGGTCAAATAAAAGAGTCTGAAGGTATTGCCGTTTAGAACAGGGGGGAGGCTGATTTTGACCTTGTACTCGGTTGTGTATTCCGGGATGATTTGTTTAATTGCTTTATCCCGATTCTGATAACAACCAAGGGCATCGAGAACAGGTGTAATATCGGTAAATACCGAGTCGATTTCAAGGTTTTCTACAATGCTTTTGCTGAGTTGTAAAGTTTCGGCTGATGATTCCTTTTCGGGCATCAGAAGCCCGGTGACGTGATCTTTTCCAAGCGCACGAACGCAGAGTGCTGCAACAACACTGCTGTCGATTCCGCCGGAAAGGGCGACGACTGCACCGGTTTTCATGAATTTAGTACGGTAGAGATTCTGAATTTTTTCAACAATTCGTTCTGTCTCTTTTTTAGTGTCTATTTTCAGGGTTTCTTGTGAAAACGTAATATCAATGCCCATTACATCTTCCTCCAGGTTGTATAAATGCTTGCTATGAAGTTTATCACGGAATATAATTTTTTGTTACGTATTTACGTTTTTATGAGTGATTTTTTATCAATTTTTCCTGAACTTGTTTTAGGCAGTGATTTCATGAATATTATTCGTTGTGGAATCATGAAGTCTTCGAGAAACGTGCTGCAATGATACTTAATACTCTTTTCAGTTAGTGAGTGATGATCGGTGACGACATACGCGTGTATCGCTTCACCAAGCAGATTGTCCGGCACGCCGACGACCGCAGCTTCGACCACTCCGTCAAGGGTGTATAGAACTTTTTCGATTTCGACAGGCGATACCTTCTCACCGCGGCATTTTATTATATCGTCTTTACGAGCGATAAAATAGAAGTATCCGTCTTCGTCCATTTTAAAAAGATCTCCGCTGCGCAGAATACGATTATTCGTGTTCTTGCCCGGACGAAACCACATGGCGGTTTCCTCCTCATTGTTCCAGTATCCCCGCATTACGTGCGGACCCTGTAATATCAATTCCCCTGTTTTATTGGGACCGAGTCGATTACCATCCTCGTTTTCTATCCAGGCTTCGGTTCCCGTGATCGGGATACCGACGGAATTCGGTTTTTTATCGACCATTTCCGGAGGAAGATACAGCGCCCGCTTGCATTCTGTAAGGCCGTACATTGAAAATATTTTTACGTGCGGCAGTTTTTTGCGAATTGTCGCAATTGTTTCAGGTGGAAATGTTGAACCCGTATTGGTAACATATCGCAAGGTTTTCAGATTGAACTTGCCGAGATCCAGTCTTAGAAGCATCGAGAATATCGTCGGTACGCCGGGCAGACCGGTCACTTTTTCTGTTTCGATTTTTTTTAGAATATGGGCTGGGTAGGCGAATGCGTTTTCAAGTACCAGGGTCCCTTCGAAACAGAAAGCCATGAGAAGCTGGTACAGGCCATAGTCGAAAGAGAGAGGGAGTACGTTTATAAGAATATCGTCAGGGCTGTTTTCGAGGTACTGGATAATTGTGTTTGCTGCAAAGCGCATATTATCATGGCCGCACACAACGCCTTTGGGTTCACCTGTACTGCCTGATGTATATATTATCGAGGCGATGTCATGTTCCTGTGTTACACAGGATGGTTTTTGCGTTTTGTTTTCTGATAGAAGGGCATCGAAAGATACGACCTGATCTGTTCTGCCGTTTTCAAACTCCTTGGTTGCAGCTACGACGAGTCTGAGTGAGGGAACTTGTTCTTTGAGCTTCTCATAAAAATGTGTATTATTATTACCGGTAACGAGAACCGATGCGCTGCAGTTGTTGAGAATGCACACGAGTTTGTCTATTTTTGTCGACGGATTGAGTACTGTGAATATACATGAAGCCTTCAGTGCACCGAATATCGAAATGACTGTTTCGACGCTGTTCGGGAGATGTATTGCAACTCGCTCTTTAGGTTTGATATTGAACGATATGAGGGCATTTGCAAATTTATTCGCTTCTTTATCGATTTCGGCGTAACTCAATCGTTTGTGTTTGTGTACGAGGGCTATTTTATACGGGTTCCGTACAGCGCTTTTTTCTAAAAAATTTTGTACGAGCATATTTATAATTTCTTCTAAATGATTGTTTAAAGATGGATTGTTTTTGTCTTTCAGATAATAAAGAACAAAACCTGTAAAGTCAATGAAGCGGCACAAGAATCTACAAGAAGTTATATTTTTTTATTTTGTTTTTATTTAAAATATTGTATAATAAGCACTCTTATATTTATTGTGTATTGCCAGCTTTTCCCAATTCTTATAAAGTCTAAAAAATGAAAATAAGCATTTTTAAAACCAAGCGGCTCTGTATACCAATTCTAGCCCTTGCTTTCGGCATGCTATTATTTATCGGGTGTGATTCTTCACAGGAGCCGGTTCAGCTTATTGTGAAATCAAATGAGATTACGCTCGAGTGGGACCCGCCTGCACTGCGTCTGGAAACAGGCCCGATGGCCATCGAATCGTACAATGTATACTACCGGGTGCACAACACGGAAACCTGGAATCTTCTGGATACAATAGATGCTGTTCCATATCCGAATTATACCATACAGCATTCACTGCTGGGAGACGGATTGTTCGACTTTTCCGTGAGCGCAGTCGCGGAAAACGGGGAAGAATCGAACCTGCATTCATCGGTCGATCCGAATGCCGACCCGGTAGGAGGGTGGTATCTTTTGTGGGTTAAATCTGAATGAAAGAGGTCTGTAATATGAAAAAATGTGGAATTATCGTTCTTGTATTTGCCGTGATTTTTACAGGTTTCGTGCCGGTTGCCTTTGCCCTCGAGAAGGGTGAGGCGTTCAAGCTTTCTCCTGAATATGCGGGCAAAAAAAACGGTATCATTTTCAATGTGGATGATATCCTGCTTGATATCGAAAGCTATCAGGGGGGAATCGGCGTTAAGCACTATTTCAATCAAAAGTTCGCGTACCGGGGCTCCATCGATTTTTCGTATATCGACAGCTCGAGCTCCCTGACGCTGAATCTGGGGAACAGCATAGAGAAGCACCTTTTGACGGGAAGGGTATCACCCTATATAGGCGCATTTCTCGATCTAGGTTATATTCACTTCAAGTCCACGGATGAGGCAAGCGGCGTTGAAACGGAAGTAACGAGCATCCCCCTTTCTATCGGCCCGTTGATGGGGGTGGAGGTGTTTGTATTCGATTTTGTTTCTCTGTTCGCCGAGTACAGCCTGTCCGCAAGCTATTCAAAAACAAAGACCGAGCAGACTGCTGCGGGCGTAACAACCTCTGATAAGGATTCTGATTTCAGTATTGAAGCGGGTATTGGAAACGAATCGAAGATCGGCATTGTTGTGTATTTCAGCACGTTGAAGAAAAGAAAATAACCCGCCTTCTTTATTCGCAAGGCACAATCGAAAAAATACAGTCTCTTTCCGCGTCTAATTAGGCAGAGTGTACGCTATCTCCTTTGAGAAATCGCTCTCATACCCCTCCGTATTGTATGCGGTTGCCGCAAAACAGTATGTTTGCCCCGGCTCTAGATCTTCTAGCGTAACACTCGTGTGATTCCCCACATCGATTGAGTACAGGTAATTTCCCGTTTCGTATCCGTAATACACAATATACCCGGCAATATCAGGCTCGGTATTCGCATCCCATTCCAGGGTTACCTCGTTTTGCTGCGGATATTCATAATGGTATTCGGGAACAGGCTTCGAAGGATCGTCATCTCCGGAATCGAAAGAAATCCTGAGAGGTTCAATGGAACATGACGTGAACGCTATTATGGAGATTACGAGGAATATCAAAAAAATCCGTGATAGAGGAAAGCCGGGTTTCTTTTTCTTTGTTCGGGATTTTTTTACCTGCCAGAAGTATTTCATTTTCCGCACCTCCTGAGTTATGTGCCTTGCGATAGGCTGCACTCAGGGGTGCGTGTATCGCTCGGCAACCTTGCAGCCGTATCCCCCCTCCCGGGACGTAGGCCAACGGCTTTGCGTCCTGTCCTTTCGAACAGTTTGCCTTTATCGACTTTTTTCTTATGAGCCTCTTTTTATCGAGGCTTACTTTCAATATACCGCAATTTCAACATCACATATATTACTGCAAATTAAATGCCAATTTTTTATAATAGCAGATTTCGTTATTAGTAGTTGCTATTTATAGAATTACGTTTCGGCTTGCTGCCTTTAACTAAAGAGGGCGAATGTATTTTTTACGAAATTGTATATGTACGCTGCATACAGTTACAGTGGTGTAATTAAATGCTGTGGTAAATGTGTGAGGTTCTGTCAGCTCGAGAAGGGGTGGGGAACCGTTAATACGATTTCCTCTGAAAAATCACTTTCATGTCCGAAGCGGTTGAGCGTGGTGACTGCGAAGTAGTAGGTGTTTCCCGGTTGGAGATCATCGAGTATAAAGAAGGGTTTTTTACCGGCATTTTCAAAACGGATGTACCGGCGGCTTTCGTGCCCGATATACACCCTGTATCCCTCGAAGTCGGTGTCCTGATGCGATTCCCAGTGAAGATACGCACTATTTTTGCATAATACTGAGATAGAGTCGGTGTCGTAAATTTTTTTCATTTCTATTAAATATCCGCATATTTTATGCCATAATTAGACAAGATGTACCAGGATTTAATTCATTATAATACTTGAAATTACAAACATAAAACACCGGCAGGGTTTTTATAAATTTGCCGGATATACAATATTGTAATTGGAAGTGTAATTATTACATGGGAGCGAATGAAAAAAGAAAGAAACGGCTGTAGTATGTCAGCGGTATTTCTTCCATCGTGGGTGGGTTATGCCGAATCGTTTGATCTTGTAATTCAAAACGCGTTGAGAAACACCCAGCAGTTTTGCGGCATCCTTCTGCACCCAATCGCACATCTTCAACGACTGCAGCACAAGGCGACGTTCGACTTCCTCGAGTTTGATTCCCTTGAGGGGTATCCGAATCGCGTTGTAATCCCATTGTACAAAATCGGTTTGATAGGGGAGATGGAGGTCTTCCGGTCTGATGATGCCGTCGTCGGCAAGCAGAATGGCCCTCTCGATTGTGTTTTCGAGCTCACGGATGTTTCCGGGCCAGGAGTACTCGGTGAGCTGTTTTATGGCAAGGGGATGAATCTCCGAAATCTTTTTTTTGAGATCGCCGGTCAATCTTTTGAGGAAGAAATAGGTTAGAAGAAGTATATCTCCCCGTCGCGCTCGCAGCGGCGGTAATGTTATGGTAACGACGTTCAGCCGGTAGTACAGGTCGGTTCTGAAACGCTTTTCCTGTATTTCATGGATGAGGTCTTTGTTTGTGGCCGAGATTATGCGCACATCCACCTTTATGGTTTTGTTGCCGCCCACACGCTGAAACTCTTTTTCCTGAAGTACCCGAAGAACCTTGGCCTGTGTGGCAAGACTCATATCGCCGATTTCATCAAGAAAGATCGTTCCTCCGTCAGCCTGTTCAAACCTGCCGATACGCTGTCTGTCGGCTCCGGTAAAGGCTCCCTTTTCATGCCCGAACAGCTCGCTTTCGAGAAGGTGCTCCGGGAGTGCGGCGCAGTTCACCTTGATAAACGCATTTTCTTTTCTCAGGCTGTTGTAATGAATGGCGCCAGCCAAAAGCTCTTTGCCTGTGCCGGTTTCACCAAGGAGAAGCACCGACGAGCTGCTTTTCGCAATTTTTTTTACTATTTCAAATATTTCCTTGATCCCGGGACTTTCACCGATAAAGTTTTCCGCCTTGTATATGATATCCCGCTCGCCCCGAAGGTTGTCTGCCTCGTATTCGAGCTTTCGTATCTTCAGGGCGTTTTTTATCTTCACCTCCAGTTCGGGAATTCTGTACGGTTTTCTTATTACGTCGAAAGCCCCAGCTTCAACTGCCTTCAAAGCCTCCTCGAGGTTCTGGTGTCCGGCTGAAACGATGACAATCGGCTTTGTTCCGGTGCGCGTGTCATATTCAAGGAGCTCGTCCAGCGTGCCTCCCCGTATATTTGTGTCACTTATAATAACATCGAAATCACGCTGTTTGATTATTGCCGCTGCCGATTCGAAGTCTGCGGCATCTGTAATTGTGAAACCGTCGTTCCGAAAGGTATGAGTGATATCGTTTGCCATCTTGCTGTTGGAATCGATGATTAATATATTGTTCATAGCGTCTCGCCCCTCTTACAATATAACACAGGGTGAGAAAAAAAACGGAAAAAAAGTTTTATTATCGGAGGAATAAACACATGAATGAGAGACCCGTATCGGTGAGCCCGTCAGGAGAAGAATTCGCCCTCCCGAAGAAGGAGGAATACACGCAGGAATTCAATCGACTGCAAAAGGTTGTACAGGAAAAGCGGGAAGAAGGTATGGAAATCGTCGTTGTTCTGGGACTGGGGTTTGTGGGCGCGGTAATGGCTGCTATTATCGCCGATTCGACGGATACTAACGGCAAGCCGACAAAGTTCGTCATCGGCAAGCAGCGTCCGAGCACCAGAAGTTACTGGAAAATACCGTATCTCAACAGTGGGATTTGTCCCATCAAATCGGACGATCCCGAGGTCGATACCATAATAAAGCGCTGTACGGAAAAAAAAACCCTAACAGCCACCTACACCGACGAAGTATTGCAGTTAGCTGGTGTTGTTGTTATCGATATCCAGTGCGATTACCGCAAGAAGGCGCTCGGCAATGTTTCGGAGGGGAATGTGGATATGGCCGCCCTCGAGGAAACTTTTTACACAATTGCGGAGAACATCCAGCCCCATACGCTCGTCCTGATAGAGACCACGGTTCCGCCCGGAACCACGGAACAGATAGCGTACCCGATTATGAAAAAGAAGTTCGAAAAACGCGGAATTTCATCCGAGCCTCTTTTAGCCCACAGTTATGAAAGGGTAATGCCCGGTAAAAACTACGTGGCTTCGGTCAGGGATTACTGGAGGGTATGCAGCGGCATTAATGAAGAGGCACGGACAAGGGTGGTACGGTTTTTAAGCGAGGTACTGAATACCGACCAGTATCCGCTGACCGTACTCGACAGACCCATTGAATCGGAAACCGCCAAGATAGTCGAAAACAGCTATCGCGCCGCGATACTGGCCTTTATGGACGAATGGTCGCTCTTCGCAGAGAGAAACGGCGTGGACCTAAAAAAGGTGATAGATGCGGTAAAGGTCAGGCCGACACACTCGAATATCATGTTTCCAGGGCCTGGAATCGGGGGATACTGCCTTCCGAAAGACGGCGGTCTCGGTGTGTGGGCGTACAGGCACAATCTCGGGTGGGAGGACCAGATATTCAAAATAACACCCGCTGCTATAGACATCAATGACACACGTGCGCTGCACGTCCCTCAGCTCGTGCGGGATGCGCTTCGGAATATGGGAAAGCCGATCGCAGCCGCTGAAGTTTTAATCCTCGGCGCTTCGTACAAGGAAGACGTGGGAGATACGCGCTACAGCGGCTCGGAGTTCATTGTGCGCAGGCTTACGGAGATGGGAGCGGAGATTCGCGTACACGATCCATATGTCAGCAACTGGTGGGAGCTCGAAAAGCAGGATACCTACCCCCACCCGGATTACAGCAGGGCCCGTTTCTTTCACCGGCAGGATAAGTTGAGGCATTTGAGGGTGGAGGAGGATATGTGGCGCGCAATGAAAGGCGCAGATGCAATAGTTATCGCAGTTCCTCATAAACAGTATCTTGAGCTCGACACTGACAAGGTATACAGGTCGGTGGGTAGAGCATTCGCCATAATCGACTGCTTCTGTATACTCGATGACAATCAGATACGAAAGTACCTCCGGCTCGGCTGTGAAGTGAAGGGCCTGGGCAGGGGGCATATCAAACGGATAAAGGAAAGCCTGTAATTCTTTACAGGGAAGATTCTTGACAGGGGAGACCCTTTACAGGGGGGACCGTTGACAGGAGGAACCGTTGTCCTACTATGTTATTCAGGTAAAGACAAAAAACGAAAAAAATTATATTCATATGGCTGCCCATTTCGTCGAAAATGCAGGTTCAAAACTCCTGTGGCCAAGGCGGGCCCTCAAAATCAGAAAAAGCGGAACCTGGCGTGAAACGATTGCTCCGATTTTTCCCGGGTATGTTTTTCTGGAATCAGCGAAAGTTTCGACAGAACTGTACCAGGGTATGCGTAAAATACCGGGATTCATCCGATTTTTGCAGAGTAATCAGAATATTACCCCCCTTACCAAGCGGGACAGCGAGCTTTTGTTGCACTTTCTCTCATTTGGCGAAACGGTAGATAAATCAAAGGTTTTTTTTGACGTGCATAATAAAATATGCGCGATATCAGGCCCGCTGAAGGGATTGGAGGGAAGAATCGTGAAGGTTGACAAAAGAAAGGGCCGGGCAAAGGTAAAACTGGAGATGTGTGAAAATTCATTCCTGGTGGATTTCGGATTTGAAGATATTGAAAAAGTCGCCGAATAGCGGTGTACTATCCGCTGCGGCTTCCGAATTCAGGACAGGAGCACGTATCAAAAGATTTTCACAGCATATTGACTATTAGCTGTATGGGATATACAATATCTGAAAAACCTGTTCGAGGTGTTCATGCTTGGTATAGATCTTAATATCTCCTATGCCGGAGATAATGAAGAAGTTGCGATTGTTACCGTATCGGGATATATAGATACAACGACCGCTCCGGAATTGGAGAAACTGCTTGACGAACAATTTGCCCTCGACAGGTACAAGATCGTAGTGGATCTGGAGAAGGTCGACTATATCAGCAGCGCCGGGTGGGGTGTATTTGTGAGCGGTTTGAAGGATATCCGGGAACACAGCGGAGACATCGTATTAACGAACATGGCTGCCGGTGTACACAATATATTCGAATTGATGGAGTTTTCTTCTATTATAAAAGAGTTCGAAAACGTCGAGAAGGCGCTTGTGTATTTCCTGGGGATCAAAGCCAGCGATACGAGATTAAAAGCTGCGCTCGAGCAGATAAAAATACGAAACCCTGTACCGGAAACCGGTCAGTCCAAGACTGTAGCGGCGGCGAATAACGGGCAATCTGCGGCCCAACCTGCTTCTGCTGAATTTCCGCATATTACAAGCGCAATCACTGAAAAGATGAAACTGACCCATAATAAACTGGGAAGGCGTCTTGTGCGGATCATTATCGACAAACCGTACTTTCGCGTGAAAGATATGGTCAAGGCACTCAGGTCTCCCGAATACGGGCAGTTGAAGTGTAAGAAACGCGATGTGAAGCGGGAGCTGAGGGCCCTGGGCCTGCTTACCGAAGAACAGAGGTATAAGCTGGCGCTGAAAAGCAGGTCATCTGCGAAGTAGACATACCTCTTTATTGACCTTCAAAACTGCAATTCCCTCTCTGTTTTCCCCATTTTTCCTTCTATATCTTGCCCAAAAAAAATTCCAAAAAAGTGTAAAAAAATAATTGACAAGTTTTTGAATTCCTGTATTATTAAAGGAAATTGTGGGGAAAAGTGGTGAATTTCCCCATAATGTGGTATATTGTACCATTAAATGCCCGCTTTACCGCCGTGTCAGGTGTGATTTTGCATGCGTTCACTGCCGGCGGTGTGCTGACAGCAGCCCGGCTGAGAGAATCCGGAGACGAGGATGTTTATCGGCGAATACCGACATACGCTTGACGAGAAGGGCCGTATAGCTATACCGGCACGTCTTCGGTACTCCAAGGTCGGCGAGGACGAGTACTGGGTTGCAACGAAGGGCTTTGACCGGTGCCTCTTCGTGTATCCGAAACAGGAATGGGAGGAGATTGTCGAAAAGATCAATGCCAACCTGTCGTTGACAAACAGGGATGAACGGTCGTTTCTACGCATGTTCATTTCACCGGCAAATGAGCAGACTGTAGACAAACAGGGAAGAATCGCATTGCCTCAGAGCCTGCGTGAGTACGCCGGCATTCAGAGGGAGGCTGTTATTCTTGGAGCTATAAAGAGAATTGAGATATGGAGCGTTGAAAGCTGGAACAGATACAGGGAAGAGAATGAGAAGAGTTTCGACACTCTCGGCGACAAGATTGCAGATCTGGGTTTATAGGAGGTATCATGTATGTCCATAATCCTGTAATGCTGGAACAGGTGCTCAGATCGCTGGAGATAAGACCCTCGGACCGGGTCGTCGACTGCACGCTCGGTGAGGGGGGCCATGCTCGGCATTTTCTCGAGAAGCTTACGAGCGGCACACTGCTCGGGATAGAGCAGGATGATGAGATATTGAAAAGGGCGCGTGAGAGGCTGGCGTCCTTTGACGGAAAATTCATTCCCGTTCATGACAATTTTTCAAACCTCAAAGCAATTATCGAAGATAATTTTTCAGGTGGTATAGACAAGATCTTCTTCGACCTCGGCATCTCCATGTACCATATACGTGAGAGCGGCCGTGGTTTTTCATTTTCCGGTGATGAGCCGCTCGACATGCGGCTTGATAGGACGAAGGCGTTCTCCGCTGCTGATGTTGTCAACCGCTTCAGCAGGAAAAAGCTGTCGGAAATCATCTGGGCATACGGGGAAGAGCGGTTTTCAGGACGTATTGCCCTGTACATCGTCGAGGCGCGTGAAAAGAAACGAATCACCTCTTCGGTTGAGCTCGCCGATATTGTAAAAAAGGCGGTACCGGGAAAATACTGGCCGAAAAAAATTCATCCGGCGACAAAGACCTTTCAGGCAATACGAATATTCGTAAATGATGAAATCGAGCTGCTTGAAAATTCCCTGCGGGATGCCGTTGATGCGCTGAAGCCCTGCGGACGTATCACTGTTATCAGCTTTCATTCGCTTGAAGACAGGATCGTCAAGTCTGTTTTCAACGATCTCAAAAGAGACTGCAGATGTCCGCCCGAATTTCCGGTTTGCGTGTGTGGAGGGAAAAGAATTATAAAGGTTCTAACCAAAAAGCCGCTTGTACCCGATGAACGGGAAACCGAACAAAACCCGTCTTCCCGGAGCGCGCGGCTCAGATGCGCCGAGAAGCTCGACGGAGCCAATCACGAGTCACAAAAGGAAATGAGATACAGTGCATAGGGACAGTCGGACCACTCACCGGTCAATGATACAAAGAATGCTGAGAATCACCTGTTTTTTTGCCGTCATTTTCGTTCTTGTGTTCTGTGTCACGTGGCAGAACATAGACATGTACCTTCTGAACAAAAAGATATCCGAACTGACCAAAAAGCGAAACGAGCTTGAAAAATCGATCTACCTCAAGAGGATGGAACTATCGACATTGCAGTCCAGACAGAGGATAAAAAGGATAGCTGAGGAGCAGCTGGACATGGAGCCGATCACCTACAGAGACGTAAAGGTGATTGTTTATTGATCAGCCG
Organism: uncultured Spirochaetota bacterium; assembly: GCA_964521865.1. Classification (GTDB taxonomy): domain Bacteria; phylum Spirochaetota; class B62-G9; order B62-G9; family DRHN01; genus CAYSRJ01. The sequence goes on along the minus strand of CAZFTJ010000012.1, from coordinate 106,198 downwards.
AAGGGAATACAGTGGTTCCTTCTAAATATACAGAGCTTCTGCACGGCGTCCGGATTGATTCTGTAAGCAGCAGGGCCGAGTATGAGCGCGGGAAGATTTCCTCAATCTCTACGGATACACGTTCTCTGAAAAAGGGGGATCTGTTCATTGCAATTCCCGGAGACCGGTTTGACGGGCATCGTTTTATTTGCGATGCGCTGGAAAAAGGTGTGAAGTCGGTGCTGTTCAACACGGCGAAGAAGGCGTTGGTGCAGAGGCATATTGAGGAAAATCCGGCGGTTTTATTTATAGGGGTCGGCGATACAAGAAAGGTATTCGGTTCGATTGCCGGTAATTATTCTGAAAAATTTTCCGTACAAAAAATTGTCGTAACCGGTTCCGCCGGCAAGACAACCACAAAGACACTGATTCAAAGCGTTCTTTCACAGAGATACAGAACCCGGGCAAGTATTGAAAGTTACAACAACGATATCGGCGTTCCGAAAACCCTCCTATCTCTGGACCCGGAAACCGATGTGCTTGTCCAGGAAATCGGTACGAACCATCCGGGGGAGATTAGGTATCTGGCCCGTATCGTGCGTGCCCAATACGCGCTCATAACGAATATAGGTCCTGCTCACGTTGGTTTTTTTGGAAGCGAGGAGAATATCGCACGGGAAAAAAAGGAGGCGCTTCTTGCTCTTGGACCTGAAGGGGCTGCGTTTTTGAATGCGGATGACAGATTTTTCGATTTTCTGCAAGATGGTCTTGCCGCTTCGGTGAAGACGTTCGGACTGACGGGCGGGGATGTGCATCCGGAAAAGGTTATCGAGACGGGCATCGATAAAACGAAATTCGCACTGCTCGGGGAAACGGTAACGGCATTTGTGCTGGGCAGGCACGGTATTGTGAATGCTGCTGCTGCAGCGCTTGTCGGACTTCGCTTCGGCCTCAGCGCAGGGGAGATACGGGCAGGAATCGAATCTCCCGTATTGGAGCGGGGAAGGGGAACGGTATTCAGGAAGAACGGGGTGACGGTCGTCGACGAAAGCTACAACGCCAATCCTCTCTCTGTGTCCGCTGCGCTCGATTATATGGGAGGAATTTCAATATCGGGGAGAAAGATATTCGTATTCGGCGATATGCTGGAGCTTGGCGATAAATCCGAGCGATATCATCGCGCACTGTCCGAACAGGTGCTGAAAAACGGCATCGATCTCCTCTTTACATACGGTAGTTTTGCGGCGATAACCGGAGAGAGCCTGGCGGATTCAGGCCGAACCGGTGTCCGGCAGTTTGACGATCTGGGGGAACTGATTACGGAGCTGAAAAGGGAGGCTTGCCAGGGAGATGTGATTCTTGTAAAAGGGTCCAGGGCGATGAAGCTCGAACGGGTCGTGCGCGTATTTGCAGGCGTGTAGCGTGGAGCGCATGCGATTGAGACTGCGTAAAGCCGGGTTTGGGGGACCGGCGTTGATGCAGCCTGGATAGAGTCTCGCATCTGTGCGGGATGAGGCGAGCGTGGTACCGGGGTGCGCGTGCTGTCCGGCAGCATGCGGCCGAACGGGTTTGGCGGTGCGCATATGCTGATTATCCCGTGCTTCACTCGGATCGTTTTAGAGCGGGTTTTTAACTGGGAGGGGAACTTTGTTTTATCATTTTCTGTATCCGCTGTACGAGAAGTTCTTCGCATTCAATGTCTTCAGGTACATCACCTTCCGCTCGGTGTATGCGACCGTTACCGCGCTCCTCATATGTTTCATCTTTGCGCCGCCGTTGATCAAGAAACTGCGGAAGATCGGCACCGGCAGGCAGGTGCGCAAGTATACACCGAGCAGGCACGAGCAGAAGGCGGGGACTCCCTCGATGGGAGGCATAATAATACTTATTTCGATTCTATCGTCCATTCTGTTATGGGGAAATCTGGGCAACCCCTACACCATCCTGGTAATGGTTGCGACCATGGGGTTCGGGATTATCGGTTTTTTCGACGATTACCTGAAGTTCGTCAAAAAAAGCTCGCGCGGACTTCACGGAAAGATCAAGCTGATCACACAGGTCCTTATCTCAACGGCAGTTATGCTCTTCATATACTTCGGGCCGGAGCACGGTGAGAATACCACCCTTCTGTATGTACCCTTTGTCAACAGGCCGGTTCTGGACATGGCGTACTTCTATATCCCTTTCGGGATTTTACTTCTCGTGGGCACGACAAATGCGGTCAATCTTACCGACGGTCTCGACGGGCTGGCCATCGGGTTGCTTATTTTCGTTTCAGCAGCCTATGCGGGTCTGAGTTACCTCTCGGGCCATGTAAAGATTGCCAACTACCTGGGTATTCCCTATATACCGAACAGCGCCGAGCTGACGGTATTCTGCATGAGCCTTCTGGGTGCGGGTGTCGGTTTTCTATGGTTCAATGCCCATCCGGCCGAAGTTTTCATGGGTGATACCGGCTCGATTTCACTCGGCGGATCGATCGGCGTAATTTCCCTCCTCATCAAAAAGGAGGTGCTGCTCATAATCGTCGGAGGTGTGTTCGTCGTGGAAACGCTTTCCGTCATCATACAGGTTTTTTCATACAAATTGTTCGGGAAGCGGGTGTTCTTGATGTCTCCCCTCCACCATCATTTTGAGCTGAAGGGGTGGTCGGAATCAAAAATAATCGTCCGCTTCTGGATTGCGGGTCTGGTGCTCGCGCTCATTGCGCTCAGCACGTTAAAGATACAGTAGCACGGCCGGGTGAGGAATGATCACCGAGGTATACAGACGGTGATGCTATCGGCTTACTACGCCGCCGTCGGTGTTATCCGGATGCGAAGCGTCCGAATAACAGTCCGAATAACATAGGATAAACACGAAAAATGGATGTCAACCACACCAGTGAAGTCGGGCAGGCCGCCCCTGCACAAAGGGGAGAGATCGATTATGTGCTCTTTGCGGTCGTTATTATTTTTTACGGTCTTGGGATTGTGATGGTATTCAGTGCCGGCATCGGTATACAGAAATCCGATGCCTTCTATTTTTTGAAAAAACAGCTCCTGTGGGCTGTGCTTTCTTTTACCGCATTCATGATTTTTACCTTTATGGATTACAGAATTATCGAACGGAGGATAAAACTCTTCGTGTGGGGAATTATCGCCCTTCTCGTTCTGCTCCTGTTCCCTCCTCTTATCGACAAGGGTATCGTGCACCCGTCCAGGCGGTGGTTCCGCTTCTCGTCCGCCGGATTTCAGCCGTCCGAATTTGCAAAGATCGTTCTTATTATATACCTCGCCTGCATACTTTCGAAGAAGGGAAACAGAATAAACGACTTTTACAGAGGATTTCTTCCCCCGTTTCTCATAATTTCGGTTATTGCTTTCCTCGTATTTATGGAACCGGATTTTTCAACCGCATTTTTGCTTTTTTTCATTGCGATATTGATGTTTTTTATTGCGGGTATCAGGAGCATCTCCATTATTTCGCTTGTCGTCGTTTCGATACCGGCGCTCTTCCTCATGGTGAACGAAAGGGGGTACAGAAAGGAGCGTATCACGGGTTTTCTCAACCCGTGGGCCGATCCGACCGACAAAGGGTATCAAATCATTCAGAGTTTCAAGGCGTTTGCACGGGGCGGTTTTGCCGGAGTCGGACTGGGCAGGAGTGTACAGAAGATCAAGTATCTTCCTATCCCCCATACCGATTTTATCTTTGCCATCTGCGCGGAGGAACTGGGGTATGTCGGGGTGATCCTTATCATTTTTTTATACATGGTTCTGGCGTACCGTGGGTATAAAATCGCCTATTCCCGGCCCGAGAGTTTTGAGTTTCTGCTCGCGTTCGGGATCACGTCCCTCATTATCTGGGAGGCGGTTTTCAACATAGCTGTCGTGACCGGGCTTTTACCGTCCACGGGAATATCTCTGCCCTTTCTCAGCTACGGTGGATCGAGCCTTCTGGCGAATTCGATAATGATGGGGATTTTGCTCAATATTTCGAGGGGAGGCGGGACAGCCGGTTCGAGGGTTGCAACGCAGGACGGGTAGTACCGCCGGTACGCGGCATTATTAATCACGGAGAATCTGGTGATACAGTCGCAAAAAAGTACCGTACGGTCAAAAAAGCGCATTCGTGTCGTGCTCCTTGCGCTGATTGCCGTGCTGATATCTCTGCTGATGCTGAAACTGGGGATGAGGGAGGGGTTGTCCGTCATACTCCCGGTAAAAAAGGTGCAGATATACGGGAACCGGTACGTACTGGAGGGAGAAATTATCCGGCTTCTGAAAATAGATTCATCGACGTCGATGCTCCTGTTTGACAGGGAAAAAGCGGTCGAGCGTATCCTTCACGATAGACGCATCGGGCGGGCCGCCGTGGTGAAGATGTACCCCGATACTCTTCGAGTGTATATCTCGGAAAAGGATACTGCTGCCGTTGTCGCTGCAGGTGACAGGCTGTGCGCAGTCAGCGAGGATGGAATTGTTCTGGGTATGGTAAAAGAAGGCGAGCCCGGGGAACATCCTTTGATTACATTAAAAACGAATAATGACGATATTAAAACTGGGAATGAAATTCAAAATATCGTTGTGAAGAATCTCATAACGGTTCTCAATGCATTTAAAAAAAAATACCCTGCATTCTCCGGGCGTATAGACAGCGCCGTTGTCGACGAATCCGGAGCGTTCGTTTATCTGTCCGACGGCAGGTACCGTGTCTACATGGGAACCGACGCTACGGTCCGGAAGCTGGTTCGGCTTCGTGCCCTTGTTCACGTGCTGGAGGATACGGGAGATTTCGATGAGCAGTACAGCGGAATGACCGACATTGACATGAGTTTTTCACATGCTGCGGTGAGGAGGGGGAATAACGATGAGTTATGAGGATGAAATCATTGTGGGCCTTGATATCGGAACCACAAAGGTCTGTGCAATCATCGGGCAGATAAACGAATACGAGGCGCTTGACATCATCGGTGTCGGGGTATCGCCTTCGAGGGGTCTGCGGAAGGGTGTTGTCGTGAACATCGAGTCGACGGTGAATTCCGTTGCAACTGCGGTTGAAAAGGCGGAGCTCATGGCGGGCATCGAGGTGAAATCGGTCTACTCGGGTATTGCGGGAGGGCATATCGAGGGGATCAACTCCCGGGGAGTCGTCGCCGTTTCTTCACGGAGCAAAGAAATTACCCAGCTCGAGGTGGAGAGGGTCATAGATGCGGCAAAAGCGCTTGCACTTCCGATGGAACGGGAAGTTATACATGTGATTCCACAGGAGTTCGTCGTCGACTCCCAGGAGGGCATCAAGGATCCGATCGGGATGAGCGGGGTGCGGCTCGAAGCCGAAGTGCATATCGTTACCGGTGCAGTCGCGTCCGCGCAGAATATCGTGAAAAGCGTCAACAGGGCGGGGTATGCGGTTAACGATATCGTTCTGGAGCCGCTTGCATCGGCGCTTTCGACTTTGAAGGACGATGAAAAGGAGCTCGGCGTCGTGCTCATCGATATCGGCGGCGGTACGACGGATGTTCTTGTGTATTTGAACGGCAGCATCTGGCATACCAACGTAATTGCAATGGGAGGAAATCATGTAACGAGCGATATCTCGATAGGCCTGCGAACACCGGTGAATGCCGCTGAAGAAATCAAAAAGCAGTGGGGGGGTGCCGCATCCGCGCTGGTCGAGCCGGATGAGATGATAGAGGTACCGAATGTGGGAGGACGAAACCCCACGCGGATACCGCGTCAGATACTGGCCGAGATTATACAGCCGAGAATGGAGGAGATCTTTTTTCTGGTGAAAAGCGATCTTGAAAAGAAGGATTTCAAGGATGTGCTCTCAGGCGGTGTTGTGCTTACAGGCGGCGCCTCGCTTCTGGAGGGGACGGACAAGGTAGCCGAAAATGTATTTGAAATGCCGGTGCGGGTGGGATCGCCATCCGGTGTCGGCGGCTTGATAGAAGAGGTCTCTTCACCTGAATTTGCAACCGGGGTCGGTCTCGTTCAGTACGGCCTTAAAGCGCGTCCCGAGAGCTTTATGGAGAACAGGGGTGCCGGGCTCTTCGCAAATATAAAGAAGAGAATGGGAAACTGGCTCGGCGAATTCTTTTAAACTGAACAGAATAATACAATGATGGGGGAGGGGAATGCCATGGAATTCGAAATAGTCGATGAAAGCGTTCTGGCGAATAAGATCAAAGTTATCGGTGTAGGCGGTGCAGGCTGTAATGCAGTTAACAGAATGATCGATGCCAATTTGAGAAATATTGAGCTTATCGCCACCAACACGGATCTCCAGTCGTTGAACGCCAACAAATCGCCTGTCAAGCTGCAGATCGGTTCGCAGCTGACAAAGGGACTCGGCGCAGGTGCGGACCCCGAGGTGGGGGAAAAGGCCGCCCTGGAAGATCGGGATAAGATCATCGATACGCTGCAGGGTGCTGAAATGATCTTCATAACCGCCGGAATGGGGGGCGGGACGGGAACCGGTGCGGCGCCCGTTGTCGGCGGCATCGCAAAAGAGCTCGGTGCGCTTACAGTCGGCATCGTCACGAAACCGTTTCATTTCGAGCTCGAACGAAAAATGGAAATCGCCGAGGAAGGGATAGCAAAGCTCCTGGAAGTGGTCGATACCCTCATCGTTCTTCCGAATCAGCAGCTTCTTGAAATCATCGACAGAAAGACATCGATCATCGAAGCATTCAGGATCGCCGACGACGTTCTGCGCCAGGGCGTACAGGGCATTTCCGACCTGATAACGGTTCCCGGGGAGATAAATATCGACTTCGCCGACGTAAAGACAATCATGAACATGTCGGGCGGCGCGCTCATGGGAACCGGTATAGGCAAAGGCGACAACAAGGCGCTCGAAGCGGCTCAGCTCGCCATAAACAACCCGCTGCTGGAGGATGCAACGATCGACGGCGCCAAGGGGATTCTTGTCAATGTGACCGGCGGTGCCGATCTTTCACTATTCGAGTACGACGAAATCGTTAAACTCATCACGAACAACGCCTACAGCGAAGCCATGATCATCGCCGGAATGGTCATCGACAATTCAATGAGCAACGAGGTGCGGGTCACGGTCATTGCAACCGGATTCTCTAAAACTGCGGTAACGGACGATTCGGGCGATGGAGTGAAGAGCTTTGAAGTGTATCCGCTCAAGGATTTTGAACCGAAGAAACAGAAGCCTCCTATGCCGCGGGAACTCCCGATTATCAGCGGAAGCAGTTTCAAGAAACGATACAGCGAGGATGATTACGATATACCGGCGTTTTTAAGGAGAAAAGCCGATTAAAAAGGCCGCCGATGGAACAGTACCGAAAGAAACGTTTCTCTACTCGTACCATGAAACGGGCCGTTTCAGGGCGGCGGTATGTTTTCCGAGTCCCTACTTTACGGGAATGAGCAATCTCGGGTTTCAGAGCCTGTTTCACCACACCGCATCCTTCCACGGCATCAAACCTGCACGATTTTTTATGGAAAAAAACGGGGAGCTCTTTTCACCCGACCTCAACCGCAGAGCCGCCGGAGGCGAAGGGCACAAGCTGGCCGACTTCGATGTCATCCTCTTTACCGTTTCCTTTGAGCTCGATTATATACGGATTGTCCGCATGCTCGAGCGTTCCTTTCTTTCGCCTCTTCGAACGAAGAGAAGCGAAAAAAATCCCCTCGTTATAGTCGGCGGTATTACGGTTACGGTGAATCCGCTCGTGCTCTCCCCGGTCGCCGATGTCATATGCCGCGGCGACATGGAAGTATGTATCGACAGGCTGTTCGGTCTGCTGATTGAACACTCGTTTGAAAAAGATCTTTATCTATTGAAGGAGCTCGCCTCTCTTGAAGGAGTATTCATCCCCGCGGTTTCGGGCTCTCCGCCGCCCGCAGCCTACATTGAAGCGCTCGGCACACCCGCACATACGGTTATTATATCCGAACAAACAGAGTTTTCGAACATGTTCCTTATCGAGATAGTCAGAGGGTGCAGAAACAGCTGCACATTCTGCATGGTTCGGTGCGCCGCTTCTGTGCAGAGAAGCGTTCCTGTTGAGGCGGTGCTGAAAACTGTCGCAGATGCCTCCGGTATCGAAAATGCGCACGGCAATTTCAGCAGGGTGGGACTTATCGCGCCTGTTCTGACCGATCATGAGAATCTTTCGTCTATCGTCTGCGGGCTGATCCGTATGGGAATGCAGGTGTCGTTTTCATCGCTCAGGGCGGATGGCTTTACACGGGAAACGGCTGCACTCCTTAAAGTAAACGGGCAGACCGCGGTGACCTTCGCTCCCGAAACAGGCTCCTCGAGGCTCAGGAAAAGAATCGGAAAACGTTTGACCGATGAGGATCTTTTCAGCGCAGTCGCGCTCGCGCAGGAGTACGGAGTCCGCAAGTTTCGATACTATATCATGTACGGTCTGCCCGATGAACGTGAAGAGGATATTGAAGCCGTCGTCAGTCTCGTCGAAAAAACGCTCGTCATTCTCAGACCTTCGGGTTCGAGGCTCCACGTGAGTGCAAATCCCTTTATTCCGAAGAAGAAAACTCCTCTTGAAGGGTTTGAGATATATCCGATAGACTACTACAGAAAGTGGACGGCTTTTCTCAAGGAAAGACTCGGTGCAAAAGAGGGGCTGAGCCTTCGGATGGAGCCGCTTCGGAATATTCGGCTTCAGTACTATCTGTCCGTCGGGGACGAAAGAATCGGCGAGCTTTTGTGCCGTTTCGTCGATGAGAACAGGATGCAGGCTTTCGTCAAATCTGCAGAGAGGATGGTAGCCGGCAGGTGAGCTCTTACGGTGAAAAGTATCGTTTGCTGATGAACCGTTTTCTGGATCACCTCTACCTCGAAAAAAATCTTTCGCGGAATACGGTAAATTCCTATAAAACCGATCTGAATCTGTTTCTCGCCTACCTGGAGGCGACCGGAGGAAGCACACAGCGTGAGCATGGGCTCCGGGCTCCGGCCGACGGGGATTCTGAAAGCAGTGCGCCCAAAACGGCTGAAATCGACCGAGGCCTTCAGGACAAAGCCGAAGGAAGTATCTTTGAAATCAGCCGCCTGAGGCTCATCGAATACCTCTCCTTTTGCAGAAAGTCGGGCCTCCATCACAGAACACTGTCGCGCTACATATCGACGCTCAGGGCATTCTACCGGTTTCTTATCGGCGAAAACGCCGTGCGTCACGACCCGACCGTTCATATATCGAATCCGAAAACAGCGCTGAATCCTCCCGAGTATCTAACACTCGAGGAGGTGGAGCTCCTCCTCAATATGCCGGATTCGTCCGCTGTGCTCGGATGCAGAGACCGGGCGATACTGGAGCTCATGTATTCCTGCGGCCTGCGGGTTTCGGAGGTATGCGACCTGACAATGCAGAGTGTGCATCTCGACGAGAGGTTTCTGCTGGTGTTCGGAAAGGGCCGAAAGGAGAGAATCGTGCCGTTCGGTGAGCGCCTTCACGCTTTTTTGACGGTGTATGTGGACTGGAGCAGGGGAGAAATCCTGAAAGGTAGGCTATCTGACCGACTCTTTCTCAATTTCCGCGGGGAGGAGTTGAGCAGGAAAGGGCTGTGGAAGATACTCAAACGGTATGCTGCTCAAAGCGGCATTAAAAAAAATATCAAACCCCACATACTGAGGCACTCTTTTGCCACCCACCTCATCCAGAACGGTGCGGACCTGCGTTTCGTACAGGAGCTTCTCGGGCACGCGGATATTTCAACCACACAGATCTACACACATCTCGACCGGGGCACGCTCGTTGATTTCCATAAAAAGTACCATCCTCTTGAAAACATGGAGGAGGCTAAAAAGCACCGCTCGTCCGGAGGCACAGCGTCGGCATAAAATGCGGTTGACGCTCAGTTGGAATTCTCGCTATTCTTTCACTGTGTTCGATCTGAAAAGACTCGAGTATGCAAAGGTACTTCGTATTATAGGGAAAAATTGTTGTTCGGAGTATTCCCGCAGGAAGCTTCTTTCCCAGAAACCGGCCACCGACAGCAAAATTCTTCTCCTTCAATGTACCCGCCTCAAAGAGCTGAAGGATTTAACGGATGCAGGCGCTGCGGTTCGATCCGGCACGTACAGGAATGTGGCCGGTATGCTCAAAAGAGCCGCCGTTGCGGAGAGCCTGCTTTCTTCCGGAGAGCTTGTACGCATACGTGAAAATATTGAGGCGGCTTGCGCTCTCAAGAGGCAGTTTTCGGAAATAAAAGAAAAGGCGCCTCTCCTCTGTGCCGAAGCCCGGGCTGTGCAGGTTCCTCTCGATGTGAAGGATAAAATCGACCGGGCGATCGATGAGCATGGGGGAGTACGGGATAATGCGAGCCCGAAGCTCAGAGATATCGTTGACAAAATGGATGCACTGAGGCGGGAAGTGGAAGCCCTGCTCGAAGGGTACCTGCACGCGCCCGACGCGAAGCAGTATATTCGGGACCGCCATATCACCATCAGAGACGACCGGTACGTCATTCCGGTCAAGCAGGGGTTCAAGAGCAGGGTGCCCGGTGTGGTGCACGCCTCCTCGGGCAGTGAAAAAACACTTTTCATAGAACCCTTCCCCGTTGTAGAAAAAAACAACAGCATACGGCTGCTCCAGCGCGAGTATGAGCAGGAGCTTCGAAAGATACTCATTGCATTGACAAAGGCGGTGCGCAAAAAAAGCGGGGATTTGCAGAATATCCAGGAGTTTCTCGCCGATTTCGACATCCTGTCGGCAAAAACCGCATTCGGACGGGATTTGGGTTGTACGCTTCCCGAATTCAGCGACGCGCGTGAAATAGTCATCGAAGACGGGAGGCACCCTCTGCTGAAGGAAACCGCGGTTCCCGTCAGCTTCAGCTGCGACCCCGCAGTAAAAGCAACCGTCATTACCGGCCCGAACACTGGCGGGAAAACCGTCACCCTGAAGATGATCGGCCTGTTTGTTCTGCTTGCGCAGTCGGGTATACCGGTTCCGGCGAAGGAAATGCGCACCGGTATTTTTACATCCGTGTATTCCGATATCGGAGATGAAGGGTCGATCGAGCAGTCGCTTTCGACATTTTCAGGGCATATAAAGAATATCAGGGCGATTATCGCCGATGCCGATGAAAAAAGCCTCGTCCTTGTCGATGAGCTCGGCGCGGGTACCGATCCGGTCGAAGGCGGGGCGCTGGGCGCGGCAGTGCTCGACTATCTGATTTCGCACAACATTCTTACCGTCGTTACCACTCACTTCAGTTTTATCAAGATGTATGCCCTCGAAAACAGCACCGTGCAGGTTGCGTCCGTGGAGTTCGATCCAAAAACCTGCAGGCCGACCTATCGACTCATCATGGGGATACCGGGAAGGAGCAATGCCCTGGAGATCGCGAGGCATCTCGGCCTCAATCGGGAAATACTGGGCAAAACAGCCGCCTACCTCAGCGAGGAGGACAGGTCTGCCGATACGGTTTTCAGGAAGCTTACAGTCCTGGAAAGGGATTTGAAAAAAAGAGAGGAAAGACTGGCACATGAGGAATCGGCGCTCAGGGAGCTGATTCAGATGAACAGCGAACGAAAAGAGAAGCTCGTCGAGAGAGAACGATATATTTCAGCCGAGTATGAAAACAAGCTTGCCGGCATGCTTTCGGAATACAGGAAGAGACTTGAAGCGGCCGTCAGAGAGGTCCGTGAAAAGGCTGCTGAGAGACGGGAGATAAAAAAGGCGCAGGATGAGCTTCACGCGGTCGAGAGGGAGTTTTCGGAGCAGGTTCAAACCGGATCCCGGCCGGGAGATGAGAGTCTGGAAGAAGTTGTATCCGCCTACGGAGTCGGCGATTACATTCGTTTCAGGAGCGACGGCGGCGGAGATATCGAAGGCACAGTGCTCGGGCTGGACGAAAACAGAGCCGTGGTGCAGGCAGGCAGTTTCAGAATGAGTGTCGACAGGCAAAACATATACGGATCGGTAAAGAGGGCGGCGGGAAAGCGGGAGGGGTCCTGGGACGTTTCGCCTTCCGACCGTCAATACGAATGCGACCTGCGGGGAATGCGGTATGAGGAGGCAATGAGCGAGCTTGTCAGGTTTCTTGACAGTGCGGTCTTGAATAATCTCGATACTGTGTATATAATACACGGACTCGGGACCGGTGTGCTCAGGCAGGGCGTTCGAGACAGGTTGAAGAATTTAAAATTCGTCCAGAAGATCGAATACGCGCGGCCGGAACAGGGCGGGTTCGGGTGCACGATAGTCACATTAAAAAAATGAGCGGAGTGCTGACGGTATCCGTATGCAGAGCGTAAGAACACGTACTGCCGGAAAGGGTTGCTATGGACGATACATACTGGAACAGAGAGCTTGAAACGATCGCGCCGAAGGAGCTCGGGCGCCTTCAGCTGGAACGCTTCAACCAGGTCATTCAGAGGGCGCGGCATTCGAAATTCTATCGGAAGAGGCTGCCGGATGGGCTTAAAAGCATCGCACATGTGAAGGATATTCCGCTTACGTCGAAACAGGACCTTCGTGCAGGCTTTCCGGACGGGTTCCTCACCGTCGGGCTGGAGGACGTAATACGACTTCATTCCTCATCCGGAACGACCGGACGGGCAACGGTGATCTATCATACCAGCCGGGATATCGACGGGTGGACCGAGCTCGTCGCCCGAAGCATGTATATGACGGGTGTACGCAGGGGGGATGTCTTCCAGAATATGATGGGGTACGGCCTGTTCACCGGCGGTCTCGGCCTGCACTACGGATCGGAGCGGCTCGGTGCGCTTACCATCCCCGCCTCATCGGGCAATTCGAAGAGGCAGATCAGACTCATGAAGGATTTCCACACTACGGTCATTCACATAACGCCGAGCTACGCGCTTTATCTCTATTCGATATGCGAGGATTTAGGGGTGAATCCGCGAAAGGACCTGAATCTGAGAATCGCATTTCTCGGCGCTGAACCGTATTCGAACGAGATACGGAAAAAGATAGAGGAGTTGTACGGACTCGATGCGTTCAACTCCTACGGACTGTCCGAAATGAACGGTCCCGGGGTTGCATTCGAGTGTACTGAAAAGGACGGTATGCATCTGTGGGAAGACAGCTATTTTCTGGAAGTGATCGAACCCGTGACAGGTGAGAGTCTGGAAGACGGCCGGGAGGGGGAACTGGTTTTGACCACCCTCATGCGGGAGGGTATGCCCATTATCCGGTACAGGACCGGGGATATTGCGTCGGTGTATACACAACCCTGTTCGTGCGGGAGAACGCACCGGAGAATATCCCGCATCAAGGGCCGAAGCGACGATATGCTCATCATTAAAGGGGTGAATATATACCCCATGCAGATCGAAAAGGTGCTGATGGACATGCCGGAAGTGGGGCACAACTACCTGATCGAGCTCGAGCGTGTGAACTATCTCGATGCCATCAAGGTGAAGGTCGAGGTACGGCAGGAGATATTTCACGGCAGGGCAAGCGAGCTTGAAAGCCTCAAGAGAAAGGTGGCGGAAAATCTGAAGAACGAGATTCTCATAACACCGCATGTGGTCCTGGTGGAGCCCAATTCGCTGCCGAAAAGCGAGGGCAAGGCGATCAGGGTGGTGGATAAGCGTACTACGGGAGTGGATTAGCCCCATTCTACGGCGGGAGGGTATGGAGGCTTCTTACACGATTTGGTGCTGTGGTTTTGGAGCGCACGCAGGAAATAACGGGAGGGTAAACATGGCATCACAGGTTACGGTATTTGTTGAAAACAGACCGGGGAGAATATCGAAAATCGCCCGAATACTGGGAGACAACGGTCTCAACATCAGGGCCGTTACCATATCCGACCGGGGGGAGTACGGCCTCATCAACATAATTACGAACGATCCCGACAAGGCGTACAGAGCGCTTTCAAAAGAGGGGTTGAGCGTGTCGCGGCAGAATGTCATCGCAATAGTAATTGAAGACAAGCCGGGTGCGCTCGCCGATGTCACGGAGTATCTCAACCGAAGCAGTATCAATGTGGCAAATGCGTACGGTTTTATTCTGCAGAGTGAAGAAAAGGCTGTTTTGATTCTGGAGGTCGATGATTTTGAAAAGGCGCAGCAGGTGATCAGGAGCGGGGGGTACCATACGCTGACAAAGAAGGAGCTGCACAACCTGTAGCCCTGTACCGGATTCCGACCCTCAATCGACGGGGCCGTGCCGTTGCCTGTACGGACCGGCGGGGCCGGTATGCATCGAACTCTGAAAGAGGAGGCGGCATGAAAGAAAGGCTTTCTCCCGACATATTTAACATATCAGTCGAACGGATAAAGAGCGGTTTTTTCACCGATGCCTATTTCAACAGGACCAGGGAAATCCTCGTCAGGGACACAAACCGGGTGCGGGTCGTCATGCAGGTATTCGCCAGGGACAGCGGGGTACTGTGCGGCATCGACGAGGCCATCACAGTGCTGAAGCTCTGTTCTCACGGCCATCTCAGGATCAGCGCCCTGCATGACGGCGATGCTGTGGCAAGGGACGACACGGTTCTTCTTATCGAAGGGGAGTACGCCGATTTTGCACATCTTGAAACCGTCTACCTGGGCACTCTCTCGCGGGGAACGTCCGTTGCAACGGCGGTGCGTGAAGCGGTTGATGCCGCGGAGGGAAAAACGGTGTTGTTTTTCGCCTCGAGGTTTGACCACTACACCGTGCAGCCGGCGGATGGGTATGCTGCGGTGATCGGCGGCGCACACGGTGTATCCACCGATGCAAACGGCCTGTATTTCGATACACCGGGCATCGGGACGATTCCACACGGGCTGATTGCCGCATACCGCGGAGATACCCTCGAAGCCTGCAAGGCCTTCAGGAGGCATATGCCGGATGAAGTGAACCTCATTGCACTTGTCGATTTTGACAACGACTGTATAGGAGCAAGCCTCAATGTCGCACGCTACTTCGGCGAGGCACTCTGGGGGGTGCGGCTCGATACGGCGGGCGATATGCGCGATATTTCCGTAACAAAAGACGATTCGTTCGGTGTATGCCCGGAGCTTGTGACAAGGCTCAGAGACGCTCTCGACTCGGAAGGATTCGGATGGGTAAAGATTATCGTAAGCGGCGGATTCAATCCGGAAAAAATCGGAAAATTTGTACGCCTGCATGTGCCGTTTGACGGTGTGGGTGTCGGCTCTGCTTTCCTCAGAAAGAGGATCGACTTTACCGCCGATGTGGTGATGACGGACGGGAAGCCGTGCGCCAAGGCGGGCAGGGAGTATAGACCGAACCCCGAGCTCGAAGAGGTGTAGTGCCGCCGGTGCACAGCCTTCGTCTGTTTCTTTCCGAGCGGGGAGGGGATATGCGATTTTTTCACCGGGCTTCGGATTTTTTTTATGGAAAAGAGCTTATGTAATTGACAAAAGAATTATTATGGGTTATAAAGCTTATGTAGCGTTCAAGAAGCGGATACTCCGAGAAGCATATCGGGGCTTGCGGATTCAATTCGTTGTTAGGTTGCGTTCGGCCGAACGCGGCGGGCCCCGTTCAGCCGGCCTCGGACCGGCTGGTCAAATAAATGATAGGCGGGAGGAATAAAAATGGCCGAGGTCAAGATGCCCCATGCAGGTCATGAAGAACACCTCTGCTACCTGCAGAATGTGGGTTTTTTAATGAATAGTTTCGATGATTATAAGAAGCTTGTGAAGAACGGCAGGTACGTCTGCAAGGCATGCGGCCGTGTTGCGGCAGAGGGAAAAAATCTCTGTGCGCCGGAGAAGCTGTAAGAAGCGGCGATGTGTGGGGCCGATACGGTGTAGAGATTACGGGTTTTTATGACAGATCAGGTCAAGAAGATGCGAAGCGTCCGGATAACCCCCGCTTTCATTCCGCGGAAAACACGGTGCTCTTCGACGGTACTGGAATTGCGGGCAGAATAATCCTGTGGTGTAAATGCATCGAGCACAGAGCAAGGGGAGCTTTGATGGCAGATCTTTCAACAACCTATATGGGCCTGAGTCTGAAGAACCCGCTTGTGGCCGCGAGCAGCGGTCTGACCGGGGATATCAACGTCATTCGTCGTCTGGCTGAAAACGGCGCCGGCGCCGTTGTTTTGAAATCGATCTTTGAAGAGCAGGTAAAGATGGAGATTGCGAGTGGTCTCGAGCAGCACATCGGGTCGTCATGGCACTCGGAGGCGTACGATTACGTACATAAAATGGGTATGGAGTTCGGTCCGTCCGAGAATCTGAGACTTATCGAGGGAGCAAAGAAGGCGGTTTCAATCCCCGTAATTGCATCGCTGAACTGCGTGTCGGCAAACTGGTGGAAGGATTACGCAAAACAGATTGCATCGGCAGGCGCCGACGGAATAGAGCTCAACATCGCATATTCTGCAGCGGATGTCAAAAAAGACGGCAAGGATGTCGAACAGCTCTACTATAGAATTCTCGATAAAGTAAAAGGTTCGGTAAAACTGCCGGTTGCAGTAAAACTCGGTCCCTATTTCACCTCCTTTTCAAATTTTGCATACGAGCTGTGCAGAAGAGGGGCGGATGCGCTCGTCCTCTTCAACCGTTTTTATCAGTTTGACATCGATATTGAAAAAAGGAAAATCGTTGCCGGCAACCCGATGAGCAGTATGTCGGAAATGAGTCTGCCGCTCAGATGGATAGCCCTGCTCGCGCATCGTGTCAACTGCGACCTTTCGGCAACCACCGGAGTTCATACCGGGGCGCAGGTCATCAAGCAGGTACTCGCCGGAGCGCGGGTTGTTCAGGTTTGTTCTGTCCTGTATAAAAACGGGACCGAATACATGGGTACGCTTCTCGGGGAAGTAGCGGACTGGATGGATGCGCACAAAATCGAATCTCTCGATGAGATGCGCGGGAACCTGAGCCGGGAGGAAAGCGGCAATCCGGAACTCTATGAGCGGCTCCAGTACATCAGGGCGCTTGTCGGTATAGAGTAGATGCTGTTCAGCCGACCTGGCTGAACGAGGCTCTTCGGTCTGCCGCCGGCGAGCCGGGTCGGATCGACCGGTTCGGTCTGACGCAGCCGCATCCACCATTGCAGATGCGCCCGCTTTGCCTTATGCTCTGCCTGCAGCCCCCGATTTTTGCAGCCATTTCCTCAGCACCTTTGCCATGGACTCCATCGCGGGAACGTAGGCGAGTGAAATCCACATGTTCCTGCCTTCGTCCCACTGTGCCGCAAGAGATTCCCGCACTGCGTTCACCAGCTCACTTGCAACGTTTATCTTCCTTATTCCCCGTTCGATGGCCTTTTTCAGGTCCTCCTGCGGTGTTCCGGATCCGCCGTGAAGCACGAGCGGAATGCGCGCTTCTGCATGAATCCGTTCGAGAAGCTCAAAATCGAGTTTCGGCAGTTTTGTGTACATTCCGTGGGCATTGCCGATTGAAACCGCAAGCAGGTCGATACCGGATGTGCGGACAAAAGCTGCAGCGTCCTCCGGATCTGTGAGGGCGGCTCTGTCGGTTCCTTCAGAAGTTGTTCCACCTACGCGGCCGACGGCGCCGAGCTCGCCTTCAACGGTAACGCCGAGCGGATGTGAGAGTGCTACGACATCCTTCATTGCGCGTACATTTTCGTCGAACGGTCTGTCTGAAAAATCGAGCATAATTGAAGTGTATCCGGCAAAGAGGCAATCTTTCACCTGTTCTATCGATTGGCCGTGATCGAGGTGGAGGCTCGCCGGTACCGTGTAATGCTGTATGAGGGTATGCGCCGCTGCGCTGAAGACTTCGGGACTGATAATCGGGAACTCTGCCCACCCGTTCATCAGTATTACAGGAGCACGCATCTCCTGTGCGGTATCGAGTATCGTTTTCATAGATTCGATGCTCCAGGCACAGAATGAGCAGACCGCATACCCCCTCTGCTCCGCATCCTGAATAAGTTCGATCATCGGCAGTAATTTCATCTCAGCTCCGCTTTCATTGTTTTTTATCCGGACGCAAAGCGTCCGGGCAATACCGCCGGTACAAACGCGAGCAGACAGGACCCCCGCTTACACATCGCGTAAAATATACCGGAAACTGATTTCAGTCGATCGCTTCCGCCGGAATTAAAGATACTTCCTGAATCGCCCAATACACAGAAAATATTTTCTCCCGCTCTCCTCATATCATAATCATTTTGACACGGCAGAATCGATCATTTATAATGAACTTTTATCCGGGACGATTGTTCCCTTCGGGGCAGTATCGGCTGTTGATTCAGCCGGACCGTATGAGGCTCGTCGGGCCGCAGACGGGTGAATCACCTACGCAACTCGGTGGGTACGCCCGCCTTCCAGACGCCGCGCCGGCGAGCAGCATTAAAGGGATGCGCAGGTTGAAAAAGAAAGGCAAGATGTTTGAGGAGTTCGTGAATGCTCTGGACGACCTTGTTTTTATAAAGGACAGAGAGCACCGGTGGGTATTCCTCAACGACGCGTGCTGTCGATTCTGGGGCTTTTCGCGCGAAGAGCTTATCGGCAAGTCCGACTTTGACATATTTCCGAAAGAGCAGGCTGAGGTATACTGGGCAAAGGACAGTGAAGTTTTTAGAACAAAAAAATCCGTGCTCAATATCGAGGAACAGACGATCGGGGGCAGGCTGTATATTATCTCGACGCAGAAATCACTGTACAGAGACGAAGCATCGGGAGAAGAGTACATTGTCGGCACGATCAGGGATATAACGGACGAACAGCGTGCGCGAGATGCGCTGAAGGAGTCTGAGGAACAGTTCAGGCACCTTGCGGACAGCTCTCCGAACATGATCTTTATCAATCAAATGGGCCGTATCTCGTATGCGAATAGCAAGTGCTCGGAGGTCATGGGGTATACGCCCGACGAGTTTCTCTCGCCGGAATTCGATTTTATATCACTTATCGCTCCCGAGCACAGGAAAACGGTGAAAGCCTCTTTCCAGAGGCACCAGCGGGGTGAGGAGGCTCCGGCATACGAATATAAGCTGGTAACAAAGGACGGAAGGCGGATCGACTCGATCGTTACAACTAGGCTGATAAACTATCGCGGGAATACGGCTATTCTCGGGATCGTCACCGACATCTCCGCGCATAAGAAAATAGAGGAGGAACTGAAGGAAAAGGAGGAACAGCTTTTACATTCACAGAAGATGGAAGCGGTCGGCAGGCTTGCAGGGGGTATTGCGCATGACTTCAATAACCTGCTTACGGCGGTTTTGGGGTATGCCGAGCTTCTCATCATGGATCCCGATTGCGGGGAAAAGGCACTGGAATATGCGAAAGAAATAAAAAGCGCTGCCAAGAGGGGAGCTTTGTTGACGCGTCAGCTTCTTGCCTTCAGCAAGCGGCAGGTCCTTCAACCGAAAAAGCTCGATATCGATGCCCTGATCAAGAACCTGGAAAACATGCTGAGAAGAATCATCGGGGAGAATATTGCGGTATCCGTTATACAGGGCTCACGCGGAAAGCTTATCAGGGCTGATCCGGGCCAGATCGAACAGATTCTCGTCAACCTGCTCGTCAACTCGAAAGATGCGATGCCCGAGGGAGGCTCGGTCGACATAGAAACGGGTGTAGAGTACATCGAAAACCGCCGGTGTCATTTTGGAAAGGAGGTCGTCCCCGGCGAGTATGTCTATCTGGAGGTTCGCGACACAGGGGTAGGAATCGCCGGGGAGCTTTCGACACTGGTATTCGAGCCCTTTTTTACGACTAAAGAATTGGGCAAAGGAACCGGTCTCGGACTTGCCACTGTGTACGGAATCGTGAATCAGAACAGAGGCTACCTGTTTATGGATAGCATAACCGGCGCAGGAACGAAGATCAGGGTCGATTTTCCGGTGTATGCGGAGTAATGCCGTCGATGGGGTGCAGATTCCCTGCGCAAATACGAGGGCTTCGGCGTTTATGTTGCTCGTGTATGCACCGGCGGCATTCTAGAAACGCAAAGCATCCGGGCAGCATAGAATGAATTTTTTCGACGACGGAAACGGTGAAGCGGAATGGAAAAAATAGAGCGATTGAAGCTTTTAAGTGAAGAGGAAATCCTGAGGATACATGAAAATTCCCTGAAGATTCTTGCTGAAACCGGAATTTTAATGCATAGTGACGAAGTGCTTGAGATATGCGCCGACTCCGGCATGAAGGTCGATGTGAAAAATCGGGTGGTGAAATTTCCTGTCGAAATTGTCGAAAAAAGTCTTTCCGGGGTGCCGGGGAGGATACGGCTCTTCAATCGGAAACAGGCCCTCTGCGCCGAGCTCGGCACGGGGAAAAGCTACACCGCGAGCGGGCACAACGCAATCTACGTGCTCGATTACGGGAGCGCGGAGAGGAGAAATGCCGCCAAAGACGATGTGGCACGATTCGCCCTCGTCTCCGACTACCTTCCGGATATCGATATTGTCGGTATCGAGGCCATGCCGCAGGATGTTCAGCCCGAGGCCTCGCTCATCCATGCGGCCGATGCAGTGCTCGGCAGCACCTACAAGCCCGTCTTTTTTTCACCGGAGAGAGCAGAAGTGGCCGAATCTATCTTTTCGATTGCATACATCGCAGCTGACACGGCGCATGTAAAAAACACGCCTTTTCTCATCTGTCAGCTTTCGCCCATGTCTCCGCTTACCTGGGAAAAAGGGGCGGGAGAGGCGCTCGTCGCCACCGTGCGTGAAGGATTGCCCCTCTGTCTTCTTCCTCAGCCGTTTGCCGGGGTGAGTGCGCCGTACACGATGGCGGGGCATATCACGGTGCACAACGCAGAAACACTGTCCGGTGTTGTGCTCAGCCAGCTCATAGCTCCCGGTTCCCCGGTTATATACGGAAGCGCCTGGTCCACCTTCGACATGAGGCAGGCAAACGTGCTGATAGGATCTCCGGAAACCGTACTGATGAGGATAGCGGGCGCCCAGCTTGCCGACTACTACCGCATCCCGTATCATACCATCGCTCCGGACACCGACGCCCATGTGATGGATGAACAGCTTTCGTGGGAAAAGTGTGCAACGACATGGGGAGCCTTCCTCGGTCGTGCCGATCTCATCGTAAACGGCGGTATGTTCAGCACCGGACTTACGGTGAGTATGGAACAGCTCGTGCTGGACAACGAGATGTTTTCGTATGTAAAGCGGCTTTCAGGCGGCATTCGCGTCGATGACGATACGCTCGCGCTCGACGTCATTGAAAAGGTCGGGCCAAAAGGGGAGTATCTCGGTGAGGAGCACACACTGCGGCATCTCGGGAGCCACTGGGAACCGATGCTCTCGACACGGGAAATCTTCGAAAACTGGGCCAAAAGAGGTATGAAGGATGTTGTGGAAAAGGCGCACGACAAAGCGGAGTGGATAGTGCAGAACCACTCGGTAGAAGGGCTATCCGGGCCGCAGCGCAGAGAAATCGGCGCGGTCATCGAGTCCTTTGAAAAATCAATATCGAAATAGGAATGAGAAAAAATTGCTTAACGGTTATCCGTTTTCATAAGCGGATGATCCGAGAAGGGAAGAGCCTGCACCACCGATGAAGGCGAGGGCAGAAGCGAGAAGAAAGGCGGATGTGAAAGAACCGGTTTTGTCCGCAATGATCCCTGCAATGCTCGGGCCCGTGGCCTGACCGATCCCCATGAAGAGCGTTACAAAGCCGAGGGCCGCCGGCGCCAGACGGTGTCCGACGACATCTCCGCAGGTGGCCGCCATGATCGCCGGTATGCTCCAGGCGGTCAGCCCGAAAAAAACGGCTGAAATGAAAAGGCCTGCAGGCTTCGGCCAGAGTGCAAACAGCCCGAAAGCAGCAGCCTGAATTTCAAATACGAGTATGAGCGCCGTTCTCCTGCCGATATGGTCGGATAGAGTGCCCCATATGAGGCCGCACACCATGCTGAACCACCCCATTACCATGTACAGGTTGCCGGCTGCAATCGACGAGAAGCCGACTTCACCCACCAGATACCGGAAAAAGAAAGTTGCGTATATTATGTATGAGAATCCAAAAGCGAAATACAGTGCACCCAGATGCCACACGCCCGGGCTCAGGTATACGAGCCGCCACTGGAGCTTTTCATATGCGAGGGTTTTGTCGATGCGGATATTTTCACTTTCTTGCATTTCTCCCAGGCGGCCGAGCCGACGCTCCTGGGGCCTGTTTCGAAGAAAAACCGCACCGAGTCCGGCTAAAAGCAGAGAAAACCCGCCGAATAGATACCACGTTATTCGCCACCCGTTCTCGGGAAATGCCGCGAGTATGCGCGGCACGACCGGGCCTGTTACTATGAGCGCAATGCTCGTTCCCGAAACCGCTATGCCGGTGGCAAGTCCGCACAGATGCGGGCCGAACCATGAGGAGAGCAGTCCCATAACAGGTACGTTGCTCGCTCCGCTTCCAATGCCGGTTACGGCACGCCACATAAGAACCTGCCAGTACGATCCGGAAAGCCCGGTAAAAACCATTCCGCCGCCGACGAGCAGCATTCCGATGGAGATGACCGTGCGCGCCCCGTACCGGGTTGAGAGCGCTCCCCCGACAAGAGCGAGCAGCAGATATCCGATGAGATTGGCGGTCGCGAGCCCCCCTGCCCCCGTATTGTCCAGGCGCAACGAGGCCTGCATATCGGGGAGGAGCAGGGTGTAGCCGAAGCGAGCGAGCCCCAGGGACCCGACTATCATGAATACGCCGACCGCCAGAACAATCCATGAATAGTGGATCCGATGAGATTGACTGCCATGCGGTCGTTCTGTAAAAAGCTTTTTTTCCATTTGAGATTACACTATACTACGGCGAAGCAGAAAGGAGCAACCGAATATTCAGGAATATTCGAGAGAAGCCTTTCGCAGAACTGCCGGAATACCGAGGTCGCCGACGCCGCAGAAATAAATAAGGGGAATTGAGTTTTTATAATGTAAAACAGGCACGCAGTATACGGCAGTACTGTTACTCAATCACAATATTGGGTTCCGTATTATCAGCTTGCGCTTTTATAAGCCTCTTTACGCGGCCGGTTTTCAGATTTTCCAGATACACGGTGTAAAAGGTTTCCCTTTTCTCTTTATACTCCTTACCTTCGAAGTAGAGAAGAGCGTCGTTATCGAGAAGATGAGGGTTGAAGCAGAAAAAATCTCTTCTCAGAAACTTGCCCGGCAGGAGATCGTTCAATTCGTTGCTCGCGAGATCGATTGAAAACACCGAGGTGCCTGTTTTACCCCTCGGTTTGTCCACGATGAAATCCGAGACAAAAATGACCCTGCGATCGTCATGGGTAAACCGTGGATTGTACTCGAAACCCGGGCTTTCGTAGAGTACGCGTTTATGTGAGCCGTCCCTGTCCATTATCCATATGTCGAATGTGCCGTTCTCATCCGACGCATACACGATTTTACTTCCGTCCGAATTGAACGAAGGCGACCGATTGGCAAAGGCGAATGAGGTCAGATTTTTTACTGTGCCTGTTTCGATATCGAGCAGGGAAACGGCGGAATGATAGGGCAGGTATTTCACAAAGAGGATTTCCCGGTCGTCCGGTGAAAATTCAAGGGATACGATTTCGAAGAGGTCGGCGGTCAGGCGTTTTTTCGTTGTGCCGTCCCGCGAGACGAGAAAGATGTTTTCGTAATGCCTGCCGCCTCTTTCATGGGACAGGTAGGCGATCCGCCCGCCGCTGTGGCTGAATACAGGCAATGAATTCGTGCGGGAGTCGCGGGTGAGGTTCTGCAGCTCACCGGTTTCGAGGTTCAGCAGAAATATGTCCATATTTCCTGTGGCGCTCATCGTATGAAATACGAGAAACCTGCCGTCGGGCGAGATATCGTAGGCCATCTGGAATTTCGCCATGTTCGGAAATTTTTGGAGTATCTCTCTGCTTGAATAGAGTGTCTCGGTGGTTTTCAGGTTGTTTCTGTACAGGCCGTAATAGCCGTCTCTTTTTGAAGCAAAATACAGCTCTAACCCCTTCGAGCCCGCGGCATACATGTCTTTTACCGATACAAAGGAAGTAAAAGGAGAAAAGAATATCGATATGCATAAAAATAGCAGAAGAAAAACCTTATCTGTGCGGTTCATCCTAATATTCATACAGGATTCCTTTAAGACCTTTGTCGATTGTCTCTTCTGTTCTCCGGCAGAAGTATGCATTGGAATCTGCTTATAGATCGGACTGCGTTAAACCGGCGATCAGAGATTTTTTTACCCCGTGATTTAAAATTTAAAATGTATTGTTGTGAAAACAAACACTTTTAACTTTACAGACGCCTTCTTCTATTCGAAATTCATTTCAGCTGCATCTAGTATGTATGTGCAGGCAATTGTAACATACGACAGCCGGTCGAGTACAGAATACAGGCTTTCTTTGTCATGGAATGCGGGAATTTTAATGGATAAAACAATAATACAGGTGTATAAACGTGTAAACTACGGTGGAGTAACGTACAAGCAGTGGTTTTCTTTAAAAAAGGCGGATGGTCCGATCACAGATTTGTTAATGAAAAAACGAATAAAAATCAGGGGGGATATCGATGGATGTGATACTCGGTATTGATTTCGGGACTTCCAAAATCGCAACCGTGCTCGTCGATCCTTCGGACGGCATGCTGGTTGGATCGAGCTCGCGATCCACTGAGGCGTATTGTGCGCTTGAAGATACGTATAAAAGGGAGCAGGACCTCCGGAAGATACGCGCTGCGTTTTCCGCCTGCATGGATGAGCTTCTGGCAGGCCGGGAGGTGAACGTCGTTTCTGCAGGACTTACGGGGCAGATGCACGGGATACTTGGCCTGGACGCCGTCGGCCGACCGGTCACCAATTTCGTGACATGGCAGGATGAACGTGGGGAACACAGGGGAAAAGACGGGAAGACACTGCTCGAACAGATGGAGGAAAGGGCGGGTACACGGCCCATAGCAACCGGCTACGGGGTCGTAACCCTGTACGACTGGTTTCGGGAGAGCAGCGTCCGCGGCATGAAATGCATCTGCACGCTCCCGGACTATTTCGGGATGATCATGACCGGCCGAAGAGAAGCCGTCATCGACTCTACCTTTGCCGACAGCCTGGGCTGTTACGACTCCGTTTCGCACAATTGGGACTGCCCCTATCTCGAAGGTCTCGGTATCGATCCAGGATGCCTCCCTCGGATCGTCCCCACCGCAAGTCGCTTGGGTGCTGTCGAGGAGGCGGGTCTTTTGAAACTGATGAGAAACGGCCGCGTTCCGGTATCCACAGCTCTCGGGGACAACCAGGCGAGCTTTATCGGGAGCGTACGGGAGTTTTATACAACCCTTCTGATCAATGTCGGCACCGCATCGCAGATATCCTATGCCGTCCGGAGTTTCGATGAGGTGCGGCAAAACTGCATAATCGACGGATACGATGTCGTGGTGCGCCCCTTTGTAGAAAACGGCCTTCTGGTTGCGGGGAATGCGCTTGCCGGAGGAGCGGCATACACCGTTTTATACGAGTTTTTCAAACTGGCGGGAGAAGAGCTTTTTGATGTTCGGGAATTCGACGGCCTCTGGGAGCGGATGTCCTGTCTGGCTGAACAAGGCTCCGGTACCGGCGGCATGGGAGTGCGCGCGGTTTTCGGCGGCAGGCGGAGCGACCCGATGGCGCGGGGAGCCGTGGAAGGGCTGAGCCTTACGAATTTCACGCCCTCAAACCTCATCCGTGCAACCCTCAAGGGCATTATCGAGGTGCTCCATGATATGATGGACGAGGATGCCTTAACGCGTATCGAGCGCGTTGTCGGTAGCGGAAACGGGATGCGTAAAAACAGACCGTTGAGAAATATCGCGTCCGAGATATTCGGTTACAAAATTTTAATTCCGCTGAACGAGGAGGAAGCGGCGATCGGCGCAGCTGTAACGGGAGCCGTCGCAGCCGGTGTTTTCGATGACTTCGAGGATGGGAAGAAGGCTGTCGGGTATATCGAATAGGATCCGATTCCGCCGAATTGATGCAGCTGCCGCTTGAAAATGATTGAATTCTGCTGTATGTTAAAACTGAACGCGACGATAAAATACAAAAATCTTTAAAAAAGACAGCGCGTTTGATAGCGTCATTTTTTTCGTCGGGCCGCAGCGCTGAAGCTTTATAGAGGAGAGTCCGGATGGCAGATGAGACAATTTACAAACGAGGCGAAAAGGGGAAAAAGGTCGCAAAGAGTCTGAAAACCGTGTACATGAAGCTCAGATTCAGGGATCAATCGATTAATATTTCGAGAATGATCTCGATAGGAAGGGACGAAAAAAACAGTGTCGTCATTAATGATGATCCTCTCGTTTCCCGCAGGCATGCGCTCATCGAGAATGAGGACGGCGTATACTACCTCATGGACAAGGGCAGTACCAACGGTACCTATCTGAACAACAACCCCATTCCGAAGTGCGAGCGTGTCGAGATCAAAAGCGGAGACGTGATAATGGTGGGAAAAACAAAGCTCGAAATACTGTAGCTTCTGCCCTGTTTTCACCGGAGCTCGAATTCCCGCCTGCTGCATCGTGAAACACGCATCCCGCTGCGCTATATTTACAGAGGAATGAACGTACTACCGCGTAAAAATTTTTTTGCAGGGAGATAGAATATGGGATCCTATCTGGAACAGCTGCCCGGGTATATTCGGGAGCATATCGCTGCGGTCATTAAATCGTCAGGCCTGCCGGATAATTATGAAACCGGTGAATCGCTTGCACGATGCTGGATCGATAAAAAGCGGATTTTTGAGGAGACCATCGAGAAATTCGGTATGGAGGAAGTCGATACCTTTGCTCGCGACGATACGAGGGGGGTGCTTGCAATGACCTATTCAGGGTCTCTCGTCAGAATCGGCCCGATTGTGAAGGAGGTCAGAATGGCGCAGTACGCGAGTATCGGGCTCAGGACAGACGTGCCCGATATTGCCGGAAAGGAAGAATCCAGGCTGGCGGAAGACCTGGAAACAGGCAGGCCGATTCAGTTCGAGCCGGGGCCGGTGAAAAAAACATCACCGATTTTCAAGATTGCGGTTCTGTCGGGAAACCCCTCGATCGAGGAGCAGGAAGAAAAAATCAACGAGGTAACCCTGCTTCTTCAGGAGGAATTTACCAGGGTCAACAAGACGATAGTGTCCGATCGCTGAGAAAAAGCAGGGTACCGACGGAAAAAAGAAATTCTTCCGATGCACATGAGATATTCTGAAATCCGGATATCGTGATATGGAGGAAGGTGTGCTGCAAGCACGCGAACAGGGGAGGGCGAGCCCAATCGACGACCTGAAAGAAACACTCGTTCGGATTTTCAAAAGAGGTACAGGGTTAGACCGTGAAAACTACCTCGAGCTTCTGGACAGGGTACAGTATGTGCTCGTCAATGAGGATGAAAGGGTGCGGCCTCGTGACGGGGAGGGGCTGCCCGGCGGACTGCTCGTTCTGCGGCAGGATGTGCCGACCATCGTGGTGCCGGATCTCCACGCGAGAAAGGATTTTTTCCTCAATCTGATGCTGTGGGAGCCGGAAAGCGGTAAAAGCGTCGTCCGGATGCTGGCCCAAAACAGGTTGCAGGTTGTATGCGTGGGAGACGGATTTCATGCCGAGGGAAGGGCGGCCCCGAGGTGGCAATGCGCATACAGGGAGTTCTCCGGCAGATACAGACGACACCGGTGCATGGATGAGGAGATGGCGGAAAGCCTAGGAGTCATGGAGATGGTCATGGAGGTGAAATCCGTCTTTGGGGGGCTCTTTCATTTCCTGAAGGGCAATCATGAGAATATATGCAACGAAGAGGGGGGAGGAAACCACGCGTTCAGAAAGTACGCGTATGAGGGCGCCATGGTGCGCGACTGGGTTCTGAAGTTCTACGGGAGTGACTTTTTGGAATCGTTCGGCAATTTTGAAAAGGAATTGCCGCTTCTTGCCGTCGGGAACAACTTCCTCGTCAGCCATGCGGAACCCGCCGGGTTTTTCTGCAGGTCGGATATTATCGGGTACCGGAAGAGGCCGGACGTTGTTGAGGGTCTTACCTGGACGTCAAACGATGCGGCCGAACAGGGGAGCGTCCGGGACATGCTGGAATATTTCTTCAGGGAGAATGCGGAGCGTGCGTACTACTTCGGCGGGCACAGGCCGGTGCAGGGGCTGTACAATCTGCGTGCCGAGGGGAGATACGTACAGATACACAATCCCGGCAATTTTACGGTCGCCATGATCTACGGGGATATCGATATCGAGCGGGATATAGTTACGATACCGGATTTGACGGGTGAGTATACCGGGGGAACATGAGATGCCCAGGCAGTTGATGAAAGTCGGGAAATACGAGATCGTCGAAAAGATAGCACGAGGGGGAATGGGCGCCGTATACAAGGCAAAGCACCCGACGCTCAAGAGGTTTGTGATTTTGAAACAGCTTACCCTCAGGCGCGGGAGCGGACTTGTCGAACGGTTCAAGCGGGAGGCCTCTCTGATGATCGATTTCAGGGATGAGCGTATTGTTCCCGTGTACGACCATTTCAAATCCGGGTCCTCCTACTATATCGTCATGGAGTGGGTCGACGGCATCAGCCTCGACCGCCTCATAGAGCGGAGGGGACGCCTATCGAACGCCGCAGCCGTTCTCATCCTTTCGGAGATCGCAAGGGGTCTCAAGTACGCGCATGACAAGGGAGTCATCCACAGGGATATCAAGCCGGCAAACATCCTCATTTCAAACACCGGTGAGGTGAAGCTGGTCGATTTCGGGATTGCTCGTACAAAGGAAGCCGCGGAAGACGGACTGACGAAGATGGGAATGACTCTCGGCACACCGGCATATATGTCTCCCGAACAGATATCAGATGTCCGTACGGTGGACAAACGCTCCGATATATATTCACTCGGCGTTATGTTCTACGAAATGATAACCGGGAAAAAGCCTTTCCCTCCCGATTTCTCGGCTGAGGCAATCGAGAAGATAAATAAAGGAGATTATAAAAATCCGCGAAAGTACAATCCGTCCATCCCCGCTTTCTTTATCCGGATCATCAGAAAGACCATGAATCGCAGGATAAAGCGGCGGTTCAGAGACATCAAGTCCCTTCTGGATATTCTTGCCGGATACACGAAACGCTACCGGAGCACGGCCGATATCAGCCGAGCGATTAAAAGATACCTCTCAGGAGGCAGTATCAGCCTGGCGGGTAAAAAACCCGGGAAAAAAGAGGCCGTGGAGCGGGGCCGCGTCCTCTTGAAGCCGGTGTTTGTGCTCATATATGCGATTTTGCTCGGTGGTCTCTATTTCTACTACGGGGGGTACTTCCACGAGTATCTTCAGGCAAAAAAATACGGCAGGCTCGAAGTCCGGGTCCCGGTACCCGCCGGATACTACAAACAGCCGGATCAGGTATATGCAGTTGCCCGTCTTAAACAGAGGGATGGCGACGGACATATACAGGAGATCACATACCGGCTGAGTCCCTTTGGAAGCGGTGTTTTTTCATTAATTCGCCGGGTTACTCAGACGGGGGCATCGAGGCGGTATGTCACCACCGGTCCGCTCTACCTTCCTGCGGGCAATTACGCACTGGAAATGGTAATTGAGAACGGCAAGGCAGCCCGGGCCTTCACCCTCGATCCCCGCATTATACAGAAACAGGAAATGAGCACGTACGACGAAACGCTTGTCCAGGTCCCTTTTCCGGAAGCCGAACACAAGCCGATTACCATCGATCACCGGGTGACGGAACAAGGCACCGGCAGGTCGCTGTACAGGGAGGCTTCGATCTCCATGTATGTGGAAGAACAGGACAGATGGATAGACTGGAAGAGGTACCGCTCGGATGAGAGGCTTCGGCACTATACCGACGCCCTGCTGCAGTCGGGGAAGAGCTATGTTTTCAGATACCGGGTACCCCGCTATTTTCCGGAAATGGTGGAATTCTACGTCGAGCCGAGCCTCGATTCCATACAGGTCGAGGTCGACCTGATCAAAAAACCTGGAATACTCGTTATCGAAAGCGATACTGCGGGCCTGGGGATTCTTATCGACAACAGGAGAGAGAATTATATCGGAAACAGGGAGAAGAGGTTCACTCAGTACGGTGAAACACTGAAGGGCGTTCGGGAATTTCATCTTCCGGAGGATCGGTATGTGCTGACTATAAGGAAAAATATGAAACACGCCCAAAACTACCAGTTCAATGTATACCCCGAAGAGGTAACGCGGCTCAGGGTGTCGTATAAAAGAGATACGAGCACCATACGGATATCGGGGCTCGCGAATCAGCCCTAACGGAGGTGTGCCCCGGCCGGCCATATGCAGCCGGACAGGCTGCACCGCATGAGGCGGAGCGGGACCCGTTCAGCCGACCTGCGGCCGGCTGAGCACCCGGGCGCAAAAAGAATGGAGGAGCTATGCCTCTTGCAATGAGAATACTTTTTTTCGGGCTGACGGGTCTTGCGGCAGGGACCGCAGTCTGGCCGATTTCCGAGGTCGTTCTTTTTTCCCAGGCTCAATTTCCCTCACTTCTGGCGTTCAATATCGTACTCGGCGTAAGTGTCGGGTGTATGATGGGCGGTGTATTCGGTATGAGCGAAGGCGTGCTGTCTTCTTCCGGGAAAAAGGCCGTAAACGGCGGATTGGCTGGATTGGCGGTTGGAACTGCCGGCGGGATTGCGGGGTTTTTTATAGGACAGACTGCGCTTCTGTATATCGGTACCAGGCTGTTCAGCTCGGCGCTTTCCTTTCAGATGTACGGCTTTCCTCTCTCACGGGCGCTCGGATGGGCTCTGTTCGGTATGTGCATCGGCACTGCTGAGGGCCTGCGAAGCCGTTCTTTTGCAAAGTTGAGGAACGGGCTTGCGGGCGGGTTTGTGGGGGGTCTGCTCGGGGGACTCCTGGTGGAGTTTATACGGGTACTTACTCCTGCGCGTGTGTACGCACGGCTCGGAGGGTTTGCTCTGCTGGGGGTGTGCATAGGATTTTTTTACGGTCTCGTTGAGAACAGGCTTGCCGGCGCTCTGCTCCGTATCCTGAACGGCAGGCAGAGGGGAAGCGAAGTGCCGCTTACGCAGAAACGCACCACAATCGGCGGTTCTCAGGAATCTGATATTACACTGCACGGATATCGGGATGTAACCGAGACACATTCCGGGATAACGAGGCGGAAGGGAACCTATACGGTTACCGGCGCCTGGGTAAACGACGAAAAGGTCGATGAAAAAGAGCTTCACGACGGCGACATCATTCGAATAGGCGACGCACAGTTTCAATTTATTCGGAAGAAGGAGAAGCGCTGATGAAAAAGAAACTATTTCTGTTTTTTACCGCTGTGCTAGCAGTGTCCGCCGGTGCTTCGGCTGCTGCGGCGGAGGATTCGATCCGCATATCCCAGATCGACGGCAGGACGCTGCTCATCAATCAGCAGGTGAAGGCGTATATCAGCGTTACGGACAGCGCGGGGAAACCCGTCGCCGGATTGAGCAAAAGCTCTTTCAGGGTTTCGGAATTCACCGACAGCGGGATGGTCGGCCGGGAGATACTCTCTTTTCAGGAGGGTGTGAACGTAAACGAGGGCATCACTGTTCTGTTCGTCATCGACAATTCCGGAAGCATGTACTGGGACAGCTCCGGCAAGGTCAAAAACTCTCCTGATGAGGATATATGGCGAATCACCTTTGCAAAGAACGCCGTATTGCTGCTGCTGAAAGATATGAAGAATCCGAACGACAGGTCCGGGCTTCTCTCCTTCAATGTCAGAACGCAGACGGCGGTCAGGCCCACCAGGAACAGGGTCGAGGTGGAGCAGGCCCTTGCACAGATCGAAAAGCCCTCGGAACACGAGGCGTATACGGAGCTCTACGAGGCCCTCTACGCATCCGTGGATCTGCTGAGGACCGTACGCGGCAGGAAGGTCGTCATTCTGCTCTCCGACGGCCAGAATTTTCCTCTCGAAAACAACCCGTACTTCCAGGAGCGACACGGTATGGACCATGCGGTCGATTTTGCGCTGTACGAGGGTATTTCCATCTACGCAATAGGACTGACCGGAAGGGCGGACAGAAAAAATCTCGGCAGCATTGCCCGGGAGACGGGAGGCGCCTATTTTACCGTGTACGATCCGAAACGACTCGCATCTCTCTACTTTTTGATTCGCGAACAGATCATGGGAGAGTATCTGCTCGGGTACCGGGCTGCAATGGGAACCGCGGAAAAGCGGCTCGTTCGTGTGGAGTACGAATCATCGGGTGGAGTTTTGTCCGCCGAGAGGTATTACTATACGGGCACCCTTCTGGGCAGGCCGCAGGAGCGTTTCGATCTCATGATTTTGCTTGCGATTCCTCTTGCTGCCGCCTTTATGATCGTACTCGGCATTGTGAAGCTCGAAAAGAGAAAGCAGGGGCCGAATCTTACCGTGTACAGGGGAACGGGAAAAAGAAGGCGGGTGCAGACGCTCTCCATTGAAGGTCGGGGCAGTGTCACCATAGCATCGGACAGGAACGCGGATCTCACGCTTGCCGACGATTCCGGTGTCGGCGATCTTGAAGTGAAAGTCGAGAAAAAAGACGGCGGATACAGGGTATCCGGCTCGAATATCACGGTGAACAACAGGCCGGTTCGTTCCAGGGTTCTCAAGTCGGGTGACTGCATATCGATGGGCAGTACAACTGTTGTTTTTGACGAGGGGAGCCGGAAGAAGAGAGGGAAAAGAAACGGAAGAAGGTAAGGTGTTTAAAGGGTTCACCGGGCGTGCTATTTTGCGGAGTGTCGGGTCTTCCGCCGCTTTGTACGGGCGGGTTTTTTACCCGTTCCGAGCATACGGTTTTCCATACAGCCGAAGTCGCCATTCTTCTGATGCGGTCTGAAATCGGTGATGATTTGTACCCCGGAGAAACCCGCTCCTGCGAGGAGCGTTGCCAGGGCATCCGGCCGGTAAAGACGTATGGAGTAGGTTTTGTCCCGTATCAGGCCGTTTTTTCTGCTCATCACGAGCTCGCGGGCGCGTACGCAGTTTCCCTGAAGCTCCCTCTGCCTGCATACGACCACGTCTTCCCCGATCTCATGCCAGGCATTGGGGTTGAACCTCCGGATAACCGTATCTCCGTTCACCACATCCACCAGTACGTTTCCTTCGTCTTTCAGCAGCCGGTAAGCCTCCCGTAAAATTCGCCGGTCGCCCTCAGCGGCACTGCAGTAGCCGAGTGAATTGCCCATGATGAGTACGTGTTCGAAGGTTTCAGGCGGCAGCCCGGTATTCCGTGCATCCATACGGAGCACCTCTATCGGCCGGTGTAGAAGATGAGCCTGGCGGCGTGCGTGTCCTGTGAGATATTCGGAGTAGTCGACGAGCGTGCAGTGCTTAAACCCCCTGGCGTAAAGCTCGAGGCTGTGCCTGCCGTGCCCGCCGCACAGGTCGAGTATGCGATCTTTCCTGTGAAGTCCGAGCATTCTGCAGATGAGGTCGACTTCCCGCTCGGTTACCGATTGGTCGCATACGGAGCGCGCATCGGTGAGAAGGTACACTTCATCGAAGATATCCTTCCACCATTCAGGGTCGACGCGAATGGTCAACTATCTTTCCTTTTGCTGTACGCGGCAGTTTTTTTACGCTGCGCCGGTTTCTGCAGCCCCGAAGTCGAAGAGTCCGTCAGAAGCGATGATGGCGGGGCCTCCGTTCCACGGCTGGGCACGGGCGATCTCGAGCTCATCCTCTTCCATTTTTACCAGGCTGTCCAGCTCTCCCGCGCGCCACATCTTCTCCAAAGTGAGACAGTCGAGCCAGAGCTCCCGGCAGTATTTTTCGAGTGAGGAGAGCTGACCGCGGCTTACGAGCCTGGGTCTGAGAGCCATACGTATCGGGCCGTGCAGGTAGGTGAACTCGTGCTCAACGGCCATTCTTTTCTGTGCTGACGACGCTTCATATACCGCATGAAAATCCAGAGAGAGAATTGCATCGTTTATCCTCTTTACGGTCTCACGCATATCGAGCTCATCGGGTACGACGGCAAGCGCCTGCACGCCGCCGCCGCTTCCGACGTTTGTCGGTACACCGCCGTATCTCCCCAAAAAGCCGAAAAGCCCGTCAGGTCCGAAAAGGCTTCTGAAGTCCGTCTGACGGATGTGCAGGGCAACCGTTTCGGATTTTTCGTCAATCTCGGGCATATGTTCGGACCACTGTTCTATCGGTATCTTCTTCTGCACTATATACCCTCCTCTGCCGAGCGCCGCCTGAATGGCGTCATCCGCGACGCCGTCGATGCCGCCGACCTTCACTCCTTTTCCGGAGTACCCGCGTTCGGGTTTGAGAACGAGACCGTTCCAGTGTATCCGCGTCCATTCGAGCAGGTCGCCGATGCGCTCGCCATCCGGCCCGGTGGTGCTCCGGTCGTAGAACTGCCTTGTCCAGGGCGTGCGACGGACGATTTCTGGATGGAAGCGCGTATGAAGCGGGCCGGTAATGACTTCGAACATGCTCTTGATGTTGATAGGCTCCGTTCCCCTCGGGTTGATCACCCTGTTTTCACGAGCCGCCTGGAGGAGGGGATTAAGCCCGTACTTCCGATGGAGGGAAAGGAGCACGTCGGTGTTGAAATCCATGAAAATAACCGAAACGGGCATGCCGTGCAGGCTCACCGTGCCTTTTTTCAACTCGAGCTCCTGGGGGGCGGCAAGCATGCCGGTTATGCCCTCGATGCTGTCGAGCCTTTCAGCGAGATTTTTGTTTTCCGTTACCGTATCCAGGGTCTCCTCTTCAGCAACGATAGCAATGGCGCCTGCGTTTTTCCCGGCGCGTTGCCTGTGGGCTTCAACGAGCATGCGCGTAAAACCCTCGACAGGGAAGAGCAGCGGATGATCGAAGTCCAGGTTAATGCCGGGTGACGCGTGCCGGTCGAGCATACGCCACACCGCTTTGCCGATTATCTGCGTGAGACGCTGGTAATCCCACCCCCCCGGGCTTCCGAGGTTCCATTCCGAGTGGTAGCCGAAGAATTTTTTCATACGATCAGCTCTTGATCTCCGGATTCGTTCCGCCGAGCACCGGCCGCTGTGTCGCTGAAACCGAAGCCCTGTCCCTGCAAACCATACTACTCCACGGCCGTTCGGGCGACTTCATTAAATATTTCGCTGTTTGCTGAGTTCGGCAAGCCGCTTTTCAAGGAGTATGAACGGCAATTCTCCGGCATCGAGCATCTCCCGATGGAAGCTCGTCAGGCCCAGTACCGTACCGTAGCGTCGCCTCAGCTGCAGTATCTCGTACCGGCCGAGCGTATAGCACAGCTGATATCCGGGGTTTAAAAGAAACCTGCCGATCTGGGTGCGGGCCTCATCCTCTTCGAAGCCCGCCTCCTCGAGAAGGCCGATACACATGTTTATATCGAGTATTCCTGCAGCGAGCCCGGCATCGATCTGACACCGCGCAGCCCGCCACAGGTTCCTCTTCTGATTCACGAGAAGCTCGATGGGCGAATCGATATACCCGTACTCGATGAGAAGGGATTCTGCATAGCACGCCCACCCTTCGTAGAAGAGAGGCGATTCGATCTGCCGTCTGACGGGATTTAATAATCGTTTGCGGCGGTAATCGAGCAGGTGATGGCCTGGTATCGCCTCATGAGCGGTCAGGTATTTGAGCTCCCGGTGAAGGCGCCGGTTCACCCGCTGCTGCATATTCTCCAGGGAGGATGTTGCGCGGTACGGACGGCTGTCTTTTTGTACGGTGCACGTCTCGTTTAAAAACCGGCTGCCTCGTTGCTGTCCGTCTTCATGTGAAAATCCACCCTTTTGCAGCTGCCTGTTCTCCATTGTTATGTAGAAATGATCGCTTCCGGGGCCGTCCGTGGGAAGCGAGGCACTGAATGATGCTGAGCCGCGAACCGATCGGAGGTACAGCGGAGTTTGCAGAATCGACGGTTCTGCAGGGATTTCAAACCCCCGACCGGCGAAAAATTCTCCCAGACGGCTGCACTCCGACCGGTAGAGAGACATGATATCGTCGCTTTTAACGGGAAGATACGCGTCGTACAGCTCCTGCCAGGTTTTGTCGGGATCGATTGCAGCCTGCAGATAATGCAGCTCTGCAAGGCAGCGTGCGCGCTCTTCCATACCGATACGGTATATCTCCTCGAGACTTCTCGTGCTGAGGAAATGCTTTTTCAGGGTCGCTTCAATCGTGTCTGCCGCCCGAATATCGTCATCCGAATTTTTGACTGTTCTTTCGGAAAAAGAATCAAGAAAATTCTTAAAACGTGCAAGCGCAGACCGAACCTTAGAGCACAGCCTGACCAGCATTTTACCGTACACCGTGTCCGCATCAAGGGAAAGCTCCTGCTGAATTTCATCGAGATACAAAAAACAGTCCCCGATCATGTATGAAGCAGCGGTGTGCAGTAATGCAGGCACGCTTTCAAGGTTTCTTTGGGCCTGTGCGAAAAGGCACGGTATATGCCGCAGGCGCTCGAGCGCCCGTTCATGTACGATTGAAATGTTTTCAGCGGGTCGTGAAACAGCATGGTCGAGGCCGATGAACGCGACCTTCAGGTAGACAAGGGGGTTGTGCTTTAAAATCGCCCTGTCTTCGAGCTCTATGAGAATGCCGGCTATATTCGAAAGTACGAGCTTTATATCGATAAAGGATTCAAAATCCCCGATTGAATCAACGCCACTTTCGAGCTCCTCTTTGAACCGGTGAAGAGCCCGAAGGTGCTCTTCGAGTGCATCGCGATCGAGGTCTTCCAAACGGTCGTAGTATTCTGCAGCCGCTTCGGCGCGGGGCATGAAATGAAACTCATCGCTCGCACACATGACGGGAAAATGTTTTGCGAGAAATGAGAAGTATTGATCGGTTTTCTGCATGAGCGGCATTTTTCTGCTCCGTTGCAGGGTTGATTCTACCAGCTTTTTCGGTATCTTTCAACTCTATTACCGCATACGTCCTTCATGAAACGGGAATGCAGGTCTTGTGTGTCCTTTTTTGCCTCAGGCTTTTTCAAACAGGGCCGGTTTTATACTGTTGAATATTGCCTGTTGTCGGGGTATGATGATAGCCGGTACATCTTAAATATACCGGGAGTTTTGCAATGGAAAAGAACGGGTACAGGATTGAAAAGGATTCTATGGGGGAGGTGCGGGTTCCGGCAGAAGCGTACTGGGGTGCGCAGACGCAGCGGGCTGTCGAAAACTTTCCCGTAAGCGGTATTCGCCTCCCGCCGGGGTTCATCAGAGTGCTCGGAATGGTGAAGGGCGCTGCAGCGCGTGCGAACATGGCGCTCGGGCTCCTGGAAAAGCTGCCGGGAGACGCTGTCGTGAGCGCCGCCGGGGAGGTTATGGAAGGAAAGATGGACGGCCAGTTCGTCGTCGATATCTTCCAGACGGGTTCAGGCACGTCCACCAACATGAACGCAAACGAGGTAATTGCAAACAGGGCGAACGAGCTTTCAGGATCCAAAATCGGGAGCAATGCACCTGTTCATCCGAACGACCACGTCAACATGGGGCAGTCGAGCAACGATATCATCCCGACCTGCATTCATATAACCGCAGCGGAGGGGATACACAACGACCTGCTTCCCGCGTTCGGGATTTTGGCACAGAGTCTTCGTACAAAGGCCGCCGGGTTTTCGAATATCGTGAAGATCGGAAGAACACACTTTCAGGACGCCACCCCTATTCGACTCGGCCAGGAATTCAGCGGGTACGAGAGCATGGTTCGTCACGCAAGAGCGAGGGTTGAATCGGCCCTGCCCGGTCTGTACGAGCTTGCCGTCGGCGGCACCGCGGTCGGCACGGGTATGAACACGCACCGGCGCTTTGCCGGTCTCGTTATCGAGGACATCAACCGGATGACCGGACTGCCGTTTATCGAAGCCGAAAACCACTTCGAAGCGCAGGGGTCGAAGGATGCGCTTGTGTTTGCCTCTTCTGCTCTTAAAACAGCAGCTGTGGGGCTCATGAAAATTTCGAACGACATTCGTTTTCTGAGCTCCGGACCGAGATGCGGCATCGGCGAGCTCGTTCTCCCGGCAGTACAGCCCGGTTCCTCGATCATGCCGGGCAAGGTAAACCCGGTTATCGCGGAATCGCTGTGCCAGGTTGCAGCCCAGGTAATCGGAAACGACAAAGCGGTTTCGGTCGGCGGACTCATGGGGCACCTGGAGCTCAACGTAATGATGCCGGTGATGGCGTACAACATTCTTCAATCGATTGAAATCCTGGCGCGCGCGGTGAAGAATTTTGCGGAAAAATGTATCGCAGGGATCGAGGCCGATGATAAAAGGATAGAAGTCATGATCGAGCAGAGCATTGCGCTTGCTACAGCTCTCAGTCCGCATATTGGGTACGATGAAGCGGCGCTTATCGCAAAGGAGGCGTACAGGACAGGCAGGACCGTGCGGGAAATCGCGTTGAAAAGAGGTGTGCTCTCCCCTGATGAGCTCGAGGAAGTGCTCGATCCGCAGCGCATGACCCGGGGCTGGTGAGTGTTCTGATACGAGATCGATTAAACCGCGCTGCATAGATCAAATGCTGTCTTTTCGGGGGATTTACACTGCGCAGGCGGGTTTTCCCGTTTGTGCAGCGACTTTTTTGGCGGATATCTCCGTGCGCAAATTTTTAAACAATTATGCTTAAATAAATTTCAAATTACCCGATATTTTTACTGGATATATTATGGTTAACGACCATACAACCGGAAAATTGAGGCAGCCCCGAAGCTGCCTCATTTTCTTTTAGCGGGAGTGCGGGCGGGAAAAATAAAGGAGGCTGGTTTACGGCCCTGTTGAAAAATCGTCAAAAATGGATAACGACATGAAAAGAAAGATTCGAGCGGCCTGTGTGCAGTTTGAGCATGCGCCCGGGGATAAGCAGGCAAACATACGCAAGATAGACGGGTTTCTCCGTACTGCATCAGAAAACGGAGTTGAAATCGTCGTATTTCCGGAATGCTGCATTACAGGGTACTGGTTTCTCAGAAAGCTTTCAAAAAAACAGCTGCTTTCTCTTGCCGAGCCTGTCTTCGAAGGCGAATCCTCGCGGGCGCTCATCGAGCGGGCGAAGAGGCATAATATGACGATCGGTGCCGGACTTGTCGAAAAAACGGATGCCGGGACCATGTACAACAGTTATATCGTGGCACTCCCGGACGGCAGGGCGTACAGGCATCGGAAAATCCACTGCTTCATAAGCGAGTATATGAGTTCGGGCTCGGAGTTTACGGTGTTCGATTCTCCGTACGGTGTCAGGCTCGGGGTGCTCACCTGCTACGACAACAACATCGGGGAGAATGTGCGCATCACTGCGTTGAAGGGTGCCGACATACTGCTTGCGCCCCATCAGACAGGAGGGTGTGCATCGACGAACCCCCATACCATGGGGCTGGTCGACCGCTCGCTGTGGGAGAACAGGCACCGCAACAGGAAGGCGATCGAGGATGAATTCAGCGGACCCAAGGGACGGGGCTGGATTCTGCGCTGGCTGCCCGCACGCGCGCATGACAACGGCATGTTTCTTATTTTCAGCAACGGTGTGGGTGTGGATGATGATGAAATCAGAACGGGCAACGCGATGATCATAGATCCGTATGGAAGAATTATAAAAGAGACGGGGAAGGCGGACGACGATATGCTGATCGCCGACCTGGACCTGTCGCTGCTCGTCGAAAATACGGGGCAGAGATGGATAAAGACGAGGCGCCCCGAGCTGTACAAAGCCCTTTCAGAGCCGACCGGGCTGGAAGAGGACACGCGGTCGGTCAGGTTCGACCGCAGAGGCGTTTAAGACCGCTTATACGCGTCTTTTCAGGCGCAGCCCGATAAATCCAATGAAGCTTTATAGAACGTCCTCAATTTGAATTGCAGCTTGTAAAAATGGCGATATTCTGGTATACTATTATAAAGCGCAACCTGCCGTGTACAGCCTCTTTTCGTTTCTTTTCAATCGTAGTCCAGGAGCACGCGCATGCATCTCTACCTCGTTCAGCATGGGGAAGCCCAGCCCAAGGAAGTGGATCCCGACCGCTCTCTTACCCAGAGAGGCGCCCGTGCGGTTGAAAAGGTGGCCCTGTTTCTCGCGCAAAGATCCGATATTTTTCTCGACGTTATTTACCACAGCGGAAAAACACGGGCGCTCCAGACCGCTGAGATACTGGCAAAGAGGCTGAGACCTGTCAAAGGCATGCGCGAGGGCAAGGAATTGAACCCGCAGTCTCTGCCGTGGGGATGGGTTGAAAGGCTGAAGGTTATCGAGGAAAACATCATGATTGTCGGCCATCTCCCGCATTTGAACAGGCTCACGGCGCTTCTCATCTGCCAGGATGAAAGCAAGCAGTGCGTGCAGTTTTACAACGGCGGCGTCGTACATCTCGAGCGTGATGAGTCGGGCATCTGGACGATTAAATGGATACTCGTGCCCGACCTCGTGCCGTAGGCCGCATTCCCTTCGGGATTTTTTTGATCAGTCAGGTAAAACATCGGGTAAAATATTTTCTTCCTTTTGTTGTCCGTTGCAGCTATTGTATACTTTCTCCGGAATATAGAGTTCGATATAGGGGCGAGCGGGGAGTGTCCGGTCCTGTAAAAAAGCTGATTGTCAGGATTGTGCTTGAAGGAGCCATTGCCTTTGAGGAGGCCTCATACAGGTTCTATGAGTCGATCCTCAAAAGGGCTACGATGCACCGGTCCTTTGACCTCTTAAAAAGGCTTCTTTCAGAAGAGCTGAAGCATCGAATGAGGATCGAGGAAGCACAGAAAAGGGGAAGCTTCGCCGGGATCCAAAAAAGCGCCGCAGACGGCGAAATGCGGGACGAAGAGGGGTCCGGCGGCGAAGATGAAACGCGGGACTTTATGCCGGGGATTTCACAGGAGGAGATGGAGGAGTTTTGCGCACAATGGCCGGATATAGCTCCGGAAGCAGCCTCAAAAGATATCCTTCGTGCGGCGCTGAACAAAGAGCAGTGCGGATACCGGATGTACAGCAGACTGAAAAACCGCTTCGCCATGAAAAGCATCAGAGCTCTGTATCAAATGCTCGCACGGGAAGAGTTGAGACATATCAGGTGGATAGAAGGAGAGCTCGAGAGATATGGTGAGGATGCGTAAACGAGTTGTTACCTGTTTTGACGATGTGTTCGACGGAAAGAGGGCGCATGTGGTGATGGATGCGGGACTGAGAGTCGTCGAGACACGGAGAATCACCGGTACGGTCGATAAATGCGGTGAGCTCGATTCTGTTTTTCACTATATTCGGCGTAGAGATCGCCAGGAGCGGAGCAGACGCTTCCATATGGAGAAGGCAATGGAACGGTACGAGTCCATGCCTCCGATCGATGCGTTCCTGTTCAAAGGCGAGTACTACGTCGTGGACGGCAACAGGCGCGTTTCGACGGCCATCGCGATGGGAGTCGAGTTCATCGATGCCCATGTAAAGGAATACGTATACAAGGACGACGCAATCGGGATGAGCGGTGCCCTGTCGCGAAGGAGGTTCGAAAACCGGACAGGACTCAGGAATATCAATCTTACCTATGAAATCGGGTACCGCACACTGATGAGCCAGATCGATGAGTATCCGGGATCCGCGGATTTTGAGGTGCGTGCGAGAGCCTGGTACAACGAAAAATATCTACCTGCGTGCAGTGAGCTTAAAGCCTCTGTTTTGCCCTTGAAGTACCGGGACCTTCGTACAGGGGATATCTATGTTCTCGTTTCCGATTTTTTTTCACAATACATGGGCGGGCTGCCCGCCGGGGTGAGCTTCGGCACGTGCATCTCGGGATTTCTGTTTGCGCATGCAATTCCTCAAAAAAGATTTTTTCGGGCAATCCCGTTCAAACTGGTGAATCGACTGCTCCACGGAAAGGCGGTTCGTTTGAAAGGGACCTGATGCCGTACGGCCCGGGAGAAATGCCGTAAAAGCTGTTTTCATAACGGGGAACTCGTGCTATAGTATCAAAAGAGTATTACTGTATGAGACTTTTTCAATCAAGCTTTTTCAAGCACCTGTCCGGGGAGTTGAATATTCGAATAACACCATCAAAAAATGAAAGAGGAGGAGACCATGAAAAAGTACCGAGTGCCGATCGCTGCAGCTTTACTGATATTCATCGTTTTGTTTCTGTTTGCAGGCTGCAACACCAACAAGGAGGGTGCGCCGGGAAGCCCCCCCACCGTTGAAGAGACCTACCAGCTCCTGCAGACCACGAGTGTGGGGTATCCGCCAGATACCGATCCATACTATGAATCTTTCTATTATTCCGGCGTATTCCTCATCGATGTATTCATTTCTGCTGTAAACCTTTATCTTGATCCTAGTTTTCCCTGGCAGGGGAGCGGCGGCAGCTACTCGTTCAGCTATACGGATGGCGAAACCAGCATTACCGTTACCCTGACTGTCGTGTGGGACGGCGACAGGGGCATGTGGCACTACACGCTGGTATTCGACGGCACCATCGATACCGGTTCCGGCATCGAAACCCTGAACGACTTTACGGCGTTCGACCTGTACGCAACCCCCGACGGCTCCGAGGGAGAGGCGAGCTTCTATACATTCGATTCGGCAAATGATTACTTCAACGTTTCATGGACCAGAGACAGCACCTACATAACCTTTACAATGGTAATTGTATACGAACCGGACACCTACACCATTACTCTGAAGGAAACGATACCTGTGTTCAGTGAAACGCAGGGGGAGTATGTAAGCGAGAGCGGCGCCATAGAGGTGCAGGAAAACGAACAGCCGCCTACCACTATATTCTGGGGATCGAATCCTCCCTCGCTTTCATAGGACTTTCTAGGGGCCTTCGAGGCAGGACGCATCGACGCATCGAATGTCTTTGCGGGTTTTTCAGGTAGACGGCAGGCAGGGAAACGCGCAGGGAATGAACCGGCGTATTGCCAGAAGACGGTTAATCGGGTACGGATAGAGAGGGCCTCCGTTGGTGAGGAACGTGCGGTATGATCGGCCGGCCTGCTGAACGGGGCCTTCGTGCCGCACGCAGGCCGCAGGGATGCGTGCGGTGCATCAGCGGAGGTATCCTCCATCTTGATCCGCGAGCCCGAAAAGAGATTCAAGAGTATTTTTGCTGTAACATGCCTTTGACGGATATGCGGCTTGCGTCGCGTGCCGTGCCGAGTGGAGCTCTTATGAAAATCCTTGCAGTCGCCGATAAGAGGCACCGCGCCCTGTACGATTATTTCGATCCCGGGCGCTGGCGGGACATCGACCTGGTTTTGTCGTGCGGCGATCTCGATGCCGGGTACCTGTCGTTTCTTGTGACCGTCATTTCCGCCCCCCTCCTCTTTGTTCCCGGCAATCACGACCTGACCTACGAGAAGAAGCCCCCCGAGGGGTGCGACCCGGTCGACGATGCGGTGCTCTCCGTAAAAGGGGCGGTCATCGGGGGGCTCGGCGGCAGCTTTTGGTACAATGGAGAAGACCTGCAGTACACCGAGGGTCAGATGGCGAGGAGGGCCCGGCGGCTCGTGCGCAGGATCAAAAAATTCGGCAGGCTCGATATTCTCATCACCCACGCCCCGCCGAGAGGCATTCACGACCAGGACGATGTATGCCACACCGGCTTTCAGGCGTTTCTGGACCTGATCGAAATCCTCCATCCCAGGGTGCTCGTGCACGGGCACAACCACGAGGTGTACGGGAAAAAAGACCGGGACGTGACCATCGGAACAACGCGGATTATAAACGCGTACGGGTACTATAGCTTCGAGGTCGATGTCCCTACCCGAAACGTGCCCTGATATCGGCGTTCACGCGGATGAGGGCAGACGCCGCATATTGCATAAAAAACTTTCCATCAAGCACGACCGTATCCGGAAAGACCTGAATCGTACAGGCGCCCATCGTACAACTCTGAACCTGTAAACGAATAATTCACTCTTGTTCTGCTGCGCAAAGCACCTTATCTTTTCAGTATGAGTTCAAACTCAATAAACCTATATGTGAGCCGGTACTGATCCGATGAACAGGAAAAGCGCGAAGATCAACTTCTCACGATGTACGCCTCGGGACTGTGAGGATGGAGTATGTGTCGCCTTGGCGGCATGCACAAAGCATCTTCTCGAACAGGACGAGCCGCTTGAGCCTCCCATGCTTGTATCGATAATGTGCAGCGGCTGCGGCAACTGCGTACGGGCCTGTCCGAACGGCGCGCTGGAGATCACGACCGGCTGAAGGAGATCGATACGTCATGTCGCTTACACCATCCACAATGAGAAAGCTCGGGACCGCTGCTCCCGATTTCAGCCTTCCCGACATCGATGGAAAGACGGTGCGCCGGGATGATTTCAAGGATGCAGAGGCGCTGCTCGTTGTTTTCATGTGCAATCACTGCCCCTATGTGAAGCATGTCAGGGAGCATTTCAGCCTTCTGGTGAAGG
Organism: uncultured Spirochaetota bacterium; assembly: GCA_964521865.1. GTDB lineage: Bacteria > Spirochaetota > B62-G9 > B62-G9 > DRHN01 > CAYSRJ01. The sequence goes on along the minus strand of CAZFTJ010000012.1, from coordinate 62,001 downwards.
AGTATCAGAAAAAAGGTGTTGCCGTGGTGGGGATCAATGCAAACGATGCATCACAGTACCCCGACGACAGCCCTGAGAATATGGCGCGGGTTGCGAGGGAAATAGGATACAGCTTCCCCTATCTCTACGACGAGACGCAGGAAGTTGCAAAGGCCTATCGTGCGGCGTGCACGCCGGACTTTTTCCTCTTTGGCCGTGATTCCGGGTCTGAATTTAAGCTTTTCTACCGCGGACAGATGGATTCAAGCAGGCCCGGCAACGATATCTCCATTACCGGTGAAGATTTGAGATCCGCGCTCGATGCACTCCTTGAAGGCAGGCGCGCTCCGGAAGTACAGAAGCCGTCTCTGGGGTGCAATATCAAGTGGAAGCCGGGCAACGAGCCCGACTACTTCGGATAAAGCATTGCCAGCCCGCCTCTCCCGTCCCATCCGTCCGCCTCGGGCGGGAGCATGACGGAAAGCACTGCGGAACAGTATCATCTCTGTTTCCATATGCACCCGCCGGTAGAAATTTACGCTATCTTGCAAATAGAGGCATTTGTTTTCAGAAAAATACGGTGCAAAAAAACGAGCACGGCGCTATTCGGATGAGGAGTGTCCGTATAGTCCGGGCGCTGAAATGCTTATTTTCCGCGACCGATCGTGCACCAGGATTCTATTATTGTACCCTGCGGCATAAGAAGACGGTATTGTTCATGATACGGGGTCGTGCAATTTCGTCTGAATGTGCATCCCTGCCGGAGGCGGAGAAAATATGTTCGGGTGGAAGCCGGATGGGCCGATAAAATGGGGGAAATAGTTGCAGTATGCCGATACCGGACAGAGAGAGGTGGGAAACAGGCGGGCCCTTCGTTTTCTGTTTTCCTACATTAAAAGACACATACCGGGTGTTGCTGCGGGTATTATGATACTCATGGGCGTCGACCTGATACAGATCGTCATACCCCGAATAATCCAGCGAACGGTGGATGTGCTCGGCTCTTCATCCTTCTCCAATCAGATTGTTGCGCAGAAAACGCTCGTCATACTGATGCTCGCCCTGGGAATGGTCGTGCTTCGTTTTTTCTGGCGGGTCTTCATCATGGGAACATCCAGAAAGATCGAGCGTGAGGTGCGGGAGGATATGTTCGCCCATCTGCAGAGCCTGAGCTTCTCGTTTTTCAACAGAACGCAGACGGGCCGTCTGATGGCGCTCATGGTAAACGACGTCAACGCGATACGAATGGCGACGGGCCCCTCGTTTCTCGCGATGACCGATGCTCTCTTTATGGGAACGCTCTCCCTCGTTTTTCTTTTTTCGACCAATACGAGGCTTGCGTTGTTCTCCGTGATACCGCTCCCCTTCATCATATTCATGATTACAAAGTTCGGCCCCCTGATACAGACGAGATTCAGGGCGGTCCAGGAGTCTTTTGGAAAAATTTCCACCAATGCCCAGGAATCCTTTTCCGGAATTCGCGTGGTAAAAGGATTCGTGCAGGAAGAAAAAGAAGAAGAAAAGTTTGGGGCCACCTGCGAGGAATATGTCGAAAGGAATATTCAGCTCATACGGATATGGGGATTCTTTTTCCCCGCAGTTACCCTGTTCGCGAACCTTTCACTCGCCATTCTGTATCTTGTCGGCGGTAAAACGGTCATTACAGGGACTCTCTCATTCGGAGAGCTCATATCGTCCAGCATGTACCTTGGACTGCTCATCTGGCCTGTGATAGCGATCGGGTGGGTGTTTAGCCTGCTGCAGAGAGGCATTGCATCGGCGAAGAGAATTCTCACGCTCATGGATGCACTGCCGGATGTGGTCGAATCTGCATCCGTCGATTTTGGAATAAGGAGGCTCGATGGAGAGATAGAAATCAGGGATTTGGCCTTCCGCTACGGTTCCGAGGGACGGCCGGTTCTCAGCGATATAACACTTTTTGTACCTGCCGGAACCTCTCTCGGTATTATGGGAAAGCCGGGTTCGGGGAAATCCACCCTTATTTCCCTTCTCTTTCGCCTGTTTCCGATACCTGAGCAGCGCATCTTTGTCGACGGATATGAAATCCATCGAATTCCTCTTGCCGTGCTTCGCGGAAGCATCGGCTATGTGCCGCAGGAGCCGTTTCTCTTCTCGGATACCATTCGAAACAATATCGCCTTTGGTGTGGATGCGAAGGTCCGCGATTTCTCCGATATCGAGCAGTGTGCTAGATTGGCGGCCATCGACGAGGAGATAGGAGAATTTCACGACCGGTATGAAACGCTTGTGGGAGAACGTGGCGTAACCCTCTCCGGAGGACAGAAACAGCGTATCTCCATTGCCCGTGCACTTATCAAGCGGCCCTGTATACTGATTCTCGACGATGCCCTGTCATCTGTTGACGCATCTACGGAAAAGGTGGTGCTCGAAAACATTCGTACCGAGATGGAGGGACACACCTGTATTATCATATCTCACAGGGTTTCCACGGTGCAGGCATGCGACAGAATCATCATCCTCGAGGATGGAAAAATCATCGAGAGCGGTTCGCACAGCGGGCTTTTACAGATTGACGGATACTACCGGAGACTCTACGAGCTTCAGAAGCTCGAAGAAGAGCTGCCCGGTCATAATCGAGCGGGAGTTCAGCAGTGAAGTACTATCGGGAAGAGGAAGAAAAAAACGGGAAGTTGTACAGCAGGGATGTATTGAATCTCATGTTCAGATATATATTTGCCTATAAGAAGTATTTTATTACCGCGCTCGTGTTCGTACTGTTCATTACCGGCGCGAATCTCGCCGTGCCTCTTCTTTTAAAAACAGTTATCGACCGTTTTGTGTTCAAACAGGGCAGGGTCGTCGATCTGGTCAAGCTGTCTCAACGTGAAGAAGGGGATTTTGTCCTCAATCGGCTGAGGAAGGCGGTGCGCCTCGACGGCTTGCACGGGTTTTTGTACCAGGCCGAATTGAAATACTTTTCCAAACAGGAGATAGAAAAGCTTACAGCAGCCGGAGTGCTGTCGGAGCACAGCTATATCTTGATTCAGCCCTTCGACATTGATCGGGGCCTCAGGGACAAAATCAAGAGGCTCGTGCAGGCCGGTGATGTGCGTGAGTTTTCGGGTATGCGGTATCTTTTTACTTCGGCGGTTTTATCCGGGTTTACGGTACGGGAGATTGTGCATCTTCGACAGGGCGACATCAGAGGTATCGTCAGGTTTGTTTTTATCATCATTGCCATTCTTCTCGTACAGTTCGTCTCCTCTTATATTCAGATACTTCTGCTCATGCGTCTTTCGCAGCACGCCATGCGGGACCTGAGGAGGGACCTCTACACCCATATACTTTCCCTTGAAGTCTCCTACTATGAAAGAAATCCCATCGGCAGGCTGGTGAACCGCGTTACGAACGACATTGAGAGGCTGAACGAGCTTTTTTCTTCGGTCCTTATCACATTCTTTCAGGACATTTTAATGATGGCGGGCATAGCTGCAATCATGTTTATGACGAGCGTCTCACTGGCGCTCTTCGTCTCCATAACATTTCCATTTCTTGTCCTGTGCACCGTTCTCTTCCGGGTTCAGGTAAGAAACGCCTATCGGGCGATAAGGACGAAGATCGGGGATCTGAACAGTTTTCTCAATGAAACCATCACGGGAATAAGAATAGTGCAGATCTTTGTCAGGGAGGCTCTGAATTTCGAGAAATTTCTCGGCATCAACACGGATGTATATGACGCACAGTTGAAACAGCTCTATATCAATGCCGTATTCAGACCGATCATCGGCTTCATGCGGTGGTTCTCCATTGCGGCAGTCATCTATTTCGGCGCACGTGGAATTGTACAGGGCCGCGTTTCTTTCGGGCTTCTCGTTATGTTCATTGCCTACATTGAGCGTTTTTTTCATCCGATACAGGACCTCTCGGAGAAATTTGACATCATGCAGAGCGCAACCGCTGCAGGAGAGAAAATACTGTCGGTATTCCGGGCCGATGCTCTGAAAGAAGCGCATGCACATGCAGGGAATGACCCGTCAAAGGCGGTTTATAGTGTAAAGACGGAGGGTGCGCCGAGGCAGTCCGGCCCGGCTGGGAAAGAGGATACGGGCATGGGATATGCTGCGATTGCACCGGGAAAGACCGCCGGAAAGAGCAGTCCGTCCCCATCCGGCGGTGCGGCGGGACAGAATAGATTCAGGGGACGAATCGAGTTTAATCATGTCTGGTTTGCCTATAAACCCGGCGAGTGGGTGCTGCGGGACGTGTCCTTTTCCGTCAGCCCCAGGCAGACGCTCGCCATAGTCGGTGAAACAGGCGCCGGGAAGACGACGATTATCAGTCTTCTTTCCAGATTGTACCGGCCGCAGCGGGGAACCATTCTCGTCGACGGCTTCGATATTGAACGCATCCCGTTTGCGGTTATCAGAAGAAATATTATTCCGGTCATGCAGGACGTTTTTCTCTTTTCACGATCGGTCAGGGAAAATATCATACTCGGAAATCAATACGACGCCGGAAGGTTCAGAAAGGTTTCCGAATCGACCCATATCGACCGTTTTATTCGAAGGCTCCCAGAAGGAGAGAAGGAGCCGGTCATGGAGCGCGGCGCCACGTTTTCCGCAGGTGAAAGACAGCTTCTGTCGTTTGCACGAGCGTTGTACTTCGATCCTTCGATTCTCGTTCTCGACGAGGCGACTTCGAATATAGATACGGAGACGGAGCGGCTGATACAGGATGCAATCATGCGGCTCACAAAGGGGAGGACTTCGATTGTGATCGCCCATCGACTTTCCACAGTTCAGCACGCACATAAAATCATCGTGATCGAAAAGGGGAGCGTCCTGGAAGAGGGCACGCATTCGACGCTCCTTTCAAAAAAGGGCCTGTATCACCGGCTGTATTCCCTGCAGTTCGGCGACGGGATTTAGGAGGCTCTCCCGGTCATTAGGATCCCCGGGCGTCGCCGGTGTAAACCCCGGATTCACACAAAACAGATCCTGTTTCGGAAATATCGATAGAGGGGAAAATAGTTTCTGTTTCCTTGCGGTATAAACTTCACTATTTTACACACAGGCGCTTCGACAGCGTAATGTGAGAGAGAACACGAAGGCGCCTGTTATTGTGATCTTTTGTTCGGGAGATATGTATGGGAGAGGTGACAGAAGGTTTGAGGCCGGAGAGGCTCTGGCACTATTTCGAAGAGATAACGAAAATACCGAGGGCCTCAAAGAACGAGAAGGAAATACTCGAATATATCAAACTGTTTGCAGAAAACAGGAAATGCGATTATGCACAGGATACGGCCGGAAATATCGTCATACGGCGGGAAGCTTCGCCCGGTTTTGAGGACAAACCCGTTGTTGTGCTTCAGAGTCATGTCGACATGGTGTGTGAGAAGAATGAAAACAGCAGCCATGATTTTGAAGCAGACCCGATCTCTCTCGTTTCGGATAACGGGTGGGTGAAGGCAGACGGCACCTCTCTCGGGGCCGATAACGGAATCGGAGTTGCGGCAATGCTCGCGCTCCTCGAAGATCGTGACAGCGAATTCGGGAGTGTTGAGTGTTTATTCACTGTGGATGAGGAGACCGGGCTTACCGGAGCGTTCAACCTCGATCCATCCCTCATTCAGGGGAGACTGCTGATCAACCTCGACACGGAAAGCAGCACAACCCTGTACATCGGATGCGCGGGCGGGAAGGACAGCGATATCGTGCTGCCTGTTGAAGAGGCTCCGGCAGATAGGGGAACGAAATCTTTGAGAATTGCAGTACGGGGGCTCAAGGGCGGCCATTCCGGAGCGGAGATACATCTGGGGCGGGCGAATGCCGTCAAGCTCCTCGCGAGGATTCTCAACCATCTGCAGCTCACTCACGAAATTCGCGTCGCATCGGCAGCGGGAGGCGATAAGGCAAACGCCATCCCGAGGGAAGCGCAGGCTGCTATAACGGTGCGAACCGGAGATAGTGCCCGTGTTATGGAGGAATTTCGATTGTATTCCGATGCGGTTCGGAAGGAGTATGTACATGTCGAGTCTGGAGCCCGGTTTGAGTGTGAGGAGTGCGAAACCCGTGATGCGGCGCTCGACCGGAGCTCAACCGACACTTTTATACGTCTTCTGATGGCCATACCGCACGGGGTGATTGCAATGAGCACGGTTGTCGGTGATCTTGTTGAAACGTCCACAAACCTGTCCAGTATCCGTACGGAGGAACGGCGGATTCATATACACGCAAGCCATAGAAGCTCGATAGAAAGTGCGCTCGAATGGGTGGCCGATACGCATGCCGCAATAGCAGATCTGGCCTCGGCACAATGCGAACAGGACGAAGGCTACCCCGCCTGGTATCCCGACCCCGATTCTCCGCTCCTCCTGAAGGTGAAGAAGGCCTACAGGAGAGTAACGGGCAGGGATGCACTGGTGAAAGCCATACATGCTGGTCTCGAATGCGGGGTTATCAAAAAAAAATTCGAGGGCATGGACGCCGTATCAATCGGTCCCACAATAGAAAACGCTCACTCGCCCGATGAGCGGGTCAATATAAAAAGTGTCGAGACTTTCGATACCGTACTGCGTGAATGTTTGAAGGAGATATACAGTTGATGGGGATCGGATAAAACCATAGGCAAGTGAACTTTCAATCTTAAAAGTAAAAACAGCCACTTGCCGTATGGTTTTTACCTGTATAATGTAATGGTGGGCATTATCCGGATGCGAAGCGTCCGGATGATAGATCAGTTTAGCCTAAAAATTCTGGTACAAAAGGAAAAGATATCGCTTCGCTAGACCAGGATATTAATGGATAAAATCATATATACAACAGGAGAGGGCAATGTGTCTGTCGGCGGTATACACAGAGAAAATAGACGGTTCTTCCCTCGTTGTACAGGAGGCCTCGTCCCTGACTGCTTCTGATAAAAGTACCGTTCGCATAAAAACCCTTTTTGGAGAAGAAACGGTGCTGAACGGCTACTATGTGAAGGAGGTAAACCTTCTGAAAAATTATGTGATCCTCGCTGAGAGGGGCCGTGAATAGAGCGATGAACAAAAGGGAAAAGCTCGTCGCAATTCTGGACTACTGGCTCGAGCATAACAGAGAGCACCTTCGTGAAAACGACAAGTGGCGCAGTATATCGTATGAGCTGGGATATGAAAATGCCGCGAGGGAATTTGAAAGAATCGCAGATATGATGGAAGAGAGTATACGCCGCATCGAGCATGTGCGACGCGACTTCGAAGAATCCGGCGCAGGGCATCCTGCGAAGCGTGAGGGAGGAACGCATGCCGGTGATGCATACGGCGAACGTGAACGTACACATGATGACGGCGCTTCTCTGCACAGGCATATCGAGCTGCATCAAATCGGTGTTATTCGTACTCCCTATCCACCCGGCTCAACATGGGAGCAGATGCAGGAACAGAGAAAGGGCTGCAGAATAATCGTCGACGATCGGTACAAAGAGGGTCTATACAGGCTTGGCCGGTTTCGGTACGTGATCGTTCTTTTTTACCTGGACAGGGCGCAGGGACGCCTCTCACTCTATGCGTCGCCGCCCGCCTCGCCGGGACTGACCGTCGGGGTGTTTGCGAGCAGATCACCGAACAGGCCGAATCCGGTGGGTCTCTGCATTACGGAGCTCAGGGGCATTGCAGAAAATGTGGTGAAAACCGGAAGGATCGATGCCTATGACGGTACCCCTCTCATCGATTTAAAGCCCTACATTGAAAGATCGGATTCCATCCCGGGTGCACAAAACGGATGGCTCGATGATGCCGGTCGATGACTTTCCCCTGTAAAACCCGGTGGGTAAGCTTTTACACCGGATATATGGTTATCCGGAGAGCCTGTTTTGATTCCCGTACGTTATTACGACGCTTCGTTCCACCGGTATAAGCTCCGGATGTGCGTATAATGCCTGGTGCTTGCACCGGCGGTACTAACAGCATCTTGGACATTATCCGGACGCTCCGCATCCGGATAAAAAATCCAGGGAGCAACCCGAAGTTCCAGATAAAGGCAGATGGATTTCAAGAACAGATCGTCATTATGCAGGCCGCTTCCGTCGGTTAAAACGTATGCAAAGAAAACGGTATTGATTTTTATCGCCGCACTGGCCGTAAACGCTGTTTTCCCATTCCGGTCGGCGAATGCGAATATAATCGTGGAGCAGAACGCAGCACCCCATTACAATTATTCCTTTACTCTCGAAGATTTCTATACGGAAAATCCCGAATTGGATGATGCTGTTGGCAGGATTATGTCTTTTCTTTCTGATAGAGAAAAGATTGCACAGATGGTTATGACTTCATGCGGAAAATTCGGAAGATCGTTTGAGCAGGCAGCAAGCCTTGTACGGAAAAGTGCCGCAGGCGGTGTTGTATTTCAGGGTGTAACCGCGGATGATGTTGAAGAATACACCATTCGGTACAGAAGCATCGCCGAGCAGCATTCCCGTCTCTATCCGTTTTATGCGGTGGATGGAGAACCCTCTCTCATATCGGAAAAGATTATCGGTGTCAGGGGTTTTCCTTCTTCAGGAAATATTTCTTCGATCGGCGAATGCAGGGATGTGGCGGGCGGTATCGCGTATATCCTGAAGGGCTTCGGCATTCACATTACCTTCGCCCCCGTATGCGATTTTTCCATGAACAATCAGGTGATAGGCTCCAGGTCTTTCGGGTCGGATACGGACACAGTGTCAACCATGGCTGCAGCATTTGTGCAGGCAACGCAAAAGCAGGGTATTGCCGCTACGGCAAAGCACTTCCCCGGTCACGGGGCGGCGTATGGGGATTCGCACAAAGAGCTTGTATTTGTAAACGGCATACCGCCGGAAATTCCCGTATTTCAAAAAGTTATTGACACAGGGGTTTTGCTTGTTATGGTCGGGCATATCGGAGTTGCAGACAGAGGTATGTACCGAACCGACGGTCTGCCTTCGACATTCTCGAAAAGAATAATAAAGGGGGTCTTGAAAGGGACTTTAGGATTCAGGGGGATCGTCATCACCGATTCTCTGAATATGGACGCGGTACGGGCTTTTCCCGAACCTGCACTAGCGGCAGTTCGTGCGGGGTGCGATATGGTGCTTATGCCGGAACGAGAGATGCTGTTTATCAAGAAATTATCCGCTGAAATTGAAAAAGACCCGGCATTAAAACAGCAGGTCATGGAATCGGTTTCAAAGATCATCCGTTTGAAGCTCTGTTTTGGTCTTGTTAATTACAAGGCGCTTGATAAATCTGGTATGGATGTCGATATTAACAGATAAGGGAAATCACAGGCCGTGTTTAGTTGAATTTCCGATAATGTTATCTTACAATTAGTGTATCACAAACGGACTTTTTTATATGCCAAGTGAAGTTGAGAGACTACGAGAGATTATTCGGCTGGATACCGAGCTTTCAACGGTTCAGGACCTCGATATACTGCTTGAAAGAATTCTTACCGAGGCGAGGAAAATTCTTCGTGCAGACGCAGGCACGATATATATAAAGGATCGAAACGACCTCGTATTCAGCTATGCTCAGAATGAAACCCTGCGAAAGAAACTTCCACCCGGCCAGAAGCTCATCTATTCCACTTTCAGGGTCGAGATCAGTAAAAAATCGATTGCAGGATACGTTGCTGCAACGGGCGAGATTCTGAACATACCGGATGTCTATAAGACCTCGAAGAAAGCGCCGTATCAGTTCAATCCAAACTACGACAGGGTCTCGATGTACAAAACAACGTCAACTCTTACGGTCCCCCTGAAAACGAACATGGGAGAGATCCTCGGCGTTTTACAGATTATCAATAAACAGGGTCACGGCAGAACCGTTATCCCCTTCAGCGCAAACGATGAAATTGTATGCCTTCACTTCGCAAGCACTGCGAGCATGGCACTGCAGAGGGCTCAGCTTACACGCGCCTTGATTCTGCGGATGATTCAAATGAGCGAGCTCAGAGACCCCAAGGAGACCGGCCCCCATGTCAACAGGGTTGCATCCTACGCAATAGAGCTCTACGAACGATGGGCGATGAGAAGAAAGATGACTCCTGAAGAGATCAATAAGAAGCGCGATGTTCTGAGAATGGCCGCAATGCTTCACGATGTGGGAAAGGTGGCGATTTCGGATATCATACTCAAAAAACCCGGCAGGTTTACGCCTAAAGAGAGGGAGATAATGAAAGGTCACACCTATCTGGGAGCACGGCTCTTTATCAACAAGCAGTCGGAGTTTGACGAAGTTGCATCTTTCGTTGCCCTTACCCACCATGAAAACTGGGACGGCACCGGCTACCCGGGCCGGGTGGATATCAGAAACGGAAAGCCGCTGAAACTGGGGGGGGACGGAACAGCCCTGCCCCTGAAGGGAGAGGAAATACCCATATTCGGCAGAGTGGTTGCCGTCGCGGATGTGTACGATGCACTGCGCTCGAACAGAGTCTATAAAGATGCGTGGTCTGAAGAGGATGTTCTGCACGAGATGCAGAAGCTCTCCGGCTCTAAGTTCGATCCTGAGCTCGTCGATGTCTTTTTCGAATCTCTGGAAGTTCTGCGTTCCATCTCCGCGCGGTATCCGGATTTGTGATGACGTTCTCTGCAGCGTTTTGTCGATTCGTTGTTCGGACGCGAAGAGTCTGAAAAAGCCGCCCTCATTCTGTGCTTCTCCGACCGTGCACTCCGGTATTGTGAGAGCTTCCCGTAAAACGGC
>CAZFTJ010000012.1:0-51238 GCA_964521865.1 uncultured Spirochaetota bacterium | reverse complement strand
TCTGTGCTTCTCCGACCGTGCACTCCGGTATTGTGAGAGCTTCCCGTAAAACGGCTCCTTTTTTTCGGTCCAGTGCCCGGCACGCGGCTATGAGAAAAGACAGGGACGGGCCCTGTACAAGTTATACGGCGAATGATTCCTCCCTGAGATTTCGAACCCCGCATACAACCGATTCAAAACCGCTTCGGGAGTTGATTTCAAGCGTGTATTGCGAGCGCTGCGGGTCGAACTGCTTCAAAATACCGCGAAGATCGAGCACACCCTCTCCAGGCGGCAGGTGATCGGTCAGGTCATCGGCAACGTCGTGAATGTGAACACCGCCGCATTTCCGGCCGAACATCCGCTGCCAGGTTTCCATCGGGATAAACCCGAGTCTATCCTGCATATAGGTGTGCCCGATGTCGTGCCAGTAGCCGAGATTTTTATATGGGAGCCGTCCGAATATTTCTTCGAGCTCCTCCGGCAGCGGTATTTCATAGTAGTGAATGCGGGTTTCTATAAAAAACTGTATGCGGGGAAATCGGCCGCACAACTCATCGAGGCCCGAAAGGACAGGCTCCATATGCTCGCCGCTCAGCCGCTTTCGCCTTCGAACGATTTCATTAAAAACTTCGTCCCTTTCGTCGCCATCACCGCTTAATACACTGTTTTTATAGGAGAGATACATCGTCTTCAAACCGTCATCGGCAACCCGGCCCGTATGTATTACAACGGACCGTGCGCCGATCTTCAGCGCCCAGTCCGCCGATGCGGCGATGCGGTTGCGCTCGTTTCTGCATGTATGCTCATCGGTGCTCGCAAAATCCGGCGCGTAGTAGGCCGCATGGTGCTGTTTGGACGGACCTGTAACCGCGTGTATCGATTTGACACGAAATTTCTTCTGCACGGCGCCACGTTCAATCTCTTCAAAGAAATCAGCCGAGCCCGTGCTCCCTACCTCAATTGCGTCGACCAGCGGGACTATTTCGTAAAGTCGTTCTATCCGGCCGTCGCACCAGCTTGTCGAAAACGATACATTCATAACGTTCCCTATAAACTACTAATATTTTTCCCATGGTTCCATGAAAATTGATTATATTATAACACCGGCCTGCGCATCCGGGCCGAAAATATCAAAAATAGAGGGGACTGAGATATGACAGATCTTGAGCGACGCGCTATCAATGCCGTGAGGTTTCTTGCAGTTGACGCCATTCAAAAGGCGAATTCGGGGCATCCCGGCCTTCCGATGGGGGCGGCGCCCATGGCCTATGTGCTGTGGAGGGAGCATCTCAAACACAACCCCCTCCAGCCCCGATGGGCCGATCGCGACCGGTTTGTGCTCTCAGGAGGACACGGGTCGATGCTCCTGTACGGTTTGCTGTATCTCACGGGATACGAGGATATGACCATGGAGCAGATCCAGTCTTTCAGGCAGTTCGGAAGCATTACACCCGGCCATCCTGAGAGTCATATCACGCCGGGTGTGGAGGCGACGACAGGTCCTCTCGGCCAGGGGATTTCAAACGGCGTCGGCATGGCGATTGCCGAACGGTTTCTGGCGTCTGAATTCAACCGCGAAGGTCTTCCCCTTGTAGACCACTATACCTATGTGCTGACCACGGACGGCGACCTGATGGAAGGGGTCGCTTCCGAAGCGGCCTCGCTGGCGGGCCATCTGGGTCTTGGAAAGCTTATCGCGCTCTACGATGACAACAAGATTTCACTTGCCGCGCCGACCGAAGTCTGTTTTACCGAGGATGTTGGCAGGCGGTTTGAGGCCTACGGCTGGCAGGTGCTCACCGTGGGCGATGGAAACGAAGACCTCGATGCCGTACGTGACGCTCTGGCACATGCTCGCCTGGACAAAAAACGGCCCACCCTCATCAAGGTACGGACAACCATCGGGTACGGCAGTCCGAACAAGGCGAATACCCAACAAGCTCACGGTTCGCCTCTGGGCCCCGAGGAGGTGAGGGCATCAAAGAAGAATTTGGGCTGGCCTGTCGAACCGGATTTCTACGTCCCGGACGACGTGCTCGATCACTTCAGAGAGGCGGTTGAGCAGGGGAAACAGAAGCAGGATGCCTGGGACAGACTAGTTGAGGGCTACCGCAGCAAATACCCGGACCTCGCTGAAAAGTGGGACATGGTATGGACCGGAAAACTTCCGGACGGGTGGGAGAAGGCTCTTCCCGTCTTTTCGCCCGATGACGGCGCGGTGCCCACGAGAAAGGCCTCGGGCAGTGTATTGAATGCCGTTTCACCGGTAATTCCTACTATCATCGGGGGGTCTGCGGATCTCGCTCCGTCGACGAACACCTATATGAAGGATGTCGGCGAACAGCAGGCGGACAACCCTGGCGGAAGAAACATACGCTTCGGCGTTCGGGAGCATGCCATGGGTGCAATAGTGAACGGAATGGCGTATCACGGCGGGGTTGTTCCATTCGGCGGGACGTTCCTCACCTTCAGTGATTACATGCGCGGCGCCGTGCGCGTTTCCGCGCTCGCACGCCTGCATACGATATGGGTTTACACGCACGACAGCGTATGGCTCGGGGAGGACGGTCCGACCCATCAGGCGGTCGAACACATTTCCGCGCTTCGCGCTATTCCGCATTTGACGGTCATTCGTCCTGCCGATGCAAACGAAACCGCACGCGCATGGAAGATAGCGATTGAAAACCGGAAAGGTCCTGTTGCACTGGTGCTGAGCAGGCAGGGCCTGCCGGTTGTTGACCCGAAGAAATCCGTGGATGTCGAACGCGGCGCGTACGTACTGTCCGATGCCGACGACGGGAAACCGGACGTGCTTCTCATTGCGACAGGTTCGGAGGTTTCCCTTGCCCTGGACGCGCAGAAAATTCTTGCTGAAAAAAAACTGAAGGCGAGGGTGGTCTCCATGCCGAGCTGGGAGCTTTTCGAGGAACAGCCCGTAGAGTACAGGGAGGCAGTATTACCGAAAAAAATCCGGGCGCGGGTTGTTGTCGAGGCGGGAGCAAGCCACGGCTGGCATAAGTACGCAGGAGATAAGGGTCGTCTTGTGTGCAGGGATGATTTCGGCGTTTCAGCCCCTTACAAGCTGCTCGTGGAGAAGTTCGGTTTCACCGCAGAAAGGGTGGCCGATGAGGCGATCAAATCCATTGAGGATGCCGGATAATGCCGCCGGTGAGCGGCATGTTCTCCGCGACGGGTAAGCGGGGGTTATGTTCGCTCAACTGGATTTGTTGACAAATCCTGGTGCTTGCACCGGCGGCATTATCCGGACGCGAAGTGTCCGGATAACCCTCTGCCGCAGCGGATGCCGACCGGAGGCTCGATTTCGTCCTCTGCAGCCGAGCTCAGAGCTCCGGTACGCGGCCGAATCGTGCAGTGAGACAAAAAAACAGAGTGCTGCGGGAGTCCTGAATGCATAAGATAAATATAGATGAGATACCGAAAAAAAGCATAAATCGGCTGTACATGCGGGGTGTTTCGATACGGTATCTGGTGGTCGAGGAGTTCGGCGCTCCGAACTTCGAAATGCGCTACTTCGAGCTGCAGAAGAACGGGAAGACTTCTTTCGATCGGCACGATTACGAGCATGAGGTATTTGTCCTGCGGGGCAGGGGGAGACTCGTGCTCGACGGAAAGGAGTATTCCCTGCGGCCGAATGATGCGATTCTCATCGAGCCCAATGAAAAGCATCAATTTTTCCCGGAGGGGGAGGAGCCGTTCGGATTCATATGCGTCGTGCCGAACGGCGTGAGCAGGAGCAAAACGCAGGTCGATCTGAGCTACTGATTCTTTCGTGTCGGACCCCTTTTCGGAAAACGGTGATCGTTGGAAAAAATCGTATCATCTCTTTTCCCGCCTGATCGATGAGCTCACAGCCTCCTGTCGCGTCTTTTTAAAATCCCCTTATAGAATAAAAAAATTATCCGAAACTAAAGTTAAGACCAGGTTTGAGGGTGGATCCATGGAAAAGGAATATACTGAGCTCCTTGCGGTTCTGGGACGTCTCGTCGTGCTTCACAAAGATTTGCTGAAGGTGGAGCAGGAAAAGCTTGCCCTGATAATAGATCAGGATTGGAAGGCGCTCGAAGAAAGAATTTCCGAGAGTACGGCTATACTCAATGCGATAGAAGAGTGTGAAAAGAAGAGGATTTCATTGATTGAACGGATGGGCGGCAATCGGGATATCGCTCTTTCAGAACTTCTACAGGGTATGCCGGAAAACCGGCGGCTGGTACTGAAGGCCAGAGGCGACGATCTCCAATCTGTTCTATTCGAGCTGAAGTCCCTGAACGACCGCAGCGGACGGCTCCTTGACAGCAGTCTCGAAGTTGTCAATTTCACACTGTCGCTTTTCTCCGGCGCAGGTTCAGGTACCAGAACGTACAGCGGTTCGGGAAGAGAAGATGCAGGCTCGAGCAAGCACACCTCGCTGGTATTCGACCTGAAGGTGTAGAGAGGGAAATCGTATGATATCCACGTTTACAGGTATAGAGATGGGGAAAAAAAGCCTCATCGCACATCAGGCGGCAATCAATGTCACGGGGCATAACGTTTCGAATGCCGAAACCGAGGGCTATTCACGCCAGAAGGTAACGTTTCAGTTCTTCGACCCTCTCTATATACCGGGGCTTACCCGTGAAAATACACCCGGGCAGATCGGCCAGGGAGTACAGGTAGAAAAAATAATGCGTGCGAGGGACATGCTCCTTGAGGACAGAATTCTCGCCGAAAAGAACGGCTTCGAGTACTGGAAATCTATGAGCGGATGGATATATCAGGTCGAGCTCGTGCACAACGAACCGAGCGACAACAGCATCATGTCTGTCCTCGACAAATTCTGGTCTTCATGGCAGGAGCTTGCAAACAATCCGGAGGAGATGGGCGCAAGAGAAGCGGTTCGGGAGTACGGGTGGGCGCTTGCACGGCACCTCAATCACAATTTTCAGGCTCTGAAGGCCGTACGCGACAACATAGAAAAAACCATCCAAGCCCGTGTTGAGGAGATAAACTCCCTTGCACGGCAGATCGCAAAACTCAATGCCCGGATACTCCGTTCTGAATCGGCGGGAGACAACCCGAACGATCTGTGGGACAGAAGGGACCTCCTCATAGAGAAGCTTGCCGGGTACGCAAATATCCGCATTGGAAGAAACGACAGGGACGAATTTCTCGTTTTTATAGGCGGCAAGCACCTGGTGCAGGGAAGTCACTTCGAGCAGCTCGCACTTCTGAAAAACCCGAATAACGAGGGCTATTCCGACATACACTGGGAGATAGACGGCTCGAGACTCGATCTTCACTCGGGAGAGCTGAAGGCGCTGCTCGATGCGCGGGACAAGGAGCTGAAAAACCAGATAGATTCGGTCGATACCTTTGCAATGAACTTGATGGATATGGTGAACTCCGTACACAGGGAAGGCTTCGGCCTGAACCTGCGTACAGGATTGAACTTTTTCATGGAAAAACCAGCCGCTGTGAACGCCGTGGGAGACTACGATTTCAACAGGGACGGTTTTACGGACGGCACCGCACTGTTCAGAATTACAGGGTCGACGACACTGAAACCGGACGACGTCATCGGCCTGAACGGTACGATAACCCTGAACAACGGGATAACGGTTTCATACGGTGAGTCTGACACCCTGTCGGAGGTGCTGACAAGGGTGAACAACGCGAATGCCGATGTGAAGATGTATGTGAATGCCGACGGGCATCTCGTGGTAAAATCAGACAACCCTTCACTGCATATAACACATATCGAGGATTCGGGAGATTTTCTCGTCGGGTACGGGGGAGTGCTCAGGTCATCGGGTCCGGGTGGGGCGTTTGATTCCGGCGAGACGGGTATGGCCGTCCGCGTGTCCGCCGATTATACGGTTATGCCGAGCCTGCATCCCTCTTCTTGGATTGCACTCGACGAACATATTGCGAATGAGGTGGAATCCATTGCGGCGAGCACCGGTATCGACACCGACGGAGACGGTATTCCGGACCTCTCAAACGGCGCCGGCAGCGGAGAAAATGCACTGAAGATCGCAGGAGTCCGCTTTCAAAAGGCAATGATAGGTGGAAGTGAGACTATCGATGAGTTCTATCAGTCGCTGATTTCCGGTACGGGCCTCAGGGGTGCGACGGCAGAAAGTGAAAACAACAACAGAAGCCTGGTGGTAGAAAACCTCGAAAATTTGCGAAAATCGATTTCGGGAGTGAATATAGACGAAGAGCTCGTCAATCTCGTGAAGTTTCAGCACGGATATGCAGCCGCTGCGCGGTTCATTTCAAAGGTCGATGAAATGCTCGACCTGCTCATAAACAGGATGCAGTAAAAAACCCAGGGAGATAAAGGTATATGATAAGGGTATCTTCAAATATGATGGGAGACAATCTCATCAGTATAAATCGAAAAAACAGCGAAAAGATGCTGAACGCACAGAACAGCATTGCAACGGGCCTGAAGCACAGAATCCCGAGGGAGGGTCCGGTCGAGGTAAGCCATACTATTGCATACAAGCGTGTACTTTTCGAGCTCGGGCAATATGAAAAAAACATAGATGACGGCCTGTCCCGCATCAACATGGCGGAAGGGGCCCTCGCCTCTGCCACGGAAATACTGCAGAGGATACGGGAGCTTGGTGTACAGGGAGCGAACGGCATATACACTGCCGAAGACCGTGCAAAGATCGCCACCGAAATAGACGAGCTGCTGCGAGAGCTCGTTACGATCGCGAATACGAAGTTCAAAGGCAAGGCGCTGTTCGGCGGAACCGATACCCTCGAAGATCCGTTCAGGGTTACAAACGCCTTTTCAAAAGCTGCTGGAAGGGATGTAATCGATACAGTGGAATATTACGGCGACCTGGGCAGGCAGAAAAGAGAGATCGCGCGGGGAGACACGCTCGCCGTAAATGTGCCCGGCAATGAGCTGTTCTGGGCCGAGAATTCGTCTCTTTTCTCTTCCGTCGATGCACGAAACTATGTTGTTTCCGCGGATTCGAAGGTGCTCATAAACGGAGTTCCTGTGGTGTTCAAGGCGGGTGATAATATCGAGATGATCGTCAACCGTATCAACAACGCGCCTGTTCCCATTCGTGCATCGGTGAACCGGATGAACGGCGGAATCATACTCGAAACTTCCTCGGCGAGGGATATCTGGATTCAGGACGTCGAGGGGAGCACAGTTATGCGGGATATCGGCGTCGTATCCGGGCCGAATCCACCGAAGAATCTGTCGCCCACCGCGCGGTTTTTCGGCGGGACACTCTTCGATATGGTGATACGCCTCAGGGATTCTCTGTATATGAATGATTCGGAGGATACGGGGAGCAGGGCGCTCGGCGGTATGGACCTTGCCATTGAAAATATCTTGAAATACCGGACCGATCTCGGCGCCAGATCCAGCAGACTTCAAATCGTGAAATCGCGGATCATGCAGGACAAGACGAATATAGAGGACATACTCTCCAAAAACGAGGATGTCGATATTACAGAGGCTGTCACGAAGCTGAAAATGCTCGAAGTTGCACACAAGGCGGCGCTTGGTGTTACGGCACGTGTGATTCAGCCGACATTACTGGACTTTTTAAGGTAAGGAGTGTGAGCAATGAAGATTCGTACAAAACCGTACGGCGAGATTGAGGTCAATGAGAAACAGAAAGTTCGATTTCCGGAGGGGATAATCGGCTTCAGCGACATTCATGATTACTTCCTCCTCGATTCACGGGAGGGCCCTTTTTACTGGCTGCAGGCGAAAGAAGATCCCGATCTTGCATTCCTCCTCATAGACCCGCGTCTCTTTATGCCGGACTACAGTCTGGAAGTTGACGACGACGATTTGAAATCGATCGGCATTGAAACAGGCGATGATGTTCTCGACTTCGCCATTGTCACCGTGCCGGAGGATCACATGAAGATTTCGGCAAACCTGATGGGTCCCATCGTTATCCACCGGAAAAGCCATATGGCCAAACAGTTCATATCGACGAATGACGATTACACGGTGAAGCATTATATTCTGGAGGAGATGAGAAAAAAGAGTACTGATCTCGTGGAGACCCGGTAATGCTCGTTTTAACGCGAAAACCCAATGAGAGTATTATGATCGGAGATGAGGTCGAAGTTGCCGTTGTCGAAATCAAAGGTGATCAGGTTAAACTCGGCATCACCGCGCCGAAAGCAGTGAAGGTACACAGAAAGGAAATATTCGAAGCGATTCAGCGCGAGAATATCGATGCCGCGAGGCCGACCATGCACACGGTCAGCACGGTCGGCAGCATTATCACAAAAACTCCTTCACCGAAAAAACATTCGTCATCCTCATCCGGAAAATCAACCCGCAGTCCTCTTTCAAAGTGACATGGTGCGTGCAGAGAAGGGCGCACCTGTGGAAACAGGCATGATGTTTCAAGACCCTCTGCTCGCCTGTAAGAGCATATGTGCTGTCCCGATACAGGGCTGTTCAGCATGGTTCCTTTATACCTATTGCATCAAAGGGGCACAGTTGCGCACACACGGAGCAGCCGGTACATTGTGATTCGGTTATGGCAGCCTTCCACCCCTTTTCTTTTTCGCCGGTTTTTTCGATTTTCTCCCTGAATATCGCCGGGCATCCGATTTTCAGGCAGATGCCGCACGATTTACAGAGGTCGGGGATTATTGTGTATACCGGGACGTTCACGGTATCGATGATCAAAACGCAGGGACGACGCGACACGAGCAGCGAAGCCTCACCGCAGTTGAGCTCGGACTCGAACACCTCTTTCACTTCCTTTACGCTGTACGGATCGAACACCCGTATTCTCCGTATACCTGCGGCCTGTGCAAATTTTTCAATACGCGCCGTGAATGTCTCTTCTCCCATGAGTGTTCTGCCGGAACCGGGGTTCTCCTGGTGACCCGTCATGCCTGTTATGCGGTTGTCCAGAACGAGTATGGTCAGATTTCCTCTGTTGTATCCGATATCGAGCAGGCCGGTGATTCCCGAATGAAAGAATGTCGAATCTCCGACAATACCGACGACAGGCCGGTCGATACCGCTTTTTGCAGCGCCCATTGCGGCGCTCACGCCGGCACCCATACATATGATGGCGTCCATACTGTCAAGTGGCGCGAGTCCGCCGAGACTGTAGCAGCCGATATCTCCTATAACGATCGGTTTAAATGCCTTCAGAACGTGGAATACCGTGCGATGCGGACAGCCAGGGCACAGAACGGGCGGCCGTGCAGGGATGAAGGGAAGAGCTGCACGAACCGTTTCTCCGGGGCTGCTTTTCGCTCCGTGAGCGCGGGCCGTGCTCTTTTCATACAGCAGCGACCGGACCGTCTCAAGGGTATCGGGGTTAAGCTCGCCGATTTCGGGAATGTATTTCTCCCCTTCAACGGTGATTCCGAGCGACTTGACATGCTCGGTGAGAAACCTGTCGAGCTCCTCGACAACGGCTATTCTCTCAACCCTGCCCGCGAACTTCCTGATAAGATCGTCGGGAAACGGGTAGCTCATGGTGAGCTTCAGCACCGAGGCTTCGGAAAACACCTCCATCACGTACTGATAAGAAATGCTCGAGGTGATAATGCCGAGGCCGCGCTCTCGGAAGAGCGCCGGGTTTTTTTCGTACCGATTGTTGAAGGCGGTCAGCTCTTTCAATCTATATTCAACGGTATCTCGCCTTTTTCGTGCATATCCGGGTACCATCAGGTATTTTGCCGGATTTCTCTCGTATGCCGGTTTTCTGTCGGCGAACGAACGTTCTTCGATAACAACGATGCCCTTCGAATGGGATATTCTCGTCGTGGTTCTGAAGAGTACCGGTGTGTCGAATCGCTCCGACACCTCAAATGCATCACGAATGAGCTCCTTGGCCTCGGTTGAATCGGAGGGCTCGAAGAGCGGCACTTTTGCAAAGCGCGCGTAGTTTCTGGAATCCTGTTCGTTCTGAGATGAATGCATCCCCGGGTCGTCGGCGACGACGATGACGAGACCGCCCGAAATTCCCGTATACGACGAGGTCATAAGCGGATCCGACGCAACGTTCAGTCCCACATGCTTCATTGCCGCTAAAGCCCGTATGCCGGTAAAAGATGCCCCGAGCGCCACCTCCAGCGCGACTTTTTCATTAGGCGACCACTCGGCATAGATCTCCGGGTATCGGGATAGATTTTCGAGTATCTCCGTACTCGGTGTTCCCGGGTACGCGGCGGCTACCTTTACACCGTATTCGTACGCCCCTCGGGCGATCGCCTCATTTCCTGAAAGCAGCTTCTTCATGGTCTCCTGTTTTGCCTCCCGGGGTTGAAAAGCGATACCGAAATCCGGCTCGGTCGCAGCGTTATGCAGTAGACCGCACCGCCGTATCGTCGAATCGCCGGAAGAGCTTCAGCCGGCCATATCAGTATACCGAATTTTCCCGGAAAAAAAAAGATATTGCCGCAGATGCGGTGCATGACGAATCCGAAGTTTGCTCAGGCGGTACGAAGCGTCCGGATAATTGGCCTCACGGATCAGCAGGGGATGAGTCGCTCGCAGCAGCGGTCTGGTGAAACATATCGAGCCGCCGGCGGAATATTCGGATGGAGAGCCGTAGAATAACCTTTTCATACGGCAAAAATACAGGTATAATGGAGTTACAAATTCATCAATCAGTACCGGAGGACGACGATGACTGTGGAAGAGGCGATTCGGACAAGAAAGAGCGTGCGGCGCTATCTGGACAAACCGATTGAAGATGAAAAAATCAGAGCTTTGCTCGAAGCTGCCCGTCTCGCACCCTCCGCCTCGAACAGGCAGGAAGGACGGTTTGTGGTGGTAACGGATGCCGGGACCAGGAAAAGGCTTGTCGGCGCTGCTACGAATCAGAAATTTGTGGGGGAGGCGGCGTGTGTTATTGCGTGCTGCGCCGATACCGACAGACACGAAATGAAATGCGGGCAGCTCTGCTATCCCATCGACGTAGCCATACAGATCGATCATATGACACTGCGGGCCGTTGAGCTTGGCCTCGGTACCTGCTGGATAGGCGCGTTTTATGAGGATCAGGTGAAGGATATACTGGGGATACCGGACAGTATCAGAGTTGTGGAGCTTCTGGCGATCGGCTATCCCGCCGACACCTCCGTACGCAGCAAGAACAGGCTTTCACTCGACCGGATCGTTCACTATGAAAAATGGTAAAGGACAGGTTTTAGAATGACCTTCGGCTAAAACTTTTTTATCTGTACGATACCGGTATGAGCGCCTGATGAGGTAAAGGACGGGCGTTTGAAGCTGGTGAATCACCGGTAAACCGGGAGGAGGAAACGGTCGTGGCGGAACAGCTCATTCTCAAACACCTTCCCTTTATTCGAATACTGCCGGACTGGGCCCAGGAGCTCTCGTACAAGTACTGCTCCAAAACGGCGAATCTGTACATCGTGTACGGAAACATCCGTGATTTCCTGCCCCACAAGATGAATGAAGGGGAATTCACCTTCGTCAAAATACAGAACTATATATCCGAAGTGCTGTTCGGGAACAGAGACATCATCATCTACTATGACAGATCTTCGGGAATCAGTTTCTGCCGCCAGGAGATGAGGCAGGAATACCTGCAGGATATGCGTTCACTTATCGGCAACATGGCTTCATCGGAGTTTCTCACGAGCGATCCGATCGTCGCGCTTCGCCATCTCGAGAAGTACTTCTATGCAAATATTCGGAACAAGTATAGAATAGTGCTTCTCATCGACTACGCGGAAACACTCATGCCGAATACCGACTTCTCCAGTTATACCGATGAAGATCGCTTCTGTCTCGTTACCCTGAACCGGTGGGCGACCGACCCGCTGTTCAATGAAAACGACATATCCATTATACTGTTGACCGAAAACCTGTCGGACCTGAGCATGAAGATGGTGCGTTCTCCGAGTACCGTGAAGGTTGAAATACCGATGCCGGATGAAAAGGTGAGAAAGAGGTTCTTCGAGTATCTCGCGGGCCAGGGCAAGCTTCTTCTCGAGCAGGGACTCAGCCCGACGCGAGTGGCAAAGACGACCGGCGGGCTGAACTTGGTGAACATTCATCAGCTTGCCGCGGAATCCTTTCAGGAAAACAGGAAGATTTCCCTCGACTATCTGCGGAGCAAAAAAAAGGAGATCATCGAGAACGAGGCGATCGGTCTTCTGGAGTTTATAGAATCCGAGCACGATCTATCCATGGTGTCGGGGCATGATTTCGTTAAAAAACGGTTCAGAAGCGCCGCCCGGGCGATCAAACAGGGGCGGCTGGATGTATTGCCGATGGGGTATCTCATCTCAGGACCTGTCGGTACGGGCAAATCTTTCATGGTCACGGCCTTCGCAGGGGAGATCGGGATTCCGATCGTCAGGTTCAGGAATTTCAGAAGTAAATGGCAGGGTGTGACGGAGGCGAATCTCGAGAAGATACTCAATATGCTCAAGGCCATGGCCCCTGTCGGAGTTATGATAGATGAGGCAGATGCATTTCTCGGCACCCGCAAGCAGGAAGGTGATTCCGGGACGAGTAATAGAATATTCGGGCAGATTGCATCGTTTATGGGCAACACCGAATACAGGGGCAAGATTATCTGGTTTCTCATCACCTGCAGACCGGACCTTCTCCCCATCGATCTGAAGCGGCAGGGACGGGCCGAAGAGCACCTTGCGCTCTTCTACCCGAGCACCATCGAGGAAAAGGAAGACCTGTTCCAGACACTGGTGAAAAAACTGAAGCTCAAGATTCAGAACGTCGATATTGTCAATCTCTTCACGAAGTATCATTACGACTTTTCAGGCGCCGATCTGGAGTCGGTTCTCATCCGCGCGAAGTTTCATGCGGCAATAAACAATCACATCATAGTTACCGAACAGGACCTGGAGGCAACGATCAAGGATTTTGTTCCGCCGACCTATCCCTATGAGATCGAGCTGCAGAACCTTGTTGCGGTGCTCGAGTGCACAAGCAGGCAGATGGTGCCCCTGCGGTTTCAGAATCTCGACCGCGGAAAGATCGTTTCCGATATCAAACAGCTCAAGATTCTTCTGGGCGAGGCTGTGTACGATGTCGAATAACCGGGAGCGCGGCTCCCTGTGATTCGTTCTATGGTTTTTAAGCAAACGGCTGCGGCCCGGAGCCATGCTATGATGCTTCTGCCCGGCGTTCTCCAGATGCGAAGCATCCGGATAATGGAATATTCAATGGCGTACGGGCCGACGCGGGTTTGCCGGTTTTTTCACATCAGGCCCCGAGTCTTTTCGTTCGTTTTGGACGTTTATGCGACTTTGTCGTTCGATATTCGGGTAAAACGGAGACGTGGGAATGGTCGAATCCCCGCGGGAATTGGGAAAGGTCCTTGGCCCAATGGACGTATTCTGCATTGCCGCGGGATCGATGATCAGTTCAGGGCTCTTCGTACTGCCGTCGGTTCTGTACCTGAAAGCAGGCCCCTCGATTATACTCGGCTACGTTTTTGCCGGGTTTCTCATGATACCGGCCGTGCTGTCGAAAACGGAGCTTGCAACGGCAATGCCGAAGTCCGGCGGAACGTACTATTTCGTGCACCGGAGCCTCGGCCCTCTCTTCGGCACATTCGCGGGGCTTGCAAACTGGTTTTCGATCAGCCTGAAGAGCGCGTTTGCGCTCGTTGGGATCGGCATTTTTATTGAGACCCTCCTGCTGAACTTTTCGCCCGGTATGATGAAGGTTGTCGCCGTTGGTTTTACCCTGTTTTTTACCGTTCTCAATATTCTGAGTGTAAAGGAGAGCGGGAGGTTTCAGATTATCCTCGTTCTCGCACTAATAGCGCTCCTCTTCTTCTACATTTTCGGCGGAATGAGTCATATAAACGTTCACCGGTACGTACCGTTTATGCCGCGCGGGTGGAAGTCGCTTTTAGGTGCAACCGGTATGGTGTTCATATCCTACGGAGGTCTCACGAAAGTGGCCTCTATCGCAGAAGAGGTTAAGAATCCCGTAAAAGCCATCCCCGTAGGCATGCTTTCAGCTTTCATCGTTGTGACGATCATATACGTGCTCGCCGTATTTGTAACGACCGGGCTCCTTGATGCAGGTGATTTTGCGAATACTTTTACCCCGATTGCCTACGGCGCGTCGACCGTTGCCGGTACTGTCGGCGCCGTCCTTCTCTCGCTTGCAGGACTTGCCGCCTTTGTCACAACGGCGAATGCCGGCCTCCTCTCCGCTTCGCGGATCCCGCTTGCCATGGCCGAGGACAACCTCGTACCGGCATTTTTAGCAAAGGTAAATGTTCGGTTGAAAAGCCCCGTGCATTCTACGCTCGTCACCTCACTGTTCATGGTAGTGGTTATACTTTTTCTCGACCTCGAGAGCCTGGTGAAGGTTGCATCCACGATGATGCTCATTCTCTTCGTTCTCGTCAACCTCTCGGTAATACTCATGCGGGAGAGCAACATCGTATCCTACAGACCCGA
The DNA here is from genome assembly GCA_964521865.1 of uncultured Spirochaetota bacterium. Lineage (GTDB taxonomy): Bacteria > Spirochaetota > B62-G9 > B62-G9 > DRHN01 > CAYSRJ01. The sequence continues at coordinate 36,820 of CAZFTJ010000012.1, read as the reverse complement.
GTATAAATCGCCTCTCTACCCTTATATGCAGATTGCCGGCATCGTGATTTACACGGCCCTTATTTTAGAGATGGGCACGGTTCCGCTTTTAATAACAACCTCCTTTTTTATCGTGTCGCTTTTGTGGTTCTTTCTCTACTCGAAATCGCGGTCACAGAGAGAATCCGCCCTCATACACATCGTGGAGAGGGTGACGTCCAGGGAGATGAAGTCGAGCACTCTCAGCGATGAGCTGAGGGAAATTCTTATTGAGAGGGATGGAATCGTCGAGGATCGGTTCGATCGGATAATTAAAAACGCGGAAATCGTAGACCTGCAGGGAGAAAGAGGGTTTGAAGATCTCTTTCACGTTCTTGCCGGGATATTTTCGCAGAGGCTCGGTCTGGAATCCGGGGCGGTTTTTGATCTGCTCGTTAAACGCGAGGCGGAATCCACAACAGTAATCCACGAGGGACTGGCCATTCCCCATGTCGTCTGCCCGGGGGAACACATATTCGACATAGCAGTTGTGCGTGCAAAAGAGGGGATTCGCTTCGGGCCGGATATCCCGCCGGTTCACATGGTATTCGCGCTCATCGGGAGCAGTGATGAGAGAAACTTTCACCTGCAGGCGCTCATGGCGATAGCCCAGATCGTTCAGAACAGGGATTTCGTCGCAAAATGGGTGGCCGCCAGTACGACCAACGAGCTGAGAAACCTCATACTCCTCTCACAGCGTGCCCGAAAGGGAAGGGTATGATATGTGGTAGATATTTTAAAAACCGGACACCCGTTTGTTTTACATGACACAAAAGTCTTCTCCGGATCAATCCGGGTGAAAAATTACCCTTTTATAACTCCTTGACAGGAATTGAAAATCACTATACCCTTATTGCGTTCATTATTTTATGAGGAGGTAAGCGATGAAAAAGTTGATGCTCGTTTTGCTGTGTTTTGTTCTCGCGGCGGGAGTTGCATTTGCCGGCGGCTCTGCAAAGAAGGGGGCCGAAGGGGGGCTTCATATTGTTGTCGCCACCGATGCGACATGGCCGCCGATGGAGTTTGTAGATGAGGAAACAAAGGAAATCGTCGGCTTTGATATTGACCTCATGAATGCGATTGCAAAGGCCGGTGGATTTACGGTGGAGTTCAAGAATACGGCGTGGGACGGCATATTTGCGGGCCTTGCTGCAGACAAGTACGATGCAGTCATGTCCTCGGTAACGATCACCGATGAGCGGAAGAAATCGATGGATTTCTCAAAGCCCTATATCAACGCGGGCCAGGTGCTCGTCGTGCAGAAAACCCAGAAGGGGGTTGCCGCGCTCTCCGATATGGACGGAATGACGGTGGGCGCCCAGATCGGCACGACCGGGGCTTTTGAGGTCGATAAGGTGAAGGGCGTAAAGCTCAAAACATACGATGAAATCGGGCTTGCTTTCGAAGACCTGGTAAACGGACGAATACAGGGTGTTGTGGCTGATACGCCCGTTGCTGCGGATTTCGCCCTGCAGAACGAAACCTACAAGGGCAAGCTCAAGATAGTAGGCGAGCCGTTTACCGAGGAGCACTACGGTATTGCGGTGAGAAAGGGGAATACCGAGGTGCTCGACGCCATAAACGCCGGCCTGGACAAGGTTTTGGGAACGTCGGCCTACAAGAAGTTTGAAAACAAGTGGCTCAGATAAGGCTGCATGGACCGGGGGAAAAAGTCGGGACCGGTATTCCGGTGTTCAACCCGCCTGCGGCCGACTGAACGGGCTCGTCCGGTTGCCCAACCCTTTCGACGGCACGCGGCCGAACAACGGACGTCTCCTCCACCACTGTTAAGCAAACCCCAAAGTATACAAAGGGCTATGGTGCCGTCGGGCATCCTGGCCCTGTATTTTTAAATCTTGATTCCGGGCAGGGTACATTCGAACGAGGAATGTTCCCGATATTTTTCATATGAGCCTGCCGGGGGCACACTCTTCCAGAGGCTGGAAAATGGCTCAAAACAGGATTGAAACTTCGGATGCAACGCTTATCCCGAAAAAAGGGGACAGGCAGCTATTTTCGGCATGGCGAATCTCCTTCTTCGGAGCAATCGGTATACTCATCTTTCTCGTTGCCTATAAATCCGATCCCTTCGGCAGAATACTGTTGTTTATACCGGACGGCATCGTGAAAACCTTTCAGGTGACCGTGTTAGCCATTTTACTCGCGCTCGTTATAGGGCTGATAGCGGGGCTCGGCAGAATATCGCGGGTGCGAATAATCAACAGGGTTGCAACCGTGTATGTGGAGGTCGTTCGGGGTATACCTCTGCTCGTTCAGATCTTCTATATATACTACGCGCTCGGAAGAATCGTGAGAATCCCGGATATTGCATCCGCGGTTATTGCAATGGCGGTCTGCTACGGTGCGTATCTCGCGGAGATTATACGTGGCGGTATTCAGTCGATTCATCCCGGTCAGATGGAAGCGGCCCTTGCGCTCGGTCTTTCGAGGAGCAAAGCCATGCGCTACGTCATACTGCCACAGACTCTGAAGGTGATTCTTCCACCCGTCGGCAACGAATTCATTGCACTTTTAAAAGATTCATCCCTCGTTTCGATTCTCGCCGTATCCGACCTGCTGAGGAGAGGCAGGGAGTTCGCGTCCCAGACCTTTCTGTACTTCGAAACGCTGACGGTTGTCGCTCTCGTCTATCTTATCCTGACCCTCTTTTTCTCATGGCTTGTGGGTTTAATGGAGGCTCGATTGAACAGAAATGTCACATAACGAAAAGATACGAATCGAAAACGCGATCAAGGTATTCAACGTCTACAAACAGGAGCTGCACGATTCTGAAGGAGCCCGGGAAAGCGGCATCACCGCTCGCGCTGATAAACCGGCAGGCCGGGTGAACAGGGTCCGTTACAGGCGCAGGAGCGTCCGGAGAGCGCATCTGTATGCACTGAGAAATGTTACACTATCCGTGCGTATGGGTGAGGTCGTTCTGGTTATCGGTCCTTCCGGGAGCGGCAAATCAACACTTCTCAGATGTATCAACAGGCTCGAAGAGCTGACGAGCGGCGCAATATGGATAGATGATATCTGTGTTTCTGATGCGAAGACGGATATCAGAAAGGTCAGGGAAGAAGTGGGTATGGTGTTTCAGAGCTTCAACCTGTTTCCGCACCTCGATGCGCTCGATAACATAGCGCTCGCACCCATCGTGGTAAAGGGAATGGAAAAACCGCAGGCGCGAAAGAAGGCGCGAGCTCTGCTCAAGCGGGTGGGGTTGGCGGACAAGGAACGCTCGTATCCGGCGCAGCTTTCAGGAGGCCAGCAGCAGCGGGTTGCGATAGCACGTGCTCTTGCAATGGATCCGCACGTTATGCTTTTTGACGAACCCACCTCCGCACTCGATCCGGAGATGATCAAGGAAGTGCTCGATGTGATGCTTTCCCTTGCCGAAGAGGGAATGACAATGCTCGTTGTTTCTCATGAGATGGGATTTGCACGTGCAGCGGCCAAGCGTGTTATTTTTATGGATGAAGGTGAGATCGTGGAGGAAGGACCGCCGGAAAAACTCTTCGGCAGACCGGATCAGGAACGGACGAAGAAGTTTCTGACGCATATACTGTAGCAGCTCCATAACGGCTTTGATACGACATTCATACCCAAACCCCATTTTTTGTACCGGATTTTCTGAAATATAATGCTGCATGTGAGCGGCACGTTCCGCGATACGCAAGCGGGGGTTATGTCCGCTCACTACCGCGTGATCCTCAGAAAGACGGGTATGAGGATCGGAACGAGGAGTGTGAGTGCCATTCCGCTGATAAGTGCTGCAACCGTGTACTCCTTACCGGATGCTTTGACGATGACGGGGAGAGTTGTATCCATTGCAGTTGCTCCTGCTGAAGCAATGGGAGCCAGCATCCCGAGTACCCTGGCGAAAAAAGGTGCGAACAGCAGAGTGGCGATTTCCCGCATCAGGTTGGCTAAAAGGGCGATGGTACCGAGCGTTTCACCGGCGAGCTGCGTGATTATGACGCTTGAAAGACTGTAGTATCCGAACCCGAGACCGACGGCAATGCAGTTTTTTACCGAGAGATCGGGGAAAAAGGCTGAAAACAGGGCAGTTCCCGTCAGCGTCCCGATTATAACTGTCAGAGGGACGAGAAATATCTTGAAATGCACCCTTTTGATAAGGGTCCATACCTCACCGGTGCTTCCCACTTCCACACCCACGAGAAAAACGAGGAGATATACCGGATACTCGACCGTATGAGAGCCCACGAAATTAGATGAAAGAAACGGCGACAGCCCGACCAAAATTCCTGCAGCAAACGCTGCAACCGTGAACAGAGTGCTTTTCAGAGAACTTTTCATTAAAAAATCCCCCGAAGGAATCCCCGCAGAAATTTCCTGTTGATACGGCTCGTATGCTGAATTATGCGCCTTTCACCGGCGGGACGGTAAATGAGGGCACTTCGTATCCTTTTCTCTAAAAAAAAGACGGTATACCGCAAAAGAGAGGACTACGCTTCCGGATATGCCGCCGAAGGTCAAAACAAGTGCTTTCAACCCGACGGCGGAGAGATTATTGATAAGAGATTCGTTCGTTCCGACGGTCATGCCCAGAATAAAGAGAAGCGCGCAAATAATGCCGGAGGTCGACCTCTTGAATATTGTAGAGGCCGTTTTTCTTTTCCTGATCAGAAAACCGAGCAATACACCCGATACAAGCGCCAGCAGTACATACAGCATAGTCTTCCTCGCCGATGCCATTTAACGAAATAAAAAACCCGCATGTGCCGTGTGCGGACACCAATTTGAGACGTGTGTTAAAGTGGGTTATCTCACACCTGCTTCATGTACTCTAAAACCCAAAAGGCGAATGCACTCCACAGATAAATATCGATATCCCGTTTAATATAGGTGTTGGCTCAAATTTAGGCATACCGCATCACGAACACTGCAGGCTAACAAAAATTTAACATAAAAGCAGGGTTCTGTAAATATAAAAGATCACTTTATCCCTTCGACCGGTTTCATAAGCGGAAAGAGTACGACGTCCCGAAGGTTTTCCTGATCCGTAAGCAGGCAGATAAACCGATCAATACCCATACCGAGTCCCGAAACGGGCGGCATTCCGTATTCCATAGCGGTGAGATAGTCCTCATCCATTACCATCGCTTCGATATCTCCGTTTCTGTGAAGCCGGGCCTGCTGTTCGAGCCGCTGCCGCTGAACGATTGGATCTATGAGCTCGCTGTATGCATTTACGAGCTCCCATCCATTTGCCACGAGCTGAAACCGGTCGGTCACTCTGCTGTCTTCATCGTTTGTACGTGCGAGAGGCGAGAGCTCGACTGGATGATGGGTAACGAAAAGAGGTCCGCCAATGTTCGGCCGGGAGACCTTTTTGTAGAGATTGTCGATGAGTGCGCCGTACCCCATGCCCTCTGTATCCTCTATCTTAATGCCGCTGTTCTCGATCTTTCGTCTCAGGTTGTCGGCGCTTCTGCATTCGGCAACGTCGATGCCCGTATCGTGCAGTATGACCTGGCTGAGTGAAACAGCCTCCCATTCTTTCCCGAAATCGATCTCCTTTTCGCCGTACACGAGTGTAAGGGAGCCGTTCACCTCCATGAGCACGTGTTTTATGAGGTTTTCGATAAAACGCATATTGTCCCTGTAGTTCCAGTATGCGACATAGTACTCGAGTATGGTAAAATCCTGTAAATGGGAAGGGTCCATGCCCTCATTTCTGAAGCTGCGTGCAAATTCATACACCCTGTCGAATCCGCCGGCGATGCAGCGTTTGAGATAGGTTTCGGGCGCTATCCGTAAATAGAGCGGCATATCGAGGGCGTTGTGATGGGTGACAAAGGGAGCGGCGATTGCGCCGGAAGGCCGGGTTTGCAGCGCAGGTGTTTCGACCTCGATAAAATCGGCACCGTCAAGAAAATCCCGCATCGTTTTTATGATCTTTGTTCTTTTAATGAAGCGCTCCATGGTTCTTTCGTTCATAAGAAGGTCCAGATAGCGCTGTCTGTATAGAATTTCCTGCTCGGATACCCCGTGCCATTTTTCCGGCAGGGGACGCACTGTCTTCGAAAGGAGCTCGAATGCCGCTGTGTCCAGAGTGGTCTCTTTCGTCTTTGTCTGAAAGATAGTCCCCTCGGCACCGATGAAATCTCCGATATCGATAAACCGTTTGAAGAATGTAAACCGCTCTTTTCCAAGCACCTTTTCCTGCAGTGCGATCTGCATCATGCCTGAAAAATCCTTGATCGTTGCAAATATCAATCTGCCGAAGACGCGCATGGCCATGACTCTGCCCGCAAGCCGCACTCCGTCCTTTCCGAGAGGAAGAGACTTCGCTGCACTCAGAGAGTGGGTCCTCTCGTAGCGGTCTCTGTACGGTACAGAGCCCATTTCACGAAGCTCGGCGCGTTTCTGTATTCGAATATCTCGCTGATCAGTTCCCATGTTGTGACCTCTTCCCCTTGATTATTCCCCTGATTCTCGAGCGAGGCTCAAGATCCAGATCACTCAGCTCGCCTTCGCCGTACTTGTAGTATGCAAGTCCGGCAACCATCGCCGCATTGTCCTGGGTAAGCTCCCTGTGCGGAAGGTAGACGACGAGGGTTCTCTCATGTAAAAAAATACGCCGCACACGGGAGTTGTTTGCAACTCCACCCCCAAGTGCAACCCGGTTGATGCCCAGGTCCCTGCTCGCCCAGAGGGCCTTTATGAGCAGCACATCGGTTGCTGCCGCTTGAAATGAAGCTGCAATGTTCTCGGCGGAGCTCTCACAGCCGGGGTTCAAAAAGTTGTTTCTCTGATTTATTACCGCATTTTTCAGTCCGCTGTAGCTGAAATTGTACCGGTCGCGTCCGCCGTCGAGCGTTACCCGCGGAAAGGCAAAGGCGTTTTCATCTCCCTTCAGTGCGGCTTTTTCTATGGCAGGTCCGCCCGGATATCCGAGACCGAGATGTTTTGCAACCTTATCGAAGGCCTCACCCACTGCATCATCAAGGGTGCTCCCTTTTATTTCGTAACGGCCTATTCGCTCTGAAAAAACAAGAAGAGTATGACCACCTGAAATAATGATTCCGATTATCGGATATTCCACCCGGTTATTGAAATGAACTGCATAGAGATGCGCTTCTATGTGATTGATTCCGATGAGCGGTATGTTGAGAGAAAAGCTCAATGTTTTTGCGACGAGAACACCCACAAGGAGCGATCCGATGAGCCCCGGATATGACGTTACCGCCACGGCATCGATATCTGTAAGAGATACATCCGCCTTTTTAACGGCATTCTCAATGACATAGTTTATAACCTCATGATGTCTTCTCGAAGCTATTTCCGGCACCACACCGGCATATCTCCTGTGAAACGCATGCTGTGTCGCTGTGATATTGCTGTGTATGGTTTTTCCGTCTTCAACAACGGCAGCGGACGTTTCATCACATGACGTTTCTATGCCCAGTATCAGCACATCGCACTCCACTCTGGTATTGCTCGAAGAGACATTTTGAAGAAGGTAGTGTGCAAGGGAAGCGAAAGTCAACTTCAATTTCGAACCGCTTTCGATGCAAAAACGAGCGCAATGCGATCTTTTTCCAGAAGAGGGAGCTGGGAGTTGAGCACATCCACTAGATGTATGCTCTGAATATGTCCTATTCCGATTGCCATTCCACCTTTTCTGGCGATAGCCTTCAGCCTTTCAAACTGTGCTTCAATAGAGGAAAAATCGTCCCGATTATCGAGAAAAATATCCCTTTTCGCCGCATCGATTCCCATCAGACGGGCGGCGTCGTAGGCGCGGGAGGCGGGTGTGGTGAGACTATCGATAAAATATATATTCCTCTCCCTGAGAGCCGACAATGCCAAGGTCATGAGCTGAAAATCTTCAGTTGCCCGTGACCCCATGTGGTTGTTTGCGCCCCTGACATGCGGAACGTTGTCCAGCATGCGATGCATCTCGGTTTCCACTGTCGTTTTTGTCTGGCCGGTAAAAATAGCCCCGAAACCCGGATCGTCATCGGGATAGGTCCGCGGCTCCATCGGGATGTGCAGCATTATTTCAAAGCCTTTTTGGTAAAAGAGATCGGCGTATTCCCGGGAATGCGCAAGAAAGGGGAGCACAGAAAAGGTGAGTTTTCCGCTGAAGCCGGCAAACTGCTCGATGGTACTCACTGGATATCCGACATCATCGATGATGACGGCTATATACCGCTGCGGGGAGATTTTTTTTTCAGTAGGTGGGACAGGTTTTTTCCCTTCGGAGGGTATTTTCTTTTCTGCGGTCGTTTTCTGCGGCGGTTTTTCGACCTTTTTCTTCAAGAGCGGCCTGGCAATGATGGTAATGACTGCAAGAATAATAAGCACGATGAGAAGGGTTTTATTATTTTTTTTTGTGCCCTTCGTTTTTATCATCAATAACCTCTTTTCTCACTATTTATCGTCAAAAATTATTCAATTCTTCTTGAAATCTTGCATGATTACTGTATAATTACTATTGCAATTGGATTTATTCCTTTCAATCGTTATCGGCTTATCATTTCTGTTTGTTAAAATTTTGGTGCAATTCGGGAATGTTGGTACCGATGATGTATTAAGAGGTGTTGCTCGAAGCCGATACAAAATACGAAGGGCTCGTGTGAAGCATGAGCTTTAACAGGCAGAAGATCAATCAGGAGAGCGATTGTATGGTAGAGGATATTCGCGACCGGCTGAACTACAACTATAAGATTACAGCCAAAAAGTTTTACGAAACAAGCATGAATGCGGAGAGATTCGGTACTCCTCAGATTCTCTACGATTCGGCGGAAAGAAACATAAAAACACTGGAGGACCTCATAGCCATTATCCGCGAGCTGAAAAGGGAGAAAAAATACGGACTGGTCGATTCTTACTCCGAGAACAATGCGCTCGTCAAGGTCGAGGTCAAGGCGGAGAATATGATACGAGACATAAAGGAGCGCGGCCTTCTCGTACTGGAGGTTGATCCTCTCTTTGTCAAGAAGGCCCGTGAAATATTTGATATCTATGAAAGTGAATTCAAATAGCTCGGGCGGTATTCTTCCGTTCGGTTTCCATAATTTTTCTCATCATCCTTCTGCCGTTCGGACCCTTTCCATCCGAATAGTGCCGGCGGCATTAATTAATTTCCGAAAAGCTGAAATATAAGTACATTTACTGCAGGCCGTATAATGCCCTTTTTAGGCGGCATTATACGGCGCTCATTGAAATCTATAATCCAAACAGCTACAATTATCATGTCTCACGCATTAAAATCACTTATTCCGCTATTCACCAGAGTTAATAATCTGCCGGAATACGTCGACGAGATACAGGAGCGCGGTGCCGAATTTACCGGGTTGAACGGATCGAGCAAGGCGCTGTTCGCAGCGTCGCTTTTCGGTGCATCGAAAAAGGGACTCGTGCTCGTCGTAAGAAACAACAGGGAGGCGTCGGATTGTTATACCGACCTCCATGAGTTTATCGACGGCCGATCGCTTTTTCTCCTGCCTTCAAAGGAAACCCTTCCGTACGATGAGAGCGAGCCGTACCGGGATATTACCGCGCGGAGGGTAGTCGCCCTCCATGCGCTGCTGCAGAAGAAACGCGGTATTTTCGTCATGCCGGTGCGTTCGCTTATTGATTACTATCTGCCGAAAGAGGCCTTTCTTGAAAGCATACTGGAAATAGAAGTCAATGCGCATCTTTCGCTTGAACAGGCAAAAGAGCAGCTCGTAATGCTCGGGTATGAGAGAGAAGACCGTGTCCAGGAGCACGGCAGCTTTTCTGTTCGGGGCGATATTCTCGATGTCTTCGTCCACGGTTTTACACAGCCGGTTCGGGTGGAGTTTTTCGACGATCTGGTTGAAGCAATCAGAGAGTTTTCTCCGATCACACAAAAATCAATCCGTCGGTTGGAACAGGTGACCGTGATCCCTGCAAAAGAGGTGATACTGACAGGTCAGGCAATTGAATCTTTACAAAAGAGGAAAAACCGGAGGAATCAAGAGACCATAGAAAAAATATGCGCGCTCAGGCACTTTGACGGCATCGACAGTTACCTGTCGCTCATATACGAACCTGCAGGGTCCCTTCTCGACTATGCAAACGGCGGGTATCACGTTTTGTTCGATTCGATAAAAAAATGCGGCGAGCATGCGCACTTTTACAGCGGTGAAGCGCACCGGCTGTATGTTGAAAAGAAACACACGCGTTTTCTGCTCCACCCCGAAAAAATCGTTCAGGATTTCGATGGGATTGTTGCGCGGCTTGAGAGCTACGGAAATATTTCAGTTTTGCCCGAAACAAAAAACCGCCTGTTTTGGTTCGATGTATCCGAAAAACGGGGTTACAAGGGGCAGATCAAGTATTTCAGAGAAGATCTGGAACAGCTCCTCGATGAGGGGTATCGGGTTATCGTCGGTGCGAGCTATGAGGGTCAGACGAAGCGGTTGAGAGAGCTGTTGAAGGATGTGCTCGACGTCCATTCCGGGCTCTCTGTCGAAACCGTCGACCTGCATGAAGGCTTTGTCGCGAAATCTATGAAATCGGCCGTAATTCTCGACAGGGAGATATTCAACCGAAAAAAGAGGCAGGCCGCCCGGTTTCTGAAAACCAGATCCAGGCCGATCGAGGGAATTCTCGATATCACGGAGGGCGATTTTATCGTGCACCTGGAGCATGGAATCGGTATTTACAGGGGTATAGAACGGTTGAAAACAGGAACCGCCGAAAAGGACTTTTTCAAATTAGAGTACAGGGACGGGGACGAGGTGTTTATTCCGGTCGACCAGATAAACCTGCTTCAGCGGTACATCGGGCAGGAGGGAAGGCGGCCGAGGATCGACAAGCTCGGTTCCGGTACCTGGAACAAGGTAAAAGATCATGTGAGAAGATCGGTCAAGGAGCTGGCCAGGGAGCTCCTCGAGCTGTATTCGCTTCGGTCCAGTATGCAGGGCCATGCCTTTTCTGTCGATACCGAGTGGCAGTTTGAATTCGAATCGGGCTTTCAGTATGAAGAGACAGTTGATCAGCTCAGGACGATTGAGGAGATAAAAGAGGATATGGAAGAGGCAAAGCCCATGGACAGGCTCGTCTGCGGTGATGTGGGTTTTGGAAAAACGGAGGTTGCCATACGCGCCGCTTTCAAGGCGGTGATGGACGGAAAGCAGGTTGCCGTGCTCGTTCCGACGACAATTCTTGCGGAGCAGCACTTCAATACATTCACCGAAAGACTCTCCCTGTATCCGATGACTGTGGAGATGCTTTCACGGTTCAGAACTCAAAAGGAACAGAGAAAGATCATTGAAAACCTTAAAAACGGTGTGATTGATGTTGTTATCGGAACGCACAGGCTTATCCAGAAGGACGTTCAATTCAGGGACCTCGGGCTTGTCGTTATCGATGAGGAACAGCGGTTCGGAGTCGAACACAAGGAGCGGCTCAAGCAGCTTCGCAAGCTGGTTGATGTAATCACTATGACGGCAACGCCGATTCCCCGTACTCTGTATATGTCCATGAACAGGATACGGGATATGAGCGTTATTGAAACCCCGCCGAAGGAACGCATCCCGATCGAAACCTATGTTCTCGAGTACAACGACGAAATTATATCCGGGGCCATCAGACGGGAGGTGGAACGGGAAGGGCAGGTGTACTACGTTCACAACAGGGTGTGCACCATCGATGAAAAGGCCGAGTCCATCAGGCGGCTCGTTCCGGGGGTATCGGTGGAAGTGGCCCACGGACAGATGGACGAACATGAGCTCGAGGACATCATGCAGGCCTTTTTCAACATGGAGTTTCAGGTGCTCGTCACAACCACGATTATCGAATCGGGTCTTGATATTCCGAATGTCAACACCATTGTCATCGAGCAGGCGGACAGATTCGGGTTGTCACAGCTCTATCAGCTCAGGGGGAGAGTGGGCAGAAGCAGACGAAAAGCGTACGCCTATCTTATGTATCCGGTTGGGAGGGTGGTCTCCGAACAGGCAGCCAAACGGCTTGCAGTTATCAATGATCATACGCAGCTCGGATCCGGGTTTACGATTGCCCTGAAGGACCTCGAGATACGGGGCGCAGGCAATATTCTCGGAAGCCAGCAGCATGGCGAAATGCTGACTGTGGGTTTTGAAATGTACGTAAAGCTTCTGGACGAGGCGATTCGCGAACTGAAGGGCGAAATTGAAGAGGCGGAGATAGAACCTGTTCTGGACCTCAGCTACAAAGCCTTTATTCCGAAGAAGTATATCGAGAGCGAAAAGCTTCGCATCGAGATATACAAGCGGCTTGCAGCGGTTAGAAGCAGGGGGGAGCTGGAAGATATCAGGTCCGAGATTACGGACAGGTTCGGGAAAATACCGGCTCAGCTTGAAGAGCTTTTGAAAGTTGTGCTGCTCAGGATACTGTGCAGGGATGTCGGAATCAGATACCTCAGGGAGAGGGAAAACGAGCTGCAGCTTACATTTGAGCAGAGCAGAGTGGATATCATCGGGCTCATTCAGAAGATCAGTAAAAACAGGAGAATTTTCAGTATTTCGCCGAACGACTACAACACACTCCATGTATACCGTGTTTTTGAAAGCAGTGACGAGAGATATGAATTCCTCAAGGAGCTTTTTGAATATGAGAAAGTTGCCGGAAACTGAAATAAAGGGGAGGCTCGCGATCTTATCGGAATCGCTGTCCCGGGAAGGTATCGGATGCGCACTCATCGCGCAGAACGTTGACCGGCTGTACTACAGCGGGACCTTGCAGGACGGCATACTGCTTGTTGGAAGCGGGTATGAACCGTTACTTTTCGTACGACGAACCCTTTCGCGCGCACGTGAGGAATCGCCGCTCGATACTGTAATCGGTATGGCGAGGCTCGGAGAGGTGGCTGAATATATAAAAGACAGGGGTCTTGACCGGGGAAGAATAGGTATCGAGATGGATGTCCTTCCGGTAAAGCTGTACCGTGCTCTTGCCGATTCTCTTCCGGAGTCGTCGTTCGTGGATATATCTTCAATCATCCGAATGCAGCGTGCGGTCAAATCAGCCTATGAGATCGATGTGCTTGCTGAGAGCGGAAGAAGATTCGACAGGGTATTCGAGAAACTGCGGGGAATGTTGTCCCCTGGCTTGAGCGAGTACGAGATATATATGCGTTTTATTTCACTTCTTCTGGAGGAAGGCTCTTCTCTGACCGTTCGGACCAGGACCTTCAACATGGAGGCGGAGCAGAGGTACATTGTGAGCGGGGCAAATGCGGCAAAGCATTCTGCAATGGATTCTCCCTCTGCAACCGGTCTCGGGGTGACGATCGCATTTCCGTCCGGGGCAAGTCATCAAAAAGTCGGCCGGAATGAGCCTCTGCTCATCGATGCCGTTTTTATACATGAAGGCTATATCGTAGACTGCACTCGTATCTTTACATTCGGCGGGCTCGACCCGGAGCTCGAACGCGCTCATGCTGTTTCTCATGCATGTCATGAGCTGTTCTGCGAAGCGGTTGAGAGATGGACCTCAATCCCGGATATATATAGACAGATCAATGAATATGTTGATAAACAGCGACTCGGCGATATATTCATGGGAGGGGTGAGCTTTATCGGACACGGGGTAGGGCTTGAGCTCGATGAGTTTCCGGTATTAACCGGCAAATTTGAAGGAGAGCTGATGCCGGGAATGGCAGTGGCATTTGAACCGAAGTTCGTCTTTCCACACGGAGCCGTCGGGTATGAGAATACCTACATCGTGGAAAATGATCGACGTGTCCGCTCTCTGAACCGGTTCGACACAGCGATTCAAAAGCTGTGAGGGGTGGAATTGTGTTGTCCGGGTCGGGTTTCATAATTAGATTAACAGCATTAAGATGAGAGGACGAAAAATGAAAAAAATAATAATTGGCATTATACTAGTTATTTTCATGCTCGGTAGTTTTACATGGAACTACATTTTATTGCGAAAATCGGGACATTTGGGCGCTGCACGGGCCTTCGCACAGACACAGCAGGACAGGGAAACCTGGATCGTGAAAATCAACGATACGGTTATAACTATGCAGGATTTCGAGCGCGAATTCAAAGTTCACGTGTACTCGCTTCCCATTACCGCTGAGGACAAGAAGAAGTATGAAAACGATATAAACAATAAAAAGAAGTTTCTCACAAACCTGATAAATGAGTACCTCATTTACAACAAATCAGTAGCGGAAGGATATCTGAAACGGCAGGATGTGCAGGATCTTATCAAGGCGGTCACGAGAAGGGCCGTTATTCAGGTGTATCTCAATGAGAAGATCGAACCCCTTCTCAAAGATGTTCCGGACGAGCAGATCGAGGCCATCTATAATCAGAACAAAAAACTTTTTGCAGGCGTCGATATAGACGTTGCCCGTCAGCAGATACGGATGCAGCTCTTGCAGAAGCAGTACAACGATCATCTGAATGAAATCATCGATAACCTCAAAGGCGAGGCAAAGGTTATCAAAAATGAAAAAGTCGGTTTATGAGCATCGATATTAAGGCAAAGCTCGCAGCAGAACTTAAAATGGTAACCGGCGGTGCTCAGGAAGATCTGTATGCACACCTTGAAGTTCCGCCGAACAGCGATTTCGGCGATTACGCCGTTCCCTGCTTTCAGTTTGCCAGGCTCGAAAAGCGAAATCCAGCAGATATAGCGCAGCAGTTGGCCCGGGAATTCGCAGCGCGTGCTGTGGGTACCGGCCTGATTGCGGCTGCAAAGGCCAGTGGATCGTACCTCAACCTCTTTCTGAACAGAACCGCCGTCATACGTGACGTTATCGAAGATATCACTCAATCGACATTTGAACCGCTTCGATCTTTCGGGGAGGGCAAAACAGCCGTCATCGACTTTTCGTCGCCGAATATCGCCAAACCTTTCGGGATCGGGCACCTCAGGTCGACGGTAATCGGGAACGCACTGAAGAGGATATACTCTTTTCTCGGCTACAGGGTCATCGGCATAAATCATCTCGGTGACTGGGGAACCCAGTTCGGAAAGCTTATTACCGCCTATAACAGATGGGGGGATGAAAAGGGGCTCGAAAATGATCCCATCAGCTCTCTCTACGATCTGTACGTGCGGTTTCACCGTGAGGCGAAAGAAATACCGGCCCTCGATGACGAGGCGCGTGAGTGGTTCAGAAGGCTCGAGCTGGGTGACGAGGAGGCGAGAAGTCTCTGGAAACGGTTTGCCGATCTCAGTCTGCGGGATTTTCAGAGGGTCTATTCGCGGCTTGGTGTGGAGTTCGAATACTATACGGGTGAAAGCTTTTACGGCCCCATGCTCGAGACAACAATTGCAAATATCATAAAAAGCGGCATCACCCAAATAAGCGAAGGCGCGCTCATCGTTCCCCTCGAAGATATACCGCCCGCTCTTCTAAGGAAGAAGGACGGATCGACCCTGTATATAACGCGGGATATCGCGGCGGCAGTTTACCGATATGAAACCTTTCATTTCGATCTCGCCCTCTATGTTGTCGGTAGTCCGCAGCAGCTTCATTTCCGGCAGGTGTTCAGTGTTCTTGCAAAGATGGGGATGTCCTGGTATTCGAGATGCCATCATGTACCGTTCGGCCAGATACGGTTTAAGGAGGGTGCAATGAGCACTAGAAAGGGCAACATCATCTTTCTTGAAGATGTTATGGACCGGGCTTGTGCACTTGCTGAGGAAATAATCGAGGAGAAGAATCCGAATATACGGGATAAAAAGAAAGTTGCGGAAGCGGTCGGCATGGGATCGATCATCTTCAATGACCTGAAGAACTACCGCTTGAAGGATATTACCTTCAACTGGGATGAAGTACTGAACTTTAATGGCGAAACGGGCGTGTATCTGCAGTACACCCACGCACGTATATCAAGCCTTTTGAAAAAATTCAATGACCGATATGGTGATGTTACGTTCAGGGAGGGCCTGGAATATACCGATGGAGACCGGACTATTTACTCGGTCTGTTTGATGGTAAATGATTTCGAGCGGATCGTACGGAAAGCGGCGCAGGAATTCGAACCGTCCGTTATTGCTCGGTATCTTCTTGACCTCGCTTCCAGCTTCAATGCATTCTATACCACACACAGAGTAATTACAAACAACGAAACACTTTCGTTTTCCCGTGCTCTGGTTGTGTATGCGGTGAAGAAGGTCTTAAAAAAGGGACTGGAACTTCTCGGTATAGAGGCCGTGGAACAGATGTGAGGGGAGTGTGGACTGCCGGCATACGGTGTTTTCCAGAGACATATAGCGTCGATCAAAAAAAGGGTCAGCCTTGTTTCTATCCAGTGCTGAATATAATATAATGCAGTTTTGTTAATTTGAGAAAACAAAATTGTTAAATTTTTATTAATCTTTTTATCTGGTTTTAAAACAGAAAGAATCGGGTGCATGATTTCGGTAAAGTTTTAAACGAAGCGTGCCGATAAACCAAAAGAGGAAGTCCACATTTTTGATATGTCATGAGGCATACAGTCACGCCCACGTGCTGTCCTTCGTTTCATGACGCATACTTCACCGGGAACAGGGAAGTCCCCGGGTGTCTACTCGCAAGGAGGTGATGCCGCAATTTCCATACAATTTAAATATCGTACATTCATGAGAGCTGTTTAGCATTTTTTACAAAGCAGGGCAAGGACGCCTGGAAAATTTTCAAGGAGGAAAACATGATTATCAATCACAATCTCAGTGCAATTTTTGCGAACAGGATTCTCAAATTCAACAACTGGAATATCAATAAGGATATTGAGAAACTTTCATCCGGCCAGAGAATAAACCGTGCAGGTGACGATGCTTCGGGGCTTGCCGTTTCTGAAAAACTGCGGTCTCAGATTCGAGGTTTGCGTCGTGCGGCAAGGAATGCCGAGGATGGTATTTCTTTTATACAGACGACAGAGGCATATCTCCAGGAAATTCAGGATCTCCTCCAGCGTATCAGGGAGCTTTCGGTTCAAGCGTCGAACGGAATTTACACCTCCGAGGACAGACAGCAGATTCAGGTTGAGATATCCCAGCTCGTCGATGAAATCGATAGGGTTGCATCCCATGCGCAGTTTAACGGTATGAATATGCTGACGGGCAGGTTTGCGCGTCCGACCGGCGAAAATACCGTTACAGCCTCGATGTGGTTTCATATCGGCCCCAATATGGATCAGAGGGAGCAGGTATTCATACAGACCATGAATGCACGCGGCCTCGAAATGCGTACCATTTCAACGGGCTCGACAATATCGCTCTCCACTCCGGCCAAGGCAAATATGGTGATCGGCATTGTCGATCAGGCGTTGATGAAGGTTTCGAAGCAGCGTGCTGATCTCGGTGCCTACCAGACGAGGCTCGAATATGCCACAAAAGGACTGATGTCCGGATATGAGAATATGCAGGCTTCGGAATCCCGGATCAGGGATACGGATATTGCCGAGCAAATGGTGGAGTTTACGAAAGATCAGATACTCGTGCAGTCAGGCACGGCAATGCTGGCCCAGGCGAATCTGGTGCCGCAGAGCGTTCTGCAGTTGTTTCGTTAGCTTTTATATTCGGTGATGAGCGCGGTAATTCCCTCCGCCGATTGGTTGTATCGGTTATACTCCGCGCATAATCATAATGCACGTGGGGGCGTCCCTCCGCATGAAATGTTCTCCGCGTGTGTGAAAAGGTGTTTCTCTGAGTTCGTTGCTTCAGGTGTCTGCCTGTTGAAGTATTCCCGGAGCCGGCAGGCTCCGGGAGCTTGACAGGTGGTTCAAGACACGTGACGGTTTCCGTACGGGTGTAATCGTACGGATAACGGACCTGTGGTCCCGGCTGTGTGCCCAAAAAGCATGTGGGACTCCTCAGCTCAATGAGCCGGCCGGGGTTTCGTTTCAGCCGGGAAGAAGCACGGATGCTGAAAGCCCGTCTGATCCTGAGCCACGCGATTTGACGCAGACAGCGAGGCGGACGAACATACGATCTTTGAAATAGCGAACGGGTGTCCGAGACATCTCGTGTGTCTCGGATGAAGGAGCCACCCTCCCGCAGGAGCAGCGGCACTGTCAGGAATGATCAGCCATGTGCGATTGTGCTGTACATACAAATGCTTTCAGGTACCTGTGTTGATGTGTGCTTCCGCTGTCAAGAATACTTGTTTTGCGTTCAACGGCGGAGTGCAGGGTTGTGCTTTCAAATGCTTGAGCCGAAAAAGCGTCTGTCCTGAACAGAGGATTGTGAGGCCTGCCATGACTATGGGTATGCCAGTAACTTATCCTATGCCCCCTGCGCTTTTCCTTCGCCTCGATTCAGGTGTAAAAAATCGCGCCTCCAGCATGTGGAGGTGAGACTGATTTTCAGAAGAGCAAAAGCGTAAAAGGGGGACCGAACTGGTTTTCCCCGCGAGGCCGCTTGGCCCCGGAGCTGGTCCTGCAATAATTCGGGGGCCTACTGTTAGTTGCTGGCCTTACATGCGGTATAACGATTGCGTCCCCGTCTCGGGGGTAGATCGTAATGCGGCCGTTGAGCGGCATGTTCTCCGCGATACATAGGCGGGGGTTATGTCCGCTCGACTGTATTTGGTATACGGCGCGAAGCGTCGTGTAACAAATCCTGGTGCTTGCACCGGCTGTATTATCCGGATGCGAAGCGTCCGGATAACAGGAGAATGAAACGAGGCGCGCATCGGAGTACATTCTTCTGTATTCAAGGTCTACGACATTACCAAGTGCACCTTGAAAAAACCTCGTGCAGGGAAGCACGAAACCTATCAAGGAGGGTAGCTGTATGATTATCAACCACAACATGAGTGCTCTCTATGCAAACCGCATCCTGAAGTTCAAAACCCATGATGTCGACAAGGATATTGCCAAACTGGCTTCAGGAGAACGGATTACGAGAGCCGGTGATGACGCCTCCGGTCTGGCCGTATCCGAGAAGATGCGATCCCAGATACGCGGATTGAAACAGGCGGCGCGAAACATAGAAAATGCCGTCAGTTTCATCCAGACCACCGAAGGCTACCTGCAGGAATCGCAGGATATACTTCACCGGATCAGGGAGCTTGCGGTTCAATCTGCAAACGGCATCTATTCCGATGCAGACAGGATGCAGATACAGGTCGAAGTTTCGCAGCTTGTCGATGAGGTTGACAGGATTGCATCACATGCCCAGTTCAACGGCTACAACATGCTGACCGGGGCATTTGCAGATCCCGCCCATGGAGGCATTCCCACTGCTTCGATGTGGTTTCACATCGGTGCAAATATGGATCAGCGGGAAAGAGCCTACATAGGGACCATGACCTCGGATGCACTCGGCCTGAAAGTCGACGGCAGGACAATCAGTATTTCGACGCCGAGTCTGTCGAATTCTGTCATCGGAATTGTGGATGAGGCGCTCAAAAGGGTATCTCGCCAGAGAGCGGATCTTGGTGCCTATCAGAACCGGTTTGAAATGGCTGTAAAGGGCGTTCTTGTCGGCGCTGAGAATATCCAGGCTGCCGAATCGCTTATCCGTGATACGGATATGGCGGCGCAGATGGTTGAATTCGTCAAGGACACGATCCTCGTTCAATCAGGTACGGCAATGCTGGCTCAGGCTAATTTGCAGCCTAAGGCGGTTCTTCAGCTCCTCGGATGAGGGCTTATCCTGGTGAGGACTGGAGTCCGAGAGGGGGTGGCGGAAAGAAAGCCTATTCCGGATTCTGTCATACACCCGATGCAGGGCCCGCAGGAGTGAGTGGACCTCCTGAGCCCGGCTTACTGAGTGTGTGCATTGCTTTGCAGCGGTGTCGTGTGAAAAAGGTATGCTGTGATCGGTAAATACCTCTACACTGCGCCGTTCTGTAAAAGACAGTCTATGGATAGCTGAGCATTAAAATCTCTACGGAGGGAGGAGATTGTATGATCATTAACCATAATATATCCGCTGTCTTCGTAAACCGGATACTGTCGAGAACAGAGAGAAATATCTCGAAGTCCATCGAGAAACTTGCATCCGGGATGCGTATAAACAGGGCTGGTGACGATGCTTCCGGATTGGCTGTATCAGAAACGCTGAGATCTCAGATTCGCGGTATCAAGCAGGCGCAGGGAAATGCTCTTGACAGCATCTCCTTTATTCAGACCGCTGAAGGATCTCTGCAGGAGGTTCATGCCATTCTTCACCGTTTGAGGGAACTGTCGGTGCAGTCGGCAAACAGCGTATACACCGATGAAGACCGAAGCCTCATTCAGGTCGAAGTGTCGCAGCTCGTTGCTGAGATCGACCGGATAGCCAAATCCACCGAGTTCAACCGGTACAAGATCCTGGACGGCTCGAAGGAAAGTTTTCGCTTTCAGATCGGACCGAATGAGGGTCAATCGATAACGGTGGGCATGAAGACTATGACGTCTGCGGCCATAGGTATATCCGGTCTGTCCATGAGCAGCGTTGATGCGGCGAATAAATCGATTGCGAGGGTTGGCAGGGCCGTCGATATCGTTTCAAAGCAGCGTGCTGTTTTTGGAGCGGTGCAGAACAGGCTCGAGTATATTATAAACAGTCTCGCAGTTGCAGGGGAGAACCTGCAGGCAGCTGAATCGAGAATTCGGGATACCGATATGGCTTCCGAAATCGTGAACTTCATGCGTCTCAAGATTCTCGAGAAATCGGCTACTGCAATGCTGATGCAGGCCAATCTGATGCCGGAATCAGTTCTGAAGCTTTTGGATTAGGCTGTAAACCGATCGCAGACCTGCGGCCGCTATGGCCGCAGGGTAAATATAATGAGGGCAGCAGACTACGGCTGCTCCATGAAATATGGAGGAGGTGAAAGAGATGGGTATCGATATAATCAACGGCAACAGACCGCCTGAGGTGAATCCGCTGATATTTGCAAAAAAACGGCTGCCGCCCGACGGAGAAACCGCAGTTGAAAAGGGACCTGCTGCATCTGCAGTGAAGCCCGGCGGTGTGGCGGACGGCAAAGTGATTGTCGATGAAGCTATTGAAAAACTGAGGAGCGCGGGAGATCTCTTCAATAAACGGCTTGACTTCCGGGTAGATGAAAAGACGAATAGAGTGGTTGTTAAGGTAATCGACACGAAAACCGATAAGGTAATTAAAGAAATACCTCCGGAGCAATTGTTGCATCTCGCGGCGAAGATTCAGGAGATGATCGGTTTACTGGTCGACGAGGAGAGATAATTGAGTCTGCCGATGGGATGCGACAGGTGAATTACCCGGAGGGAATCTCCATTACGCTCCGGGATACCGCATGTCTGATATTAATCTCCCAGGAATATCCAGTAACATAGATGTAAAAGGCATTATCGACAAACTGGTAAAGGTAGAGAGCAAGAAACTCGACAAATTCGAGAAATCGAAAGAACTTTTCGACAAACAGAAGAGCGCATGGTCCACACTCGGCAATAAAATCAAAGAGGTTCAGGATGCCGCACGTTTCCTCTATGGTTTTCGATCCCCCTTTGAAGATAAAATAGCTCATTCCAGTGCAGAAGATTTCCTTTCGGCGACTGCAGCGCGGACTGCAGAGCCCGCAAAGGCATCCGTTCGGATCGCACAGGTTGCACAAAAAGAGAGGATTGTTTCGGACCCGGTCAGCAGCATACGAGTTCTGGGCGGACAAACTCTTAAGCTGAAAGTCGGGGACACGGATGTCGATGTAATTTTCAACGGAGGCCGTATCGACACCCTCTCCGAAGCATTGAACAGACAGGCAGGGGACTACCTGACTGCAAAAGTAACGCATGATACGGATGAGACATCCGTACTCGTTCTGGAAACTCAAAAAACGGGTGAAAAGAATACAATATCATCGGATGATCCGCAAACGCTCCAATTCCTTAAAACAATCGGACTCTTCGAGGAGAAGACCGGTATTTCATACGACACACGCTTCTCAGCCGAAAGACTTACGAGGATGGATGAGAAAACGAGGTTCACACTATCGGATAACCGCCTCTCACTCGAACCTGAAGGAAAAATCGAGTTTGCTCTGAGGACAGAAGTGGCGGTTAAGCCTTCCGTCGTGTTGAAGGTACGGCTGAAAGCCGTTGAAAAACCCGGTGAGGAGGAGGCAGAAGCGCCGATCGCCTTTCCCGAGCTGAAAAATATCGGAAAAGTCACCGTAAAGGATATTGATGTAATAGGCGGAAAACCGGTCTCAGGGATTGAGCCTGAAAAGAAGGAGGTGCCGGAGCCTCAGGAGGTCGTTGATAACAGTGTTCTTGCCGTCAAAAACGTTGACGGCGTTGTGCATGAAATAAAGGCGGAGGGTCTCGACACCGGCGAAAAGGAATACACATTCAGGCTTTCCGATATTGCAGGTGAAGATGAAAAGATTAAAAGCGTGCTTTTCATCAATAAAAATACCGGCAGGCGTATCGAGTATGCTGACCTCGAAATTGTCGATGAGTCTGCACGGCCGGGTATTTCACCGAAGCGCCTCATTCAGAAGGCCCAGGATTCCATTGTGTATATCGACGGTGTGCGGGTACAGCGTGGAGGTAACCAGATAGACGATGCCATCAAGGGTGTGACGCTCAACCTAAAAGGCAAGACCGATGGGGAAATCAGTCTTTCAGTGGAACGGGATTATGAAAAGATAGCGAACCAGATCGTTAAGCTTGTTAAAGGGTATAACGATCTGCTCAAGTATATCAATCAGCAGACAAAGGTCGTGCCGGGAGAAAACCTCAGGGAAAAAGCGGAAGCGGGCGTACTGACCGGTGATATTACGGTGATGGGGCTCAAGAACAAGCTGCAGAACATCATGATGAACCCGTATCCAACCCAAAAAGGGAAGGAACTTTCACTGCTTGCGCAAATCGGCATTTCCATGGGGGCGGTCAATTCCGATTGGAATGACATCAAGGGCGGATATCTACAGGTTGATGAAGATTCATTTATTGAATCCTTCGATAAATACCCCGAGGCAATCAAGGAGCTCTTCGGCGCCGACACGAATAATGATGCGGTTATCGACAACGGCGTTGCCTTTGCCCTCGATACAACACTGAAGGGATACACGAATCCGGGCAACGGTATTGTCGCCTACCGTATTAAGGCGACGGACGGAAGAATAAAGGATGAAGAAAAAAGAATAGACGACTGGAACAAGCACCTTGAGGACTACAGAAAAAAGCTTGAAAAGGATTTTACGCTCATGCAGCAGTCGCTCAATGAGCTGGAACAGAACCAGAAACGGCTTGAAAATTTTTCGAATCAGTATAAGACGAAATAAAGGAGACGCGCATGGATATTCTCATAAATGACGAGAAGATCGAGTATGAGCTTGAGCATGAAAAAAGCCTCCATGAAGTTATAGATAGTGTAGAAGAATGGGTTTTACGAAACGGCCGGGTCATCAGTTCGATATCCGCTGATGATGAGTATATAATTCCGGACTCTTCTTCACATATACTGAAAAAAGATATAAAAGGAATTTGTATACTGAAGATTCAGACCCTGTCACCGACGGAATTTGCACTGCATACCGTCGGGACGATCGGAGAGTACATCATCGATCTAAAAACACGGTATTTGCAGGACGTACGGATCGAGAATCACAATGCAATACTGGAAGGTCTGAAGCTTATATATTCAGGTATGACCGGGGCTCTTAAGCTTTTGCTTGTTAAAGATTTTACCGTGCTGGATGAAAGAGGTGTTTCGCTTCGGGAGACGCTCGGTGCGCTGCAGGCGATAATATCGAAATATGAAAAGCGCTACATAGACGCCGGCGAGACATACGAGCTCGAAGCCATTCTCGACGGACTGCTTTCCGCTCTGCCTCGCGTGATGGGCTGGGCAGTTGCAAAAAACAGCACATTCGTACAGGATCTTGAAAATGCGGATTCATACTATAAAACAGCGCTCGCCGATTTATGCAGTGTAACGCAGGATTCTATGAATAAATTCGAAACCATAGGAAGCAACCTTCAGATCGGCAGGGACGCGGATGCATTGGAGGATATATTATTCATCACCGAGCTTCTCGACGAGCTCGTGTTTATGCTTGGATTTTTCACGCAGACCCACCGTGCTGCTGTTGATACAATAAGGATTTCCGGGAAGAGTGCCCGGGAGATCATCGAGAGCATTTCCGGTGGATTGAAGAAGATTGAGGAGTCATTCAGAAATGGCGATATGGTATCCGTCGGTGATATGATTGAGTATGAATTGATGCCCCTGTACGGGGATGTTCGAAAGCTGATTGAAAAAATAAGCGTTATTATTTAAAAAAATGAAAATTTTCTGTTGACAGAGTGATTATTATATAATAGTTTGAAAGTACTGTCGACTGATAAACGATGAAAAACATGAAAAAAGGTCGAATGGAGCGACAGTGACGGGTGCGCATAAAACGAATATGATTTGATGAGGGCACACCCGTACGTGGAAATCGGTAAAATACATACCTTAGATCTGCTGTGTAAAACCTCATAAAAAGCCACATTGGTTGTCTGCTCTACGAAATATAAGCAGAGGCGGGGTTGGTTTAATAAATCGTATATACCATACATGTACAACAATAAAAAGATTATGATGAGGCGAGTGAACGTCTGTTGTTGTGCCGGCAGGCTTAATGGGGGTGTCGAAGATTTAGAATGCGGGATATACTGCCGGGACGGCATCAACAGGCCGCTTTGCATGCAGTTGCTCAAAAGGTACGGAGGAAAAATTAGAAAAAATGGATACACAGGATAGTTTTAACGGAGAGGATATGCCCGAAGGCGTGGAGGATGATATGGAGTCTGGTATGGAGGATCGGCCTGAAGTTCAGGCGGATGAGGCGGCTGGCGAAGAAACGGGCGGTATAAACGACGACGATGCATCGAATGGGGGTTACGATCCGGGGGAAATGGATGCAGGTGCCGGACCGGAACAGGTCGCGCTGAAGGACAACGGCAAAATCGCCGTCATCCGGAAGACAAAAAGGAAGGTCGATGAGAAGAAAAAGATCAATTTCGCCAAACTGAACATAAATGAGCTCGCAAATATGACGATTTCAGGCCTCTCCTCTCTTGCGCGGGAATTCAAAATAGAAGGAACAAGCAGGATGAAAAAGCAGGACCTGATCTTTTCCATTCTGCAGGCGCAAACCGAGAAGCACGGTCTTATTTTCGCCTCTGGCGTACTGGAGATTCTACAGGACGGATATGGATTTTTACGGTCGCCGAGCTACAACTACCTTCCCGGCCCTGACGATATATACGTATCCCCGTCACAGATTCGATTGTTCGGATTGAAAACCGGTGATACTGTGTCGGGGCAGGTGCGTCCTCCGAAAGAAAATGAGCGGTTCTTCGCCCTGCTTCGGGTCGAGGCGGTCAATTTTGAAGATCCCGAGGTTGCGCAGAAGAGGATACTGTTCGATAATTTAACGCCTCTCTATCCCATCGATCGGATAGACCTGGAGACGACCTCCGATAATATTTCGATGCGGATAGTGAACCTGTTTACTCCCATCGGCATGGGGCAGAGGGGGCTTATTGTCGCGCCTCCGAGAACAGGGAAAACGATTCTCATTCAGCATATAGCCAATTCGATTACCACAAACCATCCTGAAATCGTGCTTATCGTTCTCCTCATCGATGAGCGTCCGGAAGAGGTGACCGACATGCAGCGGAATGTGGATGGAGAAGTAATCAGCTCCACATTCGACGAACCTGCAACCCGACACGTACAGGTTGCTGAAATGGTGATCGAGAAGGCCAAACGGCTCGTCGAGCACAAGAGGGATGTCGTGATACTGCTCGACAGCATCACGCGGCTTGCGCGGGCGTATAATCAGGTTGTTCCAACATCCGGTAAGATTCTATCGGGCGGTGTTGATTCGAATGCACTGCACAAGCCGAAGAGGTTCTTTGGTGCTGCGAGGAACATAGAGGAGGGGGGTAGTCTCACGATTCTTGCCACAGCACTGATCGACACCGGCAGCCGAATGGATGAGGTAATATTCGAGGAGTTCAAAGGTACGGGAAACATGGAGCTTCACCTGGACAGGCGGCTTGTAGAGCGAAGAATATTCCCTGCAATAGATGTGTGGAAGTCGGGAACCCGAAAGGAGGAGCTGCTTCTCTCGGAAGAGGAACAGCAGAAACTCTGGGTGTTGCGAAAGGTCCTCCACACCATGGATGAGATAGAGGTTATGGAGTTGCTGCTCGAGAAGATGAAGGCGACCAAGAACAATGCAGCATTTCTCCGTTCGATGAACAATTCGGTGTAAGCTTTTGCGGTGAATCTTGTCATAAAAAATAACGGCGACAGAGACAGTGAGAGATGCGCGGGGCGATGCATCGAAGCACCGTTCATGATTGCGATTGACAATACTGTTCGTCTGCTATTATATTGTACAGGCGTATTGAGTATTCATAATGTTACGGGTGTACATACATGTTTTGCGATGCACCGCTTAAAAAGCCGGCAGCATCAAGCGGCGGTTAACGAGATCCGGAGTTTTATATGAAAAAAGGCATTCATCCCGAATATAAACCTGTTATGATAACCTGTGCCTGCGGGAACAGGATCGAAACAAGATCAACGGTAGATATCAAGCATGTGGAAATATGCTCCGCGTGCCACCCGTTTTTTACCGGAAAGCAGAAGCTTGTGGATACCGCAGGCCGGATTGAAAGATTCAGAAAGAAGTACAATATTAAAAGCACCGATTCTCAGGAATAAAAAAGAATCAACCGACCTGTAAAACTAAATTCCGACAAGAGCTCGATCCGACACATACCTGCCATCCTGTTTTACATATGCGAAGCTGTATGATTTATCATACAATTGTTGTGCACTTTTTTATACAAAACTGCAGGTAAGCATCGTATATACTCCACCATACAGTAGAAATTGAGAATTATGCATCAGTTCCTTCCTTTTCCGCTGCCAACCTCCTTTAGAAAAGGTATTGTCAGCCTGCTTTAACAGGGAATTTACCTGCCAGCAGGCCGAAATGGCCCGGAAAGAGAGGAGCATGAAAAGCTTTTTGTCCATATGTATCCCTTCCTGCTGCGTATGTGTATAAAAATGTTATAAAAAATAATACAGATACCGGTGTGCAGCGCTTCTTTTTGGGGTGTATTCATAACTCGTGTTATTGAAGAAGTTATAACTTCGTTTTTTTATAATGGATGGCATGTAAATTGCATTCTTTCATCATTGGGGAAAGTAATAATGGTGAAAGAAAAACAGAAGGGCTTTGAAACATATAACAGCTGTTTGAGCTCCTATCTTCTTCACATCAGGGACGGCAGTCTATTGACCGCTGAAGAGGAGAAGAGCCTGTCAAGGAGGATCATGAGAGGCGACGATGGTGCGCGTGAGCGTCTGATCAACTCCAACCTCAGACTTGTGGTAAAAATTGCAAAGGGATATCCCTCACAGGAGATGGACCTGATCGATCTTATTCAGGAGGGGAATCTCGGATTGATAAAGGCAGCAGAAAAGTATGATTTTACCAAGAACGTGCGCTTCAGCACATACGCATCGTTCTGGATCAAGCAGAGCATCACGCGAGCACTCGCCAATAAGAGTAAAATGATACGGTTGCCGCACAGAAAAGAAGAAAAGCTGAGAAAAATTACAAAGGCATTGCAGCGGCTGTCAAAAATGAGCGGGAGCACACCCGATATGTCCGTGCTGTCACGGGAAACCGAAATAGATGAGTCTGAAGTACGCAGTATTCTCCAGCTGCCGGAAAAGGTACTGTCAATCGAATCGTCCGGGACGTCGAACGCTTCTACACTGAAAAACATCATTGAAGATCCAAAATACAATCCGGATTTTATCGTTATGAGAAATTATTTGAAGGAAAAAACCAGGGAAATGCTCACCATACTGACGGCAAAGGAACGGGATGTTCTTCTATATCGGTACGCTTTCATAAACGGTAGAAAATACACGCTTAAATATATCGGTGAAAAGTTGAAGATTTCTCCCGAAACGGTACGCCAGATCGAGATACGCGCGCTGCGGAAAATCAGGGAGCATTTCAGTCATTTGAAGGATTTGCTGCAGACGTACTGACTACTGGCTGCTATCGTACATCTCTCTCAATAACCCCGCGACAGTGCCCTGTTCTGGTCTCTCTTGTACAGTTCGGCGTAGTAGTACCCCCTGTTTTTGAGCATCTCCCTGATTTCCTGAGGGAAGGGTATGTATCGCCAGAATATGGAACGCACCTCTCTATTCAGCTTCTGCATGCCCTGCGACTCAAATTCGATCCACAGTATATAGTCCTGTATAAACGATTCCTTCAAGTCGGCCTTCAGTTTTGTTTTCTGAGCATAATCGTAGTAGTATCCGGTTAACCCCTCCTCCATCCAGTAGTGAAGTGCCTTTTCCTTTGCTATTTGCCACCGTAAATCCCCGAGTGCGTAGAGAACTGCGGTTTTGAGGTTTTTTGGATAGAGCGGTACGGCGATGCGTCCCTTGCTTGTCGCTTTGTTTACCCTTTCGAAAGGCTCCCAGCAGATGCCGAAGTCTCCGTAAGAGGGCACGATGATAAAATGCGGAACGATTCTGTGCTCCTCCTGCTTATAGGTTCTTATGAAGACACCCGGATCAAGTTTTTCTATAGAGACGAGCACTCGTTCGAGATGCTCTTTCGTACATATGTCCCGGTCGCTTTTGGACATGTAGGTCTTGAAAAGGAATGGAAAGTGATTTCCCTGACGACCGGCCGTCATTTTCGTCATCTGTCTGAGTGTAGAAAATTCCCCTGCAACTGTTTTGACGTCAATCTGAACTTCCGTTCCGTCCCCCTGTGTTTTCAGGCTTTTTATTTCTCCGTCAAGGGCTTTCAGACTGTTGAAGGAGCTTTCCATGTTTCTGTCCGATTTCATAAGGGTTTTCAGGATTTCCTGGATCTGCACGATCGCCTTTTTCTGCTCCTGGGTGTACGGTGCGATAATACCGCCGTACCCGGGAAGATTGCTGTGAGAGGTAATAATTGACACACTGCTTTTCAGGCTCTGTTCAACCATTAAATGCTGTTCCGTTTTCTGTTTGAGACTGGCGATTTCAGCTTCTCGTGCGCCGGTTTTTCTATCCAGCTTTCCGCGAATAGCAGAGGGTGATTTTTTACCGGCTTTCTTCGTTTCGTCGATTGAGCTGGGATGAATATCTCCATTGCCGATTTTCAGAAGCCATTCATCGACAAAATAGCTATTTTCGGAAGAGACGTGATCGGCGCTGATTTTAAGAAGAACGCCTTTTTGGGTTTCGTCGATAAAGGCGGGATTGAGAAGTGCGTATCGAAACAGGGCCTGTTTGTCGCCTGTCAAATTACCGAAAAAGTTTCCAACAAGAGAAAGCAGCAAATTCCAGTACGCAGGGATGAGCTTTTCCCTGAACATGGATTTTTCATCCTTGTCCGCCGCTTTGAGGAATTTCGAGATGAGATTATGGAGCCTTCTCCCGTACTCCCCGGCACCGCCTATTATTTTCGGGTAATAATTCTTATTGCTGAGGATCTTCTCCATGTTTATCTGTTTCAATTCAATCTTTGGGATGGGTTTGCCTTCTTCAAAACCGAAATCAATCTCCGGCTCTGATGTATCTTCTTCAGTACCGATTCCGAGAAGCTCGGCAATTTCGGGATCGAGGTCGGAGTTGTCGCTCACTTTTTTTCTCCATGCAGCATTAGTACAGAATCTTTCTTTTCACAGGTCTCTTCAGTGTGAATTCCACACGGTGGCGTATATTTTTTCACCATGTATCAATTATTGTAATAGAAAAAAATGTAATTTACAAGGGATAAAATCGGTGCTTAACAGAGGCAAGTATAAGTTGTATTCTATTGGAGGTGAGGGGATTTGAACCCCTGACCCCTTGAATGCCATTCAAGTGCTCTCCCGACTGAGCTACACCCCCGAAATTTCTGTGCACTTTCAAAAGCGCATCTGCTGTCGGTAAAAATAAAAACAAATTCCATCCCCGTCAAGATCATTCGCATCCGCGGGCCCCGAATCACGGATATCCCAATTTATGGTTGACTTTTATCTATTATGATTTACTTTTAAAGGACTCAATGCAGATCTAATCGACAGGTATTTTTCACTGACCGGAAGGGGCATGGCCACGATCTACTGTGCAAATTGCTCACACTGCGTCGTGTTCAAACAGGAGATAGAGGGCACGAACAGCTATGTACTACGGGTTCGGTGCAGCCGCGGAATGTGGAAGAAAAAGTCCGGTGAGGAAAAGGTTTACAAATATTTTTCGATTATCAGAAGGTCGTACAGCTTTTGCCCCCAGTATGACCCGATGGGTGAGGAGGAGTCTTTTATAAGGGAGTTAAAAAAGACGCTGCCCGTCAAAGACGAGATTTATTCATATTAGCTGTGAGCTCTTGCTGATGCAATTTAGAGTTTCAGGCCGCAGAGTTTCGAATCACCGGCGCAGACAGGGGGGACGATTTTCAGTCCGGTGTAAACGGTACGGAAGAATATGAAAAAAAGGCATATACTGAACATATCGCTGCTTGGAGCGGCAATACTCCTGTTTGGCATCTCATGTGCTTCAAAGCCGCCAGTGCTGTACAGGGACGAAAAGCCGCTCTCTATTACCGACTATGAGAAGGTCGCCCAGAAAGAGTTCGATGAGCAGCGTTATAAATATGCAATATCAGCCTATGAGGCGATTATTGAAAATTATTCGGATAATAAAAATGCCCTTGCATGGGCTCATTACGAAATTGGATACTGCTACTATACGATGAAAGAGTACGACAAGTCCGAGCAGTATTTTCGCAAGGTTATAAACGAGTATCAGGAACCTGCAGCTAAAAAACTGGCGCAGGAGATGCTGGACAAGATACTTGAAAAGTAAGACTGGGGATCCGGGCATTAAAACAGTTGTCTTCGTCTTATCGATTGCCGGCCTCCCCGTTTTGATATCGCTTCTCGTGAACTTTCCCGTACTTTTTTCGAGCTTCAGCAGGCTCACGTTTGAGATGCTGTGGTCGGTTGTCGGTTTTTCCGCATTTCTCCCGTTATTTTTTCTTACCGGCGCACCTGTCAAGAGCTACATACTTGAACATGAGCTTTCGCACATACTGTTTGCCTTTTTCAGCGGGGTAAGGGTAAAGGATGCATCTTTTAGAAAGGATCGTGCGTATGTAAAAACACAGAGGATCAATATCCTTATTGCGCTCGCTCCCTATTCTTTTCCGCTGTACACCTTTTTTCTCATGCTCGTCTACCGGGTTGTCGTTGTTTTTTTTGCTCACAGAGCGCTGACGGCTTTGTTTTACTTTCTTGCAGGAATGTCGCTTTCATTCCATGTGGTCGCCACACTGCATTACCTGCAGCTCGATCAACCCGATGTAAGACGGTATGGATATGTGCCGTCTCTCATGATCATCTTTACCTGGACCCTTATCGTGCTTTCATTGTTGTGTGCCCTTATGTTTCGTGATACGGAGCTGGGCGCCTATTACAGAAATTCGCTGCGGGACATTATTTTACTGTACGGGCAGATTCCCAGTATTGTCCATCGATTTATTCTCAGAACGACAGGAGGTTAATGCCGCCGGTGAACGGTACTCATCAGCACCTTCGACATGTTTTCCGCGTCAAGCCGAAGGCTTGTAAGCGGTATTTTATACTGATCGGGACGGGGAGATGAAGGGGGTTTATAAAAAACGGAAAAACTGCTTGACATTGTCGGACTCCATATTTATAATCACATAAATTATTGTGAATTTTTAAACAATTTAACTCCTTCCTCGGCAAATAGTTATCAAAATATAATTATTTGATATTTTTACGTGAGGCTGGTGCGCAGCTCTGCAGCGGCTTTTAGGCCTGCACCGCGAACAGCTTTTATGATGTCGGTGTGAAAACGTATACAAAAACGTACTATCACGATTACACAATGAAGGAGGGTCACAGTGTCGTTAAAAGTTGTTGAAATCCCGGCTGTGTATATAGCCGGATCCGCATGTTCGGGATGCTCGATTTCGCTTCTCAATGCGATTAACCCGAGCGTTCAGAATCTCCTTATCGATCCCATTGTGCCGGGTAAACATGTTTCGCTGAAGTTTCATGCAACAATAATGGCCGGGCAGGGAGCACCGGTAATCAAAGTGTTGAGGGAAACGGCAAAACCCAATGAATTCGTGCTCATAATAGACGGGGCGATCCCAACGGGGGAAGACGGGTTGTACTGCCGCCTTGGTGAGATCGATGGAGAAGAGGTAACAATGAAACAAATGGCAGCTGAACTCTCACGGGAAGCCCTTGCCGTATTGGCCGTCGGAACATGCGCGTCATTCGGAGGAATTCCGTCGGGCGACCCGAATCCGACGGGTGCGGTTAGTGTGCAGGGTTTTCTTAAATCCGAGGGAATAGAAAAACCTGTTATAAACATCCCCGGCTGCCCGCCTCATCCGGACTGGATGATCGGTACGATAGCCGATATTTTGATAAACGGATTGCCGGCAGCCGACAAACTCGATGAAGCCGGAAGACCGAAGGCCTTTTTCGGTACCCTCATCCATGAAAATTGCCCGCGGCGTGCATTCTTCGATGCAGGCCAGTTCGCCAGAAGTCCAAGCGAACCGGGCTGCCTGTACCAGATCGGATGCAAAGGACCTTTAACCTATGCGGACTGTCCGATCAGGCTCTGGAATAACGGAACGAACTGGTGTATCGGTGCCGGTGCGCAGTGCATCGGATGCGTAGAACCGGATTTTCACGACAGGTTTGCACCGATGTTCGAAAAAATCGACGAGGATGGTCTCGAAAAATTCAAGATCAAGACACGTTCATAACATACGGAGGACAGTATGGCAACCACGATTACAATAGATCCCATTACTCGCATTGAGGGTCATATGAAGATAGAAGCCACGGTCGAAAACGGAGTGGTGAGGGATGCGAGATGTTCGGGAACGCTGTTCAGGGGGTTCGAGATTATTCTCCAGGGAAGAGACCCGAGAGACGCCCAGCGTATTACTCAGCGGGTGTGCGGGGTCTGTCCGGCTATACACGGTACAGCCTCGACACTGAATCTGGACAGCGCGTTCGGGATAGCGGACAAAGTACCGGATAACGGCAGAATAATGCGGAATCTCGTTCTCGGAGCGAACTACCTGCAGTCGCACATTCTCCATTTTTATCACCTTACCGCGCTCGATTATGTCGACGTAACAGCAGCTGCAGATTACAGCGGCGACGACTACGATATGAACGCGGTTAAAGATTTCATTGCACGCGGCGAGCTTGCGCCGTTTGCGCCTCGATACGAGGGTGATTACAGGTTTGACAAACAGACGAATCAGGCGCTTGTCAAACATTATCTCATGGCCCTGGAAATGAGAAGGCTCGCCCATGAGATGTTGACTCTCTTCGGCGGGAAGATGCCACATAATGCGAGCATCGTACCCGGCGGAATAACGGAACATCCGA
Organism: uncultured Spirochaetota bacterium; assembly: GCA_964521865.1. GTDB lineage: Bacteria > Spirochaetota > B62-G9 > B62-G9 > DRHN01 > CAYSRJ01. The sequence continues at coordinate 3,434 of CAZFTJ010000012.1, read as the reverse complement.
CCGTGGACAAGATCACCGGTTTTCTGTGGCGACTGAACAAATTAAAACACTTTATCGATACCGTGTATATTCCAGATGTTATAAGAGTTGCAGAGACATACCCGGACTACTTTAAAATCGGAGACGGTCCTGGGAACTTCCTCTGCTACGGGGCTTTCGACCTGGATGGGACAAATCCTGATTATGCAAAAAGAAAGAGGCTCTTTCAGCAGGGAGCGGTCGCGGGTCTTACAGAGCTGACGGCACTCGATACGGAAAAAATTACCGAGAGTGTGAAGCACTCATGGTATGCGGATGTAGAACCGCGCCATCCGTCAAAAGAGGACACGAAACCGGATGCGAGAAAAACAGACGGATACAGCTGGATACGCTCTCCGCGGTACGACGGAGAGGTGTATGAGGTGGGACCGCTCGCACGCTGGGTGGTTGCCTATTTCGCGGGAAATGAGCAGGTTAAGAATGCCGTTGATACGGTTGTGAGTGATTTGAAGATTCAGATTGGGGATCTCAACTCGGTGCTCGGCAGGCATACAGCCCGTGCGCTCGATGCAAAGGTCGTTGCCGATGCAATGGCGGACTGGGTCCTCGAGCTGAGGCCCGGCGAGCCTGTATGCGCTGTGTATGAAATCCCGGACGAGGCGGAGGGTATGGGAGTCGTCGACGGGCCTCGAGGAGCCCTCGGCCACTGGATCAGGATCAGGGATAAGAAGATAGAGCGGTATCAGCTTGTTGTTCCCACAACGTGGAACGCGTCACCGAAAGACGATAAAGAGCAGCCCGGGCCCATGGAACAGGCGCTTCTGGGAACCACGGTGAAGGACGTTGAAAATCCCTTTGAGCTCGTGCGTATAGCCCGATCGTTCGATCCGTGTCTCGCGTGCTCCGTCCATACTATCAATCTGAGAGGTGAACGTCTCGCATCGATACGTGTGGTATAAAACGGTGAAAAAGGTTGCGGTCGTCGGCGTCGGAAATATTCTCATGGGAGATGAAGGTGCAGGCATAGAGGTTGCCAGGGAGCTCGAAAAGCGGGTTCGAAATGTCGAGATAATAGACGCAGGGACCGCCTTTTTCGCTCTCGTATCCGAAATGGACAGGTTCGATAAGCTGATCATCGTTGACGCCGCAAGGGGTGGAAAAGAGCCCGGCACGGTGTATCGGTTTCGGCTCGAGGATGTGCGAAGTACGCAGCCTGCCGTATCTCTGCATGATGTGGGCGTCGTCGAGGCGCTGAAACTCGAGAGCCTGACGGGTAGAATTCCTGAAGAGGTTGTTTTTTACGGGATCGAACCGTGTAAGGTAGAGCTTTCAATGGGCCTTTCGGAAGTGGTACGAAAAAAAATATCATATACCGCTGAAGCGATCGTCAGGGAACTGGAAGCGGACGGTATTCAGATCAGATTATAACGCAAGGAGGAAGTGTAATGGTTGTCAATGTCCCAAAACCTGCAGAAGAGCTGATTGAGCTTCTCTCCGATTACAACAGTTTGTTCATAGTTGCCTGCGGAGGTTGCCCGGTCGGTTGTGATTCGGGGGGTGAGCCGAGAATCAATGAGCTTGCCGAACTGCTCGAAAAGAATAAAAAACGGGTAATCGGCAACACACTAATAGATTTTCTGTGCAACAAGGCGCTTGTCGGAAGCAGGCTGCGCTATCAAATCGAAACACTCGAAGCCACTGACGCGCTTCTTGTCGTTTCGTGCGGAATTGGCGTACAGGCGACTGCAGCTATGGTCGACCTCCCGGCAGTACCGGCGAATGACACACTTTCGAGTCAGGGAATGCAGGGGTTGTGGCCTTCAAACGAAAGATGTGCGGGCTGCGGCACCTGCTATCTCGGGCTTACCGGCGGCATATGTCCGATTACATCATGTTCGAAGAGCCTTTTAAACGGAATGTGCGGCGGTCAGCACGACGGTTTGTGCGAGGTCGAACAGCAGCGCGACTGCGGCTGGTACCTTATTTACAACAGGTTAAAGGAGCTTGGAAAACTCGATAATTTAATGAAAATACCGAAACTGCGGGACCACAGAAAGCAGGACGTTTCCGATAAGGAGAGGAATACTACGAGATGGGCGCTCGAAAAGGCTGTCATCTACGAAGCGCCGAGGCCGACCGATGGGGCTAAGGAGGAATAATCGATGAGCACGTTGAAAGAAAGTCTTCAAGAGGGAAAATTTACCGTAACCGGAGAGATTGGTCCGCCTAAAGGGTACGATCTTGCCCACTGCTGGGAAAAAGAGGTGTCGTATATAAAAGACAGGGTTGTGGCTATCAACGTCACAGACAATCAGAGCTCGGTCATGCGAATAAGCTCATGGGCAGTATGCGCGAAACTCGCTCAGGACGGCCTCGAGCCTATACTTCAGATAACCTGTCGTGATAGAAACAGACTCGCAATACAGGGTGATATTCTTGGTGCCTATGTTCACGGCATAAGAAATATCCTCGCACTGACGGGGGACCACAACACTGCCGGTGATCATCCCGAGAGCAAGCCGGTATTCGATCTCGATTCCGTAAGCCTGCTCATGGCTATCAGTGAGCTCATGAACGGGAAGGACCTTGCCGGTGAAGAGCTTGACAGCACCCCTGATGAGATATTCCCCGGAGCGATCGTTACCCCGGGCGCTGACCCGATGGAGATGCAGCTCATCAAAATGGAGAGAAAGATCGATGCCGGCGCGAAGTTTTTTCAAACACAGGCCATATACGATGCAAGGACATTTGAGCTCTTCATGAAGAAGGCCGAAAAGTTCAAAGTCCCCGTACTCTGCGGCGTTGTCATTATTAAATCGGCGGGTATGGCCAACTATATGAACAATTTCGTTCCCGGTGTTTTTGTGCCGGACGGCATGATAGCCCCCCTCAAAGAAGCGTCAAAAGAAGATCGGCCGCATAAGAGTGTTGAGCTCATGGCGAATTTTATAAAAGAAGTCCGGCCTATGTGCCAGGGGCTTCATATCATGGCTATGGGCTGGGAGCGGTATGTGCCCGAACTTCTAGATATGTGCGAGCTGTAGCTGGGAGACCGGGATCCTATAATTGCGGCATACCTTCTATGCCCGACGGGCCGCTTCTCCGATACGATTGTTTTCGGATTCAGCCGACCTGGGGCCGGCTGAATGGGGATTGGGGGTTTACACACGCGTGCTGCACGGTTCGTAAGGCGGATGCACGTCTTCGATCAAACTTCCTCCCCCATCGTGGATACGCGACTCACCAGAGACGATGTATATATCTGATGAGCGATTAAAAGCCGCCTTTGATTCACGGCGGCTTTTTTTACGTGTATCCAGAAAAAACCGACAACAGACAAGGCGAAGAGGTACGGGAATATACAAAAGCATGTACGGGGCATGTACCGGCAGGAGAATATATTTCGGGCTAGTGAGATTTGAACTCACGACCTCACGGTCCCGAACCGTGCGCGC
>CAZFTJ010000011.1:0-137341 GCA_964521865.1 uncultured Spirochaetota bacterium | reverse complement strand
TAAAACCTGTTTTATTAGACAATTATGTTTTACTTATTTCTATCGAAAATACATACTATTTTGCAGCTATACGGTAAACGCACAAGAGGCACTTCATACGCGGAAAAAGGAGACTCATTATACTCATCCGGTCAGACATGCGGCGACTGTGGTGCCGAACTCTACGCACTTCGGCAGCTCTCCTTCGGTGATCGGTCCCTTCATCCCATCCACCCGGATCGAGAGCCCGGGCAACAAAACTTTAATACCGGCAAGCGTTTCGGCTGCATGCTTTTCCATTTTTTTCACCGCTTTTTCGTAATCTTTCCCGATATAGGTGTCGAAAAAGGCAATGCCCTGCGTCTTCACTTTGAACTTGCCAAGCCGGCTGATGAATCTTTTTATGCCGCCGGTTGGTTTGCCTATATGATTTGGAGAACCGATCAGAAGTGCATCGGAGTCGGCAATCAAGTCGGCGTCGACTTCATTCAGAGAGCGTACGGTCGTTTCTATCCCCGCAGTCAGGTTCATCCCTTCGGCGATTTTTTCAGCAACGGTTTTTGTGTTCCCCCACTTGGACTGATAAACCACGAGCACCTGTGTCAAAGCGACGACCCCCTTTCGACTGATTATACCATACTATACTATCGATACTGTACCATATTTTGTATAAAGTGGCTCTAAAGAACGATAAAAATCTTTCGTGAGCCTCTCTTTTTTCCATAATACAGGTAGGTTATTACGCGTATAAACCGGTAGAGGGTGAAAAATTTCCGGATTTTTAAAAGATAACCCCGACGCTGTTTTCGAAAATACCGGTGGTGAGCATGTAACCGGTCCCTGTAAGATCGGGTGTGCAGTCGGCTTTAAGTATTAAATCGTATAACCGCTCATACAAAGGCCTGCAGGTTTCATGAAGGTCTTTTTCTTGCAAATATGGGAAGCCTTGTTACAATCAAAATGGATTTCTTAACGAAGAAGTGAGCCGGCGTGTGGCCATGTACGAAACCCTGAACAATGTATTCGGTTTCAATACCTTTCTTCCGGACCAGGAAGATATTATCAGGAACATTCTGGAAAGCAGGGATGTATTTGCCGTGCTCCCGACCGGCGGCGGGAAATCCCTCTGCTATCAGCTACCCGCCAAAATGCTTGAGGGCACGGCGGTCGTCATAAGCCCCCTTATATCCCTGATGAAGGATCAGGTCGATGCTGTCCGGGAAAACGGCATCTGTGCCGCGTATTTTAACAGCTCACTGAATCCGGATGAAAAATCGGCGGTGTACCGTAGTTTGAGAAGCGGCGCTCTTGACCTGCTCTATATAGCTCCGGAACGGTTCGTTATGCCGCATTTTCTTGAAGAGATCAAGGGCCTGGCGATTTCGCTTTTTGCAGTCGACGAGGCTCATTGTATTTCCGAGTGGGGGCACGATTTTCGTCCGGATTATCTGAGTCTCGAGGGAATTACCGCACTTTTCCCGCATACTCCGGTGGCGGCGTTTACCGCGACCGCCACTCCCCGTGTACAGGATGATATTATTGTGAAACTTGGGCTCAGGTCGCCCTTCGTTGTACGTGCGTCATTCAACCGTCAGAATCTATTTTACCGTGTCGAAAGAAAAGAAAAGGTCGAGTTTCAGATTCTCGATTTCATACGGGGGCATGAGGGCGATGCCGGCATCGTGTACAGAACGACGCGCGATTCCGTTGTGAAGCTGGCCTGTTTCCTGGAGGAGCATGGTGTGCGTGCGATTCCGTACCATGCGGGGATGAGCTCTGAGAGTAGAAAAAAGAATCAGGAAGCCTTTAACAAAGACGAAGCGGCGGTGATGGTTGCGACCATCGCGTTCGGCATGGGCATAGATAAATCAAACGTCCGCTATGTCATTCATGCGGATTTGCCGAAGAATGTCGAGAGCTACTACCAGGAAACCGGGCGGGCGGGAAGAGACGGCGAACGCGCAGACTGCGTTCTCTATTTCGGCAGGGGCGATATTCCAAAACTCAAATATTTCATCGATAAGCTCGCGGACCACGGGGAAAGGGCAACCGCAACGGAGAAATTGTACGGTATGGTGCGCTACGCTTCGCACAATGTCTGCAGGCGGCGGTTTCTCCTGGAGTACTTCGGAGAGTGCTATACAGCCGAAAACTGCGGAGCGTGCGACATATGCGCCGGTGAGGCTGAAAAAACCGATATTACGCTTGATGCCAGGATTCTGCTGTCCGCGATGCTGCGTACTGGACAGCGTTTCGGCATCCGGTATATTGTCGATCTGGTGGTCGGCGCGGATACGAGGCGGATACGTGAGCGCGGGCACGATACGATCGAGACCTTCGGTGCGGGAAGCCACAAGGACAGGCAGTACTGGCATTTTCTCATAAACGAGCTTCTCGTGCAGGATGCCGTTATCCGGGAGGGTGATGAATACCCTGTCTTGAAGATGACAAAGAAGGGTGCGGATATCCTGTATGGAAGGCAGCGCATCGCTGCGCTGAAAAGGGCGCAGGCCAGGAAGAAGCGCTCCGGCATGAGAGAGGGTGATTTTGCATTTGCTGCCCATGATGAAGGCGATGAAGGCCTTTTTGAAAAACTTCGCACCCTTCGCAGGAAACTGGCCGAGGAGCAGAACGTCCCTCCGTACATTATTTTCTCAGATAAGACCCTCCATGAGATGTGCAGGTATTTTCCAACGACGCCTGCTGCGCTGCAAAAAATAAACGGTGTCGGAGAGGTCAAGGCCGGACGGTACGGGGCATGTTTTACAAGGGAAATTGAGGCCTATTTAAAGCAAAACCCGGCTGTTCGCGTACCGGAAAACGAACCGTCGTTTTTTCGGGATGCCGACCTCAAACTGAAAAAGGAAAAGGGGAAAACCGTTCAAAAGACGTTGGATCTTTTTTTAAAGGGGCTTTCGATCGGGCAGATAGCGAAAATACGAGGCCTGGCGGCCTCGACTGTTGCCGGACACCTCGAGCAGGTGATCCGTGAGGGGAAAGATATAGACATCAGCCGTCTTGTCAGCCATGAAAAGCAGAAGGCCATCAAAGCATCGTTCGAAGCACTCGGCACGTGGAAGCTGACGCCTGTTGTCGAACATCTGAACGGGTCTGTCAATTATGAAGAAGCGCGATTTATCAGGGCTCTTCTACAGCGCGGCGAGCTATAAAATGAAAAGTGGCTGCGTATGCACCCGATCCGAAGATGCATGAAAATGCAATAAAACCCAGGGGCCTGCCATGAACGTTTATTTTGCGGGATCGATACGAGGCGGCAGGAAGGATGCCGGGCTCTATAAAAAACTCATCACCTATATCGGGAGATTTGCCGTTGTCCTGACGGAGCATGTCGGCGATAGCTTACTGACAGCAGCAGAGGGTGAATCGTACGAACCGCGCTATATTCATGACCGCGACGTGCGGTGGCTGAGCGAAGCGGATGTTGTGATCGCCGAGGTTTCTACGCCGAGCCTGGGAGTTGGTTATGAGATAGCGCAGGCGGTTCGCTTGAACAAGAAGGTGCTCTGCCTCTATCATCAGAAAAAGGACGCTAAGCTTTCAGCCATGATTGCCGGATGCCCGGACATACAAATCATAGAGTACAACGGTTTAGAAGAGGCCAAGCGGGCAATCGATTCGTTCTTTCAGGGCGGTGACAATGAAAACCATGGAAAATGAGAAATGCCATGGCTGCGCGGTTGCGGGTTAAAAAGATACTCCACCCGTGCGCACTGTGCTGTGCATAATGCGGTTGAATTGTGTTGACCGATGCATGCATCGGGGGTATATTGAGAGGGTTGAACGAAGAAAAATCATTGGAGTTTTTAAACCTGCCGCATTTTCTGGTTGCAATAACGTGGAAAATTCGACGGGATTGGACCAGATGCTTTGCTTACCGGAATCGTCTGCAAAAGTAATGAGTAATCCTGCCAGTTCTCTGAGCTTTTGATCAACGTAAACGCCCGGGTCAAGACTGATCCGGACCATTCCCAGGCTGCAGTTTCAACGAAAACTATTTACTACACAGAGGACAACTATGAAAGATAATAATTTCAGCGGGCTCGATTTGATTGAACCCGTACGGCGTGTAATACATGAAAAGGGCTTTTTGGCACCGACCCCTATCCAGAGGCAGGCCATCCCGGTTATTCTCGACGGCCACGACCTGCTGGGTTGCGCCCAGACCGGCAGCGGGAAAACCGCTGCGTTCGTCCTGCCTATTCTGCACAGGCTGGCGAAGACCCAGAAAAATCCGGTTCGGAATTCCACAAGAACGCTTGTGCTCGCCCCGACCCGTGAGCTTGCAGCGCAGACAGGCGACTGCTTTGCATCCTTCGGGAAGCACCTGCATCTTCGGCAGGTGGTGGTGCACGGCGGTGTGAGCAGGCGCGACCAGATAAAAAAATTATCCGGCGGCGTGGATATTCTTGTCGCCACACCGGGCCGTCTCCTAGACCTCATGGAAGGGTCAAGGGGGCTTCTGGGGCGTGTTGAAATCATGGTGATGGACGAGGCGGACAGAATGCTCGATATGGGGTTCATCCCGGATATCATGAAAATAATACAGGTGCTGCCGGAGGGACGGCAGACGCTTTTATTCTCGGCGACTATGCCGCCGAGTATCATCACCCTTGCAGCAAACATGCTGCGCGATCCGCATCGCATCGAGATTACCTCGAATGCCGACACCACTCCGCAGATCGAACAGAAGGTGCTGTTTGTGGACCGGGAGGACAAAAAAGCCCTGCTGGTAAAGCTGCTGGCCGAACAGGGCATACTCAGGGTACTGGTTTTTACGCGCACCAAGCACAGGGCAAAGGATCTTTCCAGACAGCTGACGAGGCTCAGGGTAAAGTCGGACGACCTCCACAGCGACAAAACACAGGAGGCCCGAAGGAAGGCCCTCGACGGCTTTCATTCCGGCAGGATCCGGGTTCTCGTAGCTACCGATATCGCAGCGCGCGGCATCGATGTCAACGACATCGACCATGTCATCAATTACGAACTGCCGAACGAGCCGGAGAGTTATATTCATCGTATAGGACGGACTGCCAGGGCGGGCAAGAGGGGGATCGCGCTTTCCTTCTGCGATGCATCGGAGATCGGCTATCTTAAGAGGATCGAAAAGATACTGAAAAAGCAGCTTCCCGTATGGAAGGATCAGCCGTTTCACTCCCTGAGCGTCCAGGCCGGTAAATCGGCTTCAAAGAACCGGCCGAAAACCTGGAAGAACAGGGACCCGTATGTATCAGGCAGCAGGGGAAGTTCGAAGAAACACTCCCATTACCGGTATGCGTCAACCGCGAAAAAGACCTACAGCGGATAACAAGTACACGTTGAGACCGGCTGCTTCTTAAAAGCGGCCGGGCCTGTTTTACCATATATGATTATTCGACTAAACATTCAGCAACAATTTTACCCATTTTTTATTCTCATATACGTATGCCTGCTAAATTTTAATATCATACCAATAGAAAATGTGATACCATAGGACGATATTTGCACAAAGGAGCTCGTGATGCCGGAAGGAAAAGCGGTTGTCCTGTTCTGGACCAAGAACGGAAATACCGAAAAGGTGGCGCGCTGTATTCACGACACACTCAAGACGGCGGGGATGGATGTGTCCTTATCCCGTATTCACAAGGAGCTCGAAGTCGAATACATGGACTACAACCTGATCTTTCTCGGGGCACCCGTGTATGAGAACCTTGCTCCAAAGCCGGTTTTAGCCTTCTTGCGAAAGAACAGGAGACGAGACGGCGTCAAGCTTCTTGCATCGGCGCCGGAAGCGCCCGGTGTGGCCGCTGTACCGTTTTGCACCTACGGGGGAGGGCACACCGGCTACAACGAGGCGGAGCCCATGCTGAAGCACATCGGACAGTACCTTGAGCATGAGGGCATTCGCGTGGTCGATCATATCGCGGTGCTCGGACTTTTTCCGGAGGCCGATATATCCTACAACACGGAGGGCCGATTCGGGGATATTCGGAAGCGGCCGGACGAGCACGACCTGGCGGAGGTGGCCGGGCGGGTCAGGGGCATTTTGCGGCGCCTGCACCGCGTTTTGCCTCTGGGGAACCTCAATCTGCAGAGGAGTCGTGTTTGGCGGGCTGAAACGGAGAGTCTGGAATTGTGAGCCATTATAAAAGCTGGGTACCGATGATCGTCGTTACGTCCGGCTGCTTTTTTTGCCGTATTTCGAACGAGCGCAGCGGTATAGTAGCCCTGTTTCTTCGAAGATTTCGCGATGTATTGACCGAGGTATCCGGTGGCGCCTGCCACAAGCACCCTTAAAGATCGTTCATGATTTTTCCTGTTCATTCCTCTTATTCCTTCAAATAGTGGTATGCAGGGAAAACGAGCCGGACTACTTCCCTGCTGGGGTTCAGCTTTTTCCTGCATCGAAGTCCGGTCTGCGACCGGTTCCTCATTGTGCTACCTGCCCGCCCTGAAGGTATATGAAATAACACCCCTCGGACATACGTCTGCGCATGTTCCGCACAGTATGCATTCCGCGTTTTCCATATCCCGGCTCTGAACCATCCTGTTCACATCAAGGCTCATCGGACAGTTTGCCGTGCAGGTCTTGCAGCTCGTGCATTTCTCCACCTCCGCCCCGAGCCTCAGCGAGGGCCAGTGGAGCAGGTTTCTCAGCTTTCTACCGAAAATCATAAACGGCGCGATCCAGCACAGCGTATGGCAGAAGGCTCGCCTTCCGACCGAAAAGGCCAGCACAATAAATATCAGAAGAATGGAGAAAAAGATGACGTAGCCTGACGGCTCGGACACCGATATTCCCGTTTCCATCATGAAGAGCGGCCTGATTTTTGTGAGCCCTCCTCCTCTGGCTGCAAGAAAGGCGATGGATCCTATCCACGGCCCCCACGCCGCATACTTGATCCAGTCTACTCTTTTGCCGGGTATCCTGCTGTCGCGTACCATGAAGCAGGCTTCCTGGAGCCCTCCGACCGGGCATACCCACCCGCAAAACCCCCTTCCGAGAAAAAGCGCCGTTGCGAACAAAAATCCGAACGCGAGAAAACTCCCGTTGACTATTCCTGCAGCCGCTCCCATTGCGATAAGAACCGGTGAGAAGTAGTTCATGACAACCGGAAATGCAAGGAACATGCACAGAATAATCGCTTTTCGAAGTTTCTGTCTCTTTGTATTCATATATATACCTCCATCCCGAGTTTTTTAAACGTGAAATCGGCTCCATACCCGATCCTGATACTTATCGCCGCAGTAACCTCCGCCAGGAAAAAGAGAGCGAGGGGCGTTATAATGGAAAAAGCGTACCAGAAAATTTTTTTCGGAAAACGAAACATCCTTCTCATGTATTCCGCGCGGCCTCTTCTGCCGCTGGAAAGAGAGGCTGCGATGAGACCGGCGGTGAGGAGGCCGTATGACCCGTAATGGTGCAGAAGAGGAAGAATGTACAGACGGGTCCCGAGTTGTGTATAAAGCAGCTCCTGAAGCCAAACCAGCCATGAAATTCCGTCGACATACATGGCAAAGACAACGACTGCGTAGTTCGCTGTTTTATTCACCGGCCTCTCCTTCATGGATAAGTTCTCCGAGGGTTTTCGGTGTTCCGGGAGCTCCCCGCGGCTCACTGTAACGAACCAGCAGGCCGTCATCGGCACGGTACCAGTAGTACGCCTTCCAGAACAGCGCGGGAATGTATTCGAAAGTGATCAGCACCTTTACGGCATCGACATGCCTGCCGCATACCTCGATTTGTTCAACGGCTTCTCTCCTGGCCGAAAGCCGTACCACCTGTATGCCTCTACCATGCGTCAACCTCTCATCGAAGTTCGAGCTCAGTGCGTAGAACGATCTTTTCCGGTCGCCCGATAGAATAAACTCTTTCAAGCTCAGGGGCATCTGGTACCACGGGAGATCGGGGTTTTGATTTGCATCATACTTTTCATCGTTCATCCTCCTCGACTTTTTTTATTAAACTGTCCGGGTAGATTTCCCGGCGTCCTTCAGCAAGCTACCGTTTGTGGTCCGGGAAGTAAATAGGGAGAAATACTCATTTTTCAGTGCTGCCGGATTTTGGGTATTTTTTCCCATTCGACGGACAACCGATTGATTGCGTGCGATGCATCAGCGGCTGAGGCGGCTGGTAACGAGGAGGTTTACAAGCTGGACGCGGTTTTTAACGCCGGTCTTCTGGAAGATGTTGTATATATGGTTGTTTACCGTTTTTGTCGAGATGAAGAGCTTTTCGGCTATCTCTTCGCTTTTCAAACCTCCTATAATGGATTCGATAATTTCCGATTCCCTTCGGGATATTCCATACCGCCTGCAGAAGTATCCCGTAACAGCGCCCTCCTCTATATAAGCCGGCTGATTGAAAAAGAAAACTGCGAAGATGATGCTGAACAGATTGAGGGCAAAAAAGTACAGAGGCAGGGTGAAAAGCTCGAAACCTGCCGGAAGATTGAGGAACGGGTATTTCCCCCGCAGCATTTCCAGGATGTTGAGCGGGAAATATGAAAGTGAGAGCGCAAAGAATACGGCGACGCCCCGTTTCAGTACCCGGTTTCCGATCTTGCCGATGGAAATACCGATAAATCCGAGGCAGTATACAAACACGAACACGAAGGGAAGAGAATGTAGTACAAAAGCGCCTTTCTTCTGTAGTGCAGGTAGATGCCCGTCGATATCCCGATGGACAGGATTCCCGTGACGAGTGAAAGAAGATAGAATAAAAAGGTGTAATGCTCCATGAGGAGATGAGTATACGATGGATGGGGAAAAAAGTCAAAGATCGGAACTTGAATTGATAATTATAGACACCCCTTCGGCGTGGGTCGAACGCTGAAAAGGGTCCGCAGGAAAGTGGTCGCCTTAAAAATCCGGGTATGCCAGGTGAACGAGCGGGTGTCTTTCTTTTTTTTGCATGAAGTCGCCTGCAATTGGAAAGGTTGCCGATATCGCCGTCTTTGACCGGGACTTCAATGTGAAGATGGCTGTTTTAGGCGGGGAGATCGTGCGACACGCAGATACAACGGTTATTGGAGGTTTTTTTGTACAACAAGCGGACAGGTCGGCGGAAACGGGCAGGCCGGTCGATTTGAAAGAATACGTATGACGATTCACCCGGAGTCGCAATTCTCTCTTCAGTCGGTTCATTAAACGGGGATTAAAAGCACCATGGGACCTTGAAAATCTTCATTATAGCAGGTGGAGCTACATGGCACTGATACGGCGAGTGATTTTGTTAATTCGCGTCTGAACGATACCGTCACGATAACGATTGCATATTTTCAAAATAATAACAGAAGAAAGCATCGTACAATACATCGACTTTTTACTGAATATCGATTACGATAAAATACTTTTTCAATTTTTTATATAGTAAAGGAGGCGTGTGTATGTTAAAGAAAATTTTATTCTTATTCTTGATGAGTATTTTTTTGCTATCACCTATGCTCTGGGCAGCAGGAACAAAGGAAGGTGCGGAAGCGGAAAAGCCCGGCGAAATCACGATAGGCGGTCTGCTTCCGCTTAGTGGAGATCTTGCTGTGTATGGTCAGGAAGTTCAGAAAGGAGTTAGCCTTGCAGTGAAGCAACTGAACGCAGCGGGCGGCCCGCTTGGTATGGAGTTGAAAGTCGTATTCAGAGATACACAGACAGATCCAACTGCATTGAGAGATGCAGCGGAAAAACTCGTTAATGTGGATAAAGTACCTGCGATTGTAGGTCCCATGATCCGTTCCGATGTTGCGACGCCTGTTGCGGCACCGAACCATGTGGTACTTATCTCACCGCCCAATACACCGACCTGGGTGACAACCCTTGACGATAATGATTATACGTTCAGAACGACTGCATCCGATGTAATTCAGGGGAAAGTTCTAGGACAGCTTGCATGGGAAAGAGGGTACAGAACCGCATCGATTCTATATATCAACGATCCCTATGGCGGAGGTCTTGCAGAAAGTACAAAAGCGTGGTTTGAAAAGAGCGGCGGCAAAGTGCTTGGAACGGCTGCCTATGACCCGGGTAATGTGGCGTATAAGATGCAGCTCAAGGAACTTGCCAAGGGGAATCCGGATGTTCTCGTGCTTATAGGGTATCCAGAAAGCGGTATCGTAATTATTCGTCAGGCTATTTCAGACGGCTTGTTCGATCAGTTTCTATTTCCGGATGGTATGCAGTCTGAGCAGATTATCGAATCTGTTGGAGGCGGTTACTTGGAAGGGATGTATGGAACCGGACCGGGTGCTGCTAACACCCTTTCCTACAAGAATTATCTCAAGGCTTTTGAAGAGGAAAATGGTGCAAAACCTGCGACTGCATACACCGAAAATGCATATGACGGGGTTGTCGTAATTGCACTTGCAATTCAAGCTGCCGGTGTGGAAGCATTCAAGGCAGATCCGGGAAAAGCTATCAGAGACAATTTGAGAAAAATTGTCAATCCTCCAGGGGAAAAAGTAACTGCAAGTATTGAAGGATTTAAAAAAGCATTTGAGCTCATTAAAGACGGCAAGGATATCGATTACGAGGGTGCAGCAGGTGCTATCGATTTCGACGAGCACGGAGATACGGTTACTCCAATACTGGTATGGAAGATAGAAGGAAAAGAGATTGTTCCTGTTAGATCTGTTGTTTCAGAATGATTGTATTGACACCGGACAGATGCATGGAATCCCGGTTTCTGTCCGGTGTTTCGATTATCCATGCTAGTTGTGGTTCATAGTAGTTTACCGATTAAAACTAATCGATTTCATCTATCTCCCAGGCAGGCGTTATACTTTTCCATCTACATTTCGTATCGTAGGGAAGCAAGGTGTGATAGGTACGTCGTTCTTGAGCTGGATTTTGTTATGCAAAATGCAATCTTGAAAATAAAAAATGTCACAAAGAGGTTCGGCGGAGTTGCTGCTGTTAACGATTGTTCTTTGGAGGTTGAACAGGGGAGTATCACCGGCTTGATCGGCCCTAATGGGGCAGGGAAGACGACGCTGTTCAATGTTATAACGGGATTTCATAAACCGGATGCAGGAAGAGTCATCTTTAAATTCGAAGATATCACCGGTCTAGATCCACATACCATATTCAAAAAAAATCTATTCAGAACATTTCAGATTGCCCGCGAATACAAAGAGATGTCTGTTCTTGAAAATCTTCTATTAATCCCGGAGCGTCAGATTGGTGAGAAACTGTGGAATGCATGGTTCAGGGTCGGAGATGTTGAGAAACAACAGAAAAAGATTGTAGAGAAGACGCTTAGAATTCTCAAGTTTATTGAACTTGACTTCAAGAGGGATACGCCGGCAAAGTACCTTTCAGGTGGTGAAAAAAAACTTCTCGAGATCGGAAGGATGATGATGGTGGACCTCGATATGGTGCTGCTTGATGAACCCGGTGCAGGGGTCCCGCCGATTCTACAGAGCAAAATTATGGATTATATTCGAAGCCTCTCACGAGAAAGGGGAATTACCCTTTTTATTGTAGAGCATGACATGGATATAATTATGAATATTTGCGATACAATCATCGTGATGTGCGATGGTACGACAATTGCCAGGGGAACACCGGAGGAAATCAGAAAAAATAAAATCGTTATTGATGCCTATCTCGGTACGCCGGGTAAAACAATGGATAAAGAATGAGTATACTCACCGTTGAAAACATCACAGCAGGGTACGGAGCTCAGGACGTGCTCTTTAATATTTCCGCCTCCATAGAAAAAGGGGAAATAATCGCGATTATTGGTCCCAATGGAGCGGGCAAAACCACTCTTCTCAAGGTTATTGCCGGGATCATTCAACCAAAATCAGGCGATATCGTATATAAGGGAAAGTCTATTCTCGGGAGATCACCCCGGTATATTACCGCCGGAGGGATCAGTTGGGTGCCGCAGGAAGAAAATATATTTCCTTCAATGACTGTTCGAGAAAACCTCGAGATGGGAGCCTATCTGCTCACGGAAGATTATAGGAGCAGAATTGATGAGGTTTGTGCAATATTTCCACAGCTTAGGGATCGTATGGTACAGATTGCAGGAAGTCTTTCCGGAGGGCAGAGACAGATGCTTGCTGTTGCGCGGGGACTGATGATTCACCCGGAGGTTCTTTTACTCGATGAGCCTACATCAGGCCTTGCTCCAAATCTGGTGCAGATGATGCTGGAAAAGATAGAAGAAATCACTAAAATTATGAACAATTCCGTTCTTCTGGTCACTCAAACCCTCGATGCAATTCGTCTTTCAAACCGGGGATACCTCCTATCTGCAGGGGCTATCAAGTATGAAGATGAGACACGATCGTTTCTTTCAAACAGAGAGGTAAGGGACCTCTATTTCGGCAGACAGGTGATTTCGTAAATATTGTACCCGGAGGGTGAAAACACAGGTGATTGATCTTCTCATAAGTGGAATAATCTACGGCAGTATAATTACGCTTGGAGCGATTGGCCTTACCCTCATGTCTGATATACTCAATTTTTTCAACTTTGCGTATAGTGACTTCTTTACGCTGGGTGCCTTCAGCACTCTGGCTTTTTTAACCATTCTCCCCGATATGGGAGCTTTCGCTCATTTGAGTTTTGGATGGAGTATGCTTATTGCATTGTCTATTTCAATACTAATTACCATCCTGGTGATGCTGCTTTTTGATTTTCTGTTTTTCAAGCGACTGCGTGCACTTGGCGTATCCTCATTGTTTATGTCCCTTGCATCGCTCGGTGTTTCTTTCATTATCAGAGCAGCTATATATATAATATGGGGACCAAAGGTTCGTTACTATACATCCGCCTACAGATATGCAGAAATTTGCCGCTTGGAATACGGATGAAGCCGGATGAGGTGGTGATTTTGATCAGCGTTATTTTGCTGGTCGTCATTGTTTACTATTTTCTCAAGCGGACAAAAATGGGCAGGGCAATGCGCGCTTTATCGGATAATCGGGTGCTCGCACAGGCATCCGAGGTTGACACCGACCGCGTTATTATGTGGACCTGGATTGTTTCTGGGGTCCTTGCTGGTGTCGGCGGGACTTTTTATGGGATACAGGTACAGTTAAGCCCGACAATGAAGTGGGATTTTCTTATTGCTCTTTTCGTTACCGTCATTATGGGCGGTATCGGCAGCTTTTGGGGCGCTCTTATCGGTAGAATGACAATCGGTATTTCTGAAGAGCTTATAACTGGATTGATACAAAATATGACGAATGTAATCGACATTCAGGCAAATCTTTCCGTGTATAAACCGGCCGTTGCATTTATCTTCGTAATTATCATTCTTCTTATCAAACCATATGGACTGCTCGATAGAAGGGAATAGGTTGGCATGGTAAACTATATTACTTCATATATGGTAATAGCCTGTATTTATGCAACGATGGCTCTCGCCTTGAACCTCCAGTGGGGGTATACAGGTTTGATGAATTTTGGCATCGGTGCATTTTACATGGTTGGAGCGTACACGTCGGCCATACTTACAGGTCCCCAAACCATGGAGCACATCGGTGGATTCGGGATGCCTGTTTTTGTCGGTATGATCGGTGCTGCATGTATGGCAGGTATTATTGCCTATCTCATTGCATTCCCCGCACTCCGTCTTAGAGGAGGGCCGTTTGCCATTGCACTTCTCGCAATACAGGAGACACTGTTTCTCATTATTAAAAATGAATCGTGGCTTACAAACGGTGTCTGGGGAATTCGAGGTATCCCCCGCCCATTTTTCTCTATGATGAATCCAAGGCATTATGTTTTTTTCTATTTGATCATTGCGGGAGGAGTCCTTGCGATATTTTACTACGCAATTGAGAAAGCGGTGAAATCTCCCTGGGGACGTGTATTACGGGGAATACGCGAGGATGAAACACTCACAGCAATGTCGGGCAAAGACTGTTTCGCCTACAGACGCCAGAGCTTTGTTTTCAGCTCAATGGTGATGGGCATTGCTGGGGCCGTTTATGTCCATTATACAGGATTTGTAAGCCCTCAGATATTCAACCCTCTCATGTCGACCTTTATCGTATGGCTCATGGTAATGGTCGGCGGTACCGGAAACAACAGGGGAGTTATACTTGGAGCTTTTTTGGTTTGGGCGATCTGGGTTGGAAGCGATTTTATAACGGATTTTTTACCAGCAAGCATAGCAACTCAGATCGGTTTTATCAGAATGTTCTTTGTGGGAAGTATACTGGTAGTTACGATACTCACGAAACCTCAGGGTATTCTCACCCGGAAGCTTGTGATAGTTGATCTTTTCAGAGAAGAGGAAGCACTGTAGTACTGTTTTTGGAAATAGAAGGTAAAACCCTTGAGGTCTGCAGTGCGGGCAATACATAATGAGGACAATTAACAGAGATAAGATTGTTTATACGTTCGGTCCTGAAAATAAGCCTGTTGCAAAGATTGCACAGGGTGAAAGTATTATTATGAAAACGCATGATTGTTTTGCCGGTCAGATTAAAACTGAAAAGGATCTTATCACAGAGGTTGATTTCTCGCGTGTGAACCCCGCAACTGGGCCACTTGAAGTTGAAGGAGCGAATGCCGGGGATATACTCATTGTTGATATACAGGATATTCAAGTTGGTTCTACCGGATTCATGGTAGCAATTCCGGAGGAAGGGGCGTTTGGAAGTAGAATCGAGAAGTCGTCGACCAAGGTCGTTCATGTGTCTGACGGCGCGTTTCATTTCAATTCATCTCTCAGTTTTCCGGTGCAACCGATGATCGGGGTGATCGGTGTCTCTCCCGGAGATTATTCAGTGCCCTGTGGTGAAATAGGCGATCATAGTGGTAACATGGATGTGAAGGTTGTCACAAAAGGGGCGAGGGTTTACTTCAAGGTACGTCAGAAAGGGGCGCTGTTTGCACTTGGAGATGTACATGCCGGGATGGGGGATGGCGAGGCCGTCATCTGTGGTGTAGAGATTCCTGCCAGGGTAAAAATCAGGCTTAATGTCCTTAAAGCTCCGGAATATTTACCGGAACGGCCTGTAGTTGAGCTTTATGACCGTTTCATTACCATTACCATTGGTCACGGGCCCAGCCTTGATGATGCTGCCCATTCGGCGCTGTACGATATGCTCGATCTCGTATGCTTAAAAACGGGTATGTCTGTAAATGATGCCGGTATGCTCATCAGTGCTGTCGGCGATCTCAGGGTTTGTCAGATTGTGGATCCTCAAAAAACTGCTCGTGTTGAAATGCCGAAAAGTACGTTGAAAGAACCTGATCTGCCGATTTTTCGTTAGCTAGCTCTGCAAGAATTAGCCGTATTTAAACACCGGTTTTTATTTCTTCTTCTCCTTTTTTTGGACGGTTTCCTCAGTCTGGCCCTTTGTCTCCTCCTTTTCATCTAGTATTTTCACGAGCTGTGCATTGTACGCCTTTTTCGCTTCCGTCGAAACGATTGCAAGCTCAAAATTCGCCTGTTTTCCGATGAGCTTTCTGAGAATTTCCTCTTCTTCTTTTTTCAGGCCGACGAGCTTGTAGCGCTTTTCACTCTCGAGCTCTGTAATGTAAAAGGTGTTTTTCCGCAGGCTTACGACTCCGGCAATTGAAACAGCGTTCTCTTTTGTTTCAGGAGGCTTTGTCCTTTCTTTTGCGGTCTTTTGTTCTTCGCCCTTTTCAGCGGCTTTTTCCTCTTCAGCCTTAACAGTTTCGGTTTTTTGTTTTTGCTCATTTTGTTTTACTTTCTCGGGCGTTTGTTCCGGTTTCTTTTCAACCGGTGCGGTTGCCTCTTCTTTCTGCTCCTGTTCTTGTGTAGCCGAAGGTTTTTTTGCTGCAGAATCTTCGACTTCTGTCGGCTGCCCTACGGCACCTTCCGCCTGTTCTGTTTCTTCTGAAACCACGGCGGATTCTTCCGGTTCTTCGGTCGCCTTCGGCTCTTCAGATACGGCAATGTCCGTTTTCGGTTCTTCAGCCGGAGCCTTGGGCTCCTCCTTTTCAACCGTTTTAGGCGGTGTTTGTTTTTCCGGCGCTTTTGCCGGAGGCCTGAGGGTGTCGACAAAGCTTATCGTAAAGCTTCCCCCGCAGCTGCTTACCAGAATAATGCCGAGAGTAATGAATAGTGCTGCCAGGCCGATTCTGATTATCCATTTTATACGCATTTTTTACCTCCTCCATACCTTCATTTATAGTACCTTTGTCGATATTTTTCAATTATGGTTTTATACATTAAAACTCCGGTATTTTATAGCAGAATTCTATAATTAACCGACTATATTATGCTGTAATTATCAGCCGATGCATTCTACGGGTAAAAACCATACGGCACATGATTGTGCACTGGAAATTTACACTCAACCGACTTCCGGCAGTCCAGCGCAACGGCCTCTGAAAAAGAAACGTAAAACACCCTGAAAAGAGGCGACGGAGATAACTGCCGCACCCGGTGCCGTGCAAAACACAATCTTGTTGAAGAACTCATGATTACTGATACAATAGGGAAAAATGGGCGCTTGAGGCGATGGTACGGAAGCTGTGCTGCATCTCGGTTTATCCGGGTATCCTCCGCCTGCCTTTGAGAAGCCGAAATCCAATATCAGCGAGGAGAGCTCATGTCTGAAAGAAAGATCATTCAAATCGGAATCGTTGTAAAGGACCTCGATCGTGCCTTACAGCAGTACTGGGAAATATTCGATGCGGGGCCGTGGGATATATACAGGTACGGACCGCCGGAGATGAAAAAGGCGACGTACAGGGGAAAACCCAGAGACTGGTCTGCAATGATTGCCTTCACCTGGGTCGGAGACAGGCAGCTCGAGATCATACAACCGTTGACAGGCCCGAATATATACGAAGAGTTTCTTGAAGAAAAAGGGGAGGGCCTTCACCATATAAAGGAATGGGTGGACGACTGCCAGCAGGTAATAGATGAGTATGCGAAGAAAGGAATATCCGTTATACAGAGCGGCGAGTTTGACGGGAGCTCGTTTTACTACCTGGATACCGAGCCGTACCTGGGAATCGCTTTTGAGATCGTGAAGCATGGAGGAACGAAGCACAGAAAACCGGATAGACGATACCCTCCTGAAAAGTGACGGTGCTGCCCAAGCCCGCACCTGATGCATTGCATGCTGCTGCAGGAGGCTGTGCGTCGGCGCAGGGCGGATTTTCTTGAAAGACATGCAGACAGGAAGAATCATTCACAGAGCTTTTTCAGGGCGGATGCAGCCTTTCTGAGCGTTGCTTCACTCTTGCAGAATGCAAAGCGGACGAGTTTTATTCCTTCATCCTTGTTCCGGGTGTAAAACACGCTCGGCGGTATGGCTGCGATGCCGCATCTGTCCAGGAGAAAGTGAACAAAATCTGTGTCCCCTTCCTCGTGGAGTCCCGTGAAATCGGCGAGGATGTAGTACGCGCCTGCCGGCACCGAAGGCCTGAATCCGGTACTTTGCAGTGCTTCCAGCAGTATGCTCCGCCGCTTGTGGTACTCGCTTTTCAAATTCGTGAAATACGATGCACCGGCGCTTCTGATAACGGATGCGAGCGCCTCCTGGAGAGGGGTTGCGGGCGCGAATGTGATGTACTGGTGCGCGGTTTGTACGGCGCGTATGCTTTCGGCAGGTCCCGTAATCCAGCCTAGCCGCCAGCCGGTGATCGAAAAGGTCTTGCCGGCTCCTGAAATGGTAAGCGTTCTCTCACGCATACCGGGGAGCGAGGCCATAGGTATATGGGCGGCGCCGTCGTAGGTCAGATGTTCGTACACTTCATCGGTTACCACGATTATATTGCGCCGCACACAGAGGTCTGAGATTATCTCGAGCTCGTCCCGCGAGAAGACCTTTCCGGTCGGGTTGTGGGGCGTGTTGATGAAAAGTATCCGCGTTCGGTCGCTGAAATATGTTTCAAGCTCGTCGCCGTCAATCCTGAAGGATGGAAAGCGCAGGGTATAATAACGGCAGCGCGCCCCTGCAAGTGCGGCGCACACCGGGTAGCTGTCGTAGTGAGGCTCGAAGAAAATCACCTCGTCGCCGGGGTTGAGTAAAGCGAGGAACGTGCTGGCAATTCCTTCGGTTACGCCGCTTGCAACGAGCACTTCGGTTTCAGGATCGTAGTCCATACCGTAATCCCGCCTGATTTTTTCCGAAATGGCCTCTGCAAGGGGCAGGTGGCCCTGCGACCTGGCGTACTGGTTGAACTGGCCTCGTAATGCCCGCACCGCTTCCTCGACGATTTCTTCGGGAGTATCGAAATCGGGAAAGCCCTGGGAAAGATTGATTGCACCTCTTTCATCTGCGAGCCTGGTCATTGTGGAGAATATGGTCGTTCCGAAAGACGCCAGTCTCTTCGATACCATGAGTATCCTCACTCCTGTATGTTATTACGAAGCAGGTCGCCGTGAGCTTCATATTTTTTTGTCTCTCCATAATAACTGTATTTGCTGAAAAAATAAAGCGGAATGAGCACTCGAGGTTATTTCATTTCCTATGCATGGCGAAAACACCCTGCGAAAAATCATTTTCCGCTCTTTCCCCTCTTGACATGTCAGCCAGAATAAGGATAATGGATTCAGCGCACCCCTGTTCGGCTGCATCCAAGACGGGAATGCGTTCGATATCAAAGGCATAGAAAGGGCATGTGAATGGAGGAAAAAGCGGGTATTACGAAAGAAAATCTTGTCGAGCTGATCGAAATCCTGTATCGGAAAATCGACGAACAGAAGGACGAACTGTCGAAACTGGATACTGAAATCGGCGACGGCGATCACGGGTTCAGTCTGGCTAAGGGATTCAGGAGCCTCAATGACAAGCTGGGAGAATACGCCTCGCTGGATACGGGGGAAATGCTGAAAAAATGCGGGTTCGAGCTGATAAAAACGGTCGGTGGTGCGGCCGGCGCCGTATTCGGAACATTTTTCACCGGACAGGCGGTATATTACAATGACAATCTGAAGAAGAAAGATATACTCTTGCTTTCCGATTTTTCCGGTATGCTTTCGGAAGCGCTCTCGCAGGTAAAAAAACGGGGAGGCGCACAGCCGGGGGATAAAACGATGGTCGATGCTCTCGAGCCGGCAGTGGAGGCACTTGCATCCGCCGCTGAAAGCGGTGCAGGTTTTTCCGAAGCCTTCCATAAAGCGGCCGAAGCCGCCGAAGCGGGAGCTGAAAAGACGAGGGATATGGTCGCAAAGAAGGGCAGGTCGAAGAATGTGGGCGAACGGGGATTGGGCTACAAGGACCCGGGAGCCGCCAGTATGGCTCTGATTATACGCACCATGGCCGATTACTTTACATCCCATGGAATGTAGCGCGGCCGATAAAGTGACAATGAAACTCATACAGCTTACGCACACAGGAGGAGAGTCATGGCAATGAAAAAGTTTTTGAACAATCCGGACGACATCGTCGTTGAGCTCATCAGGGGTATGGCTTCGGCATACAGCGATATCCTCGAGCTCGCTGCTGATGACATTATTATCCGGAAAAAGCCGAAAGAGAGGGGGAAAGTTCAGATTGTATTCGGCCAGGGGGCGGGACACGAACCCGGTTACAAGGGTATGTTGGGGTATGGTATGCATGATGTGGAGATACCGGGCGGCATTTTCGCATGCGCGGGCGGCGACAGGATATACGAAGGAATCAAGATTGCCTGGGAGTCGAGCGGCCATACTCCTGTTCTCGTATTGATTGCGAATCACGAAGGAGACGTTATCAATAACGGGATTGCCGTCGATATGGCGAGAGACGACGGCATCGATGTCGAGAGTGTTCTGCTGTACGACGATATTGCAAGCGCTCCAAAGGGTGAGGAGGAGAAGCGAAGAGGAATGGCCGGTATGACATTCAGCTTCAAGGTCGCCGGTGCTCTTGCGGAGGAAGGAAAGAGCAGGGACGAAATCATCAAAAAAGTGAAAGAGGTCAACGCGAGTGCCAGGACTCTCGCTGTAGCTCTCAGGCCCTGCACAATACCGACAACCGGACAGCTTCTCTTTACACTTGCAGAAGACGAGCTCATTATCGGTCCCGGTGTTCACGGCGAGCCCGGACCCGAGGGCCCGATGAAAATGACAACCGCCAATGCGGTGATGGACATAGTTTCGGAAAAGGTTATTACAGACGGTGATTTCAAGAGTGGAGACGATGTTCTCGTGCTCATAAACGGCTCGGGGTCGACGACGCTGATGGAGATGTTCATCCTGTACGACAGGCTCGAGGACATTCTGAAGCAGAAGGGCATACATCCCTACAGGCCGCTCATCGGCAATATTATAACGACGCAGGAAATGGCGGGCTTCTCCCTGTCGATCTGCAAGGCCGATGATGAAACGAAAAGACTCTGGGATGCGCCCGCCGACACACCCTATTTCAAGGTATGCAGCCGGTAGCTGTCTGAATACGGGTGATCGGCGATAGTATAGTAAAAATGTATATAACACAGGAGGAGAATTGCGATGCATAACTACGGTCTTGAGCTGCTATTGTGGACGGGCGATTTTCAAAAAGAGGATGTCGGGCTTATTGCACATGCCAAAGAGCTCGGTTTTGACGGCGTCGAACTGCATCTCGGGCATCCCGAACGCTTCCCGATCGAGGAGGTGAAAAACGCACTCAGGGAAAACGACATGGGCGTCAATTTCGTCATAACCCTTACCGAAGATACGAATGCTATTTCGGAAAATCCGGAAGTGCGGAAGAAAGGGCTCGAATTCTTTAAAAAAAGTATCGACGTTGCCTATGAGATATCCGGCGGTGGATGTGTGATCGGCGGAGTCAATTACGCAGCCTGGGGTTATTTTACCGGTACTTCGCGGACCGAACAGGAGTGGGAACGGGCGGTCTACAACTTCAGAGAGGCAGCGAAGTACGCGCAGGACAAGAGCATCAATCTTTCGGTAGAAGCGGTAAACCGGTTCGAAACCCATTTTCTGAATACTGCGGCGGACAGCGTGCAGTTCTGTAAAGATGTGGGAGAACCCAACGTTTCCGTGCATCTGGATACCTATCACATGATCAGGGAGGAAAAGAGTTTCTACGACGCTATAAAGGATACGGGGAAATATTTGGGGTATTTTCATGCCTGTGAAAACGAACGCGGTGTTCCCGGTACAGGGCTCGTGCAATGGGAAGACGTATACAGGGCGTTGAAAGATATAGACTATACGGGGTGGATCACCATCGAATCCTTCGTGCCCGACATAAAGGAGCTCGCGCGGCTCTGCGCGATCTGGAGACAGCTCGCACCGAGTGCCGATGTTCTTGCAGGCGAGGGCCTGAAAAACATAAAGAAAGTTGAAAAGAAGGTGTTCGGCTGATCTATTATCCTGAAATGGGGTGAAGGGTATGAAAGCGGTTCTCATGACGGCGGTGGGAGGCCCCGAGGTGCTGAAGCTCGCGGAAGTACCCGCACCGGTTATTAGTACCGATACTCAGCTGCTCGTAAAAATCAGGGCCGCGGGGATCAATCCCGTCGATTACAAGCAGAGGGGGCGCGGCACCTGGTACCCGAGCAGCCCGCCGCAAATTCTGGGTCTGGACGGCGCCGGAGTTGTAGAAGAAGCGGGCCCCGGTGTAACGCGGTTTAAATGGGGAGATGCGGTGTACTTTGCGCACGGAGGGGTGGGAAAAAAGCCGGGCAACTATGCGGAGTACGTCCTGATCGAAGAGCGGTTTGCGGTGAAAAAACCAGAAAAAGCGGACTTCATCGAGGCCGCGGCGGCACCTGTTGTTCTCATTACCGCCTGGGAATCCCTATTCGACAGGGCGAACCTTAAAAAAGGTCAGAGCGTGCTCATACACGGCGGTTCGGGCGGAGTAGGGCATGTCGCAGTCCAGCTTGCTGCAGCTCATGGGGTGCGCGCCATCGCGACAGCAACAGGAGCGCGGAAAAAAGAGATCGTCGAAAAACTCGGCGCTGATACGGTGGTGATTGCAGGCGAAGAAGATTTCGTCCAAAAGGCGCTTGATTTTACAGACGGACGGGGAGTGGATGCAGCGGTCGACACGGTCGGCGGTACGACCTTTTATCGCACCTTTTCATGCATCCGCTTTTACGGGACTCTCGTTTCACTGCTTTCGCCGCAGCCCGAAAATGCCGACTGGACACAGGCGCGGCTCAGATGTGTGTATTTGAGCAACGAGCTGATGCTTACCCCCTGGTACTTCGATCTCATCGAGGCTGAGAAGCTTCAGACGACGATATTGGAAAACTGCGCCGCACTCATCGATGAGGGACGGCTGAAGATACTCGTGCATAAAACCTTCCCGCTCGAAGAAGCTGCCGAAGCGCACAGGGAGCTTGAAACCGGGCATCCTGTCGGTAAGATTGTGCTGAGAATTGAAGATTGACGAAAAGCGATAAACTGAATTTGATTTCTACCGGAGCCCGCGTGCGCCTGGACGGTGAAGCGTCCGCACGTAGAATGTGTTTCCTCTGTAGGAAAGTTTTTTGAGTTTTGCCGCAGCAAGCAGTTTTTCCACGATCTCCCAGCCTGCTTCCGCTTTTTCAAGATAACTGGAAACAGCTTCTTCTTTCATGGGATGCACGGAGGTGATGCTGAGAAGGTCTTCTTCGGGCTGTCCTGTAAAAGCAAATGCATTTCCTTCATACCCGATGAGAAGCTCCGTTTCGATCGACCGTTCTCTGAAAATAGCATGTGCGCGGGAAAGCTCGTATTCACCTGCCGGGCCGGCTCCGGGCTCTGCAGGGGGCCGTGTGGGTATTGCAAGGTAGCTCTTTAAGGGGTTTTGCCGCTGTTTTTGACGCGGAATGAAACCCGGTTCGAGTTCCGATATGAAGTCCGCGATCTTTTCAACCTCTCCAACTGTGTCGTTTACTCCGCCGATAAGCATTGTTTCCGTTGTAAGCGTACCTTTGAAGCTTTCTGCAAACTCCATGATTCCGTTTTTGATTTCCGACAGGTCAAGGCGCCTGTGCGGGCGGTCGACAGTATGCCAGATGTCTTCATTGTACGCGTCGATTTTCAGGGACACCCAGTCAGCCTTTGCCAGGTCGTTTCTCGCCTGTTCGTTTGCGATAAGGGAGGCGTTGGTAATAACCGCTATTTTCAAATTAAACCTCCTGAGTCCTTCGATGTGGCTGCCGAGGTGTATGTCAAGTAAAGGCTCGCCGTCCGGTACAAAGCTCAGATAATCGATGCGTTCGTCCTGTTTTTGCGTTTTAATGATCTTTTCCTCCACCGCCCGTACTATCTCTTCTGTGGAGTAGAACGTTCGCCGCTTGTTCTGCATCGTCAATGTTCTTCCGAGCTGGCAGTAGATGCATGAGTATGTGCAGACCTTGGGGGGGATGTTGTTGATGCCGAGGCTTTTGCCCAGTCGTCTCGAGGGAACCGGACCAAAGGTCAATCTGCTCCATTCGTTTTCCATTGCCTGTATCCGTGTATATGCTTTTCTCAATGCAGGGCAGAGGAGTCGATTACCCCTGCTTTCGGATATTCGCTTCCTGTGCCATTTTCAGTGCCCGTTCCGGGTCCCGCTGCTCTTCCCGCACCCGGATGCCCCGTTTCAACATCGTTTCCAGACATGTGTTCCACCGCTAACCTGTAATGTACTAAAAGATAGCCCATAAGAAAATGAAAATCATTACCAGTTAACGGTTTTTTCAGAGGCAGGTATTCGAAACCTCTCCGGTTTGCAGTTTCCTGTTGATTCTACGAGCCAACCAGCGTTATAATGAAAATGATATTCATTATTAATCATTTCAATTTTTTTTAAGCGCGGTGAGGCGGCTTTTGAAAATGGGGTGATGTGCGATGAAGAGAGTAATCGGGCCGATTTTCATTGTACTTTTAATTTCAACGGTACTGCTTAATGCGTACGGGGGAGTTATGAGGATTTCAGTGGTGTATAACAACAGGGTGTATGACAGGAATATGCAGGGAGCATGGGGAATGGCCTGCGTGATACAGGGCCTGGAAAAAACAATACTCTTCGATACGGGCGGCGACGGGGGCATACTGCTTTCAAACATGCATAAAATGGGGATAGACCCCGAAAGTATCGATGTGGTGTTTCTCTCTCATATCCATGCTGACCACACGGGCGGGCTCTGGAAGTTTCTGGAGGCGGATCCGAAGGCAGTCGTCTGTATTCCATCTTCCTTTCCTCGGGACTTCGGGAAAAAGATACTCGGCTGCGGGGCGCGGTTCATCGAGGTGCATTCGTTTGAGGAGCTTTTTCCAGGCGTTTATTCAACCGGCGAGATGGGAACGTCTATAGTGGAGCAGTCTCTCATTGTAAAAACCGCATCCGGACTTGTGATTGTCACCGGCTGCTCGCATCCGGGGATTGTCGCCCTTGCGAAGAAAGCTGTTCATGCTCTTCACGACAGGATATATTTTATAACCGGCGGTTTTCATCTCGGCGGCGCGCAGGAGAGAGAAATTCAGTCTATCGTGAATGAGTTGAAAGCGATTGGTGTGCAGAAGATCGGTCCCAGTCATTGCACAGGCGACAGGGCTGTTGCCGATTTCAAGGACGCGTGGGGAAAAGACTTCATCGATGCCGGATGCGGAGCAGTTATAGAGATTGCCGACTGACCCGCCAATTCGTACACTGCGGGAACGGCTGTATTCAACTGACGTGCACATTGTAGAGAAAGAGGATTGGGTATGGGTGCCGGAAAATTCGGCAGGAGAATAATGTTCCCTGAAAATCAGATGGATATGATTCCCGCGTACCCCGGACGGCATATATAAAGGTATTGAGTGCATATGAAGATGTGACCGATTAAAAAAGTCGTGCCGTTTCCTTTTCGGCATAGCCCGGGGCCTTCTATGCTGCTGCAGGAGATTTTTACCGCGTGTATTCAGTACCCGAGAGACCGCAGGTATCTCCTGTTTTCGGTCACGGCCTTTTTCTGATCTTTGCGGGCCTCGTTCGATTCTTCCTCACCGATAACCCAGCCCGTATAGCCTGTGCTTTCAAAAAGCTCGAGGCAGCTTTTAAAATCGCAGATCCCCTTTCCCATGGGGCGCCAGTTGCCAAAGCTGTCCGCGTCCTTGAAATGGACATTCCCGATCCGATCGCTGTACGTTTTAATGGTATCCAGCAGGTCGAGCCCGCCCCGCACGATGTGGCCGGTATCCGGGCACCAGCCCACGAGCGAGGTATCGGTCATGTCCATCAGTTTTTGGTATTCCTCCGCGGTTTCGATTATTGAGCCCGCATGAGAGTGGGGATGAACATCCACAGGCACGTTTTTCGTCACTGCAAGGGAAGCGGCCTCGTTGTAGATGCGGCACATGATCTCGAACTTTTCGTCAATACCCTCCCTGTTCTCCGTACTGCCTCCCGCAAGGTCGAGCCGGCAGCCCGGAAATCGGGACGCGAAATCGATTCCTCTTTTGATATTTTCGATTTCTTCGGTGTAATGACCTGCATCCGTAAAGCGGTACAGGGGTACGAATCCGAAGGATGGAAAAGAGAGCCCCGTTTTTTCGAGCGCACCGGCGAATCCCCGGGGATTCTCGTAATATGTACCGATCATGGTATTTGTAATCTCCACTCCGGCATATCCTGCCCCGGCGATGACGTCGAGCATGTCGTCCACAGATCCGGTCCATTCATCGCCGAGCATCTCCCATGTGTATGTCTGACACCCGATTTTCATCTCTCCCATTACAGTATCCTTTCCGAATAGTTGTCTTTCCTTTATTGCCGAGCCCCGCTCGATACTTCACATATACAAAGAGCTGCGCTGTGCTCGAGCGAATGCGTTTCGCACTGTTCGTCGATCACAAAAGTTCGTGCCGTTTCAGCAGTCTGTCGATAAAACCCTTCGACTCGGCGAGAATGTTCCATGCCTCCGACCAGAAGCAGAGGTCGATGGTCCACCATTCACCGTCATACCCGGACTCGACAATTGTATCGGTCAATGCGTCGAAGTCGATAACGCCTGTGCCGAACGGCGCGTGCGTACTCGTCCAGTTGTCGTGCAGCGTGTCGTCGGAATCGATCAGGTGCACATATCCGATCCGTCCTTTAAGCCGGCCTGCGAGCTCTACCTCACCGCCTGAGAGCGTTTCGACGGGATCTTTCTGTCGTGCACCCCGGGCGGCGCACATATGTGCGTGACAGGAGTCGAAAAGCAATTTGAAATTCGAATGCCCCACATCCTCCATCATTCGTATGATCTCGGACGGCCTGTTGAACTGAAACCCGGGTTCGAATTCCCATACGATTAAAACCCCCTCCTTCAATGCCCGTTCGGCTCCTGTTTGCCAGGTATCGACGAAACGCTTCCACGCATCTTCATACTGTACACCGGGCTTGAGCGGCGGTTCGTCCACCGTATCGACGCGCATGCTCGGAATCTCACAGTCGACACAGAAAGTAAGATTTTTTGTGAATAGCCCGTTGTAATCCTCCCGCTCATCCGGGTCGCTGCTTGCCGGAGAACGCCTCTTGAAATCGGCCCCGTAGTTTGATATCTCGAGGCCGTGATCTCTGAACATCTTTTTAAGGGCTCTCCTGTCCGACATGCTCGAAATATCGTCCGGGTCGCCGTACGGTTTCATACCGACGAGCTCGATCCCCTGGAAATCGAGCTCCTCGAGCCGTCCCACAAGGGTTTTCAGGGGAACAGGATTCGATTCGTACTCACCGAAAATAAATGCGGAGCTTCCAACAGATACCTTTACGCCCATACTCTACTCCTTTTGCAGCTTTTTTTCAATCTCCCTCATGTATGAGATGGCCGACTTCGTGTACTCGTCGAAAAATTCCCTGCCGCCTCCCTGTTTGAGTGTTCCGAACGGATCGGCCGACGCAGGCAAAAGCTCAAACGAGAGGTATCCTTCATATCCTATATCCCTGATAGCCTCGAGCACCGGAACAAAATCGATATGGCCGTTTCCGGGAGCTGCGCGGTTGCTGTCTGCAAGGTGTATGTGGTTTACGTACTCTCCTGCTTTGCGAAAGGCACCGCCGATGGATTCCTCTTCGATGTTCATATGAAAGGTATCGCCCATAACTCCCATATTCGGCAGGTCGATTTCCCGTAAAAGCTCGATGCACTGATCGAGTCTGTTGAGGAAGTAGGTCTCGTAGCGGTTCCAGGCCTCGATCGTACAATTCACCCCGACAGAGCCGGCGTATTCGCCTCCCGCCCGAATGCTCTCGACCGCCCACTTTCTTTCCTCTTTCCGGTCCTTCCAGGGCGTCATTTTCATACATGCGGTAGGTGCGACAATCATAGTCGGGCATCCGACTCCGGAGGCGAGATCGGCAACCTGCTTCATATAGTCGATTGCAGCCTTCCGTATCGCGGCGTCGGGAGAGGCAAGATCCCTCTGCTCGGTATATATCGAGCAGATTGAAGATATCCGTACGTTGAGATCGCTGCAGAGGTTTCGGATGAGCGCGGTATCGTACTCGTCCGGCTCTCCGTAGAGCTCGAGTGCGTCATACCCGTATCGAGCAACCCTCTTCAGGCTCACATCGACCTTTTCACCGTAATACACGAGCGAGTTGTAGGAATATTTAAACATGATTTTATGCTCCTTTACCGGAAATGTGCTGACTGGATATGGGAAGGGGTTTTGCGGAGAATCATATCATTCGTCACCGGTCTTGTCAAGAGTACAAACAGCGGATAACAGAAAATAACTCCTCCTGCATGGCGCTTTATGCATGCCGTGCGAATGCTGGAGCCATGACGTGCATATTTCGAAAATGCTTGCCGTTGAATAATGCGCTGGTATAATGAACCTGTCCCGGTTTTCGCCGATCGGCTGTTTTCATTCGGTGCGGATGGACTCAAACCGAACGCTCCTAGTGTGAGTGTGCAGGACACCGCCGGATGGATTTTGTCTTATCGCGTCGTGAAACGGTAAGAGCCAGGTTTGATATTTTACCGGTACAAAGGATGATGAATGCGTATTGCACTCGTCAATACAAACCGCATAAAGCCGCCGATTGCGCCGATTGCGCTCGATTATCTTGCAGAGGCGCTTTACGCTGAAGGTCATGAGCCTGTGGTTTTAGACCTCTGTTTTGCTGAAGATTGTTCTGCTGCGATCGCTGATTTTTTCTCTGCGGAAAGCTTCGATCTCGCGGGGTTCACGCTCAGAAATACCGACGATTGCGCCTTTACGAGCAGGCAGTCGTTTCTCGAGGGGTTTACAGCTATCGTACAAAAGGCACGAGAAAATTCGGCTGCTTTTTTTGTTGTCGGCGGAGTGGGGTATTCGATTATGCCGGAGTATATCATGGAGTTGTGCGGCGCCGAATTCGGGGTGTTCGGTGACGGCGAGGCCGCCCTTTTGGAGCTTGCCGGGGGGCTTTCCAGGAGACGCACGGACTGGCGCAATATACCGGAATTTTTGTGGCGCAGGCACGGGTCGGTGATACGAAATCGGGGAAATACATGTCGGGCACAAGGTACGGCGCTTTTCCTTCCGAAAATGACGAGGCGCTTTATCGATAACAGGCGCTACTGGCGTGAAGGCGGGCAGGCAGGTATTGAGATGAAGCGCGGCTGCCCGAAGCGGTGCGTCTACTGTCCGGAGCCTGTCATAAAAGGCAGGAAGGTTCGTCTGAGGCCACCGGTCGACATTATCTTCGAGTTGGAACGGCTTTTAGAGCAGGGAATTACACATATACATACCTGTGACAGCGAGTTCAATATCCCGCCGGGTCATGCAGAGGCGGTTTGCAGGAGGATCATCGACAGGGGCCTGGGTGAAAAACTGCGTATGTACGCCTACTGTTCGCCTGCCCCCTTTACGAGAGAGCTCGCCGGGCTCATGAAACGTTCGGGCTTCGCGGGGATCAACTTCGGCGTCGACAGTGGAGACCCGCGTATGCTCAAGGGTCTCGGACGGGACCACGCTGCCGAAGATATTATAAATGCGAGCAGATACTGCAGGGAAGAGGGCATCGCAGTTATGCTCGACCTCTTGTTCGGGGCGCCGGGGGAATCGGAGGCAAGTATTACACGGACAATCGAGCTGATGAAAAAAACAGGTGCATCCGGGTTCGGGGTGAGCGCAGGCGTGCGGGTGTATGGAGGAACAGCACTGGAAACACAGGTTAAGACCGGCGGATGTTCATCGATGCCGACAGGCTCGGATTCAGAAGCGGCGGGCAAGAACGGGACGGTTTCGAATGAATCGGGTCGACAAGGCATCAATATAAAAGGAGAAGCCCGGGCCGACCGGCCCGGCTCGAATTCGAAGGGGATGGCCGGAAAAAATACAGGCCTGTTCGGCGGTAAAACCCCGTCAGACCCGCTTTTCTTCATAGAGCCGGCAATCTCTTCCTCGATCTTCGCCATTCTCTCGCGATGCATTGCGGGAGACGAACGGTTTTTCTTTTTTGATCCGTCCCGGCCCAGGCAAAACTACAACTATAACGCCAACCAGCGGCTCATCGATGCGATACGAAAGGGCTGCCGCGGTGCATACTGGGATATATTGAGAAGATATTCCTGAAACGCACCTGCCTGTGATCGGAGCGGATGCAGCGAACGGCGATTCGGTCTTTTTTTTACACGCTGTGCCTCATCCGCCCGGGATAATTCTGCACTACAACCTATCCGGTCGACCGCAAAATACCCATATCAAACGCGATGTGAAGGTTGTTTCTAAGAGTTTTCCCGTATAAACATCTCGCTGTGTGGATCAATATGTTTTCTTGAGTATGATCTGTACGCTTTTTCTCTCTAAAAACCAGAAAAACCTTAAAAATCGTTTATGTAAATTTACCACTTTTTTGTAGTGGAGGGAGAAATGTGAATGATGCTTAAAGTGGTAATTTATTTTCGGGATCAGTGGTGGAATTCACCGGAATACACAAAGGGTAGAGACGCAAACATTTTGCCCTTATTTTACATAAAAATATATTATGAAGCTCTTTATTTTTTATAATTATTATGAAAAATATAATAAAAAATTAAAAATATAAATATATTGTATTTATTTATATAATAATTTGTTTTTTTCGTAATAAATATATTGACACTTTAAAAGTTTTATTATAAAATCTCCATATTATTTTTAAAAATTATTAACATGGATCGATTGATTGTAGGAAAGATTTGATGATCGGATGTCATGAGTGAGGTTATTTTTAGCGTTGGTATTTGAAACGAGAAGGGCTATGATATGAATTATTTCAAAAAATTTGTAGTTTCAAAATAATGACAAATGATATATCTGCGAATCGATTAGAGTCCTGCAGGGCTATACTCTAAGGCCAAGGTGTATAGTGTTTTAATCCAAATGGCGTTAATATTGTCCATGTTCGGGTTTTACTATATTTCCATGATGTATGGGGTCAATCAAAGCCGATTATTTAGTTTGTTTGCGATGTGCGATTAAAAATATTCAAGAGGAGAGATGACAATGCTAACAAAATCTTTAAGAGGACGTGATTTTATTTCGCTACGGGATTTCTCAAAGCACGAAGTTATAACCATTTTAGAAACCGCATTAGCTCTTAAGATGGATTATGCAATTGGGAGGCGGCATAAACTATTGGACGGAAAAACCTTATTCATGATTTTTTTTAATCCTTCCACACGAACAAGAAACAGTTTCGAAGCTGGTATTTTTCAATTAGGGGGCCATGGGCATTTTTTACAGCCAAGCGCGACTAGGATTCCTGCTTTAGAAGGAGAGGAGATGCCTTATCAAACGGAAAGAATATCGGATATGGCCAGAGTATTTAATGGAATGGGTGATTGTATTGCCATCAGAATTCTTGGTGATGTAGTTAATTGGGAGTATGATAAAGGATTAAAGGTCATTAAAGAGTTTGCAAAGTGGGCTGATATCCCGGTTATAAATATGGAGGATAATATATACCATCCCTGCCAGGGAATGGCTGATGTAATGACCATGTGGGAATTTTTTGGTCGGGATTTACGGGGTTTAAAATTAGGAGCAACATGGACTTACTCGGGGAGTACCAAAAAGCCGATTGCGCCCCATCATGATGTTATGTATGCGGCGAGTCTCTTTGGAGCAAATATCGTCTATGCGAAACCGCCGGAATTAAGGATCGACCCTGAAATTGAGTCTGCTATAAAGGAAAATGTAGAGGCCAATGGTGGAAATTACCAGACGTCAGACAATATCGAAGATGCTTTTGAGGATGCTGATATTGTCTATGGCAGAAATCATGTTTGCCTCGATCTGCTTCCTCCGTTTGAAAAAGAGCCGAGGCACGATGAAATGGCCAAACTGTTCAGTAAATATACGGATTGGATTGTAAGTGAGAAATATATGAAATTGGGGAAGAATCATGCGAAATATATGCATTGTTTGCCCTGCGAAAGAGGGATGGAAGTAACCGATGAGGTTATGGATGGGCCTCGTGCAGCTCTATGGACAGAAGCTGAAAATAGGCTGCATGCACAGAAAGCTATTATGGCTCTCATTATGTAGGGTAATAAAAGCCAATATGTAACCAAAAATAAGAGGCATTAAAATGACAATAGTTGTTGCATTGGGAGGGAATGCGATTTCCCGTCAGGGACAGATAGGGAATATTCACGACCAGATAAACAATTGTCATATAACAGCAGAATATATTGTGGATCTCGTTGAAGCGGGGTACAGGGTAGTGGTAACGCACGGGAACGGGCCTCAAATAGGAAACATTTTGAGAAGGGTTGAAGCAGCAAGGGATATCGTATATCCTTTACCCCTTGATGTTTGTGGATCGCACAGTCAAGGTGGAATTGGTTATATTCTTCAGAGAGAAATTAACAATGTTTTTATAAAAAGGAGGATTGATAAAACTGCCTGTACAATTATAACACAGTGTCTTGTGGACAAGAATGATCCGGCATTTCAAAATCCCACTAAACCCATTGGTCCTTTTTTCCCAAAGGAAAAAATTGAGAGTATGATAAATCAGAGCGCATATAAGTTTGTTGAAGATGCTGGCAGGGGATATCGTCGTGTGGTACCATCTCCTCAACCAAGAGAAATCATAGAAAAAACGACTATTATTAAGATGATCAATTATGCAGGCGTCGTCATCTGCTGTGGCGGGGGAGGTATACCGGTTATGAAAAAAGATGGCAAACTGCAGGGTGTGGAAGGGGTTATTGATAAAGATTCTGCAACCAGTCTTCTCGCAAGGAGGATTGAGGCTGATCTTGTTATTATTACCACTGCTGTGGAGAAAGTTGCCATTAATTTCAATAAGCCGGGTGAAAGATTCTTGGACCGGATAACCATTGACGAGGCAAAAAAATATTATGACAAGGGTGAATTTCCGCCTGGAAGTATGGGTCCAAAAATACTGGCCGCTATTGAGTTTATCGAAAATACAGGTAATGAGGTGATTGTTAGTCTACCGGAAAAAATGATAAGTGCCCTTGAGGGAAAGACGGGAACAAGAATAGTAAAAAATTAAAACAATTAAAGATTATGTCTAGGAAATCATATTTTTGAAATATGCAGTAAATAAAATTTGATCAGGAGTTGGGCAAATGGAGGTGTTGGAGACGATACGGACACGTCGAAGTGTTAGAAAATTTCAAGATCGGGATGTTCCAGATGATTTGATTGAGAAAATTCTGACTGCTGGAATATGGGCTCCGTCCGGTATGAACAACCAGCCATGGCGATTTGCAATTATTAAAAATAAGAAATTAAAATCTGATATAGCTCAACTTACAAAATATACTAGAGTTTTAGAAAATGCACCAGTTATAGTTCCCGTTTTTGTCAATCATAATGTGACTTATGATGTCATTAAGGATGCTCAGACAATGGGTGCTTGTTTACAAAATATCCTACTGGCTATTCATAGTTTGGGATTGGGAGGAGTTTGGATCGGAGAAATACTTAAAAACAGGATAAAAGTGGAGGAATTGTGTAATGCACCAAAAAAGTATGAGCTGATGGCAGTAATTGCCTTTGGTTACGGGGCTGAGCTATTGCGAGAGGGAAAACGGAATAGTCTAGAGAAAGTTGTTTTTCTAAAAAAATAGTAATGAAATTATTATGCTCTATATTCGTCTTGGAAAGTTTCTAGTACATAAATCCACTATAAAAAATGGAAAATGTAACTGTAATTCATTAAAAGTTTAAGGAATAAGTTTTGAAGATAGTTGTATGTATCAAACAGGTTCCCAATACAACCAATGTCAGAATAAATCCTGAGACAAATACTTTAATTCGTGAGGGAGTTGAATCGATAATTAATCCCTTTGATGTATATGCGATAGAGGAGGGGATCAGGCTTAAAGAGAAATATGGAGGCAAAGCCATCGCCCTTTCAATGGGACCTCCGCAGGTTGAAGACTCTTTGAAGGAAGCGATAAGTCTTGGAATAGACGATGCCTATTTACTGTCAGATCGTGCCTTTGCGGGTGCTGATACTCTGTCCACAGCTTATACTCTGGCTGCAGGTATCAAAAAACTTGGAGGTGCGGATATCATTCTAATGGGCCGACAGGCTATCGATGGTGATACCGGACAGGTTGGACCAGGCGTTGCAGAGAACCTGGATATACCGCATATTACAAATATCAAGAAGATTGAACAGATTAGTGAGGGTGGTACGATAATAGTGGAAAGGCTACTTGAAGATGGTTATGTTCGCCTGAAAACAAAACTGCCGGTGTTGTTGACCGTAGTAAAGGAGATCAATGAACCGCGACTACCTTCACTGAAAAGTAAAATGCTGGCAATGAAAAAGCAGATAGTAATCTGGAACAAGGACAAACTAGAAATAAATTTAGATCGAATAGGTCTGACCGGTTCACCTACACAGGTAATAAAAATCTTTACTCCTCCCAAAACTCCTAGGGGGAAAATCTTTGAGGGAGAGGGCAGAGAGGCAGTTGTTTCACTCCTCAAAGAGTTAAAACAGGCTGGAATTCAAGTTAGTAAAAATAGGAAAAACAAAAGAAATGGAAACAATAAAAGTAGTTCTTGATAAATGTGTGGGTTGCAATCTTTGCGTTAAGGTATGTCCATATGATGCAATACATATAATCGATAAAAAGGCTGTAATAGATGAAAAATGCACGATTTGTGGAGCATGCGTAGAAGTCTGTAAGTTTGAGGCCATTGAGATTTATAGAAGATCATTCAGGGACCAGGATATTTCTGCATTCTCCGGGATCTGCCTCTATGCTGAACATCGAAACGGCAAATTATCTTCTGTTGTATTGGAGATTATCGGAGCGTCCAAGAGACTTAATAAGACATTGAATAAAAAAATAAGCACAATACTTATCGGTAATGGAGTAAAGTCCCTTGCAGAAGAGCTCATATCTTACGGGGTCGATGAGGTATGGCTGATCGATTCCCCCAGAATTGGGGATTTTAACGAGGATATCCAGGCTGATCTTGTGGCAGAGATACTGATGGACAGGAAACCGGAGATTTTTCTTGGAGGGGGGACGATAATTGGTCGATCACTTCTTCCCAGGGTAGCAGCCAAGATTCTTACTGGTTTAACCGCTGACTGTACCGAGCTTACGATTGATTACGAAAAAAAGCTTCTCAGACAAACAAGACCTGCTTTTGGCGGAAACATTATGGCCACCATTCTCTGTAGGAATCAAAGGCCTCAGATGGCCACAGTCAGACATAAAGTAATGAAGGAAGCAAAAAAGATAAAAGATGGGCATCAGGGTAAAATTTTAGATCTTAGACATATTGCTGTTCATAACCCAAAAATAGAGGTGCTGGAGTTTGTTGAAGAACAGACAGAGACAGTAAATCTTGTAGAGGCAGATTTTATTGTCTCAGGAGGCAGGGGGTTAAAAGATCCTAAGAACTTTGCTCTTATCAAAGAGCTAGCTCAGGCTGTTGGCGGAGCAGTTGGTGCATCCAGGGCGGCTGTTGATGCCGGCTGGATCCCTTATTCTCATCAGGTCGGTCAGACTGGGAAAACGGTAAATCCAATTGTGTATATAGCTTGTGGAATCTCTGGTGCCATTCAGCATCTTGCTGGAATGAAATCTTCGGATATAATTATTGCCATTAATAATGATCCAGATGCTCCAATTTTTGAGGTTGCACATTATGGGATTATAGGCGATCTTTTTCAGGTAGTGCCTGAGCTCATAAAACAATTGAATTGTTGAGGAACAACTGATGTTGAAACACCATAAGGAGGAAAGGAGTTTTTTTGTACTGGCTATTTATCCAACCTAGGGTTGTCTTATCGAGAGGTTTCTAACAAAGATAGACAATTACTTTCTTTTTTAAACAGAGTTTATCTTCAACCAATAACGATAGGATAACGCAGATGGAAAAGAGATTCTTTAGATAAGGAACATTTTGATCAAAATAAAATGAAAAAGTAGGAAGGCAAAGCAATGGCAAAGAAGCGAATAGGAATTATTGGGGGTGGAATTGTAGGAACAGCGCTCGGTTACAATCTAAGCCTGTACGACAACATCGAAGTCACCCTCTTTGAGAAAGATCAAATCGGATCAGGGACAACAGCCAAATCAGCCGGGACAGTCTGTTTGTTTGATGATTCGTTGAGCCACAAGTATTGGGAGATGCGCTTATACGGTTTCCAAACCTACACAAATTTAGAGAAAGAAGAAAAGGGTTCCGCCGGTTTCGATAATACCGGAACACTTGTGGTAGCCATGGATGAAAAGGTCGAAGATTTCATTAAAACTGGTATTTCTCTGGCAACCGCTGCAGGATACCAAGCAGAGTATCTTACAGATCATGACGTAATTCGCAAAATACTACCAGATCTTAGCCTGGAGGGGGTTATCGGTGCTGGCTGGACAAAAGACGATGGTTACTTTGATGCGACAATGGCTTCAAATACATTTGTCAGGAAGATGCGTGCAAACGGAGTCAAGGTCTTGACATCTACCAAAGTTGAAAAGATCAACATGACTGGCAACCGGGTGACCGGAGTTGAGACCAAAAGTGGTAGTTTTGACCTCGACGTGGTTGTTGATGCTTCAGGTCCATGGACTCGTTTCACTGGACGGATGGTCGGCTTAGAATTACCTATCTGGCATACTAAGGCGGAGGCCTTCTTCCTGGTACCTCCGAAAAAGAAACTTGATTATAAGTTTCCCGTTCTTAAGTATCCACGGTTCTACGCCAGACCGGAAGGCGATAACATCTTCATTTGTAAAGCACATCTCACAATGGATCTGAATGATCCGATGCATGCTGGTATCTGGAACCCGGATAACCTGCCTGCAAAAGGTGGAACTGACGAATATTTCTTGGAGTTCTTATTCGGGGAGATGGAGCAGCATGCACCTGGATTACTCGATTGTGGTGTAGCGTTTTCATGGCTTGGCTATCGCGCAGAGCCACCTGATTTTATGCCGATTCTAGGTGACTCACCAATCGATGGATACATTCTTGCGATTGGCTGCGGTGGGAATGGTGTGATAGAAGGCCCGACGGTTGGTCGGGACTTAGCCAAGTATATAGCTACAGGTGAGAAATCACTTTTAATCGAATATCTCGGTTTTGATCGCTTTGAAAAGCAATCTGAACAGTACAATGAAACGACCAAAGATCAGGATTGAACCATATGATTCACAATGCAGCAGGGAAAGACATGATCTTATACGATACAGATTACAGTAATAGGAGCGAAAAACAAAATTATATATTTTATGTAAGAAAATGTATATATTATAACGAAATACGTAAAATATCTTGACGAAATTTTAAATTCTGTTTTAAAATAGAAAATCATTACAATGTATACATTGTGTAAAAAATTAGTGAAAAACCATATTGCGCTA
Organism: uncultured Spirochaetota bacterium; assembly: GCA_964521865.1. Lineage (GTDB taxonomy): Bacteria > Spirochaetota > B62-G9 > B62-G9 > DRHN01 > CAYSRJ01. Next base: position 100,708 of record CAZFTJ010000011.1, on the reverse strand, counting down.
ATTTAAGTTTGGGAAAGGGATAGGACGTGCACTCTGTTTAAGCAACGAAACTATGATGTTGAGGAATCGACTTGGATCAGATCTTCAGGGCTCGTAGGAGGGGTGAAACGTGAGTTATGGGAGTCAGACTGCAGTTCGATGGCTAACTGAATGGATCAGTAACCGAACTCTAATGCTCTGTGTGCCCCGTTTCCATCACAACCATCCGGTTCATGATAAGTTACGGGCAGATAACCGCTTGGTTCTGTCCGGAAACACCAAGTAAATTCTTTATCTTATTAAATTTCTATAGGAGGTGATTCTTATGAGAATACTTCGAAAACTTTTTATTATGTTGCTCGTTACTGGATTGATTTTTGTGCTAGGTTCATTGGCTTTCGCCGGAGGAAATGAAGCCACGAAAGGCAAAGAGGAGGAGGGATTTGCAGTAAAAACTATCAAAATAAGGGTTGGTCACGACCAACCCGAAAAAAGTCCGCACCATGAGGCGGCCCTGAAGTGGAAAGAGATGGTTGAGACGCAGACAAAAGGTCGGGTGAAAGTAGAGATCTACCCCTCACAACTGCTAGGTACAGGGAAGGAAATGGTGGAGATGCTTCAGACAGGTGCCCTAGAGGTGGGGATCATCCCGAGTGCAAAAGTGTCAACGATAGTTCCGATGGTTCAGATACTAGACCTTCCCTTTCTCTTTCCATCGCGGGAAATTTGTTACAAGGTTATCGATGGAGAGGCGGGAAAAAAGATTTTAGAGCCATTATTGCAGAAGAACATCTATGGAGCCGCTTTTTGGGAAAGCGGGTTTAAACAATTCACTGGTGATTTTCCTATTAATAAACCTTCTGACTACAAAGGCAAGAAAATACGCATCATGCCCACTCCCGTAATAAAGGAACAGTTCCTGGCTTTTGGTGCTAGTCCGGTACCAATCGATTTCCACGAACTTTACAATGCTCTCCAGCAGGGGGTGGTGGACGGAGAAGAGAACCCTATCGTGACAATTTACACTATGAAATTCTATGAAGTCCAAAAGTATCTTACTATGAGTAACCATGCCTATCTTTCATATATCTTCATGTTCAACAAAAAGTTTCTTGAGAACCTTCCTGAAGATATTCAAAAGATTCTAATCAGTGCAGCAAAAGCGGCAGGGCAGTACGAGCGGAGGCTTGTTGCTGAAAATGAGGAAGGGTACCTCGAGATATTTAAAAAAGCGGGAATGGAGATTATCAATCTGTCGCCCGAACAAAGGAATGCCTTTGAGGAGGTATCAAAACCAGTCTATCAGTGGTTTGTCGATAAATACGGAGAAGATGGAAAAAATACATTGAATCTAGTGAAAAAGGAGATTGAAGGTCTTCAGAAATGAAGACAAAATATTAAATGATTTGTTAAGGGGTTTAGAAGTGAATGTCTTAAGGATAATGGACAGAATCATGAGCACTTTTGAAAGTTTATTCCTCGGAACAGTCATGATCAGTTGTACCTCAATCCTCTTTGTCAATATAGTGATGCGTTACATTTTTCACCATCCTTTGTATTGGACTGAGGAACTGGTACGGTATAGCATTATTTGGATGGTGCTTATAGGTGGGAGTAAGGTGGTCAAGAGGACTGGGCATATAGCTGTGGATATACTTCCAAGTTTTTTGCCTCCAAAACCGAAAAATATCCTTAAAAACTTTGTCCCGCTGATCGCCATCTCCTTTTGTGGCATCCTCTTTTACTTCAGTTGGGAGCACACCATGAATGTGAAAGATACAGGTGAGATAACAGCAGCCATGGAAGCGCCTATGTGGATCATGTATCTTGCTTTCCCGGCGGGTGCTCTGATGATGGGTATCCGTTGGGTGCAAAAATTTATTCACCAATTGATGGTTAAGGAAAAGGAGTTACCTTCCCCGAAAGATAAAAATAAAATTGGAGACGATTAGTGATTGCTTTGATTTTTTTATCCCTCTTTTTCCTCCTGATATTGTCTGTTCCCATGTTCGTTTCTGTGGCCACAGTACCATTTGTCTATTATAAGTTTTTTACAGATTTGTCTCTATCGATTCTCCCACAAAGGATGTTCTCAGGCATTGATAGCTTTCCCCTTATGGCCATCCCTTTATTCATCTTCGCAGCCAATATCATGGCTGAGGGAGGCCTTTCAGAAAGGCTGATTAATTTTGTAAACAGCATCGTTGGGCATATCCATGGAGGTCTGGCGATTTGTACAGTGCTTGCCTGTGGGCTTTTTGGAGCGATTACTGGATCAAGCGCGGCTACGGTCATTGCGGTTGGCAGCCTATTGTACCCGGCACTCATTAAAGCAGGGTATGAAAAGGGTTTTTCCCTTGGACTTGTCACCTGCTCCGCCCTTATGGGCATGATCGTTCCGCCAAGCAATGCAATGATTGTCTACGGGTCTATTACAGGCGTATCGGTCGGGGCTCTCTTCCTTTCTGGTATCGGGGCAAGTCTCGTCTTTATTATAATTTATAGTACCTATTGTCATTTTCATGCAAGGATAAAGAAGATTCCTTTAGCTGCCCGGATAAGCTTTTACGGCGTTCTGAAAGCGGCAAAAGGAGCATTATGGGGTTTGGGAATGCCCATTATAATAATTGGAGGTATTTACAGTGGCATATTCACTCCTACTGAATCGGCGGCTGTTGCTGCCACTTACGCTGCTTTTGTTTGTCTGATAGTCTATAGAATGAAACTCAAAGATTATTGGCAGATCGCTCTGAGTTCAGCTATAACGACGGCACGAGTCCTTATTATGGTAGCGGCTGCCTCCCTTTTCTCCTGGCTTTTAACAAGGGAAGGGGTTACGAGTCAGCTTGTGGCTCCCATTGCCCAGGCGCAACTTCCTCATTGGATGATCCTGGCCTTCTCCAATGTGATCTTACTTTCAGCCGGAATGTTCGTCGATGTCTTTTCTAACCTTCTTATTGTGGTACCTATTTTACTTATCCCCATCACCAGCGTTGGGATCAGTCCCCTCCATTTCGGCATTGTAGCTACCGTGAATGCGGACATGGGAAACATTACGCCACCTTTCGGGTTGAATATCTTTGTCGCAAGCGGGGCTTTCGGAAAGAGTTATTTTGAGGTTTTAAAGGCTATTCTACCATGGCTCTTTTTGGCCCTCATCGCATTGATCATTATTACCTATATACCGGAGATTAGCATGTTACTTCCGAAAATTATGTATCCTGGGATTAAATAGGAAGCCGGTAAGGGGGGGCAAAAAAAGCTCTTAGACAGTGCTCTTTGCTAGTAGATGTTAGCAAGATACACAAAATTAGCACCATGGGATGGATCAAAGACAAGAAAAAGGAGGAGATGAGAAGCCTTGTAAAAATGGTTTTATGAGGTTATTCCCAGGATTAAACATTCTTGGGGAGAGGGTAAGATACGCCCCTCTGGCCTTAAAAGAAGGCGATTTGCGCTGATGTAGCGAAACTATTTGTAAAAGGTATAGATAATATGTGATTAGCTTTTTGATAGAGTGCGATAACCGCTTGTAAAATTATTGGATTATAGTCCTTCAAACCACAAAGAGATATTTTTAATAATAAGGAGATGACATAATAAAAATCAAGATACTGGAGGCTTCAGATCTGGATATATTTAATATCTTAATCTATAATTTCTTGGCAATACGGCAAGAAAAAATTAACGATATTGGAGTCTGATTCCTGATAATTCAGGTACAACAAACATTTCTTTTATGGCGATGCCTGCTGTAATAACATCTTTGCCAAGTTGTAGCAGATAGTATTTACACGTATGGGAAACACATTTAATGAGGCCATGAACTATGAGCCGTTTGAGTGTCTGGGGAATTGCACTACTGCTTTTATCGGAGAAGTATGAGCGGAGGGATTTATTGTATAGGCTATTGATGTTGAATTCCCCTCATGACAGGACTTCAACCAGTTTCTGGTCATCGGCATAGTCGAATTGAACCCCTTGTAGTTACGGTTTTCTAATTTCACAGTCTTTAATATTCTCTTGAGATGTTTTACTCCCTGGCTTGGATCATCGAAGGTAGAGATGAACTGGAGGTAGTGTCGTTTCGATACCTTGAGAAATGCGGCTGGGATTATATTTGGAGCAGAATAGGTAATAGGTTGTATTTAAGCTGGGGCAATGACCTCGTTAAGGAGATTAATCGGACCTATTACCAAGTGGTAACCGTAGGGAATAACCCTGGATAGGAAGATGGTGAGTCGCCAGCAGAGGATCTACTCCGAATAAACATTTTATGGGAGGGCAGCTATGAGGTTTAGGATTATGGTATAATCAAGGCTGTCATATGCTTAGGAGGGACAACTGTGGCAGCCAGAAACGTAGCACGAGTGGTCGTATTGAGTGATGGACAGCGTAAACAGCTGGAATTCTTGGCAGCTTCACAGAGCCTACCACACGCACAGGTGGAGAGGGCCAAGATCATTCTGAAGGCAGTGGCAGGAATGCAAAAAATTCAGATTGCCAAGGCGCTTTTGACAACCTGGGAGACTGTCAGGAAATGGCGCAAATGCTATATCGAGCAGGGGATAGAAGGGTTGTACGAGGAGCTGCGCTCGGAGCATGGAGGATGAACGACTGGCAGAATTGATCCGTAAAACGCTGGAGACAAAGCCGGAAGGGGTTATACCCATTGGATTTGCCGAACGATGGCTGAACCGGTAGGAATATCGAAATCTACAGTGTAGCGGGTATGGAGTACCTTAGGGGTGCATCCCCATCGGTAGCGACATTTCAAGTTGTCAAATGATCCGGTTTTTGTGGAGAAGATGCGAGATATCGTAGGGCTGTACTCAAACCCCCGGAGAACAACATGGTGCTGTGCGTTGATGAGAAAAGCCAGTGCCAAGTCCTGGAGCGAACCTAGCCGATGCTTCCCATGGGTTTAGGGTATGTAGAGGGAGCGACCCGCGATTATGTGTGTCGTGGAACAGCCGCGTTATGTGCAACGCCGGACATTGCCAATGGCACAGTAATCACTCAGTCAAAACCTCGGCATTGATATCAGGAGTTTCTTACCTTTCTTCTCTTCGCCGTCTAGACAAGAACGTGCCCGAAGAGCTGGAGTTCCTTCTGGTGTTAGATAATTACGCCAGTCATAAGCAGCAGAAGTTAAAATAATGGCTTCTGAATCATCAACTTATTCTGACAATGAAATAAAGGATGCAATAATTATTTGAATAAACAAAAGATTTAAGAATAGCTTTGATGCAGAAAATGCTTTAAAATTTTCAATTAAAAATTCTATGGCAGCAATTGGCGGATGAAGTAAACTAATGACTTACAAATTAAAAGATAAAATTCTAAATAAAATGAACCTTCATGAGTTTTCTGGTGCGGTGGGAGATCTGGGTACTTTACTTCCGTTAGCTTTTGCTTTAGTTGTTGTGAATGGTTTTCCCCCTGAAAGATTATTTTTATTATGGGGCATTGTTTATGTTATTACCGGCTGGTATTTCAAAGTGCCGGTTGCCGTTCAGCCTTTAAAAGCAATGGCAGTTATTGCAATTGCAAAAGGATTTTCAATTGAAATGCTTTCCGTAACTGCTTTCTTTTACGGAATTCTTCTTTTGATATTTTCTTTAACCGGTTTAATAAATTTTTTGCAAAAAGTATTTACACCAGGAATTGTTAGGGGAGTTCAACTGGGAATAGGTTTAATACTAGCTCAAAAGGCAATAGAGTTGGTAATTGAGAGAGGGATATTATTAAACTTTTCCGGTTCTTCATTAACATTCAATATTATTTTATTGTTAGTGGCGACCGGAGTAATTTCATTATTTCAAATTAGAAAAAATATTCCTGTAGCATTAATATTAATTTTCTTCTGTATTGTCTTTTTCAATTTTTGGGGTTATTCACAAGGCATTAATAATGCTAATGAAAGTTTAATTGCATTTACACTGCCGGATTTTTCAAAAATTCTTGACGCATTTATTTTTTTGATTATTCCCCAGCTTCCGTTGACTCTTGGAAATGCAGTTTATGCTGCTAATGACATTTGTCATACATTATGGAACAACCGGGCAAAGAAAGTTACTGCTTGGAAATTAGGATTTTCAATTGGATTAAGTGATACTGTAATTGGATTACTGGGAGGTTTCCCGATTTGTCATGGAGCGGGAGGTATGGCAGCACATGCACAGTTTGGTGCAAAAACCGGAAAAGCTACAATAATTCTCGGGAGTATTTTTATATTTATATCTTTAGCAGGTTTTTCATCATTCCTGTTTTTTATTCCTGTCCCGCTTTTAGCAGCTATGCTGCTGTTTGATAGTTATAGAATGTCAATTCTTGTTAAAAAAGTTAAAGATAATATTCAACTTGTTACAGCATGGCTGGTCGGCATTATATCGTTTGCAACGAAAAATTTATTTATTGCCTTAGCGGCAGGAATTATTTTTGAATATGGATGCAGATATTTTGTAAATAAAAATATGTTATCATTAAAAGTGTTTAAAAATGATAAATGTTAAACAATATGATGTGACCTCCGCACTTGTAAAGTGTGGATTATCCATACATAATGGAATACCACATGCAAGAATATACGGGGGCCACAATGATTACATTACCCTATCGGTTGCCAACGAGGTGGTTCGGGATTATCTGAGGGTACGAGAATATACGAGGCTTGATTTAGTGAGGACAAAGCAGCGACTGCAGAAGTTTTTGCTGCAACATGGATATGTGTATGAGAGCAGTCGATATTGGACTGGAAGACACGATAAATGGCTGCACGTACTTGATACTTTGCTCCCATTTTTCCACTATCGAGCATCACAAAAGCGTGCTGTCTTATTAGTACGGGTCCAGTAGTTGATCGATCATACCCACTTGTGTGATCGTTAAACGTCATAGGTAAAACTACGATCATCTACTGCCCTTTCCTTTTCATCCTTGATTAAATAAAGGGCAGTGTATACAATCACCTGCTGCTCATTACAAAATATAATTTTCAAAGAACTTACAACGTATCACCTTTAATCATAATAGCCCATTTATAAAACATATTAGGGTGAACCCCATACTTCTCACAGAGCTCTGAAATCGGTACTTTGTTTTTGAGGTGCTCCCACAAAATTTCTACTTTCTTTTCAGGCGGATATTTTTTTCTTTGGTCTGTCATCATTAGGCCTCCTCTGAGTTCTACCTTATTTTACCATACCTGATTGTCCCATTCCATCTGAAGCAGAACAATTTTTGTTCTGTTCCCCTATCTCATTTTGAGAATTTATCTTAGAAACATCGCAGATGATTTAGAACATATCACTAGGTGTTTGGTGTTACGTGATAATTCGTTACTTGTATTTATAGGAATAAAATCGGAAAAATTTATATTTTATGTAAGAAATTGAATATATTTTAAAGAAAATTGAAAAAATGGCTTGACAGATTGTTAATTATGTTATATTATGGTGAATCTCTGTACTTTTAACACTTTCGATAAATGTAAAGCCAAATAAAAGATCCAACATATTCATAAAATTCTATTTTCATAGGCCGTAAGAATTGTGATATTTTTTTTTAAAAATATGGATTCACAAAACTCTATGAAAACAGAGTTTCGTTTTGGACATTTTGTATATTTCGAACTTTTGGTACTCCTTATCGCCCTTTCATGGCAAAGACGGAACATCCAGGCCTTGTATCGGTACCTTGATCCTCAAATGTTCTCTCATCGGACACGGTTTAACAACTTCCTCCATGTAGGGCGGTGGAATCCTGAACAAACTCTGGCCAAAAAGGCCTTGGAAATACTCTAGAGGCTTTCTCCCAAAAAGGGAGAAACGGGGATTAATCGGACCTGTTACCGAACAGTCACCGTAGGAAATAACCCTGGATAGGAGGATGGTGAGTTGCCGGCAGAGGTTCTACTCCGAATAAACATAATATGTGAGAGAAGCAATGATGTATGTGGGAGTAGATCGATGGGGTTGTACCCGTTTAGCAGACTAAAGTCCGCGTGAGAATGCCTATACTTGGTAGAAAAGGCTAAACGGGGAGGACAGCACACTATGGTGAAAAAACCGAAGAATTACAGCCCGAGTTTCAAGTTCAAGATTATCAGTGAATCTGTAAAGAAGATGGACAGGAAGGATTTGCGTGTTATTGCAGAGTTTTTGAACGAGGGGTTATTACCGTCGATACGGGTGATGGAGAAGGAGCGTAGGGAGTTCAAGAGTTTGATGCAGACGCGGGACAAGCTTGTTAAGCTTCGGAGCAGTCTGAAGACGAAGGAAGGAGGAAGTGGGAAGACAATTATTGCGACTAGGTGCAAGATGCTTGAGATCATCTATGAGACGCTGATGAATGAGTGGGTGTTTAAAGATTTTAATGATTTTGTTTTGGCTTAAAAGGTGGAAGTAATGGAGTAGATCTTCTACTCTATATCTTGATTTTTATCATAGGAGGAGGAAATGAGAAAAAAATTATTTCTACTAGTAGTTCTCTGCTTTGTCATCACCTTTGGTCTCGCCTTCGGCGCAAAGAAGCAGCAAGCAGAAGAGGTAAAAAAAGAAAAGGTGATTACCTTGAGATTGGGACATGATGTAGCACCTACCCATCCATGGCATGTTGGAGCCTTGAGGCTTGCAGACCTCGTATACAGGAGGACAGGCGGTCAAGTCAACATCGAGGTTTTCCCTTCATCTCAATTGGGAGACTTGCGGGAATTGATGGAGCTGACCCAGGCGGGTACTATTGACCTTTGTATGAACACATCTGGTGATGCTGGTTCCTTTATCCCCGACATGAATATTTTTAATTTCCCCCTTCTCTTCGGAAGTGAAGAACAGTTACATGAGTTTTATGATAGCGACTTGGCACAAAAGGTTCTTCATTCGGGAGAGAAAGTAGGGATCAAGGGATTGGCCTTTCATACCTATGTCTTTAGAAGCCCCATGAACAATGTAAGACCAATCAAGAAGCTCGAAGATTTTAAAGGACTGAAGATGAGGCTGATGCAGGTGCCCATTCATATGGATTCGTATAAGGCCTTAGGAGCAAATGTTGTTGCCATTCCCTTTTCCGAGTTGTACACGGCAGCAAAAATGGGAACGGTGGACGGATTCGAAAACTCCGTGGTTACACTTTACCATATGAAATTGTATGAAGTCGGTAAGTATTACTCGACTATTCCTATATTCGCTTATACTAATCTTATACTGGCTAGTATGAAAACGTGGAATGAGAAATTGAACGAATCTCAGAGAGAGGCCATCTTGAAATCCCTTCCCGAAGCTGTTGCAGTTATCAACGAAGGAAGCATGGAAGGGCAAAGAGTTGGAATGGAAAAATTTTTAGATTATGGCGTTCAGGTTTATACGGGGCCTTTCGATCTGACGGAATTCAGAGAAGCGGTACTGCCGGTTTATGATAAATGGATCCCAAAACTATCTAAGTCAGGACAGGAAGTTGTGCTAGAACTTATGAAAAAATGGCAGGCTACACCGAAGATAAACGATTTCATTCAGAAGAAAGAAAAGGAAATATCAAACTTAAAGTAAGAATTTGAATCATTCTTGCGAGACTTGGCTTTAGTTTTAAGCCAAGTCTCGCAGTGAAAATACAACTAAGGATTCCATATGATTTTAAGGGTTCTATTTAAAACAAGCAATTATCTTGAACTGATGGCAAAAATCGTTTGTATTATTTGCCTTAGCTTAATGACAATCATAATGGGGTCAGAAGTCATAGCCCGAAATCTATTCCATCACTCTATTACGTGGGCCTCGGAGATGACAACCAACTTTCTCGGGACGTGGTTTATTTTTATCGGGGCCTCTGTTCCATTGAAGAAGGGTCAACTCGTAAGCATTCAATTTATTAAATCTAAAGTGCCTGAAAAGGCATCCGATATCATAACGATCTTGTTGGAGGTCATGACTCTCGTTTTCCTTGCCTACGTTATCAGATATGGTATTGTACTTACACGCCTGGCCATGCCACAACCTTCTCCTGCGCTCATGTGGCCTTTTGGATACTCCTACTTGGGTATTGTAGTGGGTTGTTGTTTTATGTTTTACCAGACACTGAGCTTGATATTAAAACAAATTTTTATAAAGAACAACGGACAAATAAATAAAGAGAGGCTCGGGATTTAAAGAAGAGGTGAATCGATGATTTATATAACAGTTTTTGTCCTTGTTCTTTTATTGGGACTCCCCATCGCATTCGTTCTGGGATTCACTTCCTTATTATATGGCCTGATGGGAAAAATTGACTTGATCTCAATTCCTCAGAGGATGTTTGTAGGGGTCAACATAGAGGTTCTGATGGCTATCCCATTCTTTATTCTTGCAGGAAACCTCATGAATACAGGTGGTATAACAAAACGACTGGTGCGCTTTGCAATGGGAGTGGTCGGATGGATAAGGGGAGGACTTGCAATGGTGTGCATTGCGACGAGTATGCTCTTTGCAGGGATCACGGGTTCCGCTCAATCGGATACCGCAGCTCTTGGTGCCGTTTTGATTCCGGCAATGGAAAAAGAAAAATACGATCGCGACTTTGCTACGGGGCTTGTCACTATAGCAGGGACCATTGGACCGATTATTCCTCCGAGCATCATGTTTGTCGTGTACGGAGTAGTCGCAGAAGTCTCTATCGGGGCTTTATTTGCCGCAGGTGTAGTACCCGGGATAGTTATTGGCATTGGATTGATGATACTTTCTTATATATACGCAAGGAAACGTGGCTACCCAAGAGGAAAGAAGCAGCCTATCGGGCAGATATTAAAATCCTTTATAAATGCTTTTCCGGCGCTGCTAATGCCCATAATCATTGTGGGAGGAATTTTAACCGGGATTCTTACTCCGACGGAGGCTGCGGCCGTTGCTGTCTTGTATTCACTAATCATCGGGTTTTTTGTTTACAGAGAATTGAAACCATCCGATTTACCCAGATTGATACTGGATACCGCTGATTTAACCACGTCCGTGATGCTGGTAATAGCAACAGCTACCGTTTTCGGATGGCTTTTGAATTATAACTGTATTCCTCAGAGGATCACCACAGCCATGGTTTCTCTTACCGAAAGCCCCTGGATTTTTTTCTTACTCATCAATGTTTTTTTACTCTTTATAGGAACATGGATGGACCCCACAGCTGCTATAATTGTGCTTGTCCCTATTCTTCTCCCGGCTGCTGAGAAATTTGGGATAAATCCCATCCATTTCGGGCTGGTTTGTTCCATTAACCTTATCATCGGGCTTGCCACTCCGCCTGTGGGTTACGTCCTTTACATCACCTCAACTGTGGGGAAAGTCAGCATAGAAAGATTGTCAAGAGCAATTATGCCTTTTCTTCTATTGGAGATTGCAATATTATTTCTTATAACTTACGTTCCAGCAATTGGAATGACGATTCCGACTTTATTGGGTTATACGAAATAACAAACGATGAAAATCATTAGTGTCCTATTATAATTCTAATAATAACAATGGGTTAGGAAAATCAACCGATTGATTTGTTACACCAAAATCCGTAAATACTTGTGTGATAAGTATATTCTCAAATACAGTAATATTTAAAATTTGCAAAATTGTGTAGAGACTGTGCTCTAAATTAAGCCTTTTTTGATAATAGCAACCAATACGCAAACACGGATAGCTATTCATATCTGTGTTTTTATAACTTTATTGAAGTACCAGAGAATGATTTTACTCACACATGTTGTTTGATCCATATTTGGGGTAGGGGTGAATGAACATGCGGAGTATGGTTATAAAAAGATATTTAGACAAAAGGAGAGAGAAGTATGGTTAAAACAGCAGAACCGAAGTTATCCGGCAAGGTGAAGGAAGAATTGGTTGTATCAGCTAGGGGAAAGCTGGCGAGGGTGATAAGGAAGGGGGATGTTCTTCGAGTGATTGATCTTGAAGGGAAGCAGGTGATGGCCCTTGTTTGCTTCAGCCTGGAGAGGCCTTCAGAGAAGTTCTGGGTTGCCAACACAGCCAAGCTTAACAACACCCCCTATTTGAGCAAGGGAAATGTGCTATACTCCGATTATGCCAGGAAGATGTTCACCATTGTGGAGGATACGGTTGGGGTGCACGATCTGCTGTGTGGTTCATGCTGTGCCGAAATCGATTTTGTACAGTATGGGATGGAAGAGCACTTCGGATGCATGGAAAACCTGGCCGAGGTTCTTAAGGAGTATGGAGTTTCTCGGGGAGACATCCCCATGTCGTTCAATATATTCATGAACGCCCCGATCGAAGAGGATGGCTCTTTTGCGATCAAAGAACCTGTGTCCGGGCCCGGGGACTGGATTGATTTGAAGGCTGAAATGGATTTGATTGTGGGAATGTCCAATTGTCCTCAAGATTTAAACCCTTGTAACGGGGGTAATCCGAGCCCTTTGAAAGTTGGCATTTATGAATGAGTGAGAAACACGACGTTTTACCAAGGGAGTTTTTTAAGGAAATTGATATGATGAAGTGTTTTAATTACTTTTCACCTAAAACTGTAAAAGAGGCTTCTGAGATTCTGATGAAGCATGGTAATGAGGCCAGGGTGATGGCGGGAGGGACGGATCTTCTGGTGGAGATGAAGAACGAAAAGCTTGCTCCCTGCTATGTGGTTGATCTCAAGTGTATTCCTGGCCTTAACAAGATCAGAAAGGCAAAGAAAAACGGATTACGAATCGGAGCACTAGTAACCCTTCGGGAGATCGAGAGTTCTCCTATTATAAGGAAAGATTTTCCCATTCTGGCTGATGCGGGTTCCCTTATGGGTTCTGTTCAGATTAGAAACAGGGGGACTATAGGAGGAAATCTGTGCCACGCCTCGCCGGCAGCTGATCTTGCGCCTCCGCTTATCGCCCTTGAGGCTGAGGTAAAAATATTCGGCATCTCAGGTGAGAGAATCGAGAAGCTGGAAGATTTCATAGAGGGTCCGAATTTAACGAGTTTAAAGCCCGGAGAGATATTGGAGGAGATTTATATTCCCTCCCCTTTGCCGTACTCCTGCGGAACCTACCTTAAGTTTGGTCCGAGGAAGGCTGTAGCACTTTCGGCGGTGAGCGTGGCCACCCAGCTTGTGGTAAACGAGGGTGGTTCGGTGTGCAGCAGAGCGAGAGTTGTTTTGGGTGCTGTCGGGCCTACACCGATCCGAGCGACAGAATCTGAGAGATTGCTGGAAGGAAGACGCTTGGATCGGTTTCTGCTTCAGGAGGCTGGAAAGCTTGCAGCAGAAGTATCAAAGCCGATAACAGACATTCGAGGTTCTGCGTGGTACAGGAAAGAGCTTGTAAGAGCTTTGGTCGAACAGAGCCTTTTCCAGACTCTGGATCGAGTTAATCTATGAGAGAGTGTGATCTATGAAAAAGAGGATTCGTCTTGTGGTCAATGGAAACTCTTACCCCCTTACTGTAAAATCTCATCACACGTTGTTGAAGGTTTTACGGGAAGAGCTTGGACTCACCGGGACCAAGCAGGGATGTGAGATGGGAGAGTGCGGGGCGTGTACTGTTCTTTTAAACGGAAGTCCGGTTAATTCGTGCCTGATTCTTGCCGTGGAAGCGAACGGGAAAGAGATAACCACAATCGAGGGGTTGGGAGGAGATGGAAGAGTTCACCCCCTCCAGCAGGCCTTTGTAGAAGAGGGGGCCATACAGTGTGGTTACTGCACACCGGGGATGATCCTTTCGGCTAAAGCCCTCTTGGACGAGGTGGCGGATCCCTCCGAACGGGAGATAAAGAGGGCAATTGCGGGGAATCTCTGTCGGTGTACAGGATATGTAAAGATTATCAAAGCCATAAAGAAAACGGCAGCGATGTTGAATACAGTGGCTGCTGGCAAAAGATAAGGAGGACTGACAATGGGGATTAAAAAGGAAGAGATTATACAGGAGGTGGTTATTCCTGCGAAAGAGTGGCTGTCGCTTATCGTTAAAAAAGGTCAATTTATACGGGTAATCGACCTGGAGGGCCAGCAGGTGATGGACCTTGTGTGTTTTAACCTGGAGAGACCTGAAGAGAAATTATGGATTGCCAATACCCTTAAGTTAAATGGGACACCTTACTTGACCAAAGGGCATGTGCTTTATTCGGATTACGCGCAGAAGATGATGAGCATTATGGAAGATACCGCAGGAGAACATGATGCTCTCTGTGGTTCCTGTAGCGCAGAAATCGATTATGTGAGATACGGGATCAACTGGCATCCGAATTGCTCCGACAACTTTGTAAAAGCTCTCACCCGGTATGGATTGAAAAGGAAGGATGTGCCTATGTCATTCAACTTGTTTATGAGCGCCCCCGTAGAAAAGGACGGCTCTTTCGCCATAAAGGATCCTCAGTCAAAGGTCGGAGACTATATTGACTTGAGAGCGGAGATGGATTTAATAGTTGGGATGTCTAATTGTCCTCAGGACTGCAACCCCTGTAACGGCTGGAATCCGACTCCATTGAAGGTTATACATTATGAGAAAAAGGGTAGTTAAAGAGGATTAAGATGGCGGATTATATGAGTGTATCCAATTCTCTGTCGAAAGGCGAATCGTTTTCTGTGGTTGGAAAACCTGTTCAAAGGATAGATGCCCTTGAGAAAGTTACCGGAAAGATGGTGTATGCCGGTGATATGCGGATTCCGGGAATGCTTTACGGTAAGTATCTGCGAAGTCAGATCCCTCATGCACGTGTTGTAAGGATCGATACATCCGGGGCTTTATCTCTTAAAGGCGTCCGTAGTGTTCTGACTGCGAAGGATATCCCTGGAGAGAATCGTTATGGGCTGTCGATTCTTGACCAACCAGCCCTTGCGGATGAAAAAGTTCGCTATATAGGTGATCCGATAGCCTTGGTTGCGGCCGAGGATGAGGAGATTGCGGAAGAAGCTCTGAGATTGATCGAGGTAGAATACAAGGAGCTTCCGGCAGTTTTCTCTCCTGTAGAAGCTTTAAAGGAAGGGGCACCCAAGGTGCATGAACAAGGGAACATGGTTCTTCATTTCAAGATTCGAAAGGGGGATGTGGAGAAGGGGTTCGAAGAGGCCGATGTCATAGTTGAGAATACTTACAATACTCACCGTGTCTATCACGCCTATCTTGAGACAGAGGCAGGAATTGGAGAGTTGGACGAAGCAGGGAATCTCACCATCTGGTCAGGAAATCAATATCCTATACGAACGAGGTGGCAGGTTGCTCATGTTCTTGGAATCCCGGAAAACAGGGTTCGAGTTGTGCAGGCGCCGATGGGGGGTGGATTTGGAGGGAAGGACGATCTTACCGTGGAGATCGGCATTGCACTACTAGTTACGAAGACCAGAAGACCGGTTAAAATGGTATGGAGTCGTAAGGAGTCAATGATAACCCACACGAAACAGGTTCCGATGTCTATCCGATACAAATCTGGGGCGATAAAGGACGGACGACTCACCACAGTGGAGGTGGAGATATACGGAGACCTTGGACCTTATGCTTCGATTGCTCACTTTGTAGTGAAAAAGGCGGTTACCCCGTGTACCGGACCCTACTATATTCCGAATGTGAAGGCAGACGGATACGCGGTATATACAAACAACGCCAGATCAGGGGCAATGAGAGGATTTGGTGCGCCCCAGGCTGCTGTGGCTTACGAATCCCAGATGGACATTCTGGCTGAAAAATTGGGGATCTCTCCTCTGGAGATAAGAAAGATCAATTCTCTCGATGTAGGATTGTCCACAGCTACAGGGCAGGTCCTTAAACACAGCGTAGGGATCAAGGCCACTTTGGAGAAACTCTCAGAATACATGGAAAGCAAAGGGATACGTTTATGAAGAAGAAGGGGATTGGAATTGGTTCAATGCTGTATATTGTTGGCTATGGTTTCTCCAGGCCTGACCAGGCGAGCGCAGTTATTGCAATATCTCAAGATGGAAGTGTCTTCCTTAATGTAGGGATTGTCGAATATGGGCAGGGCTCGACGACCGGCTTATCTCAAATAGCTGCCGAAACGCTTGGTGTTGAGGTGGAGACTATACGAATTATCCATGGCGATTCGCATACTGGAATCGATTCAGGGGCAACTTCGGCTAGCAGATCGATGTTCGTATCCGGGAATGCAGTGATGAAGGCGGCCGCTCATCTGAAGGAGAGTCTACTTGAAATGGCATCTGAAATGCTCGGAGAAGCGGGAGAAAATCTGATTGCCAAATGCGGTAAGATATACCCGAAGGGCAAACCGGAGAGCTCTATTTCAATGGAAACGGTGGCTTCCTTGTGTCATCAGAAAGGGAAGAGATGTATTGGTTTCGGCTACCATAATGTTACCACTCAGGATTTAGATCTGGAGAGCGGGCAGGGAGATACCATCCCTACCTATGGGTTCGCAACTCAACTGGCAGAGGTGGAAGTGGATACGAAAACGGGCTGGGTGGATGTTCTACGGTTTGTTTCAGTCAATGATGCGGGGAAAGTGATAAATCCCACCAGCTTCGAGGGGCAGGTAGAAGGAGGCATCAGTATGGGCATGGGATATGTTTTGTATGAGAACTTCTCTGTGGAGAAAGGATATCCAACTGCCACCTCCTTTACTGAATATATTCTGCCTACTGCAATGGATATGCCTGATGTTGAGATCTTAAGCGTTGAGGATGCACCGGATCCACGGGGACCTTTTGGAGCGAAAGGGGTAGGAGAGGCTGCTACGGTTCCTCCACCTGCTGCCATCTTGAACGCCATATATAATGCGGTTGGAGTGAGGATTACGGACCTTCCGGTTACACCCGAGAAGGTTTTTACAGGGCTTCTAAGGAAAGGAGAGGAGGTAAAGTAGTTCTCCTCTAGTGGAAAGGAATTTGTTGCATAGATGATCAGCTTTCACACGGTAATAGCATAAGTTGCAGAAGTGTCAAGACGATTGCTGAAACCGCGTGATTCAACCTCGCTTGGTAACTGCTGATCATCAAGGTTTTAGAGCGTATTAAAGAGGAAGGGGCGGATGAGAAGCCTTGTAAAGATGGTTTTATAAGGTTATTCTCCGGATTAAACATCCCTGGAGAGAGAGGGTAAGATACGCCCCTCTGGCCTTAAAAGAGGGCGATTTGCGCCGATGTAGCGAAACTATTTGTAAAAGGAATAGATAATATATGGTTAGCTCTTTGTTAGAGTTCGATAACCGCTTGTGAAATTATTGGATTATAGTCCTTCAAACCACAAAGAGATATTTTTAATAAGTAGATGACATAATAAAAATCAAGATACTGGCGGCTTAAGCTTCGGATACATATTTGGAATATATCCGGAGTAGACAGGTAATATGTTGTATTGATTATGTGGGGCGATGACCCCGTTAAGGAGAAATCATGTCATGCACTCGATTGCTTTGAAACCGGATGGGATTTATAGATCGCTTTGCAGAATGTGTCATGGTCAGTGCGGCACCCTCGTCCATCTACAGGGTGGAAGGGTTGTAAAAGTAGAAGGAGATCCTGAGTTTCCCACGAACCGTGGCGGACTCTGTGCGAAGGGGCACACGGCAGTCTCTGTTCTTTATCACAAGGATCGTTTGAACTATCCACACAAGAGGATTGGAGCACGGGGTGAAGGCAAGTGGCAGCGAATTTCCTGGGATGAAGCTTTTAATACGATGGCCGATAAGATCCGAGAAATAAAAGATAAGTACGGGGCAGAATCGATCGCCTTCAGCAGAGGGACCAATACAAACAACACCCAAATCATCTATCGTTTGACGAATCTCATTGGCACACCAAATGTCTATTCGGTCGGTTATTACTGTTTTATGCCACGGGTTATGACTTGTTGGGTCACATGTGGAGGCCAGGTAGGCTCAGAATGGGATACAAATACCTTCCCGGACTATGATGGAGGGACCAAGTGCATCGTTAACTGGGCTGTTCAAGCGACTTCCGGGATGTCCTCAGAGGGGGTGACCCCCAAGGCATGGCTGGATGCGCTGGACAGAGGAGCTAAGCTGATAGTTATTGATCCGAGATTTACTGTCAATGCCGCTAAGGCAGACATGTGGCTGCAGATCCGGCCGGGTACGGATGCGGCTTTGGCTCTCTGCTGGATCAATATTTTGATCAAGGAGGGGTTATACGATGAGGATTTTGTGAGAAAGTGGACGTTTGGGTTTGATAAGCTATATGAAATGGTGGAGGAGTATACCCCGGAGAAAGTTTCGGAGATCACATGGATTCCGACGGATAAAATCAGGGCGTCTGCCCGGCTCTACGGGAAAAGCAAGCCCTCAGCCATTGAATGGGGTACGTCATTGGATCAGCAGTCGAACACCTTCCAGACCGACCGGGCCATTCTGCTGCTGATGGCCATCAGCGGCAATCTCGACGTGCCCGGAGGAAACGTTTTCTGGCCCTCTCCAAAAATGAACATGCCGGAGCTCCATAATCTTCTTCCGGAAGAACAGTTTAACAAGCGGTTGGGCGGTCAGCGATTCAAGGCCTTGAACTACAGCCCCTACTCACCCAATGCTCACACTCCTGCTGTGCTCAGAGCCATGAGAACCGGGAATCCGTATCCAGTCAAAGCACTTTTTAACTTTGGCAATAATCCTATGTGCTGTTTCCCAAACACAAACAATGTGAAGAAATCCCTTCGCAATCTGGATTTTCTCGTCGTTGCGGAGCTCTTTATGACTCCTACGGCCGAGTTGGCAGATATCATCCTGCCTGCGGCGGGCCACCTGGAAAGAGAAGATGTAAAGCTGCATCCCAAACTGATCAAAGCATGGGGCCAGTCAATCATCTCTACCGTTTCGCAAAAGCTTGTTCAGATCGGGGAGAGGAAATCGGATTGGGAAATAGTCCACGAGATCGGGAAAAGGCTCGGTTATGAAAAGTATTTCCCTGAGCTGGAGAAGATGTGGGATGATATTCTAAGCCCTATGGGTATCACATATAAAGAACTATTGGAAAAGGTCTATATCTCAATCCCCATGAGGTACAAGAAGTATGAGGAAAAGGGATTTCAGACCCACTCTGGAAAATTTGAGTTTTATTCCCAGACGATGGAAAAGTGGGGATATGATCCTCTTCCATTTTATAGAGAGCCCGTTGAGAGCCCTATTAGTACTCCAGAGTTGGCCAAGGAATATCCCTTCATTCTCAACGTCGGAGGGAAAACGCCGATTTACTGGCATTCACAAGGGAGGCAGATCCGTCATCTCCGGGAGATTATCCAAGACCCGCAGATGGAGATGCATCCAAAAACGGCTGAAAGGCTTGGGATCAATAATGGGGATTGGGTATATGTCGAGACAAGGATGGGCCGGGTCAAGATGAGAGCCAAGTTGGTCTTGGGCATAGACCCAAGAGTCATTGAGGGCCAGGACAAGTGGTGGATTCCTGAAGCTCCGGGTCCGGATCATGGGGTTTCGGAGGTTTGCAGCAATGTTCTTACGGATGACGACCTTGATAAATGCGACCCGGTGATCGGTTCAAGTTCCAACCGCGCTATCCTTTGCAAAGTCTACAAAGCGGGGTAAGGCTATGCCGAAACGAATGCTTTTTTTCAATACTAGGAGGTGCGTGGCCTGTTACGGATGTGAAGTAGCCTGCAAGATCGAACATTACCGGTCTGACGGAGTGAGATGGATTGAGGTGATCACCGTTGGGCCGGAGGAGGTCGGCGGAAACCTTGCTATGGAATTTATTCCCATGACCTGCCAGCACTGTGAAGATCCTCCGTGCATGTTGGTTTGTCCGAGCAAGGGTGCGATCTACAAACGGGAGGACGGCATCGTACTGCTGAACTCAACACTCTGCATAGGCTGCCGACTCTGTGTAGGGGCTTGCCCCTTTGGTGCGATGCAGTTTAACTCCGAGAGTAAGATAGTGGAGAAGTGTGATATGTGTGTGGACAGAATCGATCAGGGGCTTGAGCCTTTTTGTGCCGCCAACTGCTTTGGCAAGTGCATCGAATATAAAGAAGTAGAGGAGTGGTCCAGAGAAAGAAGGGAGGCGATTGCCAGGAATATCCCTGTTGGCTACTCAAAAGGGGACGCACTTGGTCAATCTAATATATTTAAATAGGGTTCTAAAAAGTGGAATAAAATACGCAATGACACGTTGAATAGCGGTTTTCTATATTTTAATTTCTAGTTTACAATTTTTCTCAAAAAAGGTGGATTTTAAGTACGGGAAATGAGTAACAATAAATGAGGCTTTGACTTTATTAAATAGGAGGTTTGGAGATGCCGCTGATTCTATCAGCTGAAGAGATGGAAGGGTTAGTCAGCATGGCCGAGGCAATAGCGGCCGTTGAGAACGGTTTCGAGGAGTATGCTAGAGGAAAGTGTGAGGCTCCTGTTAGGATAAATGTTTATGCACCGGAAAAAAATGGGAGATACATCCTGCTTCCCTGTTATCTTGCAGACTCAGGAATCTTTCATACAAAGCTCTTTTCTGTCTATCTGAAAAACCCAAAGAAAGGTCTGCCGACCAACTACTATTACTATCTTCTCCATGATATTAATACGGGCGAGTTAAAGGCCGTGATGAGTGGAACGTATATCACAAATCTTCGTACTGGGGCTGTGCCCGGGATTGCAACGAAATATCTAGCCAGAAAGGATAGCCGGGTGTTCACTCTTTTTGGGGCAGGACCTGTTGCGGAGCATCAACTGCTGGCCATGATCACGGTGGCCAAGCTTGACAAAATCAACCTTGTTGAGACCAACTTAGATCGGGCATCCGAATTCGCAGGGCGGATGGGACCGAAGTATGGTGTGAAAATCAACATTGTCAATTATGCGCAAGAGGCAGTACGGGAAGCCGACATCATAACGACGGTCACCTCTTCAAAAAAACCGGTTTTTGATGGAAGGGATGTAAAGCCGGGAACCCATATCAATGCCGTTGGGGGGATCCATCCTCAAGGAGGGGAAATCGACATATACACAGTGACCCACTCGAAGATCGTTGTCGAAAAGATGGGTGAAGTTTTGTCGGAAGCAGGGGAAATCCTCATCCCGATTCAGAAGGGACTATTGAAAAAGGAGGATATTCACGGAGAAATTGCTCAGGTCGTCACTGGAAAGATTCCTGGCAGGATATCTTCTGAGGAGATCACTCTTTTTAAATCGATCGGTTTTGCCATGGAAGATGCCGTAATGGCCGACCTGGCGTATAGGAAGGCCATGGAGAAGGGAGTGGGTCGATCAATTGAGATCTGATAGATCTGTTATACGGAATATATACCATTACAAAACTGAAAGAATCCCTGCCTGGAAAACGACAAATTCTGTAAAGGGATGATATATTTTCTTCAAAAAAGCTAAAAAGGTACATTTTTCGAAAGGAGAAAGATATAATGAAAGTAGAACAGGTACTTGAGGAACGAGCAGTTGTACATAGTGGGTACACAATTCTTCCCCCTGCGGGACATTGTGAGAGTCCGTTGCCGAACTACAAGCAGGCATCGGTCAAAATACTTGCCGCTCCTGTCATAGGTGCCGATTTTGTCGAATATCTCATTGATTTCCAGCCTGGCGGCGGAACAGTGAAGCCTATTGAGGAGAGTCTTGAGTATTTTCTTTTCGGGCTGGGCGGGAACATCAGGCTGAGGGCAGACTCCGACCGGTACGAGCTGGACAAGGGTGATTTTGCTTACCTTCCTCCGAATTTCAGTTTTTCCATATACAATGATTCGAAAGAAGTCGCTTCTCTTCTCTTGTTGAAAAGACCTTATATCCCTTTCGAAAAAGAGTTTCCGGAATTTTTCCTAAAGAATGAAGCGTCTGTTCAGGGAAACATTTACATGGGATTGGAAAGGGTCATTTTAAAGAAGCTCCTCCCCGAGCATCCTGTCTTCGACATGGCAATGAATATATTCACATATCAGCCAGGATCATCCTTACCGCAAGTGGAAACGCACATCATGCAGCATGGTGTATATATGCTTCAAGGCCAGGGGCTATATTATTTAGGTAACTGCTGGTATCAGGTTAGATCAGGCGACTTCATCTGGATGGGAAACTTCACGCCTCAGTCGTTCTACTGTACCGGAAATGAAGAGGCCAGATATATCTATTACAAGGACATTAACCGGGATGTTACTTTTTAATGGAAATGACTTAAATGAGTTCGATTAATTTCAACATAAATAGCTACGGATGACTTTTTTCATTACCTGATATATTAATCAACCGTCCTTTTAGATATTATAAACAAGATGAAGGCCTTTTATGAAAGCCCGTGCTCAAGAGGACAGCTTATCGATCTCTTTAATTAAGATATATCCTTCTGAAAAGTTTCGTATTCTCCGACATATTGTAAAAAGGCAAGGATAAGCGATGCAAGTAGTAATCCTTGGCAACGGTGCTGCTGGTTTGAACGCTTTGAAAAGCTTCCGCCGGATCGACAAATCCTCCTCTGTCACTTTGGTTTCCGCGGAGCCGGGACCAGCCTACTCCCGGGTGCTTCTGCCCTACTTTTTGCGACGAAGGGTGGACTATGCGAACCTGTTTATTCGACGTCCAGAGTACTACGAGGAGATGGGAGTAGGTACATGCTTCGCCGACCCTGTTCGTGAGGTCGATTTAACCCGGCGTATTGTGATACTGGATTCCGGGAAGGCGGTTCCATTCGACCGTCTTCTTATCGCCACCGGAGCTTCACCGGTCAATCCACCAATAGAAAATTTGCAAGGTAAAGGCGTATACTTTCTCCGGACACTGGACGACGTTTTGAAGCTTGAGCCGCTTTTCAAACCTGGTAATCGGGTGATTTTTCTCGGCGCAGGATTCTGCTGTCTGCAAGGCGCTTGGGCGGCCCATTACCGGGGTTTAAGGGTCAAGGTAGTTGAGATCATGGACCGCATCCTACCAAACTTACTGGATGAACAGGGTTCATGGCTGCTGTCTAAGAAGATGATCATGCACGAGGTAGACTTACGATTGGGTGTACGGACTCGGGCATTGGAACGCAGGCCGGACGGCTCGCTGTTGCTGCATCTAGAGGGACAGCCGCCCCTTGAAGCGGACTTTTTAATCGTTAGCGTTGGAGTGTTTCCCAACACGGCATTCCTTCGTAGCAGTGGGATGAGTTGCGATACCGGCATCCCGGTAGATGCGCGTATGGAGACTGGGGTGGAAGGTATATACGCCGCAGGGGATGTCGCGATGGGGCCAACGATTTTTGGGGAGTCTCACGTTGTTCAGGCACTCTGGCCTACGGCGATGGAGCAGGGTGCAATCGCGGGATCGAATATGGCTGGCCTTGATCGATTGTATCGGGGGAGCCTGAACATGAACATCACTGAGATATTCGGTCTCACCGTGGCCTCAATCGGCAGGTTATCGTACTCACAAGGGTATGAGATATGGGAAAGACACGGGGAAACAAAAACAGGCGATGACAGATATCTCCAGGTCGTGTTGAGCGAAGGAGTGCCTGTAGGAGGGGTGTTAGTAGGGGATATAGAGGTTGTTAAAATTCTTGGCTTCCTGCGAACTTTGATTCTGAACAGGCGAGCGGTAGCAAAGGTGGAAGAGCTGCTGGATAAGCGGGATCTGCATACCTTCGGCCTGTATCGGTCGCCATACCGGATGAGAAAGGAGACGTGATGCGGGTCGTGATCTTAGATCCTGATTGCTGCGTAGGTTGTCGAAATTGTGAGTATGCTTGCGCTTTTAAAAAGAGCGGAGACTTCGACTGTCAGCGTTCGAACATTAGGGTAACTTTCTATGCTGAAGAGAGAGCGTGCATCCCCTGGACCTGTTGCCATTGTACCGAGGGCTGGTGCCTGGAGGTCTGTCCCGCTGAGGCCATCTGGCGAAATCCAGACACAGGAGCTGTAGAGATCGATCTCGATCGATGTGTTGGCTGCAAACTTTGTATGCTCGTATGCCCAATGGGCAGTATTCGCTTTGACATTCAGGACTCTGTTTGCCGCAAGTGCGACCTCTGTCAGGGGGATCCCGCTTGCGTTAAGTTTTGCATCTCAGGCGCCTTAAAGTTCTTGGAGCCTGAGGAAGTTTCGGAGGACTGTCGAAGACGCTATGCCTTCAAGATAATCGGGAGCCAGATGAAAGGGCTAGGATCGGGACAGCGCTGAGATGGTAAACAGGAAGATTATACAGACTCTGTGTCGAATGTGCAAAGATCGTTGTGCAATAAATGTCTACTTGGAAAATGGCAGAATTCTGGACATAGAAGGCTACGAGTTGCACCCTTGGAACCGGGGGCGGTTGTGTATGAAGGCCCGGGCTGCCGTAGATTTAGTCTACCACCCCGACCGGTTACACCGACCCCTGAAGAGGACTACTCACGGTTTTGAGGAAATCGATCTTGAGCAAGCTCTTGACGAGATCGCCGCTCGGTTGATGGAAATCAGCAAGCAGGGCGGTACCCGCAGCATCAGTGTGTGGAAGGGTGAAGCTGTCGGTTTCGCTCAGCAAGATGGCCTGGCCAGGCGATTTCAAAATACCTTGGGCACTCCTAACTACTTCTCTAATAACTCCCAGTGCTATAGCAGCCTCTACCTCGGATACAAGCTGGTAGAGGGGGCCATACCGCTGCCCGACTATACTCGTTCCCGATGTATCGTCCTGTGGGGGACCAACCCGCCTCTCTCCCATCCCAATATGACTCAGATGATCATGGCAGCCCGTAAAAAAGCGGCCTCCCTGATTGTTGTGGACCCCAGGCTATCCACCATCTGTAGGCGGGCGGATGTACACGCCTCTCTGTTGCCCGGGACCGATGGATCTTTGGCCTGGGGCATTATTCACCAGCTTGTGAAGAACCATTGGTACAACCGGGAGTTCGTGGAACGCTATACATTGGGTTTTGATGAGCTTGCCGCCTACGCAGAACAGTTCACCCCGCAAATCGTTAAGGAGGAGACGGGAGTGCCCGAAAGGGTTGTCCGTGAAATTTCACGCCTTATAGCCCGTGCTGCGCCACAGGTGACGACATATGTGGGGAACGGACCTATGCAACATGAGAACGGCGTCAACAATATTCGGGCCATAGCTTACCTGGACGGATTGCTTGGATCGGTTGATCAGGAAGGTGGCAACCGGCTCGCCGAAGGACTTGGTGGTAATGAGTTGACTCTGTACCAGGAGACACCTCTCCGCCATATGGAGCCCATCGGCGCCGGCTCCTTTCCCGTGCTTTATGATTTACAACAGGAATGTCATACAATGATGGGAATTGACACTATTCTGACCGGTAAGCCTTACCCACTGCGAGCGATGATCATCACTGCTGCCAACCCCGTTATGACCAATCCCAATACCCGAAAAGTTCGGGACGCTTTAGGCTCCCTGAACCTATTAGTGGTGAGGGACCTATACCTGACCGAGACCGCAAAACTGGCCCATTACGTTTTGCCCGCTGCCAGCTTTCTGGAACGTACGGAGCTACATACTCACCGGATGTATCAAGTGGTCACCTTAACCCGCAAAATCCTTTCCTTCCCCGGTTGTCAGGATGAGTATCAGTTTTGGCATGATCTTGCACACCGCCTGGGTTTTGGACACTATTTTCCTTGGGAGGACGAGACGGCGCTTAACCGCTGGATCCTGGAGCCCACCGGTATTTCACTTGAAGAGCTGGAAGCTCACCCAGAAGGAATCAAATACAAGCCCATTCGTTATAAAAAGTGGAAGGAGTCGGGTTTTGATACTCCCTCGGGTAAGATTGAATTCACCTCACGGTATCTGAAGAATCTGGGCTACGGAGAGTTGGCTGAATACAAATCCCCTGCCTACAGAACTTCTCCTGCCCC
Organism: uncultured Spirochaetota bacterium; assembly: GCA_964521865.1. Lineage (GTDB taxonomy): Bacteria > Spirochaetota > B62-G9 > B62-G9 > DRHN01 > CAYSRJ01. The sequence continues at coordinate 74,985 of CAZFTJ010000011.1, read as the reverse complement.
GGAGTATCCCTTCGTACTCATCACTGGTGCCCGCCAACTTCTTTACTACCGCAGCCGATTCAGCAATATTCCATACTTCAGAACAGCTATTTCCGGGCCGGAGGTAGAGATGCACCCGCAGGATGCACAGCAGCTTGGCGTAGCCGCCGGAGATATGGTACGCATCACCTCTCCCGTTGGATCATTGACCATTCCCGTAAAGATTACAGCCTACGGAGAGATTATGCCTGGAAATATACAGATTACTCACGGCTGGGGGGAGGCCAATGTAAACCTATTGACATGCGATGATCGTTTCGACCGTATCAGTGGTTCTCCACTAATGAAGGCAGTGGAGGTACAAGTGAAGAAGTTATCAGTCGAGTAATCAGGACATTACCCGCATTTCTTATATGTTTTTATCTTTGGGTTGATTTAAATTGATTTAAGGTACATGACAAATACTATTTATAAAGTAAAAGTAATGGATTAAAGGGAGAATTGAAAAGAGCTTGGAAGGGAATATATTATTAAACGTTCCTTAGCTACATATATTAAAAAAATTGTAATCCGTGAATTATTATTTATCCACTTCTTGCAAAAGCGGGAGGTGACCTACCCGAAACACTCACAGACTCAGATGAAAGGAATTTTCGTATCCGGTTTCTTGGTATCATAACTTCGCTGCGTAAATGTAATACACCACTCTGAGTGGTGGAAGAGCACATGTCAATATAGCACAACATAAATACTTTGATAGCCTCGCTATGCTTGTTCCTGCTCTTCAATTTTCTATGGCAAAGGCTGTATGGTGACCATTAATATAAAAAACTCTGTAACCCACAACAAAAATATATTGCGTATGTAAAGTCAGACTATGGTAAAGCAATGTAACTCGTCTACTTTGAGGATTCCATTTGGGGTTTTATCACGTTGTAAAATTTTATTGAAATACTTAAGATGTTCTTTCAAGTAAAAAAGGTCGAAGATAAAGTGAGTGAGAAAAGCCTCCGCATTAAAAATAAAACTGTTATCAGTTTATTACAGAAATCATAAAATGATAATTGTCTTAATTAATGTACGGTTCAGCACACCCTGTAAAAAACACCTTGACTGGATTGCAATAAACGGTTATCAGAAGTACGACCCTGGGGGGTATAGTATAAAATCCAGTACAAGGAAAAAATACTATGAACGTTTTTTCAACCGCAAACAAGGACTCAGTAAAGAAAACAATCCATTTAACGCTGGGTGTGCTCGTGTTTTCACTGCTTTTCTCAAATGCCCTGCTTTTTGCTGATACGAACGGTACTGATGAGCATGGTAAACCGCTTGACGTCGTTTTACAGGAAATCAGGGACAAACAGGGACTCGGGCCTGATGAGGCCATCGATCCACGCACGGTAAGCGACGGAGACCTCGAGGAGCTTGGTGAAGCGGTGATGAGTATCATGATCCCGGACCCGAGACAGCGACTAGACTTCCTCTTTTGCGAATATCTGCATCAATTCATCGATAATTTCCCGGCTGTTTTCGCCGTCATTTCGAATGGCGTTGGCCACACAATTGTCTATGTGGCGCCGCAGGATGAGTTTTCCCACATTGTTTAGAGCCGATTTAACCGCCGATATCTGGTTGACGATGTCGATACAATACTTCTCCTCCTCCACCATCCGCTGAATTCCTTTTACCTGACCTTCGATTATCTTGAGTCTTCTGAAAGCGGCCTGGTTGATCGGATGAGGTCCCCTTTTTTCGTTTTCCGATTGCATTTCCTTTTCCATTGCTATGTTATTTCTGTGGTTTTCTATCATCGTGCTTTCTCCGTGCCGATCGAATACAAAAAAATACAAAAAGGGCAACTCCGATTCCACGGCCTCTGCTCTTAAAGCTGCCAGCGCATGCAATACTCATTTAGTTTTGCATTCGAGCGGTGACTTTTTAAATATACTACATTCGGTTTCGGTATGCAATACAATGCATACCCTGATCGGCCTCATTCGTAATCCGGCTTTATCTTTGCGAATCTCAGAAGATTGGCATTCGTCACCACGTTCACGGAGCTCATAGCCATAGCGGCCTCTGCAATGACGGGATGCAAAAAACCGAATATGGCAGCGGGGATTGCGATCGTATTGTAAAAATAAGCCCAGAACAGGTTTTGCCGTATCTTTCTGAAAGTCGCCTTCGAGAGTTTGACCGCCGATACGACGCTCGAAAGATCGCCGCGAACGAGCGTCACATCAGAAGCCTCGATGGCAATATCGGTCCCGGTTCCGATTGCTATGCCCACATTCGCCTGCTTGAGCGCAGGAGCATCATTGATACCGTCACCGACCATTGCGACGAGCCCGCCTTCCTGCTGAAGCCGCATGATCTCGCCTACCTTTCCATCAGGAAGGACCTCGGCAAGAACACGCGATATGCCCACCCGCTTTGCAATCGCCTCTGCCGTACGTCTGTTGTCGCCTGTAATCATGGCCGTTTCTATTCCCATAGAACCGAGCTCGGCTATGGCCTGTGTTGAATCGTCCTTCAGGGTGTCCGCAACGGCAAGCATCCCGGCGAGCTTCCCCCCAACTGCGACAAACATGACTGTTTTGGCCTCCTGTTCGAGCCTTTCACGCCCTTGTTTTGATGCCTCTATGTCCACTCCCGTTTCATCCATAAACTTTTTGCTTCCGACGAGAATCTTTTTACCGTCGATTACCGCCTCTATTCCTTTACCCCGTACAGCCTTGAAGTTCGATACCCTGCCGACCGGTATGCCTTTCTCCCCGGCAAAACGTACAACCGCCTGCCCGAGGGGGTGCTCGGACCCGGATTCGGCTGTTGCTCCGAAATACACAAGCTTCTCATTCTTAAACCCGTTCAGAGGAATGATGTCCGTAATCTCGGGTTTCCCCTTGGTAACCGTACCGGTTTTATCGAATACAATGATTCGCACATCCTTGAGAGTCTGTATCGCTTCACCCTGGCGGATGAGTATACCGTTTTCGGCGCCGATTCCGCTTCCGACCATGAGCGCTGTGGGCGTCGCCAGACCGAGTGCGCATGGGCATGCAATTACCAGTACCGCCACACTGGCAAAAATTGCAGCAGTGAGAATACCCATTTCAGGATTGACCCATGGTATGAATCCGGAGGCCCAGACAGTGATTGGATGAAGTGTATGTGGAAACAAAAGCCATACAAGAAAGGTGAGAGCGGCAACACCCAGAACGACCGGCACAAAATACGAGGTGATTCTGTCGGCAAACTCCTGTATGGGGACTTTGGACCCCTGGCACTCTTCAACCATCTTGATTACCTGTGCCAGGAAGGTGTCCTTTCCAACCTTCGTCGCCTTCACCTTCAGAAGGCCTTCCTGGTTCACCGTCGCTCCGATGACCCCATCAGAAGGTGCACGGCTCACCGGCATGGATTCACCGGTCGCCATCGATTCGTCAATACTGCTTTCACCCTCGACAATCTCTCCGTCTGTCGGAATCTTCTCGCCGGGCCGTACCACCATCACATCCCCGACACGTACTTCCTCGACAGCGACCTCCCTTTCGGTTCCATCAACAAGGATGCGGGCCGTTTTTGCACCGAGCTCGAGCAGCTTTTTGATCGCCTGTGAAGCTCTCCCCTTTGCTGCGGTTTCAATAAACCTGCCGGTAAGATGAAAGGACATGATCATAGCGGCAACTCCAGCATAGTTCGCAACAGGCATAAAGAACGCGGCAAATCCTGTAAGAAACGACACAGAGGTGCCCATGGCTATGAGCACATCCATATTCGCCTTTCCGTGCCCTATAGCCTTGAATGCGGATCGCAGCGTCGGCCATCCGACAACGAACAGCGCGGGAGCGGCAAGAACGATCATCCCGATATCGAACACCAGCCTGCTCGGCCAAACGATGCCGAAAAACATCTCCAGGGCCATCCATACCATAATCGGTGCGGTGAATCCCCATGAGCTCCACATCCGTCGCCGTGCGGATGCGACCTTTTTCACATCATCGTCTTTTTCCTCGACTGCTGCCGCCTCTTTCGTAATAACCTCATACCCCACCGATTCCACAGCGGTTCTCAATTTTTCAAGATCGGTTACTGCAGGATTATATTCGACTGTCGCCTGTTCGGTCGCGAGATTCACGTTGGCAGTCGTTACACCGGGAGTCTTATTCAACTGTTTCTCAATGGTCGCCGCACACGAGGCGCAGCTCATACCTCCAATCTTCAGGATTACCTTCTGCTTTTCAGTTCGGACGTCGTACCCCGTATCCCGCACCGTCTTTTCAAGTCCTGCAACGGAAGTTGCGGACGAAGCATACTCCACATACGCCTTTTCAGCGGCAAAGTTGACCGTTGCCTTTAAAACCCCTGCCTTCTTCCGAAGGGCCTTTTCGATGTTGACGGCGCATGAGGCGCAGTTCATCCCGGCAATAGGCAAGGTGACCTTTTCAATCGTGGAAACCGCCGCTTCCAAATTTTCTGCCGCCGGGTTCGATTGCGGGATAGAGCCCGCATCATATTCACCTTCACCGGGCCCGTTTTCGACGCCCTCGTCTTCACCCGCTTCAGCGATGCTGTACCCTACCTTCTCAACAGCCCTATGGAGAGCCGACAGCTTGACTCTGTTTTCATCGTACTGTACCCTCGCCTGTTTGTCCTCGAGGGAAACGCGCGCGTCGAGAACGCCCGCAACACCCATCAGCGAGCTGTGCACGTGCTGCACGCAATTATCGCACGTCATGCCGTCGATTTTCAGTGTCGTTTCTTCCATGTTAAACACCTCCTGAATGGATACCGCATATCAAAATATGTTGTGAACCCCTTGATCTTCAAAATCACAGTATATCTCGCTTCATTTGCTCGTACTCTTCTCTGCTTATTTCTCCACGGGCATACCGGCTTTTGAGAATATCGAATGCCGAACCGCCGTGTCCCGACTGCCCACCGTGTTCTTCCGCAGAAGTCCTACGAAACCAATAAATAGCTAAGAACACCACACCAATAATAATCAAAACCCAGAAAATCATACCGAATCCTCCCATTATTCCTCCACCCATCATGCCCATTATTAAACCTCCCGCCGGATTACTCGATTATGCATACGAAGCTTCAATTGTTCGTTCGTTCTGGAGATGATATTCATGGTTTTACTTCCCGTTATTTTTAATATAATACCTCAGGGGGGTACTGTATATATAATAATTATATACAATATCCGGGTCAAGTATTTTTCCAAGCAGATTTTCCAGCGCCGGCAGCAATGTTTCCGGCGGCAATTTTTCCAATCAACGTTTTATCCATTTGTATAGAAATTGGATTCGGTCTACTTATTGCTTTGTCGCATTTTCAGGAATCTGCGGGTATCGAGAGCCTGATGACATGAAAAAATGTTTATTATTTTTGAAAATAGTGTAAAATAGAAAGTTACTTCAAAAGGCTGTGCTCCTTGTCATTCACGTATGAAAAGGAATAAAAATTGAAATACAAAAAAGCCTTCGTTATATGCGTTTTGCTGCTTTTTATTGATACCGTGTCTTTCATTCCATTGGGCAGCGTACATAAAAAAACAGGACTTCGGTATGCTGCTGCCCGCGATGTATCCGTTGACAGAACCGGCGTCGAAACCGGCAACGCGGTCTGGAGCGCAACGATCGACAAAAACAACGCACCGCCTGACAATAATAAACGGATGCGAGCACCTTACGGATACCGCATGCATATCGATTCCTACAGAAGGGCGCTTTTTTACATTGAAAGACAGCTCTATCAAATCGCGGCGACGATTTTGCGAAACGATCTGAAAAAAACAAAAGATCCCTACGACTGTTACGAGAGCTACTCTCTTCTTCTTGGTATGCACATCGACCGGAGAGCGGTCGTGTCGGAGGAGGAGCTTGAAGGTTTTATATGCAGGTTCAAAAAGGTGCAGGTGCGTGCTCCGAGGGATGTCAAAAGGACAAAACGTTTTCGTGAGAAGGTGAATCGCATAACATCGCCTTCAAAGAACGATACCGGAAAAAGAGATAAACGCCCGCGTGTAAATCTGCACGAAAATCAGCATTCCCGTCTGTACGAGGACCCGTGGATATTTTCGTATAAAAATACGCCTCCCGGTTTGTATATGAATCAGCATGAACGTCTGCACGATACTCTGCCCGGTGTCCTGCTTGACTATTTGAGTGAAAAGCAAAAAAGGATTGAAGCGGTCGAAAAGGACCTGTTTCAGTTCGAGCGTATGGCCGGCGATTACTTCTATAATCGAAGTAATACCGAACGCGCATTCGTGCTATACAGTGCATATTACAACGATCTCCACAGGCCGATCTCTTCATTTGTTTCGCAATCGATGAGAAGTTACATCGACATTCTCTGGAGAAAACGCGACATCGAAAAAGCCCTGTTCTACCAGGGCTTTCTCGTCAATCTCAAACCCTATATGTTTACCGAACTCTTTCATCTGGCCAGGATGTACTATCTGTCGGGCGACAGGCAAAACAGCCTTTTTTTGATAATGTTTGCAAACACGCTGGCAGAGGGGTACAGCGCATCGTACTATACAAAAACCGGGGAACAGATGCTCCTGCTCCTCGAAGAAATGAAGAATGTACCGCAGGAAAAAAGTGCACGGGAAGTCGCCGGGATATACCTGACGGGTAAGAATCTTCAGGCTATGCCCAGCACCATCGAAACACTCGGAGAACGAGGCATTGAGAACCCTTTCTTTTCCTACCTGGAAGGCCTCAGCTTCTATCTGAAAAAGGACTATAAAAAGGCGCTTCATTTATTTGAGACCTTTAACGGTGCGTACCCGTGGCTTGCCGATTCGTACTACTACGCTATGCTCTGCATGAATATGGTCGATCCTGCGGCCTTCGATACAAAGATTATCGATTATGCACATAAGACGGCCGAGCTGAAGCCGCATTCATTTATTGCAAAAATGACGAGGATCTTTATCGGGAGAAAAATGGGATTGAACGATGAAGAAAGCAGAAAACTGCTCTTTCCCCAGGAGATTACAGGGACAATCGAGGATTTTGCCCGAAATGGGGCACCGGTTGGACGCCTCTCGACTCTTGCCGGCATACTGTCGATTTCGAAAAACCCGTACCAGGTTTTCGCAATACAGCGGATGTCGGGCATCACCGTAAGAAGAGACGAGTACGTCGGTTTTTTAAAAGATACGTACTCAAGCGGCAACAATCGCTGCCGACAGAATATCGAAAAAATAATGCACGCACTGGGAGAAAAATTTGAGTGACGCCCGATTCTACCGGAAAAACAGGGTGCCCATAATACTGATTGCGATCTCACTTTTCGTTTTCGGGCTGATCAGCCTCTTCTCACTCGACTTCAACATTATTCCGGATATCGAGTATCCGGAGCTTATCGTTGTGACCGACTATCCCAACGCCCCGAGTGAAAAGGTAAAAAATCTCGTGACTGTGCCCATCGAACGAGCAGTCGGATCGCTCAAAGGTGTGAAGAATATACATACCGTTTCTCGTGAAGGAATGAGCATTGTCCGTATACGATACGGATGGGGAAAAAATCTGGCTGTTTCTCATATCGAGCTGCGGGAAAAACTCGACCTTGCAACTGCTTTTTTCCCAAGGGAGGTGAATAGACCGATCATCATCAACTATCAGACCTCCGGAGATGCAATTGCCGGTGTTTCGATAGTTTCCGACACGGTGGATCCGAGATCGCTCTATCTGCGCTGCGTCGAGGATATTGTGCCGGTTTTCGAAAAAACCGAAGGAGTGGCGCGTGTGGATGTCGCCGGGGGTGAGCGGCCCGAAGTAAGTGTGATGCTGAATCCGGAAAAGCTCGTCAAGTACAACCTCGGTGTTTCTGAGGTACGGGAAGCGATCAGGCTTTCTAATAAGAGCGTTGGCGTCGGATTCTTCAACGACAACGAATATGAGTACCTGATACGGATCAACGGTGAGGCGGCTGATTACAGGGAGCTCGGGGATATTGTGGTAAAAAAAAATGAAAAGAAACTCGTTTATCTGCGAGATGTGGCACACGTAGTGTACAAAAGTGCAGAGAAAAATACCGGCATATTCATCGATGGAGTAGACGCCCTCATGATTTCAATCTACAAGCAGCCGGATACGGGAATATTGAAGGTTGCGAGAGGGATCGATGCACAAATAAAAAAGCTCAATGCGAGGTTCGGGTCGGACATTCAGTTTCAGAAGGTTTTCGATGAGAGCATGTATATTAAAAAGTCTCTCAGGGAGCTCATTGCCGCAATCGCTCTCGGGATACTGTTTACCGTTTTTTCAGTCTATCTTTTTATCAACAGCATACGTTTGAGTCTCGTCATCATCCTTACTATTCCTCTGAGCATATTCGCAACATTCATTATCATGAAACTTGCCGGCGTATCGGTTAACCTGCTCACACTCGGAGGATTCAGCCTTGCAGTCGGAATGATCGTCGACAACGCGGTTATAGTTGTGACGGCGGTTGAGGGTCGAAGGGATGAATTACCCGGCCGACGTACGGATAACGCATCTTCAGGCATCACGAAACAGCTATTTTCAAAACAAATCAGACGGGTCATCCCAGCAGTTTTTTCGGCGACCCTGACGACAATCGCCGTATTTTTACCGGTCTTCTTCCTGACAGGTATTCTGAAGCTCGTCTTTTTACAGCTTTCCCTGGTCATTCTGGTCTCTTTGCTGTTTTCACTCGCCCTTTCCGTCACGTTGGTACCGGTGCTGCTGAATCTTCCGAAAATATCGGAATATTCCCGGGCGGGCAGCGCTCCTGGTAATCATCGGGGCTCTCTGAAGAACAACCGGCTCCGTTCGCGTGTCGTTTCATGTAAAATGCAGGTCGGCGCAAAATTAACCGCTCTGTACGCGAGGTTGCTGGCCGTTGCAATTAAAAAAAGTGCCGTTTTTCTGATCGCTCTTTTATCCATACTCATCCTCGGAGTCTTTTCCTACAGCGCAATGGACAAGCGGTTATTGGAATCGTTTCCACAGGACTGGTTTTTTCTGAAGATTTTCATTAAAAAACCGGTTCCACTCGAGTATACGACGCGGTTGACGAACTATATCATCGATACGATTACTGCGGGAGGAGGCGTCAAAAAAATTATTGCACAGATAGGAACCGACCCCGGCAACGTGCTCGAAAATCTTGACGGCATTTACGGAACGAATACCGCAATTCTCAAAGTATATACGCATACCTCGGGAGATGGAATGTATGACTATATAGGACAGGTCCGTAAACGGCTTGCCTCCTTTACCGGAGTGGATTTAATCATCATTGTACCGGACAGTCCTGTCCAGAGACTTCTGCTTCGCTCCGATTTTGACACCTGCGTCAAGATTTACGATCCTTCGCCGGATTTTCTCGCAGATGCACTCGCCCGAGTGCGGAAGTATGTGAAAGAAAATGATATGGGAAAAGACATACTGACATCCTACTACATGCCGCATACCGAGCACTCGATTTTGGTCAAAAGAGATGAAATGGCTCTGTATAAGGTCGACGCGTTTTCCATGGGAGAGTTCATATCAACCGCAGTGTCCGGCCTGCGAGTCGGCACGTGGCGGCGCGGTGAATACGAAATTCCCATACTGCTTCGTTTTCCTGCTGCCGAGGTCCGGGGTGTTGAAGATATACTATCGTTGTCTATAAAGAACAGAGAGGGAAGGGAGGTTGGACTCGGGGAACTGGTCGCTGTAACGCAGCAGGACGCGCCCCGGTTTATTCTGAGGGAGAATCAAATTACCTTCGCTAAGCTCGATTTCAACCTCAAACACGAGGCTTCAAAGCGGGCGCTTTTTTCTCATGCTCTTCCCGTCCGAAAAAAAGTCGAGGGGTTTCTCAGGGCAAACGGCTTTTCGTTCGGGTATGAAGACCGGTTTACACTCTTGAGGGAGAACTATCGGGAGATACTGCTTTCTCTTTTTATCGCTGTTTTTTTGGAGTATATGATCCTGGCGTCGGGCTTCAGATCCCTCTCAAAGCCGCTTCTTGTCATTGTCATGATTCCTCTTTCGGCAGGCGGCATTCTGCTTATTCTCTACCTGCTGGACTTTTCTCTCAACATCAATACGTTCATGAGCATTCTCGTATTGATAGGACTGCTCGTAAACAATGCAATCATGCTCTTCCTCGAGTACGGCGCAAGCGGCGTTCGAAGCGAAACCGATGTGATATTCGCGTCAGTCCGAAGGCTGAAACCGATTCTCATTACCACGGTGTCGACGATACTCGCTTTGGTTCCGACTTTGTTTACGGGAAACAGGATACAGGTGTCGCTGGCATCGACCCTTATTCTCGGTCTTTTATATTCGACCGGTATCACGCTTTTGTATATGCCTCTGCTGTACTCCATCTTCTATCTCGGAAAGAACGGTGCGCGGTGAGAGAAGACCTGTATAAAAAGATACTCAAAAACGATCTTACAATCCTCCTGCTCTTTTTCTCACTCTTCACGCTGGGGCTTTTTTTTCTCTCGCGGATGACGGTATCGTCCATGCCGCGTCACAGCAGGCCGTCGCTGACGATTATTACCGATTATTACGGAATGGAGCCCGAAACGATTGAGCATGTCATCACCAGGCCCCTCGAACGCGTTATGAAAGAATCACGGGGGGTGAAGGGTCTGGACTCCCTTTCTCTGAAGGGTCGATCGAGAATTGTCGTTTCACTCGATCCTGCTGCAGATGTTGACATAGAAGCTGTTTTACTGATGGACCGTATATACCACGTGTCGCGTAATTTTCCGAAGGATGTTCGCGATCCTGTCCTGTACAGGTACAATACGGATGACAGCCCTGCGTTGATTGTCTCTCTGACAAAAAGAGGGCAGTCTGACGAAGAGCTTCACAGACTCGTTGAAACCCGGATAAGGCAGGAGCTTTTATCCATTGACGGGGTTGCAAATGTTGAAATTGCGGGTCCCGGAAAAAAAGACTATTTCATTGTCCAGGATTATGAAAACATGAGCCGTTTGGACGGGGATTTCGATGCCGCCTTTGAAAACGTCGTTTTTGGGAATGTATCGGTACCTCTGGGTATACTGAAAAATGAGGCTGACGTGCTCGCACTTGATTTTCCCAATGCGTACGAAAACCTGTTCGCTCTGCCAGCATATCCCGGTGTTGTTCGCGGGAACATTGTTTCGGGATACGATCTCTTTTCGGTGCGGAAAATAAAGAGGGAGGATGTACCGATTTCCTATGTCAACAACCTGCAGTCACCGATCCTCTACATATTCAAAAAGGATTTTTCGAGTATCCTCCCGGTCGACCGGAGTGTTCGTAGAGCATTGGAGAGGTGGAACAGCGTCTTCTCATGCACCTATCTCTATGATCAGGCAAAGGGCTTTAAGAATCTTCTCATGCAGCTTCTCGCGGGATCGGCCGCTGCAAATGTATGCATCTTCGTGCTCCTGATTATCTTTTATAAGCGTTTTTTATACGTATGGCCCGTTATGACAACGATCCCCATCTGCCTGTCGGGAACGCTCGCCTTAACGGCGGCTTTCGGTATGGGCATGAATATCATGACGCTTTCAGCACTGATTGTGGGCACCGCTGTATGCGTCAACAACACACTCATCGTCGTTGAGCCCTTTCAAAAGGCGATGAAGCGGGGCAGCGGCGAAGTACGAAAAGAAACCGGTACTGCCTGCACACCCGCATTCCGCAGCTCGGAAGCCGTGGAAGCAACCGAAGCCGGATCCTCCGCGCACACATCTTCCACGCATCAGGCCTGCCGCGTTGCGTCCTCCTGTAAAACGTGGTCCCGGAAAACGCCGCAGAACAGTACGGCAGATTGCATCATATCGGGCATTATGGCCCGTGTATACAGGCCGATTCTCGCTTCAACCGTCACCACTGTTGTGGCGTTTCTTCCGCTCTTCTATATAAACGGTGCGGCTGTTTCACTGTACGCTGATTTTGCACGTACGATATCCCTGATGCTCGTACTCTCCTGTCTGGTGTCGCTTTTTTTCTTACCCTGTGCTATGCGCCGCCTTGTATATGTGAATGGGCTATCCGATACCGGCAGCACACGTTTGTTTCGGAAAAACAAAAAACCGGTGGCGAAAAAAAACGCTTTAAACGACGTTTTGCCGGCTGCAGCGAAACTGATGTTGAAACGGCCGACGTTCGGCCTAGCGCTGTTTTTTCTATGCCAGGCGGTATTCACCGTTTTATTTCTCACGCTCGATTTTCGCGATGTTTCCCCATTAAAAGAAAAAGAGCTCACGGTCTTTTATGAGTTCGAGCCGAAGTTCAACACAGCCTACAGGAAGAAGGCAGTGGAAAGTATAGGAGATGAGATACTGTGTTTCGGGTTTCCCCTGACCCTTGTATCGAAGCTTGAAAATGAGCGTGCGACGTTTTTCATCGGCTTTCGGGCGCACAACATGCGGTATAAAAAAGCGGCGAGCACTATAAAAGCGCATATCTCGGCTATCAAGAGGGACGATGGATTTTTCTATTTCGAGAGCGGCGATGAGGCCGGACTGCGGCAGCTCAGGCTGTTGTTCTTCGGCGACGACCTCAAAAGACTCAATGACTTTGTTGATGAGGCGGCCGGAAATATTTCAGGGTGGTCCGGAGTCGATCGGGTCTTGAAGGGATACAAAATGGGTAAACCTGAAATCGAGTTTCACATCGATTCGAAGATATTGTACTTCTACGATCTGAATGTATCCGATGTCATACGCTTTCTCCGGTATATATTCTATTACCCGGTGATCATGAAGCATTACGAAGATGGGGCGATGATGGATGTTCGGGGCAGAATTGAGGTCGAAGGTCTTACGAAGCAGAACCTCAGCCTCCTTCGCGTTCCCGGAAACAGCGGCACACTCGTCTCCCTTGCAGATTTTTCCGACATCAGGTATCGGCAGAGTCCCGGCGCGATCACACACAGAAACGGAAAGCGGTACATCTCGCTGAACATACAGTATGAAGGAATGAAGGAAGAGGAATTTATCGAGAAACTCCGGTCGCATCTCGATAGTATCGATTTTTACGAGGATTTTTACTATACGTTTGATGAAAATCTTATGGAGAGGCAAAAAACCGGAAGGCTTTTTCTGTTGACATTGGTTATCGCCGCTTTTTCGGTGTATGCGGTGCTTGGTATCGTTCTCAAATCATTCGATCTGCCCCTTACAGTGATGAGCAGCGTGTTTTCTTTTTTCATCGGAGTGTATTTTTTTCTTGCAATAGGAGGTTATAACCGCTGCGTCCCCGCCCATATCGGAATTATTCTCCTCATCGGACTTTCGGTAAACAGCGTGATTATCCTGCTTGAAGAGGTTTTGCACCTGCAAAAGGGAAAAGTGTGCGGCAGGCGAGCAGATAAAATAATTCTTCTTGCATTGAGGCGAAAGATGCGCACTATCGCGCTCATGCTTTTTACAACCCTCTTTTCAGTGATGCCGGTATTCCTCTTTACCTCTTCGACATATTTTTTCAGGATACTCACAGGCGTGATTTTCTCAGGCCTTATAATCGGCATACCCTTCTCGGTGCTCGTGTTTTCAATCCTTTTCAAAGTCTTTTACCTAAGTGGTAACGGTCGGTAATACAACGCAGTTTTAATACGATTCACCGGACAGGTTTTTTTACTGCTGTCGTACCTATTTGTAATGGGAGCTTCCCTCAGGCTTTATCAAAAGAATCGGGATAGAAGAATGTACTACCACCTTATGAGCGACGCTGCCGAAAATCCAGTGCAGCAGCGCGGACCTCCCATGAGTGCTCATAACTATCAAATCTATCTTTTCCTCTTTTGCGATTTCCAGTATCTTTTCAGCCGGCTCACCGTCAACCTCTAAATGGGTCTTCACAGGTATGCCGTCTTTTTTTAAATCGCGAGCTATCGTATTGAGGTATTTTTTAGCATCGGCTTCAAGTTTTTCCTCAGTCTTTCGAGCACTCTCTGCACCGATGAAATCTTTTACGTCCACTAACATCGGCTCGACTACCCTCAATAGAATTACCATATCCACCGGATATCCCTGGGCGACTGCTCTGACATGCTCCAGGGCATTCTCAGACAATTTTGATCCATCCAGGGGCACTAATATTCTTTTATACATGCTTTTCCTCCCTCAGCTTCTCAAGGCGTCATTGCCATGTATCGAAATTTATTTCCTAACAATAATCACGTGAACTTCCGAATTCAAACGGTTTAAACGTTAATTAAATGAATAAAACCATATATGTGCTCACAGTTCCGGTAACCGGCACCATTAAATATAAAACCGACACTTACTTTACAAAATATTTCCTGGGCAGCCATAAAGCTATGTCTGGAAACACCATCACGAGAAGCATACCGATAACCATAACCATGACAAAGGGCCAAACCGATTTATAGATGTCTGCAAGCGTTATCTCCTTGGGAGCCATTGCCCGCATTAGAAACAGGTTGTAACCGAAAGGAGGAGTCAGGTACGCAATCTGACAGGTTATTGTATAAAGAACACCGTACCAGATCGGGCTGAAGCCAAGCTTAATAACCAGGGGAACATATAGAGGAGCAACAATGATAAGCATTGCGGTGTCATCGAGAAACATCCCTAACAGAATATAGGTAAGCCCCATTACTGCAATAACTTCCCATGGAGTCATGCCGTGTGCGAGAAACATTTTCTCGAATCCGTGCACGGCGCCGAGACCGTCATATATAGACCCGAAGGCAAGAGCTGCCATAATTACCCACATGAACATGCACGTTACGCTGAGAGTTTCGCGCAGCACTTCATTGAAGTTCTGCCAGGTCAATCGTCTGTTGATGAGAGCAGCAATCGTAGTCATTGCCGCACCTACCGCTGCACTTTCGAACAGACTTGTTACGCCCATAAAAAAGAGTCCGGACATAAAAAAGATAATTAATATTGGAAGCAGTGAGGCCCGGAGCAGTTTGAGCTTATCTTTCCAAGAATATCTGTCCCTTTCCTCCTTGGAAAGTGCCGGGCCCAGATCTTTCTGTATCAGGCATCTGATGACTATGTAGATCATAAAAAGAAATGCCAGCATAATACCGGGTAAGATGCCTGCAAGCCACAGCTGTCCGACGGGTTGGCGCGCAATCATTGCGTAAAGTACCAGGACAACACTCGGCGGAATCATAATTCCAAGGGAGCTGCCGGCCTGTATTACCCCGGTGATCATAACCTTGTCGTATTTTCGCTTGAGCATTTCAGGCAGCGCAATGGCCGATCCAATCGCCATACCCGCTACACTCAGGCCGTTCATCGCCGCTATCACGGCCTGAAGCGCAATAGTTCCTAAGGCCAGGCCTCCTCTAACCGGGCCCATCCATACATGAAACATCGTGTATAGGTCGTCCGCTATTCCGGATACTGAAAACATATACCCCATATATACAAATAAAGGCAACGTCATAAGCGAATACCAGTTTAATAGCTTGAAACTTGCCTGGAATGCAAGCGCAGAGCCGCCCTTGCCCCACAGTACGAGGGCGAAAGCACACCCAACACCGCCGATAACCGCGAATATTTGACGTCCGGTTATAAGCGATGCAAGCATCGCGACAAAGATAAGAATTCCAATCAACGTATAGTTCATGTTATCTCCTCCCCCCGTATTGTTGCTAAACTTTTAATGAACTCTGCTATTGACTGGAGCAACATCAGTGCGATGCCTCCTACCATAATGAACTTGATGGGAGCCATAGGCGGCGCCCATATGGTATAGGATTTTTGATGAAATAGAAGTGCATACTGAATACCCTTGATTCCACCGAACAGGAGTAAGCCCAGGTAAAAGAGCGTGAAAGGGAAAAAGGTAATCATATCGGCGATCGCCTGTCCCCTCTCCGAAAGCCTGTGATAGAACAGGTCCATCCGTACATGGCCCCTGAGAATCAGAGAGTATCCGCCGCCGATAAGATACTGGGCGGTCATAATGAACGCCGAGACTTCCACTGACCATATATGGGGGCGGTTGAACACTGTCCTCATAACCGATTCATACACCAGTATACCCATCAATGCCATTACAAGAAACATCGCAAATTCTCCCGTTACCCTGCTTATGCGGTCCAATATTTTCACATAAGATTTTGCTGCTTTCCACATTTCACTCCCTCCGTTCTTCTTAAGTCATGGACTCATCATTAATCTGTAATTATCAGAGAGTGTGAGGTTTACACCCTGTTAACCCCGAAACGACAAAATATCAATTCCCGTATTTACCTGCTTCTATACAGCACCTCTCAATAAATACTTTTGTAAAAATCCAAGCCGTGCGGTGTTGATACAATTGCTCTCGCTTTCAAGTACCTTCGATTAAGTTGCTTTTTTATACCCGGTCCTGCTCAGGATCGATCTCACCGGAGATGCATGTGTTGATGATAAACTCTACTATTGAGATAAAATATTTAAAATTAAATATTGCATATGACACGTGTTCAAAAATAGGAGATTTACCACTCCCGGCGTTCTACCGGGAGCGGTAACTTTTCGTGCAAAATCAGACCCCTCTCAATCATAACGATAGGGAGGACCTGCTTCCTCCATGATTTTGTTATACTGTTTGAATATCTCCACTACCTTGGCATTCCTCGGGCTCTCTTTAGCGATTTCATCCCAGAACTTGAGTGCCTCATCCTCAACCTTCTTCCACTCATTAGCGGGAATTGAGGTGAGTTGCAGTTTCTTTCCCTGTGTACGGTAGTGAGCCTCTCCCCACCAGTACCAGTTCACCCTGTAGTAGTGTGATTTGTCCACTGCCAGTCTGAACAATTGCTTCAGGTGATCGGGCAGCTTGTCCCATGACGCGGTGTGAACGAACCAGCCGCCTGACCAGGCACCGGATATGGGGTTCGTCAGGTAATAGTCGGTAACATCGGCCCACCCGACCGTATAATCCTCGGTAATACCCGACCAGGCAACGCCGTCAAGCACACCTGTTTGAATGGACATCTGAACATCCTCATAGGGAAGGACCATCGGTACGACGCCGAATCGCTGCATGAACTTACCACCTGCCGGAAACATATACATTCTCAATCCCTTGAAGTCGTCAAGGTGTCTGAGTGGTTTTGTAGTGGCAAAGTTGCACGGGTCCCAGCTTCCCTGGCTTATCCAGGTGACGCCGTCCACCTCGTCATAGGCTTCCTTCCAGATGTCGTTCAGCCCGTACCAGTTCCACAGTACGTCGACATCTATTCCGTATCGCTGTGCAAGTGGGAAGTATGCGGAAAATATAGCAACATCTACAGGGGACGCCATTGATTGATCGTCACTGCAGACCGCGTCGACCGTTCCCTCCTGCAACGCGCGAAACAGCTCGCTCTGGGGCACGAGCTCATCAGCCGAATATACGTCGATGACCATCTCTCCGTTCGCTGCCGTATTGAACTCCTCCATCGCGTTCTTGACCACGTACTCATTCAGGGCAGCACCGGCATACGATTGAAGCCTCCACCTGATCTGTCCTTCCGGCGCTTCTCCTTTTTTTTCAGCAGGAGCAGCCGCCTGTTTTTCAGCAGCTTTTTTTTGACACCCGCCCATCATAGGTAAAAATACTGCCAGCGCGAGTACCAAAAAAGCAACGATGAGAAACTTTTGCATCTTCTTTCTCTTCATCATAAATCCTCCTCTAAAGATTTTTGTTTTCATGGATGAAACATACTCTAAAACATTTTTTTCATGCAACAAACCTCCTTTAATATTTTGTTTTTATACTTTCCCGTAAGTATGGTTTTGTTCGTTAAGATTTTTATTTTAATGTCAGGATTCTGAAATATGGCAGTCTCTTTATTATTCAAAATGATTAAAAACGACTGAGTTCAGGTAAAAACAATCAGCCACGTGCTGGTTTGAACATCCACTTGCCTATAATTTTCTACAAGTATACCTGTCTACCTATATACCTTTATTTAATGAGAGGTTGTCATATTCTACAACAAAAATTTCTTTTGTCAAGAAAAAAATAGAGATTTCATTTAAATTTTACTAAAAAGGAGCGATCTTTTTTTTTGTTCTTACAGTATATCTGCAGAAATTTATTCTATCGCTTTGTGTATGCATGTATTTTCGCTCAAGCGCTCTTCAAAATATGTAGTAAATATGTATTCAAGGAGGGAAGATATCACAATCAAGGGCCTTAAAAAGAGGAGCAGGGAACACGGAAACCCGTTTTCCCTGCTGTATGCATGACGTTGCCGTCAAAAAATCAAAAACTACGATTTTTCAGCTAACCGAAATCACCTGTCTCGACTTGATGGGGGCATTGTTGATCGCATCGGCTATGAAGTTTTCCATCTCGTCGGTTGCCGCGCTGAACTGCTTTGCAGTTTCTATCGTCGCAGGATGCGTATTGAACTGCGGCGGCTCCAGCCCCTTCGGATCATAGGCCTCCAGGAAATACTGAAACTTCATCAGTTTGTCAAGCACCTCATCAGGCATCTGCTCTTTCCACCCATCCCTGTCAAACTCTATATCGGCACCGGTCTCATCGACCTGATTGATGTACTTCGGAGGACAGGTGAATACCGCATCTGCTCCTGCAAGCTTCTCAAAATGCCATAACCGCGTCTTGCCGTCCACAACAGGACCGTTTCGCATCGAACAGATAAGCATCTTGCTCGGATATCCGTTCTCCGCCATATAGTTGATCGCCTTCTGGAACATCCCGATGCTCGCCCACCGTATATCCGCTTCCGTGAGCTCGATTCCGAGTTTTTCGGATTCCTTCTGAAAATTACCAAGCGCTTCATACCGTCCGGTCATCGACGTGATCACCGACCGCCACATCGTCAGATCCACACCGTTACGCTTTGCTTCCTCCATCCCCTCTTTTACCGCCTGCGCAACCGTCGCAAACTGCGGGAGTATATATGCCAGCGTACAGTTCGTGGCTATCCCTTTTGATGTGAGAAATCGTAGTACATTTACCCCCTGCTCGGTTCCCGGTATCTTGATCATTACATTATTACTCAGCGCTGCAAGCTCGAGAGCCTGCTTCTTCATCGTTTCTTCATTTTCGTAATCCCGAGGATCAACCTGCCCCGATATAAACCCGCGCTGGTAATTCGATGCGCGAAATACCCCCAGGTACTTCTCGGCTCCCCGCTTCACCACCTCTTTGTAGGTCATCCACCATATCTCATGGGTGCCCGCATCGGGATTCTGCCGCTTCTTTTCAATTACCCATTCCCGCCAGAATGCAGGGTCGTCTTTTATTACCGCCCCGGATAACGGAGGATTTGTCGTTACTCCCCTGAACAACTGCTCCATCGGTTTGTCGGAGATGTAGTAGCGGTCGAGTACTTCCTCCTCCTCATCCCGCCTTTCGAGAGGCTTGCTCTTGATACGCTGCTTCTTCCAGGACTCGAATACGAGAGGAGAAGAATCCCACCATATCTCCACATTATCTCCCGTTTCATTGAAACGCTCCATTTGGCTTTTTTCTGCTGCCATTGTTTCCTCCTCCTTAATGATTATTTGCTTTGTTAAAAGCTGTTTTGAATTAACTGCTTAATTATCCCTGCAATTCAACACCGTTATCCGTACGCTTCGCATCCGGATAACGCCGCCGGTGAGCGGCATTATAAATAACAAAGGGCACCATCTCTAGAAACAGAACAGTCATGAACAGTACTGACAAAGATCGTACGTCTTGAATTAAAACCTAACCGGCGAAAAACTCCTTTATCGCCCGAACAGCCATTTTATTCTCTTCTTCACTTCCGATGGTTATACGGAAAAACCCGTCGCTTCCGTACATGGGCGCCTGCGGTCTGAATATCAGGCCTTTTTCCTGAGCGAAGGCAACCATGTCGTCGCCTTTCTTTCCCGTTCCCTTTCCATCGAAAAGGATGTAGTTTCCGTATGAGTGAAACACCTTCAGTCCCGCCACATTTTTGAGCTCGTCCTCAAAGTATTTTACCTGGGAGTTGTTGAAATCGACCCTTTTTTTGAGGGCATCCTGGTCTTCAAAAGCCGCAAGCGCCGCCCACATGGGGATTGTGCCGACATTCCACGGGATAAGAGTTGCGGCAATCTGGGCAATGACTTCTTTTGACCCGAGCATATACCCGAACCTCATGCCCGCCAGGCCGTACGCTTTGGAAAGTGTTCTCGTTACCATGACATTCGGGTACTTCTTTACCAGCCCCACCTGCGACCTGCCGAGGCCCGCATACTCGACATACGCCTCATCCACAACGAAGGGAAGACCCGTTTCTGCGACCTTGACGAACTCGTCGGTGTCCATAAAGTTCCCGGTAGGATTATTCGGGTTTGCTATGACAATGATCTTGGTTTTGGGTGTAATGGCTTTGATTATGCTGTCCGGGTCGTAGCGAAACCCGCTATCATCGTACATCATTGGAACCGATACCAGCTTCCCTCCTACAACAATACATCTGAGCTTGTATATGCCGAAACAGGGAGTATGCTGAATTATTTCTTCGCCGGGCT
This sequence comes from uncultured Spirochaetota bacterium, assembly GCA_964521865.1. Lineage (GTDB taxonomy): Bacteria > Spirochaetota > B62-G9 > B62-G9 > DRHN01 > CAYSRJ01. Next base: position 54,548 of record CAZFTJ010000011.1, on the reverse strand, counting down.
CCACAAAGCTTCTCCATATCATATCGTAGACTTCGCTCGAGCCGTTGCCGATGAGTACGTTTTCAGGTCCGTCAAGCCCGTTTATGTCGGCGATTTTGCTCCGTACCGCCGTTCCCTGGTCGGGGTACCTGTTGGCGATTTTACCGTAGGAATTGATAGCTTCCATAACTTTTGTCGAGGGCGGATTGGGGTTTTCATTGGACATCAACCTATGCAGCTTTTTATTCTGCCAGGCCAGCTCGATGTGAGGCGAGATGTACATTTTCACACCTTTAAGCCAGGGTACAAAGTAATCTTCCATTTTTTTCATTATACCTCTCCTCTTTTAATGTTTATATAAGACCTGTATACACATCTACCTATATATTCACGAATTAAATATTTGTCAACTATTTTTATAGTTATTGACGGGGAAACTGTAAAAATGAAGATTTTTAAAAGAGCCAAAGTCCAAACGTAAAGATTCGCACGCTGTTTTTCAGTGCAGTGCAGCCATATGGTTTATCCATAAGGGCTCGTCCGACCTGCTCAAAAGCGACATTGTCGTATGCAGCGCACCCCGACCATAGGGGTTTACCCATTCTCGTTCATCAAACCTGCGGCCGGCTGAACATAAAAAGAACAATCTCATTGATTGCGTCGTTTTCCATTATTATACTGATAGTACATCTGTACGTATCGCTTATTCCACTGGATTCATCCGTGTGGAGTTATTGGTTTTGTTTCCCAATACCCTGGGATGGATCCTTTTTTATCAGGCGGGCTTTGCACCATAATATATAAGCTCGCGGATTATTGGGGTAGAAAATTATTCGATGAGAAACGGCAAGGGGGTTCGGATGAAACGGGCGAGGGTTATCCTGTTTTCTTTTATCGCGGTGATGGCTTTTGTTATTCTGTCTTTTCCCGGTTTTGCACAGGAAAAAAAGGCAGAGACTACTGCCAAACCGGACAGAGCCATAACAATGGCTGCACAGTATACGGGAGTACGGGTGCCCCAGGGTAAAAAAATAAGCATAGACCTTGTTTTCACAAACCGGGGCAAAAGGGGCGAAGATGTTGCTGTGTGGGTGAATAAAGCGCCGCAGGGATGGGAAACGAGCATTGAGACAGATCAATTCGAGGTGACCGGCGTTTATGTGCCGGCCGGTAATGAAAGAACGCTGATCTTCAAGGCAACTCCACAAAACAGCGTCGTGCCGGGAAGGTATCTTTTCAGGATAGCAGCTCGAACTGAGGACGGTGCATTCAGGATGGAAGCGAAGGTATCCGTTGAAGTGGTAAAAAAGGCAGAAGCAAAAAAATCCTCCGGAAATATAAAGCTCACCGCTTTCTACCCCGTCCTGAAAGGTCCCGTACAGGGGGATTATGAGTTTTCCGTTATGGTGAAAAGCGAGCTGGACAGGGATGCAATTTTTAAGCTTTTTGCAAGCGGGCCCGAAGGATGGAATATCAGCTTTCAGCCCGCATACGAGTCGAAGATCAAGGCAAAATACATCTCGAGTCTCGAGATACTGGCCAATCAGAGTAAAGTTCTGGATGTGGAAGTGAAGCCCTCGTTATCGGCAGTGGCAGGGGAGTATCCTCTGAAAGTAGGGGTAAGCACGGAAGGTGCTGAGGCCGATACCGAGTTAAAGCTTGTTCTGATCGGCTCCTATGGTTTGAAGATCGGTACTCCGAGCGGGCTTTTGTCTCTGGATGCACGTCCGGGTGAAAAGTCCAATATATCGATATATGTGAAGAACACCGGAACCGTTGAAAACCGAGACATTGTTTTTACCACCTTCAAGCCCGAAAACTGGAAGATCGAGTTCAAGCCGGAAAGGATAGATTCCATCAAGCCCAATGACGTCAAACAGGTCGAGGCGGTAATTACTCCCTATGAAGAAGCGCTTGTGGGCGACTACTCGCTGAAGGTGCAGGCAAAGGGTGAAAATGGAAGCCAGGACGCTGCGGAGTTCAGGGTAACCGTAAAGGCCAGCCAGGTATGGGGATGGGCAGGGATCGGGATAATTGCGCTTGTGATAATCGGGCTTGTTGCGACTTTCAGGTTTTTGGGAAGGCGCTGATCCAAAATCTCCGTTATACGCGGTGTACGACGAATTCGGTGTTCGAACCGTCTGCAGTGTTTGCATGCCAAAAGACCGGATAACCGATTTTTAATGGTATGTTTCAGTGAATTGTACAGGAGAAATCCGATGATGGCTGAAACGGTTGTGGAAACGAGCGGCCTCACCAAGATATATGACGATCACCCTGCCGTCGATCATCTGAGCTTCAGTATTTCCGAGGGAGAGATATTCGGGTTTCTGGGTCCGAATGGGGCGGGCAAGACAACGACCCTTCTCATGCTGCTCGGGCTCTCGGAGCCCACCGAGGGATGGGCACGGGTGCTGGGGATGGATTCTCTGCGAGAGCCTCTGAAGGTGAAGCGGATGACCGGTTATCTTCAGGAGAACATGGGCTTTTACAGAGACCTGAACGCCGGGCAGATGCTGGGCTTTATTGCCGAGCTCAATGGAATCGACAAGCAGGATGGGGAGAAGAGAATTGAGAATGCGCTGAAAGTAGTGGGGCTTTCGAATGAAGCGGAAAAGAGAATAGAGGTTTACTCCAGGGGGATGAGGCAAAGACTGGGTATTGCCGAGATTCTGGTAAAAGAGCCGAAAATTGCTTTTCTGGACGAACCCACTCTGGGGCTCGATCCCGATGCAACAAACCGCATGATAGAGTTCATTGTTTCACTGTCCAGGGAGAAAAATATGACTGTGGTGCTTTCCACCCATTTTCTACAGCAGGCCCAGAGGATCTGCGATCGCTTCGGGATCATGATCGGAGGAAGAATGGTTGCCCGGGGCACCATGGAGCAGCTTGCGGGTAAAACGCTTGATATTGGAAAAGAATCCTATACACTGGAAGAAGTATACATGAAATACTTCAAGGAGGCATAGCCGTGCGGGGCTTAAAGGCACTTATACGAAAGGAGCTTGCCGATCACCTTTCAAGCTACCGATTTATAATTCTTTTTTCACTTATTTTGATGGTAAGCCTCCTTCTGGTATATATGGCGGCGGCGGGAATAGCAATCGACCTCAAGGGAGAGAGGCTTCCAAAATTCGTGTTTCTCATGCTTTTTACTTCATCAAAGATTAATTTTTCTCTGGTACAGTTTGTGGCTTTTTTCGGCCCCCTTATCGGAATAATTATGGGGTTTGACGGCATAAACAGGGAGAGAAACGAGGGCACTCTGAGCAAGCTGCTTGCCCAGCCTATATACAGGGATACGGTTATCAACGGGAAATTTCTGGCGGGAGTTGTGATAATAGGCATGATGATGGTTTCGATTATACTCATCATAACAGGCCTGGGAATTTACACCGTCGGGGTTAAACCCGGACTCGAGGAGTTCTGGCGGATCTTCATCTATATGGTTATAAGTATTGTGTATATTGCCCTGTGGCTGGGAGTATCTCTCCTGTTTTCCGTGCTATTCAGAAGTGTGGCCACATCCGCACTGGCTTCATTTGCAATGTGGATATTCTTCTCTTTCTTTCTCTCTTTCGGGGTAAACGCTTTTATAAGCGAGGTCGTTTCTTCGGAGGGCTTGAATTACAGCGCCGCCATGCTCAAAGTATCGAGGATAGAGCAGGCCCTCTCTTTTACTTCGCCCATGGTGCTGTACAACGACTCCACCGCCGCCATTATAGACCCCATGAGGCGAACGCTCAGTCCCTTTACCGTTCAGCTCGGTCTCATGGAACAGGCGTCGCTCACACGATTCTCGGGACCTCTTAAGCTCACGCAGAGTTTTTTGCTGGTCTCTCCCTACATAGTATACCTTCTGGCTATCACCGTGATTTGTTTCCTCGTGTCCTATATCGTATTCATGCGCCAGGAAATCAGATCGATATAGCCGCCGGCCGAGGTGTTCGTTTTTAAAAATTACAACGAAACACCATAGTCGTCTTTTAACAGCTTCATATTTTTTTGCGCATTCTCATACTTTACTCTGCCGTAGTTATAAAAATCGAACTCTATGGTAGAGATGTTTTGCTGTATCAGACTCCATAAAAACCAGTATATATCCGGAAACGGTTTGAACATATCGATGAGATAGAGATTTTTTTCAAACTCTCGATTTTCGCAGTAGTGGTCGACGAAGCTCTTTTCTACTTCTCTTGCAACCAGAATCTCTTGAAACATGTCGGCAATGTCGTAAAAACGCGGCGCCATTCCCGCATATTCCCAGTCTATGAGGTACAGCGGCTCCGGGTACATGTTTTCGTAGCCTTCTTTCACCAGTATAAAGTTTTCTGCAAGAAGATCGTTGTGGCACGGAGCGAACGAGCTTTCCGGAATATTGATTTTTTTATAAAGTGTTTTAAGCCTTTGGATCGTACCCTTGATATCAAACTCAGGATACTCTACGTTGAGACTTTCCAGGATATCCGCCATCTTGACGATTTCATCACGCGGGTTGAAAACTTTTGGCAGCAGTATATCGCTGTGATGGAATCTTCTGACGGGATTCATTATTTTCTCTCGTAATTCTTCCTTTAGAAAATCGGGATTTTTGAGCGTATATCCATGTGTAATAAATTCAATAATGGTTACACTTATCTGGGGAAGATACTTTACAAGCCCGGGCGATATTCCAATCGACGAAGCCAATTTTATCGATTCGGCTTCGTAATCACGATTTATAAAAAGCTCCGTTTTATCTCCGTATATTCTGACAGCAAGGTCGCCCTTTTTTGAATATACCCTGTACAGTTTATTTGTAATGCCGCCGCTCAGAATCGATATATCTATATCGCGTGCGTCTTTCCATTCGGGCATGAGCTCTAAAAACAGCTCTTCGGTTAAATCAGTTTCGAGTAAATTCAAAGATTCCATTTTCACAGTCCTCATTTTTTAGAAGGTTTTATATATATTCAAAAGCTGTCTACATATGTATATATCTGTCGATTTTTGCACATTCTTTCTCGTTTGTCAAATAAAAAATCGATTCGTACCCGCTGTGCTCCGTTCTTGATGAAAACGGTGTATTCGAATTGCTTTTTAATCTAACACCTTGATAGTTACACGTCTACCTGTCTATTCAATTATTTTGTTGACACAGAGGTGAGAGTTATTGTAAGCTGTTAGATGCAAATAATATAAGTATTGTTATTACACATATATTACTTGAATTTCGCTCTCAAGGATGTGTTTTTATGAACAGGATAATAGATCAGTCTGATCCGATCCCGCTTTACATACAGCTTGGCAACTGGCTTGAAAAAATGATAAAAAACGGAGACTTCCAGGTGGGCTCCATGCTCCCCCCGGAAGCGGAGCTGTCGAAGAACGCGGAGGTAAACCGGAATACCGTACGGCACGCCATCGAGCTTTTGATCCAGAAGGGGCTTGTAGAAAAGAGGAAGGGTGTGGGAACTATGGTAAAGAGAAAGAACCCTCTCCTGCCTGTACACAAACTGAACAGGATGACCAGCTTTGTGGATGACTTCGAAATAGACAATGTCGAGATAGAGGATATAATACTCGGCAAAGATACGATTCAGGCAACCGAAGAGCTGGCTGATAAGCTCGCTCTTCCTCTGGACGAACCGGTGGTAAAAATAGAGAGGGTGCGAATAGCCGACAAAATACCTCTTGTCCTCGAAATCCAGTATTACTCTTTTACCAAATTCAGGAGGCTACTCGAGATTGACATCAAGGGATCGATGTATGAGATACTTACAAAAGCCTTCAACGTCAATCTCGACCACTCGGTTCAAACCATACGGGCCGTAAATCCCTCGGAAGATGTAGCGAACAGCCTGGGCATACACCAGAACACGCCATGCATATTCCTCGAGAGTCTGGCATATACGGAAGACAACGTTTGCATAGAGGTTTTGCATTCCTACTACTGCGGCGACCGTTACCTTTTCAAGGTCGAAACCGGGGAGTACCAGCGGGGAATAGGCACTTCGGAGTGATACTGCCGCCGGTGAGCGGCATTATTAGAACGCTTTGCCTCCGAATAACCGGGAATTGCCACCAGTTTGCACCTCTTTTTTCCAATCCTCCTTTTCTCTCACATCCCTTCTACCGGAAATCGGTGCGTAAAAAATATTAATTAAAATAGTTTTAAATTTTACAATAAATGATGTATGATACTAACTTCTGCCTGAAAAATCGTCCGTAAAGCGCCTTTCTTGCGATGCCACGTTTGATGCCGGTAGTAGAGGATTTTCGTAATGCGAATGAAAAGAAAATATTTATGGTGCGCCGGTGTCTTTTTTATCGCCGGGTTTCTCGTTTTCTGCTGTTCTGAACGTGAAAATGGAACTGATTATTTCGAAAGGGGCAGGTATCTCTACAATCAGAAGAAGCTTGATGAAGCGCTCGTCTATTTTGAGCAGGTAATTTCGAATAATCGGAAGCACAAGCAGGCGTACGTAATGGCTGCTAAGTGCTACTATTTTCTTGACCGTGAGTCTTCGGCAATTGAAATCCTTGAGAATGTCCTCCGCAAATACCCTGACTATGTGGATGCGAATTTCTGGATGGGAAAATTGTACTACTTTGAAGGCAAGTATGACAGGGCGGAAAAACACCTGCTCAGAGTGGTCGCTGAAGATAGTGGCCATATTGATGCACGGTACCTCCTCGGTGATATCTATTTTTTTAAAGGTTCGTTTGAAAAAGCGCTTTTGAACTACGGTATAGTCGAGGAATGCATAAGCATCGCAGCGCTTTCCAAGATACGACAGGGAGAAATATTCGTGCAGTCGAAACAGTACGGGAAGGCGCAGGAAGAACTGGCGTTCATCGACAGAAACAAAGATTTTCTGGATTATCACGTGATAGACGAGGCATATGCCCTTCTATCTAGAATCGGGGCTGATACGCAGCGGTAATAAAGAATCTGTAAAAAGGAGGCAGTCAGTATGAAAACTCATATAAGAAAAATCTTGAAACACGAATTATATACCGTTGTTTTCATATCCATTTTTCTGCTTGCAAGCTCCTGCGTTTCTTCCCTGATCACCTCGAAAAACTACGAGGATAATAACCGGGCAAACAAACGTCTGCAATCTTTTTATCTCAGATCGATTACCATCACCGCATTCAACTTTTTCGAAGATGAAGAAATCGGCTACATTATGAATAAAAAGCTGGATTTTGCACTCAGAAACGTCGAGGACTTGATTTTTAAAGAGGTCGAGGCCAAAAACGGGTATAGCATAGAACCTGAGCTTGTTATAAAGACCTTTGAAGAAAAGTACAGGAAGAGGAATTATTACCTGCTGAATGTGCGTGTACTTCATGAAGGAGGTACTGTTTTACAGTACGCCTATGAGTACAACGGCACAGCATCCATTTTCGACGGCAGGATTCAGAATGCTCTGATTGGAAAATTTATCCATGATATAAAAAAGTACATCAAGTAAAGTATGAGAAGATCAGGATTTTCATACCACATTCTTTTCGTATGTGTGGCCGCTGCATATGTGCTTCCCATGACGGCGTATACAGGAGGATGGCCGCGCGTTCGAAAATCGCCTCCTGCAACAGCAGATGTAGTGCATACGGAAGATTCGATTTATAAAGGACGACCGGTGTATGCTGACGCGCCGAACCCGATAGAAGATTCCATCCATACCGATAACTCGCAATATATGAAGTTTATATGGAAGCGGATTCCTGGAGAAGCATCCATTAATTACGGCAAGTCGAACTTTTCTAATGAGAAGCCGTCTTTTACCAAGATTGTTACCCTCTCCATGCAGGAGGTATTATCGCGGGCGCTTGAAAAAGACATCGAGCTCAAGAGTTTGTCATTTTCAATGACCGAGTTCGTACGGTCAAAAAAGAATATATATCGTTCTCTCTTTCCGACGGTTACAACATCCATGGGCGCCACCCGTATCTTTGCCGCAGGAGAAACAGATACCAGAAGCCATGATTTCAGCCTGACCTTGGATCAGGTGCTGTACGATCAGTTGTCCACCTCCCTCTCTATGCAGAATTTCGACCTGTCCCTTGAAGAAGCCCGGCTCCATATGAAAAAGAGGAGAAAGAACATCGAACAGCAGGCCGTGCATCTTTACCTCACCATTCTCCTTGCAGGAGAAAAACTGAAGAATAAAAGGAAGGAATACGAACTTTACGAGAAATTCCTGCAGCTGATGAGAGAGGAATACAAATTGGGAATGAGGACAATGCTCGACGTCATCGATACCGAGAATTCAATGCTTGAAACGGAACTCGAAATGGAGGAGCTTGCGGCGCAGAATCAGATTCTTCGCAAAGACCTTCTCAACTTTATCGGACTTGATGGAGACGTCTCAATTGTGCTCGAAGATACGCTTGCAGGTATATTTTCTTCACTTTTTTTTGATATCGACCGGACCGAATCATTCGATCAGGTGTATGGTTACATGCTTTTGAACAGCGACATCGTATTTAATGAAGAAAAGATGTATCTGACTGCTCTCAAGAATAATTTTGAAATTAAAAAGCTCAAGCTCAATCAGCGTCAGAACCTGCTGCAGCAGAGGCTTTCTTCCATGCAGTTTCTGGAGAATATTTCAATCAGCTATGAGCTCGACTTCGCCGGCGAGAAATTCTTTCCTGCGAATACGAGCCATACCATCGCAGTTAATGTTCTGGTTGATTTCGGGGTGGTTGCGTCGAATGTTACCGTTTCCGATTCTTCTTCAGAGAGCGTGAAATCGGCATCAGGAACCGCAGATTCTGAAGTGCTCGGTAAACTCAATTTCATGAACAGAGGGCGAACGCTCAGGTTTCAGTACTATACAACAGCCGAACAAATCGAGCAGAACAAAAAATCGATCAGGAAACAGATAGAAACGTGGAATATACGGATGAAAAGCCTTATGAAAGCTTACACTATTAAACAGAATCAAAAAGAGCTGTACCTGAAAAATGACGAGCTCTTTCAGGTACAGCTCGAGATCGGTTCAGCCAAACAGGTGGATTACCTCGATTTTCTCATCAGTAAAAATGAGTTTCTTATTGAGCTGGAAGAACTTCGGTACAGTTTCATTGACCATCTATGGAAGCTCGAAAATATTCTCAACAGAAAGCTGAAGCACATCATATGAATCGGAGTGTGATTATGTCGGTGCGTATCAAGAGCAGCCAAAAGTGTGGGTACTATAAAACAATTACAGGATTTTTGCTTTTCGGCATTTTTGTAGTGGCCTCGGCATGTGAATCCGGAAATAAACCGGAGTCTGTAACCGTTGACGAGGAAGAAGTGTTTTCGTTTGATGTGTATACTGTGAAGAACGAAGATGTCGTTCGCGATATCGAGGGTCTGGGAAATCTCGTCGTATTTGACAAGGCGACGGTTATTTCGAGAATCGACGGGATAGTTGAGAATGTATTCGTGAAAAAGGGAGACGTGGTCGGCAAAGGCGACAGAATTATTGAGCTTTCAAACTACCAGCTTGCACTTGAGAAGATCAAAATTGAAAAAGAGGTGCTCTCTGCAGAAGAGGAGCTCGACACCGCGAAGATGCAGTATATGGAGGAGGAGAAAAACCTGTACAAGAAGTTTTATGTGCTTGAAAGGATGGTACTTCAAATAAATAACAGCGAAAAGGAAATCCAATTTTTAGAGGCAAATCTCGAACGGAAGAAAATTCTCTTTGACAAGGGAGGGATAACCGAGGAAGAGCTCCGCAATATCGAGTTTTCTCTCGAATCGAAAGAGGGGGGACTAGACGTATTGAAAAAGGGGTATGAGCTCGAGAGCTACGGATTCAGAAACAGTGATCTGATCCTTGCTGGATTTATGGTGCCGGAGGACGAGGAGAGGAGGAGGGAGCTTCTCGTCTCAGTCAATACGAAGCTTCTAAAAAAAAGAATAGAGTTCGCACAGATACAGTTGAAAGAGGTGATGATAGAGCTCGAACGGATCGACTGGCTTTTAAGGCAACAGTTGATAGTAGCGCCTGTCGGTGGTGTGGTCACGGAAATAACGAAGCATGTGGGAGAGAAACTGAGCGCCGACGAAACAGTCACAACAATACTGAATCAAAGCAGGCTCCTTGCACGTGTTTCATTTTCTGAAACAGACCGTTACGGGTTACATGGAGGGAAAGATGTATCGGTTTTCATCGATTCTCTGGATAAAAGCGTTCCCGGACGGGTGTATTCAATCGATCCGTATATCGATGTGAATACCAGACGGTTCAATGTAGATTGCCTGATAGATAATACATTGAACCTGGTTCCGGGTATGTTTGTCAGGGTGCGTATCCCGGTGAGGAAGGTGGAACAGCTCCTGCTCCTGCCGAAGACGGCGCTTATTCGAGAGGATGAGCGAAGCGGGGCAGTATACGTAGTGTCTAAAAACGACAGGATATTTCGGCGGACGATCATGTATGAGGAGTACAACGACCGCTTCGTAATCGTTCGTGACGGAGTAGGGGAAGACGATATCGTCGTGCTCAAGCCGCTGATAAATCTTATGGACGGAATGCGTATTACCTACAGGGAGAAGTGACATGAAAAAAAGGGCAGGGCCGATTTTCGTTTCATTCTGCTTTAGTACACTGGTCTGGTGGTCCGGTTGTTCAATCGAAACATTCAAGGAGTTTTCGGTAAGCTCTGTCAGCATTGACAAAAACGGGATAATTGGAACCGGCAGGCGGCCGATTGAAATTAAATTCACAAAGGAGGTAGACCCCTTGAGTGTGGAGGATACGGTACGGGTTGAAACTGACTCATTTACGGGGGTCTCGATCACGCGGAGCGTGTCCGGAAACTCGATTTTCGTGACACCCGATGACTATTGGGACCCCTATGCCCGGTTCTGGCTCATCATTGAGAAGGATATTCAGGATATATACGGCAAAAATATGGCTGAGGATTTCTACCGTCCCTTTCAATCGACCAATGATATTCTCCCCGTTTCTGTACTGCTCGTATCGCCGGAAATCGAAAACGGCATCGTCAAAACTCCGATAGACACCATCCTGCTTGCATTCAGAAGTGCGGTTAATCACAGCAGTGTTGAAAAAGCGTTTTCTCTCTCACCCGAAGCCAAAGGGTATTTTGAATGGACATCGGACCGTGACTGTTCCTATCACCTGACGGAAAGTCTCCGAAAAAACAGCCTCTACACGCTGGGGATTGATGATGATGCGCGGGATGAGAGCGGGTACCGTATTGCACCCTTCACCTGTTCGTTTGAGTACTTTCCCAATCAGCCCTTTCCCGTCGTAGCGAACATCCGGTCGGATGGGTTGGTGATTTTCAACCCCGATGACAATGGCACATTCGGCATGGAAGGAAATACTGTAGTAATACTATATGAAAGTGCTGAAAAAAACAGCGAGCTCAGAATCGATTTTTCGAAAGAAGTGGACAGGGCGAGCTTCAGAGACAATGTAAGGGTGGTGCCTTTTGCAAGCTGGCGTGAGCAGTGGATAGATAATCGAACCGTCCAGATATATTTTGATGAAGGGCTCGACCTCGGTAGAAATTATGAGATATCGCTGAACAGGGGTATCGAAGATCGTGACGGTCTCGAGCTTCAGTACGAGTACATCATCGATATTCATATCGACGGAGAGTACAGCCGGTTTCTTGGGTTCTATGCAGACGTATTTTCAGATCTGGCCGTTACCGATATCGAGTTATGGTCGAATGGCGCAGAGATTGACGGCGGGGTTGAACAGGTAGTTCTCGATGAGAGCGCTGAAGGGTCTGTACTCCAGATCGATTACGACGAAGGGTTAATTCTATCGCCTGAGAGTGTCGAGGTTCGCCTTTGGCTTCCGCTCAGGTTCACACATCCATCCTACGTCCCGGAGATTAATGAAGAGAGCCTCCAGGATTCGATTCAGCTGGCGTTCATTTTCGGCGGGGATGTGTTTACCGGAGCAATTTACGCGTTCGACTGGGTGGGGTCGAATGAGTGTATCGTTGAATTGCGGGGTATGGGAAGCGGGTACGTGTATGGGCTTTCTCTTCGGGGAGGTTCTTCCGGGGTTGTTGACGGTCAGGCGAATTATCTCCAGGAGGATATCGAGTATTTTTTTAAGGTCTCACTTGTCCCGTATTTATAATAGAAGGAAGCGTGGAGTTGTACGGAGTCTGAGATGAAAAAGATCCGGTTTTATATGACACTGTTTTCTGCCTCTGTTTTTATACTGTCTTGTACTCTGACAGTTGAAAATCCGGATGTTTTACATGTAAACATCCATGACGGCCAGGTCATCAGTGATATCGCTTCCTTTCATACCATATCCGTATCTTTCAGCACCGCAATGAACTGCTACCCAACAGAAAAAGAGATCAGCATATCCGGTTATTACGGTGTTGTGCACTACGAGTGGAGCAACCAGAACTGTGATGTGGATATCGTGATGGAGGAGGACCTCGATCAGGGGCGCAGGTATGTTCTGAAAATCGGAAAGGGCTGTGAAAGCACAGAAGGAATTGATCTGGGACGTGATTACAGCTATTCGTTTTACACATATTCGGGTGAAGATGATTTTTTTGTTGTATCAACAATACCGGCGGATGGTGCTCAGGTTGCCAGGCTGGACGATGCGGTTATTTCAATTGTCTTTTCTCATCCTATCGATACAATCACACTGTACGATAAGCTCGAGCTCGACCCAGCGGTTGACTACCGGTACTCCTTCTCCGATGACCGCAGAGTGCTCTATCTTGAGATCTCGGAGCATCTCGAAACGCACGAACTGTATACGGTGACTATTCGGGGTGATCTCAGATCTTCAAACGGGAAAACGCTTGAAGAAGAGTATACATTTTCCTTTAACACCTTTTTAAACGAAGACCCCTTTTGTATCGAGAGGGCGGTAATGGTGCCGGAAGGGGAAGACCCGCCGGGCAACGAGCTTGATACACAGTACCTCGGATGCACAGGCGGAATTGAAAAAAGCTGTGACCTGCTTGTGTTTTTCAGCGAGGATTTTTACCTTCATTCCATCGATACACTCGCCGGAATAGAACCTGCACTTTCCTACCATCTCACGAAAGAGGATAGAGCGCTCAGGTTCGCGTTCGAAAAGGATATGGAGCCGGAGGGGCTCTATAGAATTACCTTTCAGAAATCAATGAAGAATGTATACGGCATCCCACTTGATAGGGAGTACTCCTTCGAATGGGTGGTCAACGGAGTTAGATCGACGCTTCTGCGCCTTGGTTTCATCGTTAATATAGACCCGAATGGAATACAGGACATCACCCTGTATGACGGATTGGATGTCTTTAACAACGAAGATATACTCTACTTCCCGGACACTGTTGAAATAGATAAAAACAACGTGGATTTTGAGATTCAATTTTCCTCAAATATCGCCGTGTACCGTTCTCTAGACAAGTTTTTCCTCACCTTCCTCTACGGCGGTGATAGCAGCAGTTTGTCCGGTGTGCTCACGGGATATTCGTGGGATGCAGATGAAAAAACACTGTTTCTTCGTTTTACGCTTCCGACGCTGAAGGGTGAAAACGATGCATATTACAAACTGGTCGTAACCGGAGGTGAGGGAGGGGTTGTGGACGTCGATGGAAATTGTATGGAAGAAAACCGTGAAATTTATGTGAAATATTCGATTTCGGGTTGAATAAAGTATAGAAATGTGGTACAATGCCAATCTTATTAAAAATTACAGGTAATACCGCCAGCGGGCATGCTCGCCTCTTCCACCGCTGATTCTCGGGCCCTATTATAAAAGCGTTTTTATCGACTTCTTTTTTGTGGCTATTCGGCTGGAGTGATTGAGATGCTTTTTTTGAAAAAAAACAGTGGTGCAGTTGTTATTCTTTCCCTCCTTCTTTTCTTTTCGGCCTTTTTTGTCAATGCCCAGGAGTACGATACTGAACGCTACTTTGATTTTTACAGCCATGAGCTTGACGGAGATATCGTCACATTGAGCACAGCGGAGAATTACAGGGAATATACCCTTGGTCTCGAGCAGAGGATGTTCGTGCTTCGTGCCTCATGGGAGAAGGACAGGGAGCGTTTAAAGTCACTGATGCGCGAGGGGGGAGATAGAGCCGCTGTCGTGGATGTAGATGAGTCTTTTGATCGTTGGGAAAATGAGGTGGAAAAAAGAGTATCGAGGGCAAAAGCAGGGTATCTTGCTCGGCACGTCGAATTAGAAGACGGTGGTATAGAACAGCTTCGAGCACAACTCATCGAATCCTTCTCAAGTAAGTTTGAGGAGCTTTTCAGTGAAGAAACAAACAGAAACGAAACGGGGCTGTATCGTGAATTCAGGGATGAGATAGTCGGCCAATCACGTCATAACCAACAGTATTTTGAGGATGCTGTATCAGATGAATACGAAGAGTTCGAACGGATTATGATGTCTGAGCATCTAACAGATGGGATCGATCCGGAGGATATACACAACGCTCTTGAGAGAGAAAAAGAAAATTCAATATATGAACAAAAGGCATTTCTTGCGAGACTTGTCGCCACCTACACGAACAGAGCGTACCGCATAATCTTTTCGGACAGCGGTTCTCTGAGGTATGATATGGAGACTGAACACGCTCGTCGGGTCGTTCAGGAGATCACTGACGATGTTGAACAAAAGCTCGACAAGAACGTTGAATCGAAGCTGGAACAGCTATTGAAGGAAGACGTGTTGTCAGAGGCCGATGTGCAAATACTTTCCGACAGGCTGCAGGTATGCTATGAGGAGGGTCTTGGGTTATGGGCACGAGCTGCGGCGCAGCTTGTCAGAAGGGAAAATGAGTGGTACGAAAACTACAGGATGGTATATGACGAGGGTATTAAGGCCTGGGCCTATGCGCTGAACACTCTGCAGAAAAAAAGGGAGCAGTGGGGTGCGGCTTTCCACGAGGCGATTGAAGAGGCGCGGATACGCTGGGATGAAACTCTTGTAGCGGATAACGACGCACGTCGAGCTCTCACGACGAGCCTTGTTTTGTACAAAGAAGATACAGAACGAGGCTTTGATGCGTATATAAATAATATCAGCACGGTGCTTGAATCCGGGGCTGATACTATCGGTCAGATCGACGGGTATCTCGGGGAGTTTCAATTCATGCTTGAAGACAGCATGAGTGTGATCGTTCCTGATGACAGCAATCTCAGTAATGAAGAATATGCATCGCTTGCAAGCTTTGTCGAAAATATCGTGTCCAGGGGATTCGGTTTCGGCGGAAAAAACGACGAACCGATTGACAACCGTGACATGCGGTTCTGGCAACCGGATAAAAACCTTTCGGATATTTTTGAGCTTGAATCCCATTTTTTAAAGGTAGAGCACGGATATTCGGTTACGAAGACAGACAGTATTCTCGGGTATTCATACGCGTTCGTTTCAAAAAAGAAGAATAATGACGGATTTACCCTGCGGGTAAAAATAACAGCGGACGTAAGGCGGTGGGAGCTTAGCATTAGGGCGATAAAGGGCGAGTCGGATCAGATTATCGCCCGATTTGAGGATGAAATTGGGAAGACGCAGTATTTCGATATACATATTTTTGAAACAGCCGACGGGTGGAGGAAAGATATCGTGAGTTACGTCGATGAATCCCCGGAGGATTTCTCGGTTCCGGTTCGTGATATCGAGCTCGACCGGATGGCTGATGATGTGAAACGGTACGCAGGTATCATCGATGACCTGCAGAATAAGAAGGTTGAGATGCTCGGGAGAATACTTGCTGTACAGGATGCGGTTATCGCACAGTTCGATAAAAAGCCCCTCCTCGAGAATGAAATTCTCACCGATGACGAGGCGTTTAACGACTACTTCTTCAGCGATGAACCCGGTGTCATTTTGAGCGATCTGGAAAAAGAACTGTATACTGCATATTGTGACAGGGCGTTCTGGAAAGGTCAGTTTGAAGTCACGGATGGTGTGCTCTCCTACGCGTTCGACAGGGCGAAAAGAGAGAGCGCTGGCGATACCGAACAACGTTACACTTCGGCAAAGGAAGCATACCTTGATGCCCTCGAGGAGTACCGGCTTCTTTTGGAGCACGACACTGGGAATCCTGATGGGAGAAACCTAGAAGACGCTGGGGCTGAGATTTCACATCTTACTGCCCGGCTGGAAGCGGCGAGGGGGGAGCTTTCAGCTGCTGAACAAATGCTTCGAGAGACGCTCGACACACTCACGAATATCAAGATTGCCGATGCAAAGCTTGAAATGCTCGTGCACACCATGTTCTATGAGGCAAGCAGGGCATATGAGATGAAAAACTTACGTCTTGCACAGCTTTTATCCATTGATGATGAAAAAAGAGTAGAAGCGGCGGCTAACCTGCTTAATAAAGCATTCGAGAAAACAAAGGGGGCTTATGAGAGAATCATTTTCTGGTATTTCGACGGGGAAAATTCGGAATCCCTGAAGAGCTTACGCGGCATGCAGGAAGAGTTCGATGATCTCTTCACGAAGGACGAGTACTCAAAAGTGGATTTGCAGAAGATGATCTCCGATATTGAAACACTACGCATGAATATGGAGGGAAGCAAGCTGTTCAGAGGTATTTTTCAGAGTGTGGATGAGTTGGAGGCTTCTCTTTCGAGTATCCTGGGTAGTATGGCTTCTGGAGAAACGGTCTCAAAAATGTTGGTAACGGGGCGGGCAGGTAAAGAGGTTTATGTCATCAATACTTTTTTTTCGCTGGTTTGTGAAGCCAGGGAGATTGCATATACAGAATATTATGAACACAGTGAAAATCCTTCGAGCTGCTACACCGCCCTTATGGGAGACGCGTTCGGTGCATACCTGCAGGATTGCATGGAATACGCATCTTTACAGGATGAAGGTCGTTCAGAACCGGAAGAGATACATCCTGATCCAGGTTACTGGGAAGATGTGTATGACTTGCTCGCAGAATTTGAAAACAAGCAGGGTTCCTTTCATTCTGTTGAGGCATACTTACTACACATGAGAGAGACAAACAGGAATGATTTTCTCATTTTGAAAAGCTTCTTCTACAATGTTCTACCCGGTATTTCCGATGCTGATCGATACCTGCATTTTTCCGGTTCTCAAAAGGCTCGTCTTGTGTGCAGCTTTTTTATCGATCTTCTTGGTGACGGCAACTGGGGCGATGATGGGACCATATCACCGGAAATATCGAGTGGATTTTATACGGAATATGAGAAGGCGCTTTCGGTTGTCGATGCCGTTTCAGGACTCCAAGTGATAGATGAAGCTTTATCCAGGCTTGACAGCGGCTTCTATTCAGGGGAGAAGAGCTCGATTCAGCCCATACCGGGAAGCCTCGATACTGCACTGTGTACTATATTTTTGAATATGGATGTGTTTGAAGAAAACGGATTGCTTCATGCGAGGAAAAATAACCTTCTCCAAACAATGGCCGACTTCTGCGCCTCTTGCATCTACCTGCGCAACGAGGATGACTTTGAAGAGGTGCGCAATGACCCTGAAGGCATCAGGATGAATACGATTGAAAGCATAGCCAAGTTTTTCGATGACCTGGCGGAAGGTGCCGGAGGATACGGATTCGATGAGCAGGACATCGGATGTATCAAAACTAACATGAAACTGTTTCTGGTGTATACGGAAAATGAATTGCACAGTAACATCGAGAATTTTTGCAGCAGTCTTTCAACCGATCAGTGTACCGCACTTTTTCAGGATATCGAGGCGCGAGCGGCGGAGCTTCAACTTTTCGAGCAGGACACGGGCTATGATATCGAGGGCTACTTCACCCTGATGCTCGATGAAGGTCGCTTCAAAAGGCTTTCGGATCTGAATGCCGAGCTTTTTTTCAAGCTCAGGCCCCGGGACGAATACCTGTACGAGAAGGAATACGCTGAACGTCTAGGTGATTATCTTGAATATCCATCGATGACGTCGCTTCGAAAGGTTCTTCAAAGCGAGTATACGGCAGGACTCTTGGACCACGGGTACGATGAGGCTGCTCGGCTCATCAAAATGCTTTGTTTTTACTATATAAAACAGGTTCTCATCGACGATTGTACGGATTTTACCGGGTTGTACGAGTTTATTGAAGATGAGCTTGTCGGCGATGCGCTTGATTCTCTTTCGGTGCAGAAAAGACAGCGGGATGAAATTGCCGATGCGGTTTTATCCGGGCTGCTTTTCACCTGCCGGGTATATGAGGCTGAACTCTATCGAAGCGGCGATGCAGGAGAAGGTGTTCTGTTCAGTCAGTTTGCAGAACCCTGGGAATCCGCTCTTGCCCGGATTAAATCCGCAATTCAAAGTTACACAGCTGTTCATGATGTGTACGCGGATCAGGGTGCCTTTGAAGCATTTGTTTCCTTTATAGAGGAGATTGATCCTGGAGTGATCCGCGCCGGCGATGGAGGTCCCGGTGGTACTGGTACCGATGAGAGAGATCCCGGAAACATCGATCCCGGTTCGGATTTTTCGGATGGGGATTGGGATTTTTTACGTGCGCTGTATATAGACGAGGCACGCTGGGACTATGCCGGAAAATTTTTCATTACTTCTCCTGATGACATATTTCAAAATGAGTTTTTAAAAAATTATGACCCTCGTTTTCAGGAATTCGTTCTTGCTGAAAATATTTTTAAAAGCCACCTCAGTCTCGAGGAGGCGGAGGAGCTGTTTGTATTCAGAAATCCCCTTGAGGAATCTTTTCATGATATAGCATCATCCCTCCTGTATGCGGAGGCTGTTTTTGCCGATGTTTCTGCACATTTCGGGTTCAAGTCGGCGATTGAAAAAAGGCTTCGAGAGCTCATCTGTGATGAGTGGGAAGATTACAGAGGAGTCATATATGAGAACAGGAGCGTATTTCATCCGGATCTGGACATGTACAGTCTGAGTGAGGATACTGAAGCGGATGAGGTAATATGCGCCTACAACACCGTCGTTTTGAACAATCCAGGCGGAGAGAATGTGCTAAACAGGATCTATTTTGAAGGGTATGGGGATTATAATTACACCTTTGGGAGTGATGGTTCGGGGAGTGTAAAAACGGCACCGACCTTTGTGTCAGGAGCCTATGGGTTGAACAGCTACATAGAATTTCAGAACAGGTTTATGCAGGCAATCGTGTCTCTTGCAAGACTCAGGGATCTTCAAGGGGATGCTGAAAAGTGGCTTGCCTGTGTTATAGAGGATCATGCTATAAATATCGAGCACTTCAACTCACTCGATATTTTCAACAACCACGGGTATGAATCAATCGCGGCAATGGATGAGGAACAGGTATCAGATTTACATGTGAAAAGCGATCTTCTATCCTACTATGCCTCGGATATTCCCGTGACAGACAGCGCCGGTGGAGACATTCCGGACGGCGTTTTTACGGGCAATGGGCTTTTATACCTCATCGCTTCGGTGTGTGAGGCAGAGCTGTCGAACAGTGACCTGGTCCGGGCGCTTTCAAAAGCTGAGGAAGAAGCAGCGTACAGGCGTAATGAAGTCGATCGGTTGCAGTATGCTGTTGAAAGAATCGAAACGGAAATCGATGCGGCCCGCACGGCGTACAACGAGATTGTAGAGGATATGAACCTGCAAAAAACGATCGTGGATCAGAAGTACCGTGATTATCTCGAGGCAAAGGAGGTGTATTTCTACGCAAAGAACATATACCTGGCGGATGATTCCGGGCAGAGCGCGGTTTCACTGTATAAAACACAGCTTCTCGACTATGCTGAAAAACTTGCCCGTGCTGAGGCGCGTTTTGACGTATTGAGGGAGGTTAAAATACAGGGAAAGGATATTGTTGCTGCCAGGGTCGGGTTGGCGGATGTTTATGCGGGTGATTCCAATGCTCGATATGCTGGTATGGGGGACATCTATTCCGAAGACGAGCTTGCCCGTATTGCAGTTGAGCTTGAAGCAAGGCAGGAATCGGTCAACTGCGCGCAGCAAGCGTTTTTCATCCTGCAGATTTTGCATGCTCTCATAGATGACGAGCTTCGAATGCTAGAGGGCGAGATCGATGCGATGATTCAGTCGAAAGACAACCCCGATATCCCGGAAGAGCTGAAGACGAACCTTGACGGCAAAATTACGGACAGGGAACACAGGATCGATCTATTGAAAGGCATTAACAGGCAGTATGCCGCGCTAAACCTCAACAGGGGGTCGCCTGCCTATGAAATTTTGAGTGAGGGACTGAAAAATGCGGGTATTGAAACGAGGACGGAGGCGTACATTTATTTCTTGAGAGATTTTATCGCCGAAAAAGGAGGAGAGATATTCAATAATATTATCGAACCGAGTATCGGTATGATGGTTGTAGAGCTGGAAGACTATGTGGCAGATCAATCCTCGGCCCTAAAAGGGCTCCTCGAGGATGCGGAAAGTAGGTATCAGGTGCGTTATCAGGATTTTTTTGAGGGAGAGTTTTCGCGATACACAGCCTTTGTTTCGAAGAAAGAGGCCTATGCACTGGAAGAAAAGATAACCAAGCAGGAGATAGATTACGGGCTGGCAGGACTTCTCAAAAAAGAGCAGGAACTTTTCGAGCAGTATGTATCGCGCTTTTCCGGTTCATGGGATGAATTTGATGCGGGAGGTGTGGAGGAGAAATACCGTTCTCTGCTTATGCTTGCAAAGAGGAAGGAGCAGGCAAGTGAGCTTCGCCTTCTCTATGCAGTTTTAACCGGTTTGGCTGATGAAGAAGAACTGACGGCAGAAGACATTGCACTGTGGGGTGTGGGGTTCGAGAAACTCAAGGAGAAGTACGGGATAGGGGAAGAGGACATAGTTCGTTTTGAAGATATTGTTGCAGACGGCGTTGTTCTCGATGTCTTTGATTTTTCAGCAGAGAAACTGATGCAATCCGAGGCAAAGAGAAAGCAGGAGCTTTTTGAAGAAGTGTCTGATCTCGGCTACTTCAACATCATGTTTGGTGAAGAACTTTTTATTGGTATCCTGAACGATACCGGGAGTATTGAAAGAGCGTTTATTTCCGACAGGGCGGCGTTTGAGGAGTACAGATTTGATCTTCAGCTGGGGAACATGGTTGAGGAAAAGAGCAGGTTTTTTGAAAAGGTGGAACGTGGTGAATTGAACGGGATACATGCCTGGGAGAAGCAGGCGGGCAGATTGAAAGGAGCCTACCGGGAATGGATTAATGAGATGCGCTCACGCTTCTTGAATGCTGGTGAAAAATGGCATGAAAAAGAGGTCGAGTATATCACGATGCGGGAACAGTGGCTACAGGATGTGTCTGGCAGGCAAACTGCCGATGACGGATGGATTGAAGAACTCGAACGTGGAATAACGCTCATTGCAGGTGACACGGGTATGGATATGGGTGATATGCAGAGGGGTACAGAAGGACTTGTGGATGAATATATAGATGATCTTACCATACCGCAGTGGATAACCGACTATGAGATGATCGCAAACAGAACGTTCGGGAGGATGCGAAGCGTAGGGTTGAAAAACACTGTGGTGGAGGAGGCGATCGAAGCGCTTCAAAGCCGCATCATGTCTTTAGATGAGAAGAAGGAGGAGTTCGAGGCTGAAAGACTCTATTATCAGTTGAAGAAGGCGCGTGAGAAAATTCTCGCCGGGATACGAGGACTTGACAGAGCCAACAGGGAAATGCTCGAGGAGTTTCTGACCGCCGAGGATGTTGGGTTTTCAAAGAAGACGGGTGGATATGAAAAAAAGTTTGTTGTTGATTACAGCCTGCTGGGAGGACGAAAAAAGGAGACGGTACGTATACGAGAATACGGATCCTATGCCGTGCCGGATGACTTGTTTCGACTGGCCGGTATAGACGAGCTGAAATCTGCCGGTGACAGCACGGAAATGAAGATATTCGTTATGGAAGAGGTGGAGCGCCTGCGGCGCGCAAAAGAGAAAGTACTTGGAGTCGGACGTAGTATCGGGGATATATACCGGGAGCACATAGGTCGCCTGCCGACCGAAGAGGACACTGCACGGTATGTCCGTGAGAACAGCAGCACGGGATTGCTTGACGCGTTGTCCGGATTTGTGGGAAAGCTCATGGATGAGCTGGTATCGATTTTTGGAGTTGGAAAGGAGGAATCTGCCGAAGGAGATCAAAATTTTTCAGAGTACCAGATGCTTCTTGTCAGTGAAATCAGCTATTGTCAGAACAAGCCACTCGAAACGGGGCGTATTATGCTCGAGTATCAGCGCTATACCGTGCTCGAGGCAGAGGCGCTTGCAAAGGAGGACGGCGGGTTTTTCGACAAGCCGCTTATACCGGGCGGGCCGTCCCTGAAATCGATCGGGAATGTAACGGCGGCGATTGCCACGGCAGGGACCTCACTTCTGGCGCAGACTGCGGTGCAGGTCGGGTGGAATGTGTTCACCACATCGACTACAGCTATGGAGGGGAAGATCGATTGGGATGAGGCGGGACTTGACATACTGAAGAGTACCGCAACATCGTTCGGGACATTTGGGTTGAACAGTTTGACTGCAGGGATCAAGTCGGGGATAGATCTTGGGACCGGGTTCGGCTGCAGGCTGACAAATGCGGGCATAGATACATCAAGTTTTATCTTTGATTCTGCCTTTGGCAGTGTGGTGCATGCGGTCGATTTTAACGAATCCGGCAAACTGGGATGGAGTTTGGACAGTTTCGAAACCGGGATCGGCATGGGGCTTGCGGGCTCGCTTGGTGCATTTGGCGGGAGCTATGTAGCGAGCAGTTTTGATGTGATGCACGGCGCGAGCTGGAGTGAAGGGGGGTATAACTACAATGTGCTTGAAGACGCCGGGAGGGGGGCGATTGTCACAGATTACTTCAATACCGATATGAAGCGAATGGGCGATTTGATAGGCGGATTGACTGAGGAGGCGATCAATAATCTTACCGGAGCTGCTGACGGATTCAGGATTAATGTTCTGAACACCGCTGATTTAGGCGGCAAGCATGAGGTGGGGATGCTTGCGGTAACACTGGGGAGTGAAGTGGGATTTTCCTGGGATGTATCAACAGGCGGGCTGAACCTTGCTGCATACAATCTGAGTAGAACAATGGCCGGTCTTGACCGGGTTGAAAAGTATGAAGCGCAGTATTCAGGAGGAGATTTGGAAAGCAAGCAAAACTATACTGCTGGCAATCTGCTGCGGTATGCTGACGGTACAATCGATTCGGATGCTGTCGCAGCTCTAGCGGCTCTACTGGAGAAGGGTGAGCTTTATGGATTCGATTATACGAAGGAAGGGTTAGAAATGTTTGGTGAAGGAGCAGCAGCATCTATCAATGAGGAGGGAGTGCTGCAGTGGGATTTGAACTCAGCCGCAAAGTATACGAGCTACATGGCCTATGCTTCGGAGAATGAGTATGGCAGATTGCTGGAGGAAGGCAGTAAACATCGCGCTGAATACATGATTACAGAAGAAAAGGCAAGAATAAATGCAGTGGAGAGCGATAGACTGTTGGAAGCTGCGCGCGATACATCCGGGAATATGCTTGGCAACAGGGTGGGAAGTCTTGATTTCAGTCTCAGGGTATGGGAGGGATTGAAAGATACGTTTAATGTGGCTGATGGAGAGATGGACTATTATTCTGCAGTATTTGAGTATGGAGGGGATGAGTTTGAAGTATTCAAGAGAGCGCAGGGTCAATTTATGGAAGGGAAGAATATTAAATTGATGTTTGCCGAACTCGAAGGAACTGACAGTGAGACGATACGCGTAATAGCGAGCATGTATAAAGGTGCAATTGAAGCGGGGGGAAGCGATTTGATAGAAGAGCTCATTGAAAGAGGAATTATGGCGAAGGGGTATTCGGACATAGTTAAGGAGATTGCTCTTGGGAAACAGCTTGTCAGGGACGAGGGTGAAAAGGTGGAAGGGACTGAAATAATGATCAGGGATGATCTTTCAATAGGGTCGGATATTGAAGGATATTTTCTTTTTTCGCCGTTACGCAGCGACCTGGGAGCTGGAGGGGTGCTGCTTCAGCGGTATGGCTATACTAACGATTTTGTGGGTGAGCCTGGATTGGATGGATCGGGGTATATGGAAGTTGCAGGAAATACTGAGAAAGAATTGCTTGAAAATATAGAAAAGGTGGCTACGGCATTGCACGAGGTAATTGAAAATCCGTATATCTTGACTGAAAGGATATTCGGGGATGTATTTGAAGGATTGCGAGGAGAAAGCGATTGGGCAAAGGGGAATAAGGATCCTGTACGGTTTATGGGGTCCGATGGGAGGGAGTATGTATATTTACCGGGGAGAAGCGGCACTGCGTTATGTAATTACTACGGCGGTAATGTAATAGTCGAAACATATGCAATGCTTGGAGAGACGGATTATGTGAAGGATGAGTGGTACCCAGTAAGACAGGGAAGTGCTAAGTACGAGAGAATCGCGAACACGGAGTTGTACTATACCAAGCTTGCTGAAGATATAAATAAGTTTATGCAGGAAGGGGAGGGGAAGGAGTACTTTACGCGTACCGATTCATTGATAGATGTGCAGGGGATGAGTAAAGAAGAGTTCAATGGTGCGGTTGACGAGATGATCAGGAGAGGGTTTTTACCGGTGTGGTCGTGGGATAATGTGGGAGGTGGGTCCTCACACATATTTGTGCAGACTCTTGGAGGCCAAAGATG
Organism: uncultured Spirochaetota bacterium; assembly: GCA_964521865.1. GTDB lineage: Bacteria > Spirochaetota > B62-G9 > B62-G9 > DRHN01 > CAYSRJ01. The sequence goes on along the minus strand of CAZFTJ010000011.1, from coordinate 29,983 downwards.
GGATGTGAATTATAGTGGAGTCGGTGATAATCAGTTTACTTCAGTGCCATTGACTGAGTGGAAAGGTAAAAGATTGTCGAAACAGTTTGAAAATTTCTTGAATACCGTAATGGAATATGGAAAGTTTGATTTTAAAGAGGAATGGAAAAAGTTTAATAATTATTCGGAAAAAGAATATTATAAAACTTTCGGTAATTATAATTATTCACTATCTTTATCAAATTATTCTGTGTTAACAACAATTGATATTGACAAATTGCTAGATTATATAATAGGAGATTATTAGATAGGTCTATATAATGAAATTACAAATAAAATTTGGAATATTAATTGGGTTATGTATACTTCTAATATCTTTTATTTTTCATAATAACATAGATTATTCTAAAATTAAATATTCAAAATTTGATGAATACAAGAAAAAAAATATACCATTTCGATTTATAAATTGTTATGAAAAAATAAAAAACGAGAAATTTGATGATAAATATTTTATTAAGATTAAAACACCTCCTGACGATGAAGGATGGCTGCTTCAAAAATATTCTAAGAATAATTTGTATAACGGTACAGGAAAGTATAACGAGAAATTATATATTGGCGATAAAGAAATATTTACATGGGCTGATGGATTTATAATAGGAGAAAATAATAATACAATAAATATATTTAAAGATAAATTTGGTAATATACTTGCCTTAACTCATGTTTATATAATAAAAGCTTATAATCCTAATTTAGAAAAAAGAAGTGATTTGTTAGATTTAGAGATAAAGCTCCATTCACCTGATGATATTGATATATACCGTCTTTTAGATGTCAAAGGCGAATGGCTTCTAGTATTGGGAATCTATCACGATTCTTCATACGAAGAAGTCGGAAATCTTCACAATCATTTCAAAATCTACAAATACAACCTCAAAACAAAAGAAGTAAGAATATTGGATAGTCGAGATTATAATCTTACAATGTATATAGATACCTACTATCTAAACTACGATCTATCAAAAGACAGGCGGTACATCTACATGAGCTTTATGTACGGTTACAGTGGATATGATGGTGAAAAAGAAACGGTTAGTGAAGGCGGAGTGTATATCTTCGACTGGTGGGAAGAAAGGCTTTATAAAATATTCGAACCAATGCCCGTAAATTACTTCAAAAAAATAGCTCGTCAGAAAATGAAACCGGATGGGTCAATATACTATGAAATTGATGTAAAAGTTGTGAATAACACGGATGACGGTTATGTGTATGCAATGTGGGCCGGAACGAATGAAGATTATCAGTATGTTCGATTCAAAAATCCGGAAGAAATGTTGAAAAAGCATTAATCAGAACCGCTCGCTGTAAATTTATATACACCAGCAGCACATACAGAAAAAAGTTCCAATAATTTCTGGGAAAAATGAAAATTTACAGCTCATACGTGTTGGGAGCGGGACCTGAGCCATATGATAGTTTTGTGAAAACCCATCACTTCTTCCTTCATTCATAACCCGGATCATTCCGGTGGAAGGTCTGATACACGGCAACGACATTGCTGAGGGAATAAGGAACACCAGCCGTAAGTTGGTGAACCTCTCGTACGCCCCGAAGCATCACGCTACAAAGACCGGTGTGACGGCTACAGATCATCATGGTGCATTCGCATTTTCCACTAGCTCGCTTGTATGCCGCTCTCGAATTAAGAAAGCTTGACTTTTGTTTCACTATAATATATAGTTTCACCATATGGTGAAACAGGCTTCTATAGTGAAACGGATTTCTAAGAATGATCTGCTTAAAACTGCGCTGAAAAGCATAATATCTGTCTTTTCAGATATTACCTTCCTTGAACTAAAAAAATCTAAAACCAATGTCAGAATTGATAATAAAGAAGTTGATTTTGTATTGAGTACCCTTATTTCCGGCAAGCCGGCAAAATTTATTGTGGAAGTAAAATCACAAGGTGAGCCCCGTCTTGTAAGAATGGCAATTGCTCAGCTTAAAGAATACCTTAAGGGGGTTAAAGACTCATATTGCATACTGGTTGCACCTTATTTAAGCGATGCAAGCAGGCAGATATGTAAAGAGGCAGGTATTGGTTGCATTGACCTGGCTGGAAATGCCTTCCTGTCCTTCAAGAATATATTTATAGAAAGGAGCGGGAGACCTAATCCTTTCACTTCTGCCCGTATCTCAAAGTCTGTCTTTTCTCCAAAATCAAGCAGGATACTGAGAGTGCTTCTCTCAGATCCTTCAAAGAAATGGTACGTAGAAGACCTGTCAAGGGAAGCGCGCATCAGCATGGGGCTGACCTCAAGGGTAAAACAGGCGCTTCTTTCCGAAGAATGGATTCAAGAAAAAAACAAGACTTTCTGCCTTGTCAAACCAGAAGAAGTGCTTCTTCAATGGGTTAATAATTATTCTTATGAAAGGAATCAAAGCTTTTCCTACTATTCAGGGTTTTCAGAAGACCAGCTTGAGGCTGCAATAAAAAGAGAGTGTGGAAAAAGAAAGTATCGCTATGGGCTCGCATTATTTTCCGGTGCAAGGAAGGTGGCGCCATTTGTAAGATTTATGAGATTCTTTTCATATGTTGATGGCAATCTTGATGATATTGCAAAAACCCTTCAGTTTAAGAAAGTGGAAAGCGGGGCAAATGTTACCCTGCTACAACCGTTCGATGAAGGTGTTTTTTACGGTCTTCAGGATATTAACGGCATTAGCGTTGTATCTGACATCCAGCTTTACCTCGATCTGAAGAGTTACAAGGGAAGGGGCGAAGAAGCAGCGCAGGCCGTATTTGAACAAAAGATAAGGCACAAATGGTAAGCAAAAGCCAATACGGAGAAAGGGAAGTCAACGCCTGTAAGGCTGTGCTTTTAGAACTCGTTCATCTCCTCGGAGTAATTAAGGACGAAATGGTCATAATCGGAGGATGGACTCCGACATTTCTCTTGCCTCAGTCTCATGACCCCCATGTCGGCAGCCTCGATATTGACGTTGCTCTGGACTTTTCAAAAATTCCAGATGATACGTACCAAACAATACTGAAAGCATTTCTAAGGCGCGGTTATACGCAGGACAAAGAACAACCTTTCAGATTTTTCAGAAAAGTGACAATCGAAGGAGCAGAGCCGGTAACTGTCGAAGTTAACCTCATGGCAGGGGAATACGGAGGCACTGGCAGAGGCCGTAGAACGCAGAAGGTTCAGGATGTTCGGGCGCGCAAGGCTCGGGGCTGTGATCTTGCATTTGATTCTGCAATCACTATAACCCTCGAAGGTGAGCTGCCTGAAGGCGGAAAAGATAAAGCAAGCTTTAAGGTTGCAGGGATTGTACCATTCCTTGTGATGAAGGGAATGGCAATGTATGATCGGATGAAAGAAAAGGATGCTTACGACATATACTATTGCATCGAGCACTATCCCGGAGGCGTGGAAGGGCTTGCTTCAGAATTCAGACCTCATACAACGAATAAGCTTATTATTGAGGGTCTTGAGAAGATAAAAAGCAAGTTCGCATCCATAGAACATGTAGGGCCGAAATGGGTTGCAGACTTTATTGAGGTAGCAGACAAAGAGGACAGGGATATAATTATGCGCAGGGTCTATGAGAAAGTCTCTGGGCTCCTCGATATCCTAATGATTTCTCCATGGGAAGGAAGATGAAATATTCTCAAGAACATTTCAGCATTTCAATGGCAAGAGGCATAACAGTTAAGCAATCGTAGCTGCAGGCGACGGGGTTTATATGATCCTGTACCTGCGGAATGAGGACTGGTGAGAAGACACGCCTTTTTAGAGCGTAGCAAAATCGTAGCATAAAATACGAAAAAGAACGATTGTGGCTTCAGTCTTTTTTACATAGAAAATAACATTTAAAAATCACCTTTAATTCCCTTTGATACTACTTTGCTTATTTCTTATTTGGGTGGAATCTCATACGGCTATCTTTAGCCCGTGCGGTTTATACCCTTTCAGCCGGACGTCTGCGGTAACGAGTACGATATCGTTTCTTATACACTGCCACACCAGTAGTCGATCAAAAGGATCTCTGTGATTTTCGATAAACGGCAGAAGATGTGATGTAACAATATCATCTTCACTAATGTCGAGGATCTTATACCCGGATTCCAGGGACGCACTGAGTATTTCCTCAGGCGTAGTACCTTCGAGTTTGAGCTTGCCGAGGGAATACTTCAACGTTATTTCCCATAAGCTTATTTTGCTCATATACTTTATCGTTTGGGTGTTTGTGAGAATCTCTATCGCATGTTTTTTGATTTGGGAAGGATCGATAAGCGACCAAAGTAAGTAGTGAGTATCGACAAGGTAGCTCACAACCCAACCATTTCTTCCGTAGTCATTTCAAAATCATCTGAGAATTCACACTTCGCCTTGCTTTTCAGAAGGCCCAGCTTTATGCTGTTTTCTTTCGCGTATTGGGAGAAGGGAACAATGACTGCGATTTTCTTTTTCTTTTTTCCGTAGGAGATCACGATTTGCTCACCGTTCTTGATGGCCTCGATCACTTCCGAGAAGTGGCTCTTCAGTTCGCCGACAGGCATAGTTTTCATGCCATAAATATATCACAACAAATTCTTCTTGTCAAGTTGTCAAGAAAATCTTGGTACGGAATTGAGGTGTAATATATTCGCAATTATGCATATACTTTGAGGAGAGGTTGGCCAAGTATATTGAATAGCATAATTATGGTTTATACAAAATTCTTGATAGACTCCGATAATAAAATCAAAGTTATGCAGAAACAATCTATTATCTCCGGTAAGTTTTTTACTATTTTACTGAATTTGTTGATTCTTTTGGGGCTATACCTGACCAGTTTTTACAGCTACCTCCTTTTTCACAGTCTTGTCGAGCTGTTCAGTATCGTCGTAGCCTGCGGTATTTTCATAATTGCCTGGAACTCGCGTCGGTTTATGGACAACAACTACCTTCTATTCATAGGTATTGCCTACCTTTTCATTGGCGGTCTGGATTTGATCCACACATTGGGCTATACAGGGATGGGTGTGTTTCAAGGATATGGCACCAACCTGCCCACTCAGCTATGGATTTCCGCCCGCTATCTTGAAAGCCTCTCCCTCCTCATCGCTCCCTTGTTCCTGCACCGAAAGCTTAAGGTTTATTTAATAATTTCGGGCTATGGTATTGTGTTCTTACTCCTGATACTATCCATTTTCTATTGGAACATCTTCCCACAATGTTTCGTTGAAGGAGTCGGCTTAACCCCTTTTAAGAAAGTCAGCGAATATACTATTTCCCTGATTTTGCTGGGTTCCCTAATAATGTTGCTCAAAAATCGTCAACAATTTGATCGTCGGGTGCTGCGACTGCTGGGCAGGTCTATTGCCATTACTATCCTTTCCGAACTGGCTTTTACCCTTTATTCGGACCCTTATGGCCTTTTTAATCTGATTGGTCATTTTTTCAAACTTATTTCCTTCTATCTCATCTATCGAGCCCTTATTGAGACAGGCCTCACTAAGCCCTACAGCCTTCTGTTTAGAAATCTGAATCAAAGCGAAGAGGCGCTTAAATGGGCTAATGAAGAACTCAGTGCTGCCAACAAAGAGCTGGAGTCCTTTAGTTACTCAGTGTCGCACGACCTACGTGCACCTTTGCGTGGTATAGATGGGTTTAGCCAGGCGCTGATGGAAGACTACTCTGATAGGCTGGATGAAAAAGGCAGGAGCTATCTGCAGCGGGTACGCTCAGCCGTCCAGCGCATGGCGTTGCTCATCGACGACTTGCTGAGGCTATCACGAGTGACACGCATTGAAGTAAGACGCAAGAAAGTCGATCTCAGCGCCATGGCACAGTCAATCGCTGACGAGCTTCAGGTGATACAACCTGAACGCCAGGCTGCCTTTATTATTGCACCGGGGTTGACCGCCAATGGTGACGTCCAGCTTTTACGTATCCTGATGGAAAACCTGCTGGGCAATGCCTGGAAATTCACCGCACACAATCCAAAGGCAAGAATAGAATTTGGTGTTACCCGGGATGATGATAAAGAGGTGTTTTTTGTTCGTGACGATGGTGCAGGTTTTGATATGACCTACGCTAACAAGCTGTTCGGCGTTTTCCAACGCCTGCACTCGCAAGAAGAGTTTCCCGGAACCGGTGTAGGCTTGGCTACGGTACAGCGTATTGCACATCGTCACGGTGGTCGGGTGTGGGCCGAAGGGAAGGTGGAAGAAGGCGCAACATTTTATTTTATGCTGGAACATCATCATAAAAAAGAAGAGGTTTATTAAATTGCGCCCTTGATTTTTTTTCATTTATCTCCGCTTCGTATCATCGGAAAAAAAGCATTAATTAATTTGGAAGAATTATAAGAGAAGGATAATATTTGATTTCGATTATGCATATCAGGCAGTTCTGAGACATTTTCTGTAGACATGCTGGATCGATGAAAGACTGGAAGCAGGTAGAGCTTGAATATGGCAACATGTATCTTACCGTCAGGGTGCCGTCCTGCAGCGACATCCTGACAATACCCCACACACCGGCCCTTGCAAACCCCGCCGGGGCGATTGAAGAAGCGCTCCGTAATCCCGCGGCGGGCAAAAGGTTGGAAAAGATCGCCGCATCGCTGGGCGCCGAAAAAGCCGGCAAGCCCGGGGTTTCCGGTCTCACAGCAGCCATTACCGTATCGGACAACACGCGGCCGGTTCCGTATTCATCGGATCGGGAGGATGGGATCCTCCTCCCCCTGTTGAAACTGCTGGAAAAGTCGGGTGTACGGAAGAAAAACATCACCATCGTGGTCGGGAACGGCACGCACATCGCCACTACTATGGAATGGAAGCGAAAAGCACTCGGCGAGCGGATCGTCGGGCGGTACGGGATCGTCGATCACGACTGTACTTCTCCGACACTCAAGAGCATAGGTCTCATCCAGGGGATCGAAGTGCTGGTAAGCGAGCACTTCGCGTCGGCGGACCTGCGCATCACCACGAGCCTGGCTGAGCCTCACTTCATGGCGGGCGTTTCCGGAGGTGCAAAAGCGGTCTGCCCGGGACTGGTGAATATCGATACCACGCGATTGTTTCACGGTCCCGCGTGGATGGGCGATCCCCGAGCGACAAATCTGAACCTGAACGGCAATCCCTGCTACCGCTTCGCGCAGGATGTGGCAAAAAGAACCGGTGTACACTTCAGCGTCAACTGCTTGATTAATAAAGAGGGAAAACTCACCGGTCTAATTACCGGGGAGCTGGAGCCGGCACACGCCAGGGCGGCGGACGCGGTACGTGATGCTTCGATGATACCCTGCAGGCACGAGTACGACGTTATTGTCACCCACGGCGGCAAGGCTGCCGTGAACCACTACCAGGCGGCAAAGGCCGCGTACTGCACCATCCCGGTAATCGCCGAAGGCGGGCTGGTGGTCCTGGCTGCGCACAATAGTGACGATGAGCCGGTCGGAAAACCGGGGTACGGGAAAATGCTGAAGCTCCTCATGCAGAGCGGGCCGGGCGGTTTTACGGAAATGATAAAGAAGAAAGAATGGGTCTTCGTTCCGGACCAGTGGCAGGTGCAGAAGTGGGACCAGTTCTTCATGAAAGCCGGGGCGTTTGAGAACCTGATCTTCTGTACGACCGGCATTCCTTACAAAGACCTGGCGCGGCTGCCGGGGAAACCCGGGTACGAGCTCGTTCGGGATCATGAGTGTACGGACCCCGGCCTCATGGTGCAGAAAGCGGTACACCACGCGGTTCGGGAGAAGGAGCGGGAATTGGGTGGAAAACCTCGTACAGCGGTTTTGATGGACGGGCCGTACGGGATCCCGGTAATTTGACCCTGTCACATTTCCAATCCCTCAACCACCGACCTGTACTTCTCGTGAATCATCTTCCGATCGAACTCCCAGAACTCGGCCAGAATGGCCTGCTCCTCTTCATCTGTGAAGTATGCTCTCGATGCGGGGAAGAAGGTTTTATCTTCTTTCTCGATATGCCTGGGGTAGAAATCGATAAGGGTTTGAAGTTTGTCGGCAATGTCGGCCAGAGCAGTCTCGTCACTATCCCGGTAGCGAATATTGGCGTCGACAAGCGCTTTGGTTGTCTTGCGCCCGAACACGTGTTCCTCGATCAGTTCGTTCATGACTCGCCTGTCCTCGGCGGACAGCGGTTTATTCTTCAATTCTCGAAAAAGAATGTCTTCCTCCTTCCCATGATGCGTCCGGTCGGCGTACATCCTGATAAAATCGACCGCAACATCCACGAATACGGGATCTACCCTGTGTTTCGATTCGATTTTCGCCAGGGCATCTTTGATGACCGAGAGCATCCGTTCGATGAGACGATGCTCTATCATGAGTGGACCGCGTGCTTGCATGTGTACGTTCTCCTTTCGTGTATTTTCAAACGGTTACGTAAGCTGCTCATATATCGATTAATCTACCCCAGTTTCCCAGATGAGTTTCTGTGCACAAACCCTGTCTCAAAAGGCGGAGAAACTCATCTCTAGGAATCATCCGGGCGCCGAGTGTTTTAAGATGCGGAGAAAATATCTGACAGTCGATCATTAAAAATCCCATTTTTCCGACGATCTCGTTGAGGCGGACGATGGCGGCCTTGGATGCGTTTGCAACGAGGCTGAACATGGACTCGCCGAAGAAGAAGCTTCCCAACGACACACCGTACATGCCTCCTGCAAGCGTCTCTCCGTCCCATACCTCGATGGAGTGTGCGTAGCCGAGGTCGTGCAGAGCGATGTAGGCCTCGAGAATTGCGTCCGTGATCCAGGTGCCGTGCTGGCCCCTGCGGGGGATTTTTTTGCATAAAGAGATCACATCGCGAAATCGCCTGTCCAGCGATATGCCGAACCGTCCGCGATGAAGCAGTTTTTTCATGGATTTCGAGACGTGAAGCTCGTCGGTGAAGATGACGCAGCGCGGGTCGGGGCTCCACCAGATGATCGGATCGCCGTCCGAATACCAGGGGAAGATGCCCTGGCTGTACGCGGAGATGAGCATGCCCGGCGACAGGTTTCCGCCCACGGCAACGATTCCCTCGGGCGTCGCACTGCTCACGGGTGGGAACCGGAAAAAGCTGTTTTCATCGAGATAGGGAAACCGCTGTTTCATGGCTCATCGGTATCTTTTATGGATCATGCGAAGCAAAAATATCAGTCTCTATGCTGGATACATTCATACGACGGTACTGTCCACTGTGTTATCCTTCTTCTTCGCCGCCGGTAGTGATTACTATGTCATCCTTCTTTACATCGGCAACCGCCTTCCCGCCGTGGGAGAGGTTGCCGAAAAGCACCGCATCGACGAAGAAGGACTTGATTTTGTCCTGCACGAGCCTGCTTATGTTGCGTGCGCCGAATTCCCGCGAGTATCCCTTCTGCGCAAGCCACTTCCTGCATCTGGTCGTAACCTCGAGCTGCACGCCCTTTTCCTCGAGCTGGCCGGCAAACGCCTTCACCTCCTTGTCCACGATCTTCAGCACAACCGACTCATCGAGCCTGTTGAAATGAACGATTTTATCGAGCCTGTTTCGAAACTCGGGAGCGAATGCCCTCTCCACCGCATCGGTTATGGCCTGCTCCGTGATCTCGCCGCCGCCGAATCCGATAACGGGCTTTCCGATATCGCGTGCTCCCGCGTTTGAGGTCATGATGATAATAACATTCCTGAAATCGGCCTTTCTCCCCGCATTGTCGGTAACAGTGGCGTAGTCCATCATCTGGAGGAGCACATTGTATACATCCTGGTGAGCCTTTTCGATTTCATCGAGGAGGAGCACTGCGTGCGGAGTTTTACGGATGGCGTCGGTCAAAAGTCCACCCTCCTCATAGCCTACATACCCGGGAGGCGACCCGATGAGACGGGAAACCGTGTGCCGTTCCTGGTATTCGCTCATATCGTAGCGGTGCATGGCTATGCCCAGTATGCGCGCAAGCTGGCGGGCGAGCTCCGTCTTTCCCACACCTGTCGGGCCGACGAAGAGGAACGAAGCGACCGGCTTGTTCTCCTCCCGGAAACCGGCGCGAGAGCGTTTTACCGCTTCGACAACCGCATCGACCGCTTCGTTCTGGCCGAAAATCACCTTTTTCAGCTCGGTTCCCAGATGCTTCAACCTGTCGACTTCCGAGCGCGAAACGGTCCGTTCCGGAATGCGCGCGATCTTTGCGACCACTTTTTCTATTTCATCCTCTGTAACCGTTTGTGTCCCGGTGTCGTCTTCATTTTCCCTGTAGGACATAATGCGCATATAGGCGCCCGTCTCGTCGATTACATCGATGGCTTTGTCGGGAAGATACCGTTCGGTGATGTATTTAGCCGAGAGATCGACGGCGCTTTTCAGCGCCTCGTCGGTATACCGGACGTTGTGAAACTCCTCATAGTGCGTTCGCAGTCCGAGGAGAATCTCATAGGTTTCCTCCGGCGTCGATTCAGGAATGTCGATCTTCTGGAAACGTCTTGTCAGAGCCCTGTCCTTTTCGAAATACTTTTTATACTCTTCAAAAGTCGTCGAGCCGATGCAGCGGAGGGCTCCTGCGGCGAGCGCCGGTTTGAGGAGGTTTGAAGCGTCCATGGAGCCTCCGGACACGGCTCCCGCCCCCACAACGGTGTGTATTTCATCGATAAACAGGATAGCCTTTTCCAGTTTCGTCAAGGCAGAGAGCACCTTCTTTATCCGTTCCTCGAAGTCTCCCCTGAATCGTGTACCGGCGAGCACGCTTCCCATGTCGAGCGCGAATACGCGAAAGCCTTTGAGCAGGCCCGGAACCTTTTCATCGACAATACGCTGGGCGAGCCCTTCGGCGATTGCCGTCTTTCCAACACCGGGCTCACCGACAAAAACGGGATTGTTCTTCAGCCGCCGGCACAGCACCTGTATGGCGCGTTCCAGAATATCCTCGCGCCCGATAAGGGGGTCGAGTTTGCCCTCCCTCGCCAGCCTGGTGAGCTCGACGGTAAAAAGCTCCAGAGCTCTTTTCTTCGGACGCGCCTCCGCGGTCTTCGATTCGTCTTCGGTCGGCGATTCGTCTGAAGAGCCTGAGGGATCGGTCAGAACCCCGCCGTGCGAGACCACGTTGAGGAGGTCGAGCCTTGTTATGCCCGCTTTTTTAAGGTAGTACGCGCCGTATGACTGTTCGAGCTCATATATGGAGATGAGAATGTCTCCGATATCAACCTCGCCCTTCTGCGAGGATGCGGTATGGAACAGCGCATGCTCGATTACATTCTGAAAACCAGCCGACTGAACAGGATCCGAACCGGACACGACCGGGACGTGATCCGCGAAGTATCGCTCGAGATCCTCTTTTAAGGTATCCGGGTCGGCGCCGCACTCCTCGATGATCGCCCTGGGCGTTTCGAAGAAAAGGGAGGCATAGAGAATGTGCTCGGCGGTTAGGTACTCGTGACTGCGCTCTTTCGCATCCCGGTATGCCGCGTTGAGCACGCTCTGAACTTCATTGCTTATGTCCATGGAACGATCGCCTGACGATATTTTATCTGTCGAATCCAGATGCGATTAATTTTTATTACGATTGCATCGTGTCGCGATGCAATCATGCTGGGGTGCATCCCTTGTTTCCGGGCATCCCGATATGAGCGGATTTTCAATATTTTTCTACCGTGCACTTGAGGGGAAACTCCCGCGCCCGTGCCATCTGCAGAACCTGTGCGCACTTTGTCGCCGCTATGTCGTAGGGATACACACCGACCATTCCTTTCCCCTTTTTGTGCACATCCATCATTATTTTAGCAGCCTCGATTACAGGCTTGCGGAACACCCTCACAATGACCTCGACCACAAAATCCATGGTGGTGTAGTGATCGTTGTGGAGGATGACCCCGTACATGTCGGGCTCTTTCAGATCTTCATCAACCTCTTCGGCAATCTCGTCTCCGAATATGCTGTTTAAAGAAAATTCATCGCCCATCTGGTATCGTCACCTCTTCTAGAAATTTACATAATTATTAACATTGGGCAAGCACGTTATGAATTTTGTATGAACTGCAGTATTTTTTTCTTTATCGAATCACGCACCTTCCTGATACGGTTTTTGATCTCATCATCGGTACCGGTGAATGAAGAGGGGTCGTCAAAGCCCCAGTGCATCCGCCGGGACTGACCGGGGAAGAAGGGGCAGCGCCGGCCGCTCGATTCGTCGCATACCGTGACCACGATATCGTATGTTCTTCCCTCCTTCAAAAAATCGAATGCGCTGTTTGTTTTTTTACCGGATAGGTCGACTCCTTCCTCCTTCATGATCTCCACAACGTACGGATTGACGACGCCCGGTTCGAGTCCCGCGCTTTCAACCTCGAACCTGTCGCCGGCGAATCGTTTGAGATAGGCTTCCGCCATCTGGCTTCGTGCGGAGTTATGAACGCAGACGAACAGTACTCTTTTTTTCTCCATGAGAAGAATCCCCGTCTGATATCGGTTTTTAAAAAAAAGTGCCCTGTATACGTTGAGAGAGAAAACTTGTATGATTATTGGTTGATCTGCTCCAAAATAAGGCGCTTAAACCGGTCGAGTGTCACCCGATGCGACTCAATGCCGAGTTTCATCCAGTCTGAGAATTCGAGGATTTTTTCGGGTTCCTTTTCGCAAATTTCGTTAAAGGAACCTATTGCGTCAAGCACAATGGCAGAGTCGTTACCGGGAAAGGTTTCGTTTACCATCCCGATATCCCATGTGCTGAAAATTATTTTCCAGTACTTCACCCAGCCGGGCGTAAGCCAGTATATCTTTCTCCCGTTTCGGATTTCATCCCTCTCATCCTCGTCGGCGAGCATATCGATGCAGTTTTTTGCGTTAACCCGGGAATTCCCGGGCCCGTTTTCTTCAAGGAGACGGTTGATATCTCTGGATGGGTCATTCGGGTCGAGATAGCATCTTTCCCCGTACAGTACGATTATTTTATCAGAGTATTTTCCTGCGTTTTCAAGACGTCTCACGAGCTGTTTTTGCAGTTCTTTCTGTTTTTCATGCAGTCCGGGTGCGGTAAATAACACCTTATCGGCATCCAGAAAGCCGGTGTTTTGTAGATATGTTACTTCTTCACGAAGTGTTCCGCAGGATACGACCGAGTACCCTTAAATGATGTATGGCTGTTAATTTTATAAGGCTCCTGTTTTTTTATTCCAATGATAAAGTATACATGTGTATGCAGGCGATTTCAATATATTTGACTCGCGGATCAGCGGTGAAGAAGGCGAGCCTGTCGGCCGACAGGCATTCGTCGTTCTGTCGTCTGCGGTCCGACGCGCGGCCTGCAGCCGGCGAGCCCGGATGTACCGGCTTCAACGGAAGGGCACATTTAGTCAAATTACCGGAATCGAGGAAATGAGCTTATGGATTCAATCATTCGGTTGAGAAACTGAAAGCATTGGTGCATAATACAGAAAAAGAACGAAAGGAGGTCTGTATGACATTCGATCTTGTTGTTACAAATGCAAAGACCAGGTTCTCCAAAGGGAAAACCCTGGATATAGGAATCAAAGATGGCAAGATTTCAAAAATCGGGGAAAACATCGGAGAAAATGCGCTTGAGAAAATAGATGCCTCGGGCGGACTGGTGACAGAATCCTTCGTGAACGGGCATCTGCACCTCTGCAAGGTCTACACGCTGACCATGGTCGGTCAAAAAGCGCTCACGTCGTATCAGGGTGAATCGATGGGAAAGGCAATGACCGCAATCGAGCTGGCTTCAAAAGTCAAAGAGCGGTACGACGAAAGCTGGATCATTGAAAACGTGCGCCAGGCGGTCAGGCTCGCAATAAAATACGGAAATACCCATATCCGTGCATTTGCCGATACAGACACCAAGGCCAGGCTCGAGGGTGTAAAAGCCCTGATAAAGGCAAGGGAGGAGTTCAAAGAATCGGTGGAAATTCAGGTGGTAGCGTTTCCTCAGGACGGCGTCGTCAGAGACCCCGGGGCTGAGGACTATATCAGACAGGCGATGGAGATCGGTGCCGACGTGGTTGGAGGAATTCCCTGGATCGAATACACCGATGAAGATGCCCGGAGGCACATCGACCTCATGTTCGATCTGGCAAAGAAATACGATAGGGATGTTTCAATGCTCATCGATGATGCGGGAGACCCCGGTTTACGGACCCTGGAGATGCTTGCAGTAAAGACAATCAGGGAGGGATGGGAGGGGAGGGTTATGGCTCATCATGCGAGAGCCATGCAGCTTTACCCGGAACCCTATTTCAGAAAAATAGTCGCCCTTCTCAAAAGTGCAGGGATCGGTGTTGTAAGCGACCCTCAGACCGGGCCTCTCCATGCCCGCGTGCGAGACCTCTACGATGAAGGAGTCGGAATAGCCCTCGGCCAGGATGACATTGCCGATGCCTATTACCCCTTCGGAAGAAACAACATGCTGGAAGTGGCATTTCTTGCGGCTCATCTTCTGTGGATGACGACCTTTGAGGAGATGGAAATTCTCTATGATCTTATCACCACAAGGGCTGCTCAGGCTATGTCTCTTATCGATTTTGAGCTTAAGGAAGGCAACAGGGCCAATCTCGTTGTTCTTAATGCTGAAAGCGTGTGGGAAACGCTGACCAGGCATGAGGCCCCGCTCCATGTGATAAAGGACGGAAGAGAGGTCACCCTCAGGGAATAATGTGTTGGGATAAATCAGTCTGTGGTTCGAAGATTCGATATTGAGCGTAATTTGAATAGACAATCGAAACAGTAAGGAGATGGGATATAAAGCTCGGGAAGGCTTCGCAACAGGAAGCAACTATACGAAACATTTATCCACCCTTTTCCTCCCTCCGATACGGCTTGAGAAGACCCGCCGGGACGGTTGCCTTTCTTGAAACGCCTATAAGAGCGATAATGGTCATGAGATAGGGAATCATCAGAAAGATATCGAAAGGAACCTTGAAGCCCAGGCCCTGTAATCTCAACTGAAGCCCGTCGAGAAAGCCGAAGATTAGAGCCCCGAGAACGCCCTTGAGAGGGTCCCAGTTCCCGAAAATAACCATGGCAATGCTCACCCATCCTCTTCCCCCAATCACATCAATGAGAAACATGTTCTGATGGGCAAGAGTCAGAAATGAGCCGCCTGTTCCCATGAGGGCTCCTCCGGCTACAAGACTCAAAGCCCGGGTGAGGTTCACATTCACACCAGCCGTGTCTGCCGCAAATGGATTGTCGCCGACTGTTCGTATTTTCAAACCGATGTGCGTCCTGTAGAGTATGAATGAAATAACGGGTATTAACAGCAGTGCGCAGTAGGTCATTACATATTGGTTAAAGATACCCTGGCCGATAATGGGGATCCTTGTTAAAAGCGGTATTGCGACCTGAGTAAAGGGTTTTACCGTTGGCGGAACGAGAGGTGAACCGAAATGAATTCGGTAGATGAACATTGCCAGGCCCGTGGAAAAGAGGGTTATTCCAAGACCCGAGACATGCTGGCTCAGTCCCAGATAGACAGAAAGAACGGCCATGAGCATGGCAAGCATCATTCCGACCAGTGCAGCCGCACTCACGCCGAACCAGAGAGAACCCGTGGTTATTGTTACCAGAAACCCGGTCATCGCTCCCATGAGCATTATGCCTTCAATACCCAGATTCAGGACTCCGGCCCGCTCGTTAATGATTTCACCCAGAGTGGCGAAAATGATAGGTGTTGCCATTCGCATGGTCGCGCCGATCAGTCCGGTAATAAAGGAGATGGTAAATATTTCATCGATCATTTGCGAAACACCATTTTATACTCGGTTAAAAGAAGAAAGACAAGCATTACCATGAGAGCCAGACCCTGGATCACTTCGGCAATATAGTAGGGCACTCCTGTCATTCGGCTCATTGTCTGTGCCCCTACGATAATAACACTGAAGAAAAGAGAAGAAAAAAACACGCCAAGAGGGTGCAGGTTGCCCAGCATTGCAATGACAATCCCGGTATAGCCGTACCCCGGCGAGATATCCATGATCAAACGGTACTGAATGGCACAGAGCTCACCCACGCCGGCGATGCCTGCCAACCCGCCGGAGATGAGTGACGTACCCAGGATTACGGAGGTTGTATTGATTCCGCCGAAATGGGCAGCCTTGATATTCGCTCCAACAGCCTTGGCCTGATAGCCAAAAACCGTTTTATTATTAACAAACCAGATAATGAAAACCGCAATAAAAGCCAGGGGAATACCCAGGTGGAACCTGGAGCGGGCGAGGAGCACGGGGTACTTGGCAGCTTCCACTATTTCGCTTGACCGTGGCCAGCTTGAACCGGGCTGCTGCAGGGGGCCGAAGAGAAGCGCACCCATAATATGGGCCATGACGTAGTTTAGAAGAAGGGTGGAAACAACATCATCGACCTTGAGCCTGGTTTTAAGAATTCCCGGAATAGAGGCCCACAGGCCACCGCCCAGAAATCCACAGATTATGACCAGGGGTAATAAGAGAACCTTTGGAACATTTGCTGCGCCGATTCCTATCCATGTTGCAATAAGCGCTCCGGCAAGAAGCTGGCCTTCAGCGCCGATGTTCCAGAATTTGGCCCTGAAGGCAAAGGCGACTGAAAGCCCCGTTAATATAAGAGGACTGGCCTTAACAAAGGTTTCCAGAAGATTATACCGTGTGCCAAGGGCACCGTAGAACAGCGAATAGTACGATTTCCATAGATTACCGTGAGCGATGAGAATCGGGACAGCGGAAAGGAGGAGAGTAACCACTATGGCAATAATGGGGATAAGCACGCGAGCCCATCCAGGAAGAGGCTTGCGTTTTACAATTCTCAATCCGGTCATTTCCGCACTCCGCACATCCACAATCCGATCTGTTCTCTGGTAGCCTCTTCTGCACGAACAGTACCTATTATCTGCCCCTCATACAGCACAACAATTCTGTCACTCAGCAAGAATATTTCATCGAGATCTTCTGAGATAAGAACAATACCCGCTCCCTTTTCACGTTCATGCAGGAGCCTCTGATGTATATATTCCATGGCTCCCACATCAAGCCCCCTTGTAGGCTGTGCGGCAATAACAACGGAAGGTTTTCCTGAAAGCTCACGCGCCAGGATTACCTTTTGCAGATTCCCACCGGAGAGGTTTTTAGCCGGGGTGTCCCTCCCCGGAGTTAAAATATTGTATCCCTCTATGAGGCTGTCACTGAATCTGTTTGTCATGTTGAAGTTTATCAAACCACGGCGGCGAAAATCGGGAAAAACATGATTTTCGAGAATCAGGTTTTCCTCCACAGATAAATCCATCATAAGCCCTGTTTCGATTCTATCATCTGGAATTCGGGCCATGCCAAGTTTTACGGATGAAGCGGGGTTTCCAAAATGGAGATTTTTTCCACCCACTGTAATTTTGCCCTTTTGAGGCTCCCTGATGCAGAACAGGACCTCGGCAATTTCTCTCTGACCATTTCCTGAAACACCGGCGACGCCGAGAATCTCCCTCTTTCGCACAACGAGGTTCAGGTTTTTTACCGCTTCGAGTCCTTTATCATCCAGGATCGTGAGATCGCTGATTTCAAGAATCGGTTCACCGGAGCGGATCTTCCTTTTCGCAATTCTCTCAATAACATCTCTCCCGACCATCAAATTTGCCAGTTCTTCAGGATTTGTGTTCCCAGTCCTCTTTTCAGCCACCACCCTGCCGCTCCTGAGCACCATAATTCGATCCGAAATCGCCATGACCTCATTGAGCTTATGGGATATAAAGACGATGGATTTTCCTTCTTTAACCAGTGATCTCAAAGTCTTGAACAGCTCTGTAATTTCAGAGGGTGCGAGCACTGCAGTGGGTTCATCCATGATAAGAATCTCCACATCTCTGTAGAGAGCCTTAAGAATTTCAGCCCTCTGTTGTTCACCGACAGAGAGAGTCCAGACCTTTGCATCAGGGTCAATACGAAGGCCGAATCGATTCTGCAAATTATCAAGTTTTTCTCTCGCTGTCTTCATGTCGAGGAATATGCCCCTCGCTTCTTTTGTATTAATAATTATGTTTTCCAGCACTGTCTGGGAATGAACGAGGGTGAAGTGCTGATGGATCATTCCCACCCCGTGAGAAATTGCATTCCTCGGGGACGAGAGCTCCACTTTCTTTCTTTTGATGAAAATTTCGCCCTGATCGCAGGTATAGTAGCCGAAAAGGATATTCATCAGAGTTGTCTTTCCTGCTCCGTTTTCACCGAGCAGGGCGCAGATTTCCCCTGGAAATAGTTTGAAATTAATATTTTTATTGGCAATGACGTCAAGGAAGCGTTTAGTTATGGAGCGCATTTCCACAACCGGTTGTTTTCCACCTGCTGTCAAGTGATCACTCCAGAGGGGCTAAAAGTGATAGTACTTTGGCATCCGCCTCTTATAAAGAAAAAACCGGCAGACATATGCTGCCGGTTTTTTATAAAAAATTTTAGTCTGATTGAGGCGGCTCCTCATCGATCGGGACTCTGAGAGTTCCGCCCAGGATCTTTTTCTCGAGATCACGGACCTCCCGAATGACTTCGGCGGGGAGCTTTTGCTCAAATCCATGGAAAGGAGCGAGCATTGCACCGCCCTTCGCCATCATAGACCATTCACCGAGGTCCATGCCTATCCACGCATCTTTTCGCACCATCTCTATGCAGTATTTGATCGTGGGATACATATCCCAGACAGGGCCTGTGATAACAACATCCGGAGCCAGCTCGTTTTGATCCGACATATTGCCGAATGCACGTATGCCTTTCTCTTTGCAGGCTTCAAACACACCGAAACGTTCCGCATAAATCAGGTCCGCTCCTGCTTCGATCTGAGCAAGCGCTGCTTCCTTTGCTTTTGGAGGGTCAAACCAGCCGCCGATGTAGGCAATCTTCACCCTGACATCGGGGTTCACGCTCAGAGCCCCTGTCTTGAAAGCATTGGTCAGCCTGTTTACCTCACCGATTGGTATCGCCGCCACAATGCCAAGAGTGTTGGTTTTGGTGAGTCTTCCTGCTATTACACCACACAGATACGCAGGTTCGTGAATCCAGTTGTCAAATACTGAAAAATTTGGAGAAACTGGCCCGAACTCCGAACCAAAGGCAAAGGCGATGTCCGGATAATCCTTTGCAACCCGTCTTGATGGCTCCTCTCCTGCAAGGAAGGCATCACCGACAATCAGATCGAAGCCTCTTTCGGCATATTCACGGAGCACCTTCTCAAAATCTGCGGCGGCAATTTTTTCGGTAAACTCATACTCGATGCCGAGCTCATCTTTGGCTTTTAAGCAGGCCTGGTGTATTACTCCATCCCAGGGCTCCTCAATTGCCGTTTGAAAAATTGCGGCGACACGAAAAACACCTTCTTTTGCCTCCTTGCCTTCACCACCGCCTGCAAAGACAAGCGAGGTTGAGAATAATACAACAACCAGAACCAGTAGCGCTTTTTTCATGGTATGGCCTCCTTTTACTTTAGCTTGACTTTACGGCAAGCCTTTTTCACGCATAATTATATCCTGCAAGAAAACCGCCTGTCAATTAAAAGAAGAGTACATCCCAAGCAATTTTTAAAAGGTCCGCAACTCGGTTCTTGACCCTTAGTATAGGCTGTGCTAAAATCTTTATGTTGAAACGTTAAAATTCGAAGAAAGTGATGGATTTAAAAATGGATTTAAAATATGTGGGAAAATCAGAAAAACGTGTCGACGCACTGCAAAAAGTGACCGGTTCGGCAGTCTATATCGATGATATCAAGGTTCCCAGAATGCTCCACGCAAGGGCTTTAAGAGCCGGCGTCGCTCACGCAAAAATACTCTCTATCGATGCTTCCGAAGCTGAATCCATGCCCGGTGTAATAAAGGTGATAACCGGGAAAGAATGCACAATTCTTTTCGGGACATGCCTCTGGGATCAACCTCCTCTTGCCGTTGACAAGGTCCGGCATGCCGGTGAAGCCGTAGCAGTAGTTGTGGCAAAAACACGACTGCAGGCAGATGCTGCGCTCAAGAAAGTCAGGGTTGAATACGAGTCTCTTCCTTTTGTGCTCGACCCCGTTGAAGCCGCTTCAGATAAGGCGCCGATTATTCATGATCGAAACGGAGAGTACAGGCGAGTTGAGTATGTGGTTCATCCTGTTAAGGGAACCAACATCTTTCATCACTACAAGCTTCGGAATGGAGATGCGGAAAAGGGATTTAAAGAAGCAGATGTTGTTATCGAAGAGAGCTTTGAGTATCCCCTCAGCAGTCATTGCGCCATTGAACCTCATGGTGCTATATGCCGATTTCTGGAGGATGGAAGCATAGAAATATGGGCGAGCAATCAGGCGCCCTTTGTTCTGCGGGATGTACTGGCAGATATGTTTTCTATTCCAACAGCAAAAGTGCGCGTGCACATACCGTACCTTGGAGGTGGTTTTGGCGGCAAGTCGGACATTAGCATAGAGCCTCTCGCTGCATATGTTGCCAGTTTTTTACCGGGATATGCCGTAAAGCTTGTTCTGTCGCGCAAGGAGGTATTTACCAGCAGCCTGGTTGGGAGAGGCATGAAAGGAAGAATGAAGATCGGCGCAAAGAAGGACGGCACTTTCACGGCACTCAAAGCCGATATGTATTTCTCGGATGGAGCCTATGGTGACACCGGCTGGCCTGTGTGCACCGTAGCGGGGCATAACTGTACCGGACCGTATCATTTTCCCCATGTCAGAGTCGATGTATACGGAGTATATACCAATTCACCGCCGGTGGGTGCCATGCGGGGATACGGCCACCCTGAAGGTCAGTTCATGGCGGGTCGGATTATCGATATACTGGCGCGAAAACTCGGCATTCCCATATGGGAAGTGATGGAGAAAAATTTTTTGAAAGCTGGGAAGAAAAACGCTCTTGGACAGACTGTTAAGAAAAGCCATGGTGATATCTTCAGATGCCTTGCGGAGGTGAGAGAGACTGTTTTTAATACGGAAAAACCAAAAGAAGATGAACGTTATTATTACGGCAGGGGAATAGCAGCGATGATGAAATCTCCCAAGATGGCCGCTCATTCCTCCACCGGATGTCAGCTCAAAATCAGCGCCGACGGAAGTGTTTTTGTCAATCTCGCCGGCATAGAGATGGGTCAGGGATGTCAGACGGTTTTTACCCAGATGGCAGCTGAGGCTCTCGGGGTTCCCATTGAAAAGGTCAGGGTGAATCGGGATGTGGATACCCAGTACAACCCCTGGGACTGGCAGACCGTGGCCTCGATGCAGACATACAGAGGCGGGAGAGCTATTGTACAGGCCTGCGAAAGAGCCGTAGATCAGTTAAAGGCAAATGCTGCCCAAGCCTTTAAATGCGCTGTAGAGGAAATCGGATACGATGGAGAATTTTATAGGAAAAGTGATCCTTCAAGAAAGCTCTCAATAGGTTCCCTTGCACGGGGGTATATGTTTGAAAACGGGCTCACCGTTGGTGTGCCGGTTCATACTACCGGAAGCTACAGGGTTCAGGGTGTGACGGAGCCGGATCCGGAAACAGGAATGGGCAATGCTGCGGGATCATGGACCTTCGGCTGTCAGGCAGCCGAGGTGAGAATTGAAAAGGATACAGGGAAAGTTGAAGTGCTCCATTTTGCCTCCGCTTTCGATCCGGGAAAAGTGGTGAATCCGCAAACATGTCGCGGCCAGGTGACCGGGGGTGTTGTGCAGGGGATGGGAGCGGCACTTATGGAAAAGATCGAATTCAAAAAGGACGGCACAATTAAAAATCCTCAATTCGGCCCCTATTCAATTCCGCGGATCAAGGATATGCCGGGGAAGTTTACCGTTAAATTCGTTGAGACACCGAACGAAGAAGGACCCTGGAGTGCCAAACCGATAGCGGAGCACCCGCTTGTCGCTGTTGCCCCAACCGTAATAAATGCAATTACCGATGCGACCGGTATCGATTTTAACAGTCTGCCTGTAACTGCTGATGTTATTCTCAAGGCCTTAAAGGAGAAAGCTCATGCTCCCTACCATCACACTTACAGTAAACGGTAAGCTTCACACAGTCGAGATTGAAGAAGGCAGGTTTACCCTTCTTGATGTTTTGCGTGATAAGCTCGAACTCACGGGGGCAAAACTCGGCTGCGGGGTTGGGCAGTGCGGCTCCTGTACGGTGATTATGAACGGCAGCGCGGTGACAAGCTGTACGGTTTTAGCAAGAAAGGCGGACGGCGCGGAGGTTCTTACAATTGAGGGGTTGTCGGGCGGATATACCCTGCATCCCATTCAGGAAGCATTCATAGAGGCGGGCGCTGTTCAGTGCGGGTTCTGCACCCCGGGAATCATCATGAGAACCTACGACCTTTTAAACAATAATCCTGACGCTTCCGAAGAGGAGATAATGAATGCTCTCAATAAACATCTCTGCCGCTGTACCGGATACGAACCCATACTGGCTGCGGTTAAACTGGCACAAAATAGATTGAAAAAATAGGATTTAACGCTATCCACCCTGGATCGTATTGAATTATAGAATACCCTTTAAACGATGTTCGGCTATCCGTTGTATATGGCTCCTTTACTGTCGATTAATATTTAAAACAATACCGTCCAGGAGTTCTCAATAGTCATGAGGCATGCCTTTGATATGCAAAAGCAAATGTACATATTTTTTCTTTTCCTTAACTGCTGGTTGGCCCTTTCCGCTACTATCCTCGAGTTTTTTCAGAGCGTATTCAAGGTGCTGATTGGCTGTCTCTGTCAATGTATTGATTTCTTTGATCGTATGGGCAATTTCTTCAAAACCGGCCTGCTGAATCATCTTCAGCCATTTCTCGTTTTCCTTCAGGTGCTCCCTGTTATGACTCAGCAAGTACAGCAGCAGGGATTTTATTTTCTCGCCATTTAACAGAGTTTCTTCAGCGCCGTCCATATACTTTTTCTCTTCGCCTGTTTCAAAGTAATTTTATTTGAGCCTCAGGTTTACTTTGCGAACATATTTTTTGAACTCTCTGAATCCTAATCCCTCGCCTATTGTCTGAAGCACCTTTTCAGGCTCCGTCACTCTGATTCCCGAAAGGCAGGTTGCCGAAGTGTCGACAAACGCCTCTTTCAGCAATGGGGTGGAAGCTCCAAGCACGGCGACCTCACGACAGGTTCGGGCAAGCGCCAGTATGCGGTCAATTGTGTTGTTGATAACTGCTGTACCGGTAATGATGGCAACCTGACTTTCGGGAAGAAGCTTTTCAGCATCTTCAGGCGGCCCTGTATGAGGCTTTGGTGTTTCATCAACTGCAACGACTCGAACCTGCCTCTTCTCCAGAGCGGGAAGAAGCGGCGGAAAGCTTCCCACCATGCAGACCTGATCCCCTTTCCGAATATCGAGGTTGTCCAGAATATCCCCGAAACTCACACCTTCAGGAATCTCTTCTGTTGCAAGCAGGGCGTTTATCGCCGCGAGTGCGAGAGAGGATATTACCAGGTTCTTATCTCCCAGATAAGGGATCAGCTCAACGGCCTTTCTTCCAGTCAGTGGTTTTTGGTCGCGGCGCATTCCGGGACTGCAGTGCTCTTTCATCGGGAAGGTGTAGGCAACGCCGGCGGAGTTGTTATCGAGCTGAACTGCGGAATATATGAGGCCTGCCTGCACTCGTTTTATGGTGTAGTTTTCTGCAGGTTCATACATTCGTTCGATAATAGAGCTTGATAAACCCATCTACAGAATAATCCTTTCACATAACCTCGAGGCAGGGTTTGTTTGAAATAAATGGGCGCCTATTCATACGGATAGCCGGCGGATGCAATATCTTTCTGATAGGGTTCCCATTCAGTATCAGAAATGAGTCCCTTTTTTCTGTAGTGTTCCCGCGCCTCTTTAAGGATTTTTTCTATGTCCTGTTCCTGATGTTCAGTCAGCGGGGGAGCTACCCTGTGGTTTTTACATATCTCTTCATATTTTTCCCTGGCGAGCTGAATGCAATCTTTTTTACCTGTTTTCAGCCACTCCGGATGCGTTAATCTGTCGGCTGATTCTGGAATAAACTGCTCTTTTTTCCACCACTTCCTGGTATGTTTTGTGTTGAGATAATGCCCCGGGATTGGCCCTACTTCATCGATGACGTCTTTTGCCATGGTCTCCTCGGTGATGTAAACGCCCTCCAGGAACCTTCCGAGCATACCCGCAATATCATCATCGATTATTGCCTGTACGGGATGAAAGGCAAGCTCTCCGTACAATGCCCCCTGAATCCATATTGTATTTGTGCCGGATAACGCCCCTATCGAAGCAATGATAGCTTTTTCGTACCCTGACTGATAATCGATCTTTTTTGAATTGGGGTAGCATACCGCCCCGTCTGTGGGGACTCCATACCAGTGCCAGATCTGGTTAAACGCCGCCTGGTGCATTGAAATTTCAATTGACCCGAACGCAGGAGCGCCTGTTCTCATGTTCTGTGGAAAGGAAAAATCCTGCACTATTATTCTCGTTCCTGGCTTAACGAGCTGGGCAAATACTATTCCTGCAATGATTTCAGCATTCCCGCTTATTAATGAGCCTGCAATTGTAGCGGGGGCCGTGCCGCCGTACACACATCCGGAAGTCGGGAGAAGGATAAATCCAGCTTCTATGATCCTGTAGGCAGCATCGATCGTCTCATCATAAAAAGTCAGTGGAGGGGAGGCGGCCATCATGGTTCTCAGCTCTGTACCGGCAGCTTGAGCCAGTTGTATATTAAACACCTCACTCCCCATAGAATAACCGGCGCATGTAAATTTACTTGAGTTCCTCAGTCGTGCGGCAAGGCCTTCAGTCATGGCCATAACAGGCGGGATATTTTTGAACCCGAACCATGGTGTGTACCATGGAATAATACTCACGTTTTCCAGTGCATCGAGGACCGTAATTCCATTATAGTACTCTTTCCTCGTGGGCGTTCGAGGATTCCATGTATCGAGATCAATTGTCCTCATGCCGGACAGGGCCTGAAAATATGTCGTATTACCACCCCAGACCATGTCATTTTCGCGATTTCTTGCCTGTACATGGAACCTGCTCGGGCAGCTCCGTAAGGCTTCTTCCACTAATGCCTCGGGAAACCGCACCCTGTTGCTTCTGTAGTCAACGATGCACTCATTTTTTTCAAAAAGTTTTAAGGCTTTTTCGCTGTCAAACCGCACACCCGTCTTTTTAAGCACTTCCAATGTGCCGGTATGGATTTGCTCTATCTGTTCTTCACTCAGGATTTTTAAAGGGGGAAAATTCCGTGTATATCCTTTTACAGACATGATCAAACCTCCTTATGGACCATAACACGCCTATTTTCCCAGCAGCTTCTTTGCAAGTTCGACAGCACCAGGTGCAGTCGGATCGTACCCGTCGGCGCCGATCGTTTCGGCAAACTCATCGGTAACGGCAGCCCCTCCCACCATCACCTTCACTTTCTCACGCAACCCCTCTTTCTTTAGTTCAGCAATAACCTTTTCCTGTTCCACACATGTGGTGGTCATGAGCGCCGACATAACAAGCAGGTTGGCATTGTACCTGTTTATTGCATCTATAAAGCCATTTGCGTTGACATTTACCCCCAGGTCCTGCACCTCGAACCCGGCGGCAGTGAGAAGGGTGACAACCATGGTCTTTCCTATGCTGTGAATGTCGCCGAATACCGTGCCCGCAACAACTCTTCCAAGAGATTCTCTGTGCGCACCCCGCTTTTTGATCTCTTTTTCCAGTATCGGGACCGCCGACTGCATTGCATCGGACGCTCCAACGAGATCGGGCAGCCAGAGCTCACCTTTTCCAAATGCCTCTCCTATTTCTCTGATTGCCGAAGTCATTACATCAAGAGCCTCGATAGGATCGATGCCCTTTTCAACCGACTGCGCGGCCGACCCGGCGGCAAGATCGTTATCGTATTCGAAGACAGCCTTTCTCAGATTTTCAAGAATTGTCCTGGTTTCGTCATCCATTATTGTTTCCTCCTGGCGCCCGGATGAGATCGCGTCCGTATTTTTTTGTTCGGATTTCCTCATCAGGCATATGGTTTTCTATCCCGTCCCGGGAAAAAGTTGATCGGTAATTATTTGAGAAAAAGACGAGCAAAACGGGTTTTTCATTATAGACAGAATAGACCGAATTTCGGGATTCGCCGTATTTGTTGTTTTATATCGAATCTAAAACGGCCGTTCTTCCTCTTTTAAGGTTTTTTTATACGTTTCCCATTCGGCATCCGAAATGAGCTCGTGCTTCCTGTAGTACCGACGCGCCTCTTTGAGAATGCGCTCGACGTCCGTCGCCTCTTTATCGGTCAGGGGAGGGTCGACTTTATTGGATGAAAGGATCTCTTCCATTCTCTGTTTCCCGTAGTCGACTGCGGTTTTCTTTCCGCAGCCGACCCATTCGGGATAGGAAACCCTGTCCGAGCTTTTTGTGACGTACTGTTCTTTGTCCCACCATTGCCGTGTATGCGCCTTGCCGAGAAAATGCCCGGGAATCGGGCCCACCTCGTTGATAAGATCGACAGCAAGGGAATCGTCGCTTACATCGATGCCCTCGACAAATCTTCCGATCATACCTGCGATGTCGTCGTCGAGAACGGCCTGAACGGGATGCGAGGTTATCTCGCCGTACACGCTGCTGTGTATCTGCACAGCGCTCGAACCGGCCAGCGCGCCGATAACGCTCGGTATCGTCTTTTCATAGGCGAGCTGAAACCCAATCATCTTCGAGTTGCTCACCCCGGACGAAGAGGCGACCATAGGTATGCCGTAGTGCCGCCATACCTGACTGTAGGCGGCGATGTGAAGGCTCACGCCGATATCGCCGAATGCCGGCGCTCCTGACTTCATGTTCTGGGGGAGCACCAGGTCGGCAACTGCAACGCGGGACCCGGGCTTTAAAAGCTGCAGAAGCACGATATAGGGAATGACCTCCGCATTACTCATGACCACCGCGCCCGCAATGCTTGCCGGTGCGGTGCTTCCGGCTGTCGCGCCGTCCCATATCATACTCGGAAGGCCGCGCTCCGCTGCGAGAAAGCACGCGTTCGTCTGGTCGGTGTAGCAGGTAAGGGGAGATGAAGTGTTCGGGTTCGCGAATATCTCGGCACCGATCGCCTCCGCTATCTGAAAGGTAAACCGGTCGATGTCGTTGTTGGCGATTTCCATGGTTACCTTGGTCGAATGGGCGAGTCTAATGGCTGCGCCTTCCATCTCCTTCATGGTTTCCGGAATGCCCCGGTATCCGAAGTAGGGGTAGTTGTTGAGAAAATGAACGGTCGGCAGAGCGTCGAGAATGCGGACCAGGTCTATATGCTCCTGCCGCGTCGGCGGCCGTGATTCCCATGTATCGAGGTCGACGATGTCTCTTCCCGGAAAATTGAAAAACACGACATGGTCGAGCCCCAGAATCAGATCGTGTTCGGGATTTCTCGATTTTACGCGAAAGCTTTTCGGACAGGCGCGAAGGCTCCCCTCCACAAGCGCGGGCGGAAATTTCACCAGTTTTATCTCGAAATCGACGCTGCAGCCTGCCTTCTTGAAAACCTTCAGTGCCTCGTCATGGTAGATTTTCGCGCCGGATTTTGCAAGCACATCGAGCGTGCCGTGATGGATCTGCTCGACCTGCCCGTCGGTCAGAATTTTGAAAGGAGGAAATCTTCTCATAAAACCGCGAAGCGCCATTGTACTGCCTCCTTGCACGAGGATATTTTTATTGAGTTTTATTCGGCTTTTTATCCTCTTCAACCTTTTCGAATTGCATGACTCTTGGTTTTTTCGTTTCCGAGAGCTCCTCGATCAGAACGACGGACTGAAAGGGGATCATGAGGTGGTTCGCTTCACTGAATGTCTTTTTGAAATCATCCTCGGAAGGGTTTATAATGAGTTTTTTTTCTTCAGGGAAGACGATGTCCTTTATCGAGACGAAGTAGGGATGTGTAAGATCGAGACTTTTTGCGGTGAGCTGCATCTCCTTTTCTTTCCACTTGAAGTGTACGCGGTACAGGCTCAAAGAAACGTCCCCTCTTTTTAAAGATAGTTTTGAAACAACCGTGTGTCAATGAATGCAGCCGTTTAATACCGCCGGTGTAAACCCCGGATTTGTCGTCAACTGTCCGTGTGCTCCACAAAAATCTAGGCCCGGCTCTTTTCAACCACCCTGATAATGCCGCGGGCCCCGTTTACGAGCCAATCGGGATCTTTCTTAAAGAGCTCATTTGCCTTTTTGTCGTCGATATCGACGACGGATTCGCTCTTCATCGTCCTGATGAGCGCAAATGAGGCGGGGAAAAACCCGGTCAGCTCCTCCATGTTCCTCGACATCTCCCACCTCCTGTCCGAAAGCATCCTCCGGTAGTTTACGTCTCCCTTGAGAAGAACTATGTCGGATCGCTCGAGGTCCTGTGAGATTTTTTCCGGCAGTTGGTCGTATCCGAGCGGGCCGTTCCAGAAGTAGTGGTCGTGCAGCACAAGCCGCTCCTGCTCCTGAAACTCGAAAAGCGCGGCGCCGATTCGTGCAAGTGTACCATTTCTGTCGCTCCGAAGCGCACTGACGGTCTCCATAACATCCCCCACCGTTGCATCCGATACGTAAAAGGGATATTTTTTTGCGTGAAGACGGATCTGTTTTTCCGACGAGCTCTCGAGAAGGCGATGGGCGAGCAGCAGGTCGCATACGAGTTCCTGTCCCGAATTATCGAGTACAATGTCGATTCTTTCCGAATCGATCAGGAGCTCGACGAGCCGTTTGCTGTGATCGATGAGAAGGTTATGCGACTCGTGTTCGGAGGTTTTTTTCCTGGAATCGTCTGCGATATAGTAGAGACTCAAATCGACCCTATTGCCCCATAGATCGTAATAGAGGATGGATTTCAGGACCTTCTGTTTTTCCCCGGCGGGAAGATCGGTTTCAAAGAGACGGTTTTCGAAAAGCCCGACGAGTGTTCTGCCTAATTCGATCCCGCCGTTTACTTCATAGAGCTCACGTTCTTTGAACGGCCTGTACGGGTCTTTCATATGAAAGGGCGAAGCGCCGTCGAAGTACCCGATCGCAATGAGTATTCTCATGTAGAAGTAAGCCTCGGCGAAATAGAAGGGGATGTCGAGCCACGACCCCCCCTCGTAGCGGGAAACCTCGCGTCTCCAGAGAGAAAGAGATTGTTCCTCCATCGCATCGATGCGAACAGCAGGGTCGTTGAAGGGGTTTGTGATCCTGCCTGCCGTTATCTCCTCTTTGAGAGCAAGAAGGGCATTTTTCTGGCTTTTATTGAAACTATTCGCCTCGATGACTTTGTCCACTATGGCGGGTTTTCTCCACTGCAGGGTTTTTTCCGCAAAGGATCCTTTTTCACCTGTAGAAAAGTAGGATGGTATGCTTTTTTTATTCATGGGTTCCTGTACTCAAACCTAAATTAAACGCTGCCTTCTGCAACTGTACGTCGAATGTCCATATCAGGGTGTTGGTCAGAATTGCGGAAGCGAGTAGATGAGCGTCAATATATCCGATTCCCCTGCCCATAAGATGGTTTTGTTCGATAAAGTACAGGGCTTCTTCATCACCGGCACATCTGGCAAGGGGGAGTGCCTGAAGGAGTGAAAGTATCTCAGTACGGTTCGTAAGGTTGCCGCAGGCAAGTTCTCCGATAACGAACGGATGACAGATGACATTCCCGTTGTTGAGGAGAATCTCAAGATCAGGCTCGCCAATGCGCAGGTGGGATATCCAGACAGATGTATCAACAAGAACCATATCATTCACTCGCCGTTCTTCTTCGGGGTACCGGATTCAGTTTTTTTTCACTGCCCCCCAATCGTGCAAGTTTTTTGCTGCTTTCGAGAGCGATCAATGATTCTAAACCGCGTTTCACCAGAGACGTTTTTTCCTTTATACCTGTTAATTTTGAAGCTCTTTCAATCAATGTGTCATCTATATTTATTGTGGTTCTCATCACGGTCTCCTTGAGGGCTATGATACATAGTATTATATGTATTAATATGTATATTTTGAGCATATCAGTCAATAGATTTTGATTTTTAAAAAATAGGCAAGTGAACTTCCAAACTTAAAAGGTTCAAATCGACACTTGC
>CAZFTJ010000010.1:0-157712 GCA_964521865.1 uncultured Spirochaetota bacterium | reverse complement strand
GGGCGACAAAACGCTTTGCCTCTCGCCCTCTGTCCAAAACACGACTCATCCCTCAGGAGCTCTTTGAGCAGGAGAAATCCTATCTGGTGAAACTTGCCGCCTATATTGACCTACCCTATCAGGAACATAAACGAACTGTTGATCCGTATGGGTATGTGGCTTTTGACGGGAATTACTACTGGGTCCCGGAAAAGGTAAAAGGGAAGCTGACCGTGATCGAATATGAAAAACACATTTGTATTTATCATCACCACAGAAAACTCGTGGACTACGAATTAGCACCGTGGAACGTGAAAAACAAACAGATCACTACAGAAGGGGTAGCAGTGCCCTCACAGGTGCCTCGAAGCAGAAAATACGGATGCAAGGAAGAAGAGAAAAGATTACGGGAAATGGGAGAGGTATGCTGTGCCTACCTCGATTATATTCATTCAAAGGCCTGCAAAATCCCTCAAAAACCCAGGTTCATCCGGGAGTTGTATCGACTGGCAAAGAAGATGAGCAGCTCTTTGTTCCTGAACACGATTGAGCGGGCATTCAAATATCAGATAAGCTCCATCGTATCCATCGAACGGATAGCAGAACAGCTGATAAACCAGGAAATGCACGAGCTTCCCGATATACCTATTTCCAACCAGTATGAAAACAGAAAAGAATATCAGGCAGGACGTTTTTCAACTGAAGCGGACCTGAAAAGATACAAGCAGCTCATGGAGGAAGAGGATGGATAACAGGCTCAAGAATCAGCTTCAGTATCTGGGATTTCATACCCTTGTAGAGAGCTGGGATTCGATTATGAAAGAAACCGGCAAAACTCGGCCCTCCTATCATAGATTCTTGACTCAGATCGTTGAAAAAGAATATGCGGCAAAATCCGAAAGAGCACGACTGGCTCGTATTAAGAGAGCAAAGTTACCTGAAATATTCGTTATGGAGACATTTCCATTCCACAAGCAGCCGCGTTTGAAGAAAAAGCTTGTTCTTGAGCTCTACGATTCTCTGGTTTTCATGAAGGAAAAACAGGACCTTATCTTCATCGGTCCCACAGGATGCGGCAAGACGGGACTGGCAACGGCTTTTCTTGTCCATGCCATCAACCAGGGTTTTCGAGGTTTGTTTGTCGATTTCAGCGATCTGCTGGATACTCTCTATCAGTCCCGGGGAGACTATAGCGAAGGGAAGCTTATGAAAAAGTATTTAGCCTATGATGTGCTTTTGATTGACGAGTTAGGCTATATTTCCTCCAAAAAAGAACAGGCGAGTCTGTTTTTTGATCTCATGAGACGCAGACATCAATGCAGGACCACCATCATAACCACTCAGCTGGGATTTGATGAATGGGGCGGTTTCCTTCACGATTCACACCTCACTGCCGCACTTCTTGATAGAATCACGGTCAATTGCGCGGTTTTCAATATGAAAGACTGTATCAGCATACGTCCAAAGAAAATCGTGTATGCCACAAGCAACCAAATGAAACAAGAAGAAGATGAACCTCCTCATGGGTAATAAACTTTCTGCTTTTTAGTTTCAGTTGGCATTTTTCAAGAGGCCCATTTCTTATAAAACCTTTTTCTCAATCTAAACTGCCTTCTGAAAACAACCTATTTCTCTCAACACGAAAAGCAGCACCTCATACCTCTCTCTTCAACGTTTAAAAATATTTGTCTATTATATTTCTCTGTAAGATCGTGAGAATGAAAGGGAGAGTTTATCTGAGTATAGAGGGGGGAATTTAAGTGAGCGCCAACGTTATTTCTCCTGAAATGTGGAAAATATATATAAAACCTCGTTATAACGAATTGATAGACAGTATAAAATCCAAATATCCGCACATAAAAGTATTACATCATTCCTGCGGTTCAATATATCCGATAATTGAAGATCTTATAGATATAGGAGTGGATATTTTGAATCCGATACAGCCCACAGCAAAAGATATGGACCCTGAAAAATTAAAAACAAGGTTCGGCAGGAGAATAACGTTTCACGGTGGCATAGATGTTCAGACACTGCTTCCTTTTGGAACAATCCGGGAGATCAAGAGTGAAGTAACAAAAATACTGGAGATCCTTTCAGATAACGGAGGCTATATAGTTGCACCTTCCCATAATATACAGGCAGGTACCCCTGTTGAAAATATAATCGCATTCTATGATACAGTGAATGAATATACAGAACGGCACTATTCGTGGGGCAATTACTCCGTTGAGTAGATTAATCGTGCCTATTACTGAATAGTCACCGTAGGGAATAACCCTAGAGAGGAGGATGGTGAGTTGCCGGCAGAGGATCTACTCCAAATAAACCTACTAAAAGAGGGAAGTTATGAGGTATGTGGGAGTAGGTCTTCACAAGACAAAGTTCAGCATATTTTGGAAGGAAGATGATGGGAGTGAGAGTGATAAGTTTGAGCGCTATGCGGAGGCTCTCTCCATGCCTCATGCCCGTATCTGCCGCTAGCGTGTTAATAGCACGATAGAGAAGGTGACCACCCCACACCGACTCGATGTTCTCAGGTGCAAACAGCTTGCGCACCTCATCGAGGGTGTAAACACCGCGATTTCTAGTATTGTCAGCGAGAGGTCTCACGACATTGAAGGGATTTTTCTGTACCAAACCTAATCTATGCGCTTCTCCAATCATAATCCGTAGGTAGGATAGAATATTGTTTACGCGCTTATGGGAAAGTCCCCTGTCCAGAAGTCCGAACATCCATTTTACAATAAGGTAGGGTGTAATGTTTGCGAGTCTGTAGTGTCCGAAAGTCGGAAGTAAATACTGCTCAAGGATGGCGTGCATATCCTTGGCAGGCGCTGTGAAATTTTTGGCCTCCTGGCATCACCCTGCGCCAGCTTACCTCGGATATAGGAACACCTGTCCCATATCCACCATTCGTCAGCATATTTGCTGAAGACCAATTCCTTTATGGGTACAAGCGCCCCCGGCGTATAAGCTCGTGGCAGTACCGCTCGGCTAGGGTCTTGTTGGTTTGTCCAGTGCTTCGGGCTACGGTGCGTTGTCCAAATTCGTCGTAAGTGCGGTAGTACCAGACAGCGACGCCATTTTTCATGCGTCGACGTAGGAGTGTATAATCTTTTCTGCAGCGTGGCATAGCGTCCCCCTTGTTTAGGTTACTTTTCGGTTACTTGGGGTTTTCGCTATTCGCTATCTCCTTTATATATAAGGAGTTAAGCATTGGAGACGGCGGGAGTCGAACCCGCGTCCTGCGGTGAGGCCGCCTGTGCGTCTACATGTTTAGCCCCAAGTTTGGAATTCGATTTTCGGAAGCCTTCGGACGCGCTTTGAAAACCTATCCTGAACGATTTAACCGCCGGGTCCCTCAGGAAAGGGCCGGGCGGCTTCCCCTGTAGTCGACGCTTCTTCTCATCTCCAGGGGGAAGATCGAGAGAAGCGGCAGCAGCATATTATGCTGCTACTGGAAGTGCCTCATAATCGGCAAATAAAATTTGTTGCTCTTTTTTACGAGGCCTGAGCTCCTCGACATGCAGCACAAACTCCTTCCGCCACAGTCGAATCCGTATCGTCCCCTTTCATACATAAATATACGGAAAAATAATCAAAAAGTAAAGACCCATATCATTCGACCCCAAAGCGATCGAACAAGGCTGTACGGCGGAAACACCCGGAGATATGAATATGGTGTTGATAATTCATGCGGCTTACAGTACATTATATAATCCTGTTCAGGGGAGGGTGGTATGACGGTAGACAACGATGAGAAAATAAATAAAAACGGGCAGAAGAAATCCAGATACCAGAAATTAGAGGAAAAGCTGGGGTATAAATCAAAAAATGTCTGGAACGAGATAGACGACGGTACAAAGGGGGAGATTTTTTCGTACGCCGAACAGTATAAGCAGTTTCTCGGAGTATCCAAAAGCGAACGGCTCACCGTAAAATGGGTATTAGGGGAGGCTCACAAGCGGGGATTCAAAAACCTGGGTGATGCTGAAAAGGTTGGGACGGGCGACCTGCTCTATTCCGTCAACAGAAACAAGAATATTGCGCTCATCAGGGTTGGACGCTCCCTGGTCGAAAACGGCCTGAATTTCATAGTTGCCCACGGGGATACACCGCGGCTCGACCTGAAACAGATTCCACTTCATGAAGATACCGAAATCGCCCTTTTGAAAACCCACTACTACGGCGGCATAAAGAAGTATCAGTGGCTTAATATTCCGCTTGCATTGAGCGGCGTGGTCATAACCAAGGATAATAAAAAGGTTGAAATAGAGGTCGGATTCAGGGATGAGGACCCCGTGTTTGTCATACCGGATCTTCTCCCGCACCTCGCGCGCAAGGTGCAGAACGAGAAAAAGGCGAACGAGTTTATCGAAGGTGAAACGCTGAATCTTCTGTTCGGGAATATTCCGGTGAATGACGACAGGGTGAAAGAGAAGGTGAAGATAGCGGTGCTCGAAAGGCTCTTCGACGAGTACGGTATTGTTGAGGAGGATTTTGTCTCAGCCGAGCTTCAGGCGATACCTGCGGTGAATCCGAGGGACGTGGGCATCGACAGGTCGCTCATAGGCGGCTACGGCCATGACGACAGAGTAAGCAGTTTCGGCGCCGTTACCGCGATTTTCGATGCCGAAATCAACGACAGGACAGCGGTTACACTTATTGTCGATAAAGAGGAGATCGGTTCCGACGGTCCGACCGGCGCGAAGTCACTTTTTATCTTCAATGTGATCGGCAAGCTTATACGAAAGATAAAAGAGAGCTTTGACGACAGCCTTCTGCGCGAGGTGATGGAAAAATCCACCTGCATATCAGCGGATGTCAACGCCGGCATCAATCCGATGTACAAATCCGTGCACGACGAAAAGAATGCAGCCAGGCTTTCCCACGGCATCGTTCTGACCAAGTTCACGGGATCGGGCGGAAAGTATATGGCAAACGATGCGGATGCCGAGCTTATGGGACGAATCAGAAACCTTTTCAACGAAAACGGTATATTCTGGCAGTACGGAGGTATGGGAAAGATTGACGAGGGCGGCGGCGGCACCATCGCAAGACATTTTGCCTTTTACAACGCCTCGGTTATCGATTGCGGTGTTGCGGTAATCGGTATGCATTCGCCGTATGAGATTATATCCAAGGCCGATCTGTACTACTCCTACCGTGCATACAGGGTGTTTCTCGAAAAAGCCTAGCCTGATAAAAACGATTTGAGAGGAGACAACAGTGAAGAGCAGAGTGCAGAAAATCATGGAAACGGCGTATCACAGGGGCATGCTTGTTCCGGCCTTCAATGCTGCGTATCACGAGATGGTAAAACCGATCTGCGAAACCCTTGTCCGGCTGGAAACCTTCGGACTCGTTGAAGTGGCGCGTCCGGACATTGAAAAGTTCGGCATTGAAAACTTCAGCAAGGCGGCTGAGACCTACAGGCAGTATGAAAACGCGGAGTATATGTCGCTTCATCAGGACCATGTGCCCGTTGTGGATGAGGATGGTCTGCGGGTCGATTACGGACCCCTCATAGAGGAGGGTCTTCAATCCGGCTACAGCTCCGTTATGATCGACGGGTCCAGGCTGCCGCTTGAGGATAATATTCGGGTTACGAGAAAAATCGTCGAGCTGGCACATGTACAGGACGTTCCTGTAGAGGCCGAGCTGGGCGCGGTTCTGGGGCACGAGAACGGCCCTCTTCCGCCGTATGAGGAGCTTTTTTCTTCAGGCAGGGGGTTCACGAGGCCCGAGGATGCAAAACGGTTTGTCGAAGAAACGGGCGTCGACTGGCTCTCGGTTTCAATCGGCAACATTCACGGTGCGATTACCGGAGCTGCAAAGGACGAGAAAAAGCTGGAGGCCAGGCTCAATATAGAACATCTGAAGAAGCTGAAGGCCGTCACCGGTATTCCGCTCGTACTGCACGGCGGGTCCGGTATTCAGAAAAAGTATATCATGGAAGCCGTTAGAAACGGATTGACAAAGCTCAATATCGGAACCAATATCCGTCAGCCCTACGAACAGGTCCTCAAAGAAACGGGCAGTGTCCGGGAAGCACAGGGGGCGGTATCGAAGGAGATGGAGAGACTGATTGTCGGGTTTTTCGAGATTGCAGGCTCAAAGAAGCTGCTCGAAGAATAAGAGAGATGAAATGATAAACGAACGGGATGTCAGGATAAAGAGGTTGTTTCATCCGGAATACGGTAAAACCGTTATCATACCTGTCGATCACGGCTATTATCTCGGTGTCCAGGAGGGCCTCGAAGACCCCTACAGGGTGCTGCAGACGCTGCTGAAAGAAGAGGTCGATGCAACCATCATGAACTACGGACTGATCAAAACAACAAATGAGCTCTTTACCGCAAGAAATTCGCCTGCCCGGATAATCGCCATCGATAACTGCATTCTATCGAATGTTCCGGGAGAAGCGCAGCATTTTATTGATTTTGAGCCGGGTGTTCCGGTGGAGCTCGCCCTGAAGTCCGGCTTTGACGCGGTGAAGGTCCTGCTCATATGGGGGCTGGACCCCGATAGTCAGGCGGAAGAAATGAAAATGATAAGCGAGATCGTTCGGGAGTGCGACAGGTGGGGTATGCCCCTTATCATCGAACCGCTTTTTCTGGGCAAACACATGCCCCCGGAAAAGAGAGACGATCCGGATACGATTGCACATGCGAGCAGAATCGCTGTTGAGCTCGGCGCCGATATTCTGAAGATCCAGTATACCGGCGATCCCGATCATTTCGGATCCATCGTCGAGAGGGCACGAATTCCCGTCATCATACTGGGCGGAGCGCATATGGGAACGCCCGAGGAGATACTGAGAACGGCAAAGGATTCCGTTGCCGCCGGAGGCAGGGGCATCGCATTCGGCAGGGTGGTG
This sequence comes from uncultured Spirochaetota bacterium, assembly GCA_964521865.1. GTDB lineage: Bacteria > Spirochaetota > B62-G9 > B62-G9 > DRHN01 > CAYSRJ01. Next base: position 150,850 of record CAZFTJ010000010.1, on the reverse strand, counting down.
TGGGGGTATGATAGAATGCGTGAGCTGATACGGGCGCTGAAAGAAGCGGTGTATGTGCAGGCCGACGAGAAAAAGCTCGTAGAAAAGTATAATCTCGTCTAGTACCTTACGTGGTTTCCTTGGTCAAAAGGCCGATGTCGATAGTTGTGTCATTTTCTTTCACGGAGTAATTAATGTTATCGCCGGTGAGTGTGAAGCTGTATATAGTTGTCGTTTCGGGACCGATGACCGTGATCGTATATAATGTATCGCTGCTCTGGTCCGTTACCTGCATTCCGGCGTACTCCTTTTCGAAGCTGATGGTGGTGCCCTGCCTGTTCGTGTATAAGATGTTGTCCGGCAAAAATTTAAAAACAACGGATTTCTCATACGCGGTCCACGTTCCCCTTATCCATGACGGAGGGCTGACCACGCCTGCAAACGTGCTGCATCCCATGACGAACAGCAAAACGAGCATTCCCGTTAAAAACAGGTAGTTTTTTTTCATAACACCTCCTTCGAAAACCGCAGATGGTGACAATAACATAACATCCCGAACCGTTAAAATCAATCAAAGAGTCGGCGTATGCCGCCTCTCCTCTTATACGATTGTGCCGGCGTCATACGGCCTCCGGGAGCTCGTAAATACCTTGACTTTTTTAAAGGGCTCAATAACTTTTAGGCCGAACTTAATAAAGGAGTACGCTCGAAAGAGGAGGGGTGTTCTGAAAAAACACAACTGTCTTGATATAGGGGAAGGGCTCGTCGGAAAAACCGTTGAGCTGTACGGCTGGGTTCAGATCAAGCGGGAGCACGGCGGGGTCGTTTTCGTCGATTTGCGCGACCGGTCGGGAATCGTTCAGCTCGTTTTTAACGAACGGTACAACAAAAAATGCTTTGCAGATGCTGCGGCTTTCAAACCGGAGTTCGTGCTCTGCGCGGAAGGTGAGGTGAGACAGCGTGAAAATCCCAATCCAAACCTCCCGACAGGAGATTTCGAGGTCTGGGTTAACCGGGTCAGTATACTGAACGAGTCGAAGACCCCTCCCATTGCAGTTGTAAAGCAGGAAGAGGTGTCGGAAGAGATCAGGCTCCGTTACCGGTATATCGATCTGCGGCGCAGCCGGATGAGCAGGAATATAATTATGCGTCACCGCATCGCCGCAAGCATTAGAAAATATCTCAATGAAGGTGGTTTCATCGACATAGAGACGCCGTTTCTCACAAAATCGACGCCTGAGGGGGCCCGCGATTTTCTCGTGCCCTCGAGGCTCAATCGGGGCAAATTCTATGCCCTGCCCCAATCGCCGCAGATCTTCAAACAGCTGCTCATGGTAGCCGGGTTCGAAAAGTACTATCAGATCGTGAAATGCTTCAGAGATGAAGACCTCCGCGCGGACAGGCAGCCTGAGTTTACGCAGGTCGATATCGAAGCTTCGTTTGTCAGTGAGGAGGACATATACACCCTGATCGACGGAATGTTCGCCGCGGTATTAAAGGAATGCTACGGTATGAATCTGGACCTGCCGATCGTGCACCACACCTACGATGAAGCGATGGAGCAGTACGGGACCGACCGTCCGGATTTGAGAATCGAACAGAAAATAACGGATCTCGGCTGGCTTCGCGATGCGAAGGTAAAAAAATTCATAACCGCCGGTCTGAAGGGAAACGAACGGCTGTACGGAATTGTTTTTCCCTTATCCGATGCCGTAACTCGAAAACTGCTCGACGGATATGCACAAAAATCCAGGGACGAGGGACTCAGTATGTTTTCCTGGATGAAAGAAACAGGCGGTTCGTTTTCCGGACCCATGATGAAGCTCTTCGATGAGGAACCCCGTGATTCGTTTATGAACCGCCTGAATGAGACGAAGGGAGGAACGCCCCGTATAGTTTTGGCTGCAATGGGTGAAAAGAGGAGTGTGCTTTCTTTTCTCGGGAGCATACGGCAGGAACTTGCTGAAAAGCTTTCACTCATCGACAACCAGAGGATGGAGTTTTGCTGGATAACGGATTTTCCGCTCTTCGAATGGAGCGAAGATGAAAAAAAAATCGTTTCGGTGCACCATCCCTTTACCGCACCGCGTCTTCGGGAGAACGAGGATACGGCATCCCTTTTGAACAGGATGCGTGAAAATCCGTACAGCTTCACGTCGAGAAGCTACGATCTGGTGCTCAACGGAGTGGAGCTTGGCGGAGGAAGCATCAGGATCCATACCGCTGCTGTTCAGGAAACCGTCTTTTCCATACTCGGCCTTCAAAAACAGGAGGTTCAAAAGAAGTTCGGTTTTCTTATCGAGGCGCTGGCCTACGGTGCGCCGCCGCACGGCGGAATTGCCTTCGGTCTCGATAGAATCGTCATGGTGCTGCAGGGGGAGGAGTCGATACGCTCGGTTATCGCATTTCCCAAGACGACGAGCGGGGTTTCTCCGCTTTCCGGAGCACCGGATTCCGTGTCGCCGGAGCAGCTCGCAGAGCTGGGTATCCGTTTGTTGTAGCTCTGTCGATAAAATTTCTGTTACTTTTTTATTTTTCGTGTAGTATATTGTAAAGAGTTTAGTTATTTACCGCTTGTGTCGTATACATCCGAACAGTACAGAGGAGGTTTTTACAGTAATTCGAGGCCGGCAGGGGCCGGTTTCCCGAGATTGCTCATTATGGAAGATTCAGAGTCGCTGTTAATATCTGAAGAAACGGTCGTAATCCCGGACAGGGATGTACAGGAGCTTCTCTATTCGAACAGGGACAGGATTATACATGATATTGAGCATGGAACAGGCCTGTATATAGGGGGGAGAGATACCTGTCTTACGCTCAGGGGGAACCTGAAAAATATCGAAGCCGGCAAGCGAATACTGGAAAACATAATTTCTCTGTATCATCAGAAGAATACAATCGCCGAGAAAGATGTCTCCTTCATAATCAATAAGGTAAAGAGGGATATAGGATTCGACATAGGAGAGCTCAATAAAAAACAGATCGCCGTAGGCCGCGGCGGCAAAATTATTTCTCCGAAGTCCGCCGGTCAGGCCGAGTATTTCGATGCGATCAGGGAAAGCGATATAACATTTGCCATCGGGCCTGCAGGCACGGGAAAAACATACCTGGCGATGGCCTTTGCCATTCATAATCTCATTGCAGAAAACATCTCAAGAATAATTCTCACTCGACCGGTTGTTGAAGCGGGAGAAAGTCTGGGGTTTCTTCCCGGAGACCTCGAGCAGAAAGTCAACCCGTATCTGCGACCTCTCTACGATGCAATCTACGACATGATTCCGTATGCTCTGTTTCAGAAGTACGTTGAAAAGGGCGCGATTGAAGTTGCGCCGCTCGCGTATATGCGCGGACGTACGCTGCACGATGCATTTATAATACTTGATGAGGCGCAGAACACGACCAAGGGACAGATGCTCATGTTTCTGACGCGAATCGGTTTCAACTCAAAGACCGTGGTAACAGGCGATATTACACAGAGCGATCTGCCCAAAAACAGGCCGCCGGGCCTTAATATTGCGCTCAAAGTCTTGAACGGCATAAAGGGGGTCTCGATTATTCAACTGGGACCTGAAGATGTGGTCCGCCACCCCCTCGTGGAACGTATTGTCAGAGCCTTTGAAAAATATGAGGACAGTGAATTAACATGATAAAAGTGAAGTGGCTCGGATTGCCTGCGATAAAGGCGGACAGGGCCTCCTTCAAGCTGCTTTCTTTCAGCATACTGGTGGCGCTGTTTGCGGGACTCCTCTGGTTTATTGCAAAACCGTACTTCGGCGTTCATTACACCTATAAGCTCGGCGACATAGCCCAGGAAAATATCGTCAGCACGAAAGATATTACCTATATCAACGCCAGGGAGACTGAAAAGCGGATACATGAAGCAAAGATGAGGGTTCCTCCCATATTCGATTTGCAGGTTTCGAAGGATGAAACCGGGATTGAAAACCTCAATCAGCTCTTCAGTTTGCTTGATCGGCAGACTGAGACTGAATCGATAAATTTAGAGGAATTGTACAAGCAGACCGCCCTGCCTCTCGATTTCAAGGAGTTCAAACGATTTGTTTCACAGTACAGTGAAAAAGGATACAGGGAAAAACTCGTATCCGTCATTACCTATATCGCCCAGAAGGGTCTTTCCACCTTTTCAAGGGATGAGCTCGCCCGGTACCAATCCACCGGGATTATTCTGAAAAAGATCTGGAAGGCAGAGATCACAGAGGAAAAAACAGGAATAGACCAGGTCATAGCCGCCGATGAGCTTTCGGATGCAGTTACCGACTATTTGAGAAATACATATGCGGACCTCAATAGAAGTGATGTGCAGCTCCTGAATAAAATAACGCTTGTTTATATAGAACCCAATCTTTATTTCAATGCGGATGAAAGCAACAGGTTTATGAACGAAGAGCTGAAGAAGGTTGAACCGGTATACAACACGATAAAAAAGGGAGCAATCGTTATACGAACGGGCGAGGAAATAAATGAAGAGAATCTGCCAAAATTGAATGCCATTAGCCTCTATACCAGTCATTTGAATCTGCGGGCGGTTACCGGCATCGGAGTTCTGCTCCTCGTGCTTCTCTACATTTCCCTTCTTGTTTTTATGGAAGAGGGGGGAGGAGAAGATGTACGCCGGTTTTTGATATTTTCCGGATTCGTATTTGTTGCAGTATTCTATGCCTACCTGGTTACCCTGATTAAAAATCGTCCCGACAATCTCATACTCGGAGTTCTCATACCGACGAGCGGTATTACAATGACTGCGGAGGTGCTGTACAAGAGAAAATTCTCGTTTACCCTTGCAATGATTCTTCCCATACTCTTTCTTCTTATTTCCGGGAATGACCCTTATACATTTCTTTTTTCTCTTGGATCGGGGCTTATCGCGCTTTATGCGGTGAAAAGCGCCGAGAGGAGAAGCGACCTGTTGGGTTCGAGCTTGATTGTCATAGCAACGAACGAATTGATACTCTTTGCCGTTGGCCTGCTGCGGGGCCTTCCGACAAGAGGGTTTGTATCTCTGCTCATATGGGGCGCGGGAAACGGGATTGTATCCGTCGTCATGGCGCTCGGTACAACGCCGTTTTTTGAAATTCTTCTGAATCTACCGACAAACTTCAGGCTGCTCGAGCTGTCGGACCTGAATGCGCCGATATTAAAAAAGATGCAAATCGAAGCCCCGGGTACCTATCATCACAGCATCAATGTGGCCAATATGGCGGAAAATGCAGCAAAAAATATCAAGGCGAATGCACTGCTTGTACGGGTAGCTGCTCTTTATCACGACATAGGCAAAATTCCGAATGCCGAATATTACATTGAAAATAACCAGGGAATAAGCAAACACAGCTTCATCAAGCCCTCGCTTTCCAACTCCATCCTCAAGGCACATATTAAAATCGGCACGGATATGGCCCGGGAGATAAAGCTTCCGAAAGAGGTGATAGACATTATTGCCCAGCATCACGGCACCTCCTTGATGAAGTACTTCTACCATCAGGCACTGAAAGGCAGCAGGGACGGAAGCGAAATAGACAAGAAGGATTACCACTATCAGGGCCCGAAGCCCCAGAACAGGGAGGCCGCTATTGTTATGCTCGCCGATACGGTTGAGGCGGCGTCACGGACGCTGAAGAATCCGTCTGCAAAAAGAATCGACGAGATCGTTAACGATATAATTGAGAGTAAATTCAGAGAAGGCCAGCTCAATGAAAGCACGCTGACGCTGAGGGGCCTCATGAAAATATCCATATCATTCAGACGGTATCTCACGGGGGTATATCACAGCAGGATCGAGTACCCCGACGACAAGGACATTGAGAGGTCTGAAATCGGGCAGAAACAGCAGTAACGTATCCGGGTTTACGACGTTTCCAGCTGATGTCGGGTGTCAAGCGGCATGTTCTCCGCAATATGCGTGCGGGTCCGCTCAACCGGATTAATCGGGTGCGTTCACCGGCGGAATTATTAAGACGCGAAGCGTCCATATAACGTTCATTTACACACGGGGTAAACGATACATACCTTCAGGCTTTTCATACGGGAAGAAAAGTGGAAGTCTCCGATCAAAAGAGAAATCCTTGAAGAGCTTGCGGATCGCGCATTTACAATAACCGGCAGGGTAAAAGGCGACATCTCTCTTGTATTCTGCGATGATGATTTCATAACAGAACTGAATGAGAGATATCTGCACAGACATGGTCCGACCGATGTGCTTTCGTTTTCCATGCGGGAGGGTGAATGTGCACAGCCGGGAGACGCAGTGCTCGGCGATATTGTCATATCGGTCGATACGGCAGGGAGACAGGCGGAGGAAATGCAGCATTCGTTGCAGAAAGAGGTAATGGTACTGTTCGTCCATGGTCTGCTCCATCTGCTGGGATATACCCATAGTCTGGATGATGCTCAGAGAGAAATGACTCGCTGTACACAGGAAATACTGAAGGGGGTCGATTCAGTTACATGAGTATACATTTCTTCAAAAAGAAAAAAAACCATAGAATCGTAGAAATGATAGAGGATGAAAATCATGAGATCGAGCAGGACGAACGAGAGATGATACGCGGCGTTTTCGGTCTCGGTGAGACTGCGGTTCGGGCAATAATGGTTCCAAGGACGGATGTTGTTGCGATTTCGACCAACGATGCATTTGCAGATATATTGAAGATCGTTATAAAGAGCGGCCATTCACGTTTTCCCGTATATCAGGATACTATCGATAATGTTCTCGGGTTTCTCCATGTGAAAGACCTGCTGCCGTTTCTTGCAAGGGGGGAGGAGCTGAAAGATATACAGAAACTTCTGAGGTCGGTGCGTTTTGTCCCTGAAGGAAAGATGATCGATGAGCTTCTGAAAGAGCTGCAGCAAAAACGGGAGCATATTGTGGTTGTTGTCGATGAATATGGAGGTACGGCAGGAATTGTCTGCCTTGAAGACATTCTTGAAGAAATTGTCGGCGAAATACAGGATGAGTATGATAATGAGGAGGAGGAGATACGCGAAATTTCCCCTCATGTATTCATCTGTGATGCACGTATACCTTTGAATGAGATAAATGAGGCGCTCGGTATAGAACTTCCTCTGACCGGAAGCGATACTCTCGGCGGATTCGTGTTTGATCTTCTTGGAAAAATTCCTGATGTCAATGAAAAGATTTCCTATGAAAACACCGGTTTCAAGGTGGTAAAAATAGAAGGGCACAGGATAAAAAAGGTACAGGTTTCAATTGCGCATAATATCGAGGAAGAAAAGAGTGAAAAAAAATAGCACCTGCCGGACAGCATGTGGGTAATACAGTGTAATTTTCAGGCTTCCTGCCGGTAAATCATATCACATACATATATAATGTATAGATATTAAAATAAATTATACAATTAGTGCAAAAAATAATACTTTTTAAAAATAATATTATTTTTTATCGTGCAGGATACCGTATTGAGAGAACGGTTCGCAAGAAGCACCGGAATTGTGCTGAACTCCGTAAAATTCGGTGACGGCCATAAGATTGTCAGAATATTCACGGATGCGTACGGCAGGATTGATGCAACGGCTTTTGGCGCATGCAAGACAAAGAGCAGATTCGGAAGCAGCCTCGAGCCGTTTACAATCAATACATTCATGCTATACAGGAAGAATCAGGAGTCTCCCTTTGCAATACGGGAAGTTGATGTTCAGGTGCACAATGATCGGATACGGAGCGAACTGGGTAAATACTACTGTGCCAGCGCAATGATCGAACCAATAATCCGGTTTGTTGAAACCGCAGAGAGAGACAGAGCGCTGTTTGAGCTCCTGGAAAAATCGTTACGCGTTCTAAACGGTATCAAGCCTGAAAAAGCTGTTTTTGTCTTTATGATGTACTGTATAAGGATGATTTCTATACTCGGGTATACTCCGGATCCGGGAACCTGTGTTGTTTGTGAAAAAAAAACCGAACCCGAGAGCATCTATTCGGACATTCGCTACGGTTTCCCGCTCTGTCAAAAGTGCAAAACAGCTTCAAGTATACCCGTTTTGAGCGGGGCGCTCGGATTTATTCAATGGGCAAACACGGCTCTGTTAAAAAACGCTTCGAAAGTAACCATGGAGTCCGATACCCGTATCAATGTTCAAACCGTTGTCGAGCATGTATTTCTTTCGATTTTTCCAAAAAAAATGGAGACATGGGAACAGCTGGACATGGTGCTGAAAGACGGGGCGCGATAAGAATATGTATAACGTGTATATTGTGAATATCGGAAGTGAGCTGACGAAAGGTGAAATCGCAAACACAAACGCCGCGTATATTTCCCGAGAGCTGAGCAGAAGGGGGCTTTTCGTCCGATCGATCCTTGCCTGTCCGGACGATTTCGAAGGTGCAATTCAAAGTATTGAAAATCTTCTTCAACATGACGGAATTTTCATTTTTACCGGCGGTCTGGGCGGTACAAAGGACGATATGACCCGCCGCATCGTTGCAGGCGCGCTGAAAAAAGAGCTTCTGTTTGACGAAGAAAAAGTACGCGCTCTCGAAAAGTTTTATAAAAAAAGGTCGCGGGATTTTATCGATCGGGATAAGATGCAGGCATCTTTCCCTGCCGGGGGTATACTTCTTGAAAATACGGTCGGGCTCGCCTACGGTTTTTACATCCGTGATAAAGAGAAATACATATTCTCCCTGCCCGGTGTTCCCCGGGAGATGAAGGCTATGTTCGATTCCCGCGTCATCGTCATAATTGAAAAAGAAGGTCTGCTGGATCCGGACTACGCGTATGAAATAGTTCGTTTTTCCGACATATCCGAGTATACGCTCGACAGGAGGATTGACGATATTCTTCGGGAATTCACGGGCATTCAGTACGGGACGAGGGCGAGCTACGGTATTATCAAAGTTCGAATTGAAACATCACAGGGGAATCTCGAGCCGGCGGTTCAGGCACTGATCAGGAGCCTTCAATCCTACTATATAAACAGAGGAGAGGATGGGCTCGGCCATGTGGTCGGAGAGCTGTTGAAACGGCACAACCGTACTCTGGCCGTTGCAGAGTCGTGTACCGGGGGACTGCTGTCCGGGACGATTACCGACATACCGGGAAGCTCTGAATACTACAGGGGGGGAGTCATCGCCTACAGCAATGAACTCAAGGCTCGCCTGCTTGCGGTATCTCCCGCCATACTCTCGGAGTACGGAGCTGTGAGCAGGCAGACAGCCGCCCGGATGGCCGAAGGCGCGGCTGAATGTCTCGGTTCGGATCTTTCGCTTTCAACAACCGGGATAGCAGGACCCGGCGGTGGCACAGAACAAAAACCCGTCGGCACCGTGTTCATAGGGCTTGCATCAAAAGATGAAAAAACCCGTGTGGAGGAATTTCACTTCAGGGGCGATCGAGAAACGATTCGTATGATGAGTGTGAACAAGGCTCTTTTTATGTTAAACAGGCACATCGGGAGGTGGAAGGAGGGATGAGAGCCTTTATTGCGGTTGATACGAGCGGTGAGGTTCGGCAAAGAATTATCCGGATGGTCGATGCGCTCAAGGTCGAATCGAAAGATGTTAGATGGGTACATCCTGAGAAGATGCATATTACCATGTACTTCCTGGGCGACCTCATCGAAGATGAGCTGCAGGTGATAGAACATGTGATTCACAGCGCCGTTGAAAATATCCGTCCGTTTTCAATTTCCGTCGAAGGGGTTTGGGCCTTTCCACGTATCACCGCACCGAGGGTGCTGTGGGTTGGAGTAAAAAACGATACTGGTGAATTGAAGCGTATGCACGATTCTTTGTGCCGGGGATTCATTGAAGAGGGTGCCCGTGTCGATTATGAGGCGGAAAAAAAATATACTCCCCATATAACGATAGGCAGAGTGAAGGGGAGGAATACCGGCGGTTTGATCGAAGCCCTTGATTCGGCGACTGACGGAAGCTTTGGAACTTTTACTGTGAGTGAAGTCGTGCTGTACCGGTCTACACTGACGCCTCAGGGACCTCTGTATAATCCCATACAGGTTTTTCCCCTCTCCCGATAGCGTAATACCGCCGGTAAACTTATGTACACGCGGCACTATTCGGACACTGCACGACCGAATAAGATTCTGATGCGCTGCCGGACCCTCTATGGGAACTGTCAAATAGATGATTTCATGAACATAACCGGGGAGGGATGTCATGGGACAGGTGCACGTACCGCCTAAGGCGGTTCTTTTTTCCGGAATCCTGTACAGTAAGGGAATGGATGAAGCTGGTATTTTTAGCCGGCTCGAAGAAATTTTCGGAAAAATAATACTGACATCCTCGCTGTTTCCATTTACCGAAACGGATTATTACAGCCGGGAGATGGGGTCTGAACTGATGAGGAGATGGCTCGCCTTTGATCGTCTGATCGAGATGGAAGAAATCGTAGACATGAAATTGTTGAGCAACGGCATTGAGCTGCAATACCGACATCCGAACGGAAGCCGGTCTCTGAACATCGATCCGGGGTATCTCAATGAGGGGAAGGTGGTGCTCGCAACGACAAAGAACAATCAGCATCGGATTTATTTGAAAAAGGGGATATATGCCGAGGTGACGCTCCGGTATCGGAGTAAAAGATACATGCCGTGGGAATGGACCTTCAGAGATTACCGCAGAGAAGAAGCGGCTTCTTTTTTTATCGAGCTCAGGAAGATATACCGGTCAAAAATATCAAAATCTTGCAACTTCTCAAATTAGATGTTATTTTTATTGGTGAAAAATTTATAGGGGCTTGTGGAGGGTCTATGTCAGGTCATAGTAAATGGCATTCAATCAAGCATAAAAAGGGTGCGGTAGATGCTAAGAGAGGCAAACTTTTTACAAAGATCATCAGGGAAATAACCGTTGCAGCGCGGCAGGGCGGCGGAGATCCGGATGCAAACCCCCGTTTGAGAACGGTTATTGCAAAGGCGAAAGAAGCCAATATGCCGAAAGATAATATTGAAAAGGCGATCAAAAAAGGAACGGGAGAGCTCGAGGGAGTATCGTTTGAGGAAATCACCTATGAAGGATACGGTCCGAAGGGTGTGGCCATAATGATTGATACATTGACTGATAACCGCAACAGAACAACCGCTGAAATACGAAATATCCTCACTAAAAGCGGCGGAAACCTCGGTGAAAACGGTTGTGTTGCGTGGATTTTTGAAAAAAAGGGCGTTATGACCATATCCACGGAAAGTGCTGATGAGAATACCGTGATGGAAATTGCGCTCGAAGCCGGTGCTGAAGATGTGAGACAGGATGGGGATTTCTGGGAGGTTACCGCTCAGCCCGAGGACTTTGAAGCGGTTCGAGATTCCTTCGGCCGGAAGGGTATCGGGCTCGTGATGAGTGATATCATACGAGTACCGAAAACAACGGTAAAACTCGATGAAAAGACTGCAGGGAAAATTCTATATCTTATGGAAAAACTCGATGATGTGGATGATGTGCAGAATGTTGCCGCCAATTTCGACATTCCTGATGATGTAATGCAGAAAATCGCACAGTAATCCGGACGCAGAGTGTCCCGATAATTCAAAAACCTGGAAGGGTGTTTATTGATTATTATGGGCGTCGACCCCGGCATAGCTTCGACGGGGTATGGAATTATTAAAATCGAGGGGAGAGAGGGGGCGGGCCTCCTCGATTACGGGGTTATCTCGACGATTCCCGGGCAAAAACATTCGAAACGACTGCAGTATATTTATGAGCACATATTAGAAGTCATTGGGCGTCATAATCCCGATGTTGTCGCAATTGAAAGCCTCTTTCACAGTAAAAATCTCAAAGCTCTCGTCGACGTAAGCGAGGCGATCGGCGTCATTACGCTCGCAGCAGCCAATTTCAATTTAAAAGTCGAAAAGTTCACACCGCTCAAGGTAAAATCGGCGATAGTGGGGGTGGGCCTGGCAAAGAAGGAACAGGTCGGCCTCATGATACAGAATATTCTCAACCTCGATAGTCCTCCGAAGCCTCATCATGCTTCCGATGCGCTTGCTGTTGCCATCTGTTATAAAAATCTCTTTTTATAGCGGCCTCCGTTCTTTCCAGACATTTCGCGCTCGCCGATATTGCCGTCTGTTACGCCGCCGCTTTGCATCCGAATTATGGGCATCTCTTTTTACGGCGGTCCCGGACAACGTGTAGTTTTACGGAGCATCCGTAAAAATAATGATTGCCCTTTTTTAGCCTTTTCAGTACTCTAAAGACAATTCGAGCTCCTGCTCGTGAGCTTTTGAACAACTGAATATAAACCGGAATGAACGAACGTGATCGGGTATCTGGACGGCACACTTGCCGAGGTTAATGAAGATTCATGTATAGTCGATATTGGAGGTGTGGGTTATTGTGTGTCCTGCTCTGAGGGTACCCTGGCAAAGCTGAAAGAAATTCTTAAAAGCGGTGAGCATGCGATCAAACTGTATACACGGCTCATTCACCGGGAGGATGTGCTCAGTCTGTACGGGTTTTTGAGCAGGGACGAGCACAGACTGTTCGACATGCTTATAACCGTGAGTGGAATCGGCCCGAAACAGGCGCTGAAAATCATCGGGATGAGAACAACGGCCCACATTGTGAAGGCAGTTGTCGCGGGGGACGATAAATTTTTATGTACCCTTTCGGGAATCGGCCAAAAGAGGGCACGGCAGATTATTTTCGAGCTGCGTGAAAAATTGAGGGAATCTTTTGCTGAACAGGCGGCGGATACGCCGGCGGATTATGCGGAAGCGGTTGCGGCTCTCGAATCGCTGGGATTCAGCCGTGCAGAAGCAAACGACGCCCTCGAGCACGTTATTTCTGCAAGGAAAGGGGAAATGGGTACCGCCGACATCGTAGAGGCCTCGCTCAGATTCCTTTCAGGATAGGATGCCCACCGCCGGGAAGACGGCCGGCGGTACCGTGAATAAAACCATCAGCCTGCATGCGGGCGGGTTGGCGAGCTGCGGTTGAATACAGAAACTGCAGTGGAAATCCGGGATGCATTCGCCGTTTTCAGCGGGATAGACGATATGCAATGAGTACAGGGAATCTTTAATGGATCTGGACGAACGAATTACTACACCGAATAGAACACCTGTCGATCGGGAAGAAATCTCCCTTCGTCCGCGAATGCTCCCGGATTTCATCGGGCAGAAAGACCTCAAGAAACAGATCGGTATATATATAAAGGCAGCCATTCAGAGGGGTGAGAACCTCGATCATGTGCTCCTCTACGGACCGCCCGGCCTCGGAAAGACGACACTTGCAAATATCATCGCCAATGAGCTCGGTGTCGATCTCAAATCCACCTCTGCTCCGGCAATTGAAAGGCCCGGAGACCTTGCGGCCATACTTACCGCACTCAATGCGCATGATGTCCTCTTCATCGATGAAATACACCGTCTCAAGCCCATACTCGAAGAAATACTGTATCCTGCTCTCGAGGATTATTCAATTGATATTATTGTCGGACAGGGGCCGGGTGCAAAATCGATCAAAATACGGCTCAAGCCCTTTACACTGGTCGGAGCGACGACCCGTGCCGGTCTTCTCAGCGCGCCGCTTCGTGCCAGATTCGGTATTATACAGAGAGTAGATTTTTACAGGGCGGAGGATATCTACAGTATAGTCAAACGATCAGCCGGGATAATGGGAGTTGCCCTCACGGATGACGGAGCAAGGATTATTTCACACCGCTCGAGAGGCACGCCGAGAGTTGCAAACAGGATACTGCGCAGGCTCCGGGACGTTGCCGAAGTAGAGGGGAGCGGACGCGTCGATGAAAAAACAGCCAGACACGGACTCGAAATGCTCGGGGTTGATGAACTGGGCCTCGACACTATGGATAAAAAGCTCGTTGACACGGTTATTTCCAAGTACGAGGGCGGTCCGGTGGGACTCGACACGCTTTCGGTTTCCATCGGTGAAGACAGCCAGACAATCGAGGATGTGTATGAACCCTACCTGATTCAGATCGGATTTCTGAAACGGACGCCGAGAGGGAGGGTTGCAACCAGACTGGCATATACGCATTTCGGATTCCATTACAGGAGGAAAGAAGAGGGGGAGCTGTTTCAGGATCTGGAATGACCGTGTTTGTCTGCAAATATCAATGAACTTTTTTCCGGAATCCCGTAGATGTTGCCGAAGGATCGACCGGCCCTTTCGAAAACCCTGATAGCACCCCGAATTCTTCAGTGAAATCCTCAGACATGCATATGCAAAAAAATTCCATACTACCCTGCATCTCGATTCTTTTCATTTTCAGCATCATTTTCGGCTGTGCTGCGCCGTACATACCGGCGGAGAAGGGGGCCGTTGAACCTGCTGCGAGAAAGACCGTTCGGGTACGTGTTGCGGTTGCTAAAAATATATCGACGCTCGACACCAGGGGAAAAAACCTTTTACTGGTAAACCGGGGCGGCAGGATACCGCTTCCTTCACATGTCGTATTGTCCTGTGACGGTGATTCAGTAACCCTTAACGGCGACCTGTACGAAACGCCGGTATCGCTGGTAAGCGACCAGGCGGTCTCCGTCAATGGAAAACAGTACTACGGGCATCTGGTGATCGAACAAAACCTTCTCATAGCTGTTGTGCCCCTGGAGGAATACATCAAGGGAGTGCTGTTTGCCGAAGTTCCGGATAGCTGGCCGATCGAGGCTTTGAAGGCGCAGGCCGTTGTATCGCGTACCTTCGTATACAGGCGCATCCGACAGAACAAAAACCGCCCGTACGATGTCGAGGATACTGTGATGGATCAGAAGTACGAATTAGGTGAAAATTCTCCCGGCATCGATCAGGCCGTTCGGCAAACGGTCGGCAGAGTGGTGCTGTATCAAGGAGAGCCTATCGAAGCCTTCTTTCATTCCTGTTCCGGCGGAAGAACCGAACGTTCCGGTGATATTTTTCAGAAAGATCTACCGTATCTCAAGAGTGTCCCCGATCCGTACTGCGCGGACAGCGACAAGTTTTTCTGGAGTTTCACAAGAACAGGAACAGAAATAAAGGAAGCTCTGCGGGAATATCTAGATCCGGGACTTTTTGGCCGTGATTTGCAGGCGGTAAAGATACGTACAAGGACGGGATCCGGGAGAGTGCGTGAGTTTCTCCTCATGTTTAACGGGAATGAATCGGAGATTATCGACGGAAACAGTTTCCGGATAGCTCTCGACCCGACACAGTTCAAAAGCCTTCTTTTGGAAAGCATACGGACACAGCGCCGGGGAGCGGATGTCATCTTCACGTTTCAGGGGAGGGGATACGGACACGGCGTCGGGATGAGTCAGTGGGGTGCATACGAGATGGCAATGCATGGATACAGCTATCAGTCGATCATTGCACATTACTTCAGCGGAACAAAGATAGGTTTTATATGGGATATTCAATGAGGGATTTCCGGATCAGGATACCGGAGGAGCTCATCGCCCAGTATCCTGCACCGCAGCGTCAGGAGTCCCGGCTTCTCGTATACGATATAACTCATGACCGTATTCATGATGATCTTTTTCAGAACATAGGGCGGTATATATCATCGAAAGACTGTGTTGTGTACAATGATGCACGTGTTATTCACGCGAGAATGTTCGGAGACAAGGAGGATACCGGCGCCCGTATAGAAATCCTGCTTACAAAAAAAATCGAAGCCTGTACGGCACAGGAGTGGATTGCGATTTTGCGTCCCGCAAAACGTGTGAAGGCGGGAATCCGAATAAAGCTTCCGCTTCATATCACAATGACTGTGACCGAGGTGCTCGGAGAGGGATTGTTCAGGGTGCATTTTTCCGAGAAACTGGAATATGACGATCTCAGAAAAATAGGTGAAATTCCCCTCCCGAAATATATAAAGAGGAAACCTGAATCCTCTCTAGATGATGTCAGATATCAGACGGTTTTTTCGAGAAAATACGGGGCAGTGGCATCACCGACTGCCGGTCTGCATTTCACCGAGGCAATTATCGATAATTTAGAGAAGCGGGGAACGGTCTTTGTTCCCGTTACCCTGCACGTTGCGTGGGGGACATTTCAGCCTGTTCGGGAGAAGGATTACAGAAAACACCGCATGCACGGTGAGGTGTACGAAATAACCGAGAAATCCGCACACAGCATAAACCGGTGTATCACTGAAAAGAGGCGGATCGTATGCGTGGGCACGACAAGCGTCCGAACCCTTGAGACTGCGGCAGACGAAGACGGATGCGTTGCGGCGGGAAGGGGCGAGACGTCTCTGTTTATTTTTCCCGGGTACAGGTTCAGGATAACCTGTGCACTGCTCACGAACTTTCATATGGTCGATTCGACACTTATTCTGCTCGTGTCTGCGTTTGCCGGGGAACAACGAATTGAAAAGGTGTACAATCATGCGGTATCGGAGAAATACCGTTTTTTCAGTTACGGCGATGCGATGTTTCTCCACCGGTAAGTCTATCCGGTAGATCTGTGTCGATCTGAAATCCCTGCTTCGGATGAAACAATAAAAAATCTTGCTCCGGGTATACATGTATCAGAAGTATGATTTCTACGGCGTGATTCAGCAGCTGGAATTCAAAACTAAAAAAGGAGCTCGTGTATGAAAAAGAGAAGTATCGCGGCCACGATTATTCTTTCCATCGTTACTCTGGGAATCTACTCCATTGTCTGGTCGGTCCTGACAAAAAGAGAGATGGTTGCACTCGGAGCCCAGATCCCGACAGCCTGGCTGATCATTGTTCCCGTTGCCAATATCTGGTGGACCTGGAAGTACAGTGTCGGTGTTGAAAAGATAACGAATGGCGATAATAAGGCGGCGGTTGTTTTTCTGCTTCTCTTTCTCCTTGGCGTTATCGGCATTGCCATTGTGCAGAGCTTTTTTAACCGGATGGCAGAAGAGTGATGAGCATCCTGCACGCACTACGGCGGATGCATGGAGGAACGGGTGCGGAGCACTTGCTATCCGAACGCTTCGCATCAGGATAAATACCGCTTGAGGGCGGCAATAGCGAGTAAACAGGCATTTTTCAATGTAGCTCATGGGTTTTTAAAATGCTTTGCCGGAACTTACATAAAGAGTGCTATGATGATTGATTTTTCGGTGGAGAAGTGCGATAAGAGCGGAGCCAGGGCGGGCAGGTTTATCCTCAGGGGCATTGAAATCAATACACCCGTTTTTATGCCTGTCGGCACATATGCTGCGGTAAAAACCGTTTCGCCGCACGAAGTTGAAGAAGCAGGAGCGCAGATCATCCTGAGCAATGCATACCATCTCCACCTCAGACCCGGAGAAAAACTGATTAAAAAGCTCGGCGGCATCCATCGATTTACGGGATGGAAGCGGTGCTTTCTTACAGATTCAGGAGGATTCCAGATTTTCAGCCTGTCGCCGCTCAGGAATATCAGCAGAGAAGGTATTTCGTTTCGTTCCCATATTGACGGCGCGAAAGAGTTTCTCACACCGACGGATATCATTCGTATTGAAAACGATATCGGGGCGGATATAATTATGCCTCTCGATGTCTGTACTGCGCCCGACGTTACTCATGAAGAGGCTGCAGACGCGGCCGGAATCACCAACGAATGGGCCGAAATATCGAAAAACGTCTGGGAAAGAACAGGTGTGGAAAACACCCTGTTCGGCATTGTACAGGGCACGATATTCGAAGACCTCCGCGAGCAGTGCGCACGGCGGCTCTCCTCGCTTGATTTCCCCGGATATGCGATCGGGGGTCTTTCAGTCGGAGAAGAACATTCAGTCATGTATCGGATACTGCAGCATACCGTTCAGGTTCTACCGGAAGGAAAACCGAGATACCTCATGGGAGTGGGAGCGCCGGAAAATATTTTAGAAGCGGTCGTCAGGGGTATCGACATGTTCGATTCCGTGCTCCCGACGAGAAATGCCCGGAATGCAACCGTTTTTATCCCCGGAGGGAGACTGCTCCTTCGAAATAGCAGCAACAGAGAAGATGAACGACCTATCCAGGAGGGTTGTTCCTGTTATACCTGTTCGCATTTTTCACGTGCCTATTTACGGCATCTCTTTAAAACCCGCGAAATACTCGGCTACAGGCTTGCGACGATTCACAACATCTTTTACCTGATTGATTTTGTGAAGAGATTGAGAGAAGCGATTATCGATGAACGACTTGAGACATTCAGTGATGCGTGCCATAGAGGAGAGTTGTGAAGGGGTTTTATTGTGCTTCCTTTTCTTTTTCCTCGAGCCTGGCGCCGATTAACTGATAATTCATGTCCATATTGACAATGTTGTTCCACTTCGGGTTTTTCAGCTTCACATCTTTGAACCGGGTATCTTCGTTGTCCCCGACCACATTTCCCGCGCTCGCAATCCAGTTGAAAATACAACTGCCTGAGGAGCGCAGGGCGAACCAGTAGCTCCCTTTATCCAGCCTGGTGTCTGTATTCTTTCCGAAGGGAAAAGAAAGCCATGGATCATCGACCATCATGAAACGTATGCGTGGAGAGCTGATATAGTAGGATCTGAAAAGTACTGTATCGGGAGCGCCGTCCTTGTCCGTATATACCTCGAGCCATATTTTTCCCTCGTCACCGAATTTTATAAGCGGAAGTTTGACGTCGGCCAGTCGAATCGGATACTCCAGTTTCACTTTCTGAGCGAAGACCCTGTTTTGCGTGGCAACGATATCGAGCCGCTGTGAAATATTACTGTTCTGTTTCACAATGCCGGAGCTGCCCGGAAGAAGCTCCTCACGCTCTTTTGCCGTACTCATTCCTTCCAGGTTCAGGTTCGGTTCTTTTATATATTTTGTAAACCCCCGGACCGTGGAGCTCAGCACGAGCTTGTTCACAGTATCACCGTTTTCGGTAATACTGGATACCTTGACATTGTCCTGCTTGATATCGTATATGTATTCCTGGAAAAAATCGATGTTTTCATTGTCCGATGACCAGGAATCCCGCGCGTAGTCGGAATCGGGGCCGGCTGAAAGTTTGATGACGTGGGATGTAGAGCCGAAGTACATTCCCTGAGGGTCGTACGCAACCCATCCCAGATCAGGAAAAAACACCTCGATCCAGAAATGTTCTCCGTTCGGGTAATCGAAGAAGATATTTCCGCCTTTAAATGTATACTGCATTTCTTTTTGAAAAGACACACCGTACGCCACACGTACCGGAATTCCAAGCCCTTTCAGGAGAGCTGCCGCAAGGTTGCATATTCCCTGTTCGGTACCCTCCCTGAATTGAAGCACGGAGAGTGCGTCGTACTGAGTCTCTGCCCGGGTAGTTTTCGTCATGTGTATGGTAGTATCGAGCCACAGAAAGATATTTTTCACAACATCGATCTGCCGGTTCAAATCGTACGAGAGAGAACGCCCGATATAATTGATCAGATAGTTGTTTGCAGGAGAAAGCTCGGTCGACGTGAGAAATATTTTGTGCGCATCACCCACCGATACGGGATAGGGGGCATCGCTTTCTATCGTGTAGAAATTAGAATAGAGGTGGGCTGAAAACTGCAGGTCAAGCTGAACGACACGGATATCCTTGTTCCAGGTCAATTCAAGCCCGCTGTTGCCGTACTCATCGGTAAATTCGTTGATCTGGGTCGGATAGGGTGTAAAAGTTTTTCTCAGATTGGAAATTATCTGTGTGTTGATTCCCTCGTTTTGAGACGGGGGAATGTGCATCGTATAGGTTAGGGTTTTTGTGGTATCATAACTGTTGAATCTCTTTGTAATATACGCGGTTACCGCTGTATTCATTTCACTCTCGATATCGAAAATCTGAGCATACAGGGGAAATGTGAAGAGGAATAGGTATACAAAAAATACCGCTTGTAGTAATTTTCTTACAGGTTTCATATTTCATCCGAAAATAGTAATAATCTGTGGTAAAAGTACTATACAGGGTTTTAATAATCAATAGAAAATGCGACGGCTGAAGCTGGTATCGTATATATTTTCACCGGTTGTTGTTGCACTTTTTGCCGGAGTTCTGCTCGCAGAGCTCGGAATCGGCAGCCGGTCTCTATGGTCGATTGTGATTCTGTCCGGTCTGTGTATATCGATTGTAAACAGCGTTATCGTCGTCATTTCAATCGCGAAGAAGTAGGGGTGTGTGTCATTGTTCAGAAGACTTGTAATTCCGGTTTCCCTGTGCCTCTTATTATTTCTGTTGATTACACCGCTGTATGCAGACAAAAGCCGTATACTGGGCGAGGTGACCGGCGTCGACAAAGAAGGAAACCTCGAATACCTGCGCATAGCCGAACCGAAGATCATGCTGTCGAAAAAGGAGATCTATCACTACGAAATTCTCAGAGTCACCATCGACGGCCTTGATGGACTTGATCCTGATCTTTTTTATATGGAGGTATCACGTAATGGAGCCCGGTGCCGTTCTTTCGGAATGATAGATAAAATTCCATTTCTCGAAAAGAGCGGAGCGCTGCAGGCGGTGTATCTTCCTGCGTGGAATGAGGTTGAAGGGGAGCTTGAAATCAACTTCTTCTACGCAGGCAGAAAGATCCAAACCGATGCGCCCGTTACGTTTGTATTAAAGAGGCGTGCAGTTTCGTCCCCCGGAAAAGTACTTTCCATAGTCGATCTTGAAATGAACAAGAGCGTTGCCGAGAAATCGTTTATCGACCCTGCCGATAGAAGAACGGATTACGCAGCGGTGCTTGAATGGGCACGGTTCATGCGAGCCGATATGCTGTGGATACTGGCAGGTGAAACAACGACCTTTAAGACAAGCAGGA
This sequence comes from uncultured Spirochaetota bacterium, assembly GCA_964521865.1. GTDB lineage: Bacteria > Spirochaetota > B62-G9 > B62-G9 > DRHN01 > CAYSRJ01. The sequence goes on along the minus strand of CAZFTJ010000010.1, from coordinate 130,193 downwards.
AAATCGATTCAGCCTGGGATGAAGGTCCGGTCGAGAACCTTCGGCTGTTGAAGGAGGCTGCACGGGATACTCCGGTTAAAATCGGCGCATATATCATGTCTTTCTATGTGCCCGGGAAAACCGGCGTGACCGAGAGGTATGAGCCGGGAATAGGGTACAACAGTGAACAGGACTATCTGTACCGATCCCGGCATATCTCACTTGGATGCGAAAGGAGGATCGAAGATATAGTAAAATTGGTTCGTTCGTTTCAAGATGATCCCGATATTCACTATATCGGATTTGATTTCATTAGAACGGGCAGGGCCGACGGGTATGAGCTTGTCGAAGACACGGTTGATGAAACGAATATTCCGGTACCGCTCGAATGGGGAATGTACAGCGCTGCCGAAAAAATACGCTGGTTTGCGAGGAAGATCGAGGTGGAAAAAGACCCTGTTGTCATAGAAAAATGGCGCTGGTGGCGGGCGCACAAGGTGGCGCTGATTGTAAAACGTATAATTGAAGAAGCGGGCGTAACGAAGCCGGTCTGGGTCTATACCCTCGGCTGGGATCATGGCAAGGAGCACGGCCAGGACCCTGTCATGTTTTTCGACGCCGGAGTATATATCGATGCGGTGATGCTGTATGAAGCAAACCGGGATCAGTTTGCACGCCTGCTCGATCAGTGGGACAAGTACTTCACGTATGGGCAGGGAAACATTGTTGTCGGCAACTGCGTTGATACAACCCTGCTTGACGGGGATTTAAGCCCGCCCGATGAGCTCTTCAGGAGAAACCGCGAGGGGTACAGCGGCATCATGCGGGATGGATGCGCCTCCGGTATATTCTTTCATGATATTGCCCGCGCACTATGGGGAAGGAAGGGAGGATATACCTTCAGGGATTATGCGGTGGCCTTTCTGTCGAGTGTGTACGATTTGAAGAGAGACCTAGGGGAGCCGGAGCTGCTGATCGACGTACAGCTCAATGATATCGCGTATCAATCCGGCAACGTGCAGGGGGAGCTGCGCATAAGAAACAACGGTACAGGGGATATCGGCAGTATACATGTCCAACTGCTGCCTGCAGAGAAGGGTGTGCAACAAAAACCCATGATCCGGTACGCACCCCGGGGAGCGAAATCAGATTCCCGTACGCTTTTGATCAACGACGTCCAGACCTTCGAACTGATCAGAGTACCCTTTACGCTGGAAAATATCGACAGAGACACCAAAAGTATCAGATTTCGAGTTGCAGCAGAAAAAAAGTTGTATTATATTACAAAGCTGTTGACACCTGAGAAAACCGAAAAGATGTTTGTAAAAAACAGATAACGTACCCCTTGAGATGCACCGCTTGTGGCCATGAAAACAACTTCTCAAATAGTCGTGAACGGCATCCTGGCAACCGGCATCCTCTTGCTGCTACTGCTTCCCGCATGCAGCAGAAGCCGTGAAGAGAAAGAGCACAGGGCGCCGGTTGTGAAACAAAAGCAGCGTGAAAAAACGCCTGCCCGGGCCGGAAAAAGGGAGCCCGGAGCGAAAACGGGGAACAACATACCTGAAAATATCGGGCCGATCGAAACCCTTACTCCGGAGCTCTTTGTGCAAATCACCATTCAATACAGAAAAGAGCATAAAAAATGGCTCCAGGAGGCACAGCACCTGTTCCCCGATGAGAGGAGTGACTTCATCGAGAAGGCGAATGATGCCTTCTTTGAAAGACTCGGTATTACGGAAGAGGAGTACATTGCATACAGTCAGAATAATATCGATGCCCTGAACGAGTATATCGAAAAACATCCGCAACTTCTTCCCGATGTAATGGACTACTGACCGGCACCCTTCCCGGGATGGATACATATTCGTCGTTACGGGAGAACATGCATGAAAAAAGGTGTGATCATGAGTATTTATAGAGAGAGGGTAAACCCTTCACGTGCGTACAGGAGGTTTTGAAATCTCCTCCTGTACCGGGTCTGATATCTCTTGAGCTGGCCGTCGGGGATGTTTGGATCGTGATGGGTTAGAACCAGATGCTTTGCCTCCGCAAGGCGGGCCACCTCGACAGCCATTTCCGGAATACTGTGACCGAATCCCTGTTTCGGGGTCGGGAGAGCGGTATACTGTTCTTTTGAATACTGCGCGTCATGAACAAGAAGAGTAGTTTTTTTGGCAAAGTTTATGAGCTTTGCATTTCCGAACTGATACCCCTCGACATCGGTTGCAAAGACGACGGATTTGCCGCCGTGGTCGATCCTGTACACGAATACGCCGTTTGCCGGATGGGAGTAGTCACTGAGCACTTTGATGATTATGGTCGAGTCTTTTACTTCAGCCTTCTCGAAATATTTATTGAGCAGTTTTGGAGTCCTGTCGTTCGTATCGAGAACAATGGTGTTGCTTTCCTTGATTGTTGTGATATTTTTTATCGAATTGGAGTGAAAGAAGTCGATTGGGAAATTGGGCGGTATCATCGACCTTTCAAGCACCACCTGCAATTCATTGTTGAAGTTTCTCGGCCCGAACATATACAGCTTCGACTGGCCAAGATACAGAGGCGCGAAGAAGGGTAGACCCTGCGTATGGTCATGGTGGAGATGGGAGAAGAGAAGGGTCAATTCAAGAGGGCCCTTTGCGCCTGCTCCGAAGTATTCTCCAACTATTTTATTTCCCAGATTGATAATACCGGTACCCGCATCGATGATAATCGTCGTACCGTCAATCGACACCTCGAGACAGGTTGTATTTCCCCCGAAATAGAGGGAATTCTTTCCCGGAACCGGGTGGCTGCCTCGAACTCCCCAGAACGTTACCCTGAAATCGTCACTCATGCCCGTTCCTTGACGGCGAATTTTACGCCAGACTCCGTTATTAAATAATCGACAGGTCTGTCATTATCCTTTACAGGTAACTTTTCCAGTATCAGCCTGTCGTAGACGAGTGCGCACACTACGGTGGATGGGTTGAGTCTCTGCTGTTTTACCAGAAACCGGTCATAATAGCCCCCGCCGTAGCCCAGGCGTTCTCCCCTGCTGGTAAATGCGCAACCGGGCGCAATAACAAGATCGAGTCTTGTGTAATCGAGTTCAGGACATGATTCATCCGGTTCAAGAATTCCGTACTCCCCGGGTTCGAGACTTGCTCCGGTATTGTGGATAACGAGCGCCTTCATCTCCCTCTTTTCCAAGTTGATTTTGGGAACCGCTACGATCTTTTTTTCGTGCAGGGCGTGTTCAATAATGCTCATCGTGCTGACTTCGCTTCTGAAATTCACGTAACAGAAGAGGGTGGCGGCGTTATTATATATGTCCCAGGCAAAAAGGTGGTCTGCAATAATGCTGTCAAGAGATTTCTTTTCATGATGCGGTATTCGATCCCGCAGTTTCTGTGTCTTTTTTCTGATCTGGTGTTTTTCCCTCATTCTCCGTCCTCTTTTCTGAATTTTCTCAAGAACTCGAGTCTTTTTTTCAACTCTCTCTCGTTGCCGAGCTCTCCCGGTTCATAGAATTGTATCTTACGCTCCATATACTGCTGATCGACAAAGTGGTATGCATGGTCATGGGGGTACTCGTAATGCGCGTCCGGCGGCGGCATCGAACGAAGATGCCCGGGTACATCGAATCCCGTGTGGGTTTTCACATACTCCCTCGCGTTGTGTATGGCCTTGTAGCTGGAATTGCTCTTCGGCTGGAGGGAGAGGTACAGGGTGATGTGGGAAAGAATGATCTGCCCTTCAGGCATACCGACCCTCTCAATACTTTCAAAGCAGGATTCAGCGAGAACGAGTGAAAGGGGATCGGCAAGGCCGATGTCCTCACTTGCAAGTATTACAAGGCGTCTGGCGATGAAAAGGGGGTCTTCACCTCCTTCGAGCATGACGGCAAGCCAGTATAAAGCTGCATCCGGATCGGAACCCCGTACGGACTTAATAAACGCCGAGATCGTATCGTAATGGTAATTTTCGTCCCGATCATACAGCACGGGCTGTTTTTTTATGATTTTTTCAAGAAGGGGCCTGCCGAGGACGGCACCACCTGCCATGGCAACTGCCGCATCCAGAATGTTGAAGAGCCGCCTCGCATCACCGTTTGAAAAGGCGACCAGATGCCTGCCTGCATCCTCATCCATGTGAAAATTCGCTTTCTTTTCAGCATTTCTGAGAATTTGCATGAGATTTTCTTCAGAAAGCTTTTCGAATTCGAAGAGCAGTATTCGGGATCGAAGCGGAGGAATAAGGTAGAAAAAGGGATTTTTTGTTGTTGTTCCGATGAGAGTGACGGTTCCCTCTTCGAGTGCCGGCAACAGACCGTCCTGCACCATCTTATTGAACCGGTGAATCTCATCGATGAAGAGCAGGGTTTTTTTCCCGAGCAGCCTGTTCTGTTGTGCAGCCCTGAGCGCCTGTCTCAGATCGTCCACTTTAGCCGTTACTGCGTTCATGCGGATGATTTCACTTCCTGTTGTTCGGGCAATTATCCTGGCCAGAGCCGTCTTTCCGGTCCCAGGCGGGCCGTAAAATACGCAGGATACAAGCTTGTCGGCCCTGATCAGGGTGTACAGGGCGCTGTTTTTTGAGATAATTGTGTCCTGGCCGACAAATTCATCCAGATTCTCGGGTGTGCATTTTATTGAGAGCGGTGCATCCGTATTTTCACCGAAAAGGCTTCCCATGGTATTGTATTCCTCTATCCTTTTTTTGATAAGAAACCGTGTGAATTATTCATTTTCTGTTCATCGCAAGGCATCTTTTTCCGATTTCTATGAGCTCATCCGTCCGTGCAGCTGTCTCAGATTCCGCAATTATCCGTACTATTGGCTCCGTATTGGAAGCTCTTATATGAAGCCATTCCGAGTTGTTATAATATTTTATACCATCAAGGCCGGTGTACGAATGCCGTGGAAACATACCTCTGGTGCAGTTATATATCTCGGCATATAACCTGTCTCTTCTCATTTCAGCTACCCTGACCCTGTGCTTTTTCATGAAAAAACTCGGCATTGCCGCGACAATTCGGGACAGAGGCCTGTTTTCATGGGCAAGCAGCTCCAGCACGAGTCCCATGGCAACAATGCTGTCCCTGCAGGTGTTTATCTCGGTCACAATGACCCCGCCGTTGCCCTCACCGCCAAATCCCGAGCCCCGTTCGAGCATTTCATCGGTGACGTTTATCTCCCCGATTTTAGTCCGCATTACCTGTACACCGTACCGCCGGGCGAGTCTTTCGACCATCATTGATGTCGAGAGATTGCATACAATGTCGGTTTTTGTCCTTCGTAAAAACGCCTCGCCCGCAAGAACGAGCGTAAACTCCTCTCCGAGAGCTTTTCCGGTATCGGAGACGATGGAGAGCCGGTCGCCGTCGGGGTCCTGGGCAAAACCTATATCGACCTTTTGTGTGTGAACAACTTTTTCAATGGCGTTCAGGTTTTGTGGTATTGGTTCGGGCTTTCGCGGGAATTCAGGCCCGGGATGCTCGTATACGCCGATTACCGTACACCCGAGCTCTTCGAGAAACTCCCTGTCTATCATGCATCCTGTTCCGCCGACAGGGTCGACTGCAACCCTGAATTTCTTTTTCCGTATCGAATTCACGTCGATGTGATTCAAAACTTCCCGAATATGAAGTGCCGAAGCTCCTTTCTCCACATGAGAGCGCCCGGCATGAGCGAAATCGCTCCACCCGATCTGCGAATCCGGGCCCGCTGATATATACTGTTCGATTTTTTTAATGCTGCTGTCCGTAAGGAAAAGACCGCGGGCATCGCAGAACTTGAGTGCGTTCCACTGTGAAGGGTTGTGACTTGCGGTTATTGCAACCCCGCCTATGCAGTGCAGCTTCCTGGCAGCAAGAAGAATGGTCGGCGTCGTCGCTATGCCGATATCGACCGTGTCGAAACCGAATGCATTCAGAGTGCCTTCAGCGAGCTTATGTATGTATTCACCACTCGGCCTCGTGTCGCGACCGATGAGAACAGGGGGTCTTTTACCCTTTTTACCTGCTTTTTTTTCATATTCCGCATGTATGACCTGCGCAAATGCTTTGGTATACGCTACTATTGCAGGTGGAACGAGGTCTTCTCCCACAATACCGCGGATACCGGAAACACTTACCATCATCGGCATTGTGCACTCCAGAGCTCGATTTACTGTGATAGTAAATGAAAGGGGAAAAAAAGTAAACTCTTTATGTCTATTCTTTGAGTCCGGTAAGGGTGATTCCCTCGATAAATTGTTTCTGAGCAATGAAAAAAATGATGAGGATCGGTGCGGTCGCCATTGTGGTGCCTGCCATGAGCTGACCCCAGTTTATGCCGCCCTCCTCCTTGAACATGGCAAGCCCGTACTGGAGCGTCCGTATCTCTATCCTGTTCGTAACAATGAGCGGCCAGAGGTAGTTGTTCCAGCTCCACATGAATGTGAATATGGCAAGTGTGGCGAGAATCGGCCTGGAAAGCGGAAGCATGATCCTGAACAGAAACCGAAGGTGGCCGCATCCGTCGATAAAAGCCGCCTCCTCAAGCTCTTTCGGTACGGTCATAAAGAACTGTCGAAGCAGGAATGTCCCGAACGCCCCTGATACAAAGGGAAGTATCATTGCCGCATAGGTGTCGATCAGCCTGAAAAAGTTCAGGATAATGTACACAGGGATCATGATTACCTGCATCGGTATCATCATGGTGCCGAGAAGTATGTAAAAAAGCGTATTTCTCATGGGAAACTTCAGGCGGGCAAATGCATAGGCCGAAAGGGAGCAGGTAAGAAGCTGGCTGATCGTAATGCTCAGCGATACGATTATACTGTTGATAAAGAATCGCGTGACAGGTATGGAGCGAACTACACTGGCGTAGTTTATCAGGGTAAAACGCTTCGGTATAAGGTTGAAGGGATTCGATAAAACCTCACGCATTTCCTTGAACGATGTTGCGACCCCCCATACAAAGGGGAATATCATGAGAATGGCGCCGCATATAAGAACGGTGTGCAGGATGCTCAGCCTGACAATTTTTTTGTACCTCACTTTTTTCACCGATTGATCACCCGTTCCTGGCGTTTTGACCGCACTGCATTCTTACAGAGATTTGATCGGGCACGTTTTGATCAGGCGCCCTGTGCGTTGAAAAATCATGTACATGTAAAAAAAGATGCACATCTGAAACTGCAGGTACTATTGTACCAAATAATGTACTCTCCTGCCAATGATTTTAACCTGAAAGTAGGTAAGAATGAGCACAATTGCAAACAGAATATAGGCAGCAGACGAAGCATACCCGACCTCAAGAAACTTGAAGGCCTTCTGATATATAAAGTACACGAGCACGAGAGATGCATTCAGCGGGCCTCCCTGCGTGGTAACAGCAACCTGTTCAAAGACCTGAAATGATACAATAACAGACATAATCAGGACAAAATATGTAGTGGGGCTGAGAATCGGCAGAGTAATTGAGAAAAACTTTTTAACCGGCCCTGCGCCGTCGATTTCAGCAGCTTCATAATAGGTTTTCGGGATGTTCTGCAGTCCTGCAAGGAATATTATCATGTAATATCCGGTATTTTTCCATATACTCATAATACTGATTGCCACAAGGGTGACGCTCGGGCCTCCCAGCCATTTCGGAATCCGGACGCCGATCGAATCAAATATAACGGTGAAAATTCCCTTCGGTTCATTGAGCCATGAGAGCGGCTTCATACCGAAAAAAGCAAAAATATGATTCAGAATACCGTTCTGAGATTGAAATATCCACTGCCATATAAACGCGCTGGCGACAACCGAAGTCATGACAGGCATGAAATACGCTGCTCTGTAAAAAGCAAGGCCCTTGATTTTTGTGTTCAGCAGCATGGCGAGAATCAGCGAGATGATCAATGCACACGGAACGGTTATAAATGTATAGTAGAAGGTATTAACGAGCGCTTTCCAGAATTCCTCGGAATGAAAGAGTTTTTGATAATTGGAGATTCCCACATACTGCATGCTGCCGAGCAGATTCCATTTTGTGAAGCTTATGAAAAAGGCAAAAAAAATGGGGAGTATTATGAAAACTGTTAAAATACTGTACGTGGGTATTATATAGAGGTATGCCTTTCTGATGTCTGACTTCCTGCTCGTGTACGGTAATTTTCTTTTTCTCATGAATAATCTTTATTGCTGTTATTGTGTGCGCAGAGCACAAAAAGCTTAAATAAGGTGCAGCATGTCCTCAGAATAATTTTCCGTTGAAATAGAGCATAAACCCTTTGCCAAAGGCAATATCGACGACAAGGGGAGCCTGAAATCTGGTAAAGAGATGCAGTCCGATGCCGCCGCCGACGAGAAAGGTGCTCGCCAGATAATTCATGTCCAGAAACGGAACAAATGTAATTCTATTGTTTGTAGGCCAGGGAATGTGAAGCTCATTGCTCATGGCCAGGCGATAGGTGCTGCTGTAGCGTTGAAACTGCGTCCCCCGCACATTCGAATAAAACAGGTACTGATCCGGAAAATCTCCTTTTCCCGCGGATACTTCAAGGTTTACTGTATATATTATTTTCAAAAAGATGTCGTGGAAGATTCCTGCGGTACTCATGATGCCGTAAAAGCTCGAGCCGTCCGAATTGAGGCCGAAAAAAGGGCTTATCCGCCCGTTATACCAGGTCCGCTGCCTGTTCTCATCCCTTTTTTTACCGCCCGCTTCTATATAGGGGAAAAATGCCCATGTGACCAGGTCTGCGCTCTGCAGCTGAAAAAAAGCACCCGGTTTGAGATTTCTCCCATTTTGGTATCCTATACCGGCGGTTGCCGTATGGCTTGCTGCTTCGAGAAAACGATCGTCTGTGTATGCGTACCCCACCTGATACTGCAGTCTTCCGATAGGACCGATCTGATGAAGTGAAATCCCTGCATCCATATACACGGGAATCGAAATATAAATTTGAGACGCATTTCCGAACACATTTGTATATTCGGCGTATGCGGCGGTTTTCGCATAAAAATCGTGATCTTCAAATCCAAGGTACCCTGCAGGACCGAACAAAAAATAGTTTTTTTCCTTGACCTGTATCAAGAGATCGACGACCATCATGTCATCGGTAGATTTTTTTTCTACAGCCTCGTCGTTGAAAAAAACATTTTCAAAGAGACCGGTGCGCGTGAGATCTTCTCTACTCCTGTTGATTTCAGTGAGAAGATCATCCAGTTTGTATATTTTTCCCTCCTCAAAGGTCAGAAAAGATCTGATATACGCATCCCGTGTAACTCTGTTTCCCTCTATACCGATTTTTTCGATCAATACCGCCTGTTCGACGCCGGCAGCCCGGCTGAAGGTCATTATGCCGAATACCAGGAGAACAAGCGAATATACAGGCCTCATTTTTCCTCCGAAGATTTCAGCAATGCATTGACCTTTTCTGCAGCTTCATCGAGCACAGGGCGGGGATCTTTTCGGTTGATCATGATATCTTCGATCGCGTGCCGCACTATCTGGTCGATTTGCGGAAGAAAGGGCGTAAAATCCGGTGGTCGTGAATAGGGAAGCTGGTCAACCGGCACCTTGTAGTTCGGATTGAGCTTGTGAAAACTCTGAAGCTCTATGCTGTCGATTGCGGACTTTCTCAAAGGCAGATAGCCGGTCTGTTCGTGCCACCTGATGCTGTTCTCTCTGTTTGTAAGCCAGGTAATAAAGTCGAGAGCGGCTTTCCGACGCACGGACGAATGGGCAAAAACAACAAGTCCGGCCCCGCCGAGCAGCACCGATTTGTTTTCAATATAGGGGAGCGGTGCAATGCCCAGTTCCCATGGAAGATTTTCCTCGGCAAACTTGATGCCTGCACATGTTATGGGACCCATTGCAATTTTTCCGTCGAGAAATGCGCTTGTGCCTTCAAAAAGTGTCCAGTTCGAGGGCATGATGCGGTACTTGTATGCCATATCCTGCACAAGTTTCATAACCCGTACACCTTCTTCACTGTTGAAAAGCGCCTTCGTTCCCTGTTCGTTCAGGAATTCACCGCCTACCTGTCTAATAAGCGGCGTAAAACCGAATACGCCTTCGAGAGACACGAGTACTCCCCACTGATCGACCGTTTTATCACCGTTAAAATCTCCGGTCAACCGTTTTCCGTACGATATAACGTCGTTCCATGTTTTCGGAGGCCTGTCCGGATCGAGTCCCGCCTTTTTAAATGCGTCCTTGTTGTAGTACAGCACCTGTACGCTCATGTTGAAAGGGTACGCGTAAATTTCACGATTCCGCGTTACCGCATTCCAGAACTGACTGAGGATATCCCCTTTATCCTCCTCAGGTACATAGTTTGTAATGGGGTCGATTTTCTCGTCCACAATGAAAACATCGAGGTATTCGATTGCCACCTGCGCGATATCCGGTGTTCCCCCTGTTTTCAACGCATTCACGAGTTTTGTCTTCATTTCATCGTACAGACCCTGAAAAGTCGGTATGATCCTGATGTTGGGATGGGTTTGATTGTACTCCTCAACCAGCTTCTCGAGTGAATCTCCCTGATATATACTCATGCTGTGCCAGAAGGTGAGCTCGACCTCTTTTCCTCTGCCGCCCATACCGTAGGCCGAGAGAGAAATGAAAAGTACTGTAAAAAGGGCAGCAGCAGCAACAACGATATTTTTTATCGGTTTCATAGTATCTGCCTTTTACGATGGTTCTGTACTTCTTATTATCTTACGTACGCTTTTTGTAATATACCAGCGATCATTGATTTTTTGCAAATAGATAGTCTCTTCAATTTTACTTTCGTACAGCGCGCCTTCGGAGCTCAGGACCCTTGTATATGTAGCAAAGAACACCGGATTATCGGGGGATCCTCTATTTTCAATTTTAAGGTCTTTGATACCGAACACCTTGTATCCCTGCGGTACCTTTGAGCGATCGATGGTTTCTCCCGGTTTGACCAGTTTCTCGCCGAATGCCTGTTCCATTCTCAGCATAACGTAGAGGGTGCTTAATTCGTCCTTTATTTTCTTTCCCGCTCTTTTATAGAACAGGCTGTCGATGACATCAAGATTCAGATCTTCGGTTGCCTTATAGTAGAGCTCGACAACTTCTCGAGGACTGAGCCCGGCAGTAATGTCGGGCCTTTTTCTCCCGGAAATCATGTCGGTAACAAGATAAAAACCGATACCTGCACAAACCAGAACAATCGCTATCAATTTCCACCGATGTTTCAGTATATGCCCAGTTTTATTCAGAATGAATGTTGTTTTTTCCCGCTTGAAAAGAGGAATACGATTTGCCGCGCCTGCGGCAGGCGCCGATTCGATGGATTCGTCAACGGCCTTTTTGAGGCTGCCGCTTTGTCTACCCCGTAAAATATTCCAGACGGAATCTGCAAGGGGCCGGGGGATATCCCGTATAAAGTTTTGTAGATAGATGTCCGACGCACCGTTTTGTGCAGAGATCCGCGCGGTGAAAAACAGATAAATCATGCGTGCCATGCCCCACATAAATGCCTGTTCTGTCCCGTATATATCTTTCGGGGATAATGACTTGGATGCCTCGACGGCAGCGTTCGGAATTCCGGTTGCGGGGCAGCAGGAATAGAGAATACTCTGCAGTTGTGTTCCGTGATGCCTGTTGATGCTGTCGATAACCTGAAAAGGCACAAATGTAACAGCGCCGGATACTTCGTCATAATATATTGCATTTAGAAGAAGCGGCGGATAATACCCCGTAGACCTCCGTACAGCATCGGCCGCATTCATGACCGTATGTACTACTTTCAATATGGCGCTGTAGGTGCCGTAAAACGAGGAATCCGGCCTGAATTCGCGATACAGGTCGTAGAGTTTTTTTCCCCTGACCGCAGGCCCGCTGATGCAGACACAGCCGTTCAGGGTCGTCACTTCATCGAATGCGTACACACAAACCGTGCTCCCCGAAACCGTATATCCCTTTTTACGTACAACAGCTTTCAACATGGTGAGAGCGGTGACAATAGTTCGTTTTGAGAAAAGGGGTTCACAGATTCCGGTACAGTACAGGCCCGTATGCCGAACGTCGGTGTTGAATCCGGAGGCATCAGGAGGCAGAGAGCATTCCTGTTCAATGGGTCTTTTCCTTTTTTTCATAGGAGACCGAGCTGCAATCGATAATTTTTTAAACATCGACTCCTAAATTTACTATATTTTAATGGAAAAACTTACATGAAATTTCATTTTTTACGCTACATGAAGGAATAGGAGAGTGCACAACCTGCCTGAAAAGGAAAATAGGGGGAGGTTTATAAAACCATGCCCTGGAACGCCCGGTCATATTTGCTGCGGGTATACCATAATAAACTTTGCACAGGGATGTACACTCGGATGTACGTACTGTATTTTAGACTCCTATTTCGGCGATGCTGTACGCCCTCCCGTACTATTCAGCAACAAGAATAGATTGTTTGAAGAACTGCACGATACGCTTCAAAAAGGGGACGGATTGTTTCGTTTTGGTACAGGAGAGTTTACAGACAGCCTTCTTTTTGAAGATCGATCCCACCTGTATGATACGCTTGTACCGTTCATATCATCAGTGCAAAATGCGGTTCTGGAGATAAAAACAAAAACCGTAAACATAGACAGGCTCCTGACAATCAAAAAACACGACAATACAATCGTGGCCTGGTCGCTGAACAGCGATTATATCGCCCGGACCGAGGAACGCAATGCTCCGGAGATTGATCGCAGGATCGATGCTGCCGCACGGATTGCAAAGAAGGGATACCGGCTGGCATTTCACTTCGACCCGATAATCATGCACCGAGGCTGGGAGGATGGGTATAAAAGGGTGGTGGATCGACTTTTCAGCAGAATCCGGCCCGGGGATGTGGTATACATCAGTATGGGTGCGCTGCGCTTTGTTCCTGAAATTCGGTATTGTATGTTGCGAAAAAAGGCTGAATACATATATGAAGGGGAGTTCATCCGTGGAGAAGATAACAAGATGCGTTATTTCAGACCTCTCAGAACACAGATGTATATTTCACTGAAGAATTTTTTAACACAGTATATCGATGAGGGCAGGCTCTATATGTGCATGGAAAGCAGCGAAGTGTGGGAGGATGTATTTGCCTTTTCCGGTATGACAACGAGAAGACTTTCCGACAGGCTGGATTTGGCCTGCTGCACGAAATTCAGACGCCTGGATCCATTGGGTATTCGCTAAGACGGGTACTATTAAGACACAAAGCATACGAATAATGAGACGTGCGGATAAGCGGTGGAGAAGGCTCCCGCAGATATCACGCTGTTTCAAAACCTACGGCGACACGCTGCAACATGTTCTGCCGCTTGACAAATGCCGCAGTCTACAGTATTATACAATAAATCGGGCTGTAGCGCAGTTGGTTAGCGTACATGTCTGGGGGACATGGGGTCGCCGGTTCAAGTCCGGCCAGCCCGAAATTCATCTCCAAAATTCATTTTCCTTCACAAATACTATACAGTACTACCTAAGAAAGGGCGCGTAATATATACTATCTTTTTACAGGAGCGGAATATATGGGGATAATCATTCATCGGAAGGAAAGACACATTGTAGAAAATATAAAGAAACATGCGGATGCGGTTTCTGATACTGTAAAGGAGTTTCTCAAGGCGCTCAACAGTTATCTTGAAGGTGACGTTGAAAAAACGAGTATGTATACAAAAAATACGCACAAAAAGGAGAGTGAAGCGGACGGTCTGAGGCGGGAAGTCAGCAAAGAAATGTATGAGGGAGCGTTCATGCCGTCCATCAGGGAGGTTCTTTTCATCGGGCTCGATTTTATCGATAAGGTTGCAAATGCCGCTGAAACGAGCGGGGACTTTCTCACACTGATTCAGCCGGATATACCGGATGAAATAAAGGAAAACCTGCGCATTATGTCGGATTTAACCGCAGCCTGCGCAGAAAAACTTGTCGACGCCGTGCACAATCTGTTTCAGGATGCATCGGTTGTGTTTACCGACACAAGAGAAATAGAACATCTTGAAGGTGAAGTGGACAAGTATGTTTGGAAATCCATAGAATCAATATTCAAGAAACTGAAGATCCAGAAGTTTTCAGCAAAGCTCATGCTTCGAGAGCTTATACTGCACGTGAACAGTCTCACCAATAAAATGGAGGATGCCTCGGACAAGCTCAATATCGTTGCCCTGCGGTTGAAAATATAGGAGTGCAGATCGGTCGACCGTCAACCGACTTTTTACCGGATTACAGGCTCATAAACTCTCAATCCTGATATGAAAGAAAAAACCGTCTACATAGAATCTCTCGGTTGTAATAAAAACACAGTGGATTCCGAGATTATTCTCAGTATTTTGAAGAGAAGGGGATACACAAGAACTCGGAGACCGGATGAAGCGGCCTTTGTCATTATCAATACCTGTGCATTTATAGATGCGGCCAAACAGGAAACCATCGATACGATATTCGAGCTCGCAGAAGAGAAAAAGCCGGAGGCAAAATTAATCGTTTCAGGGTGTTTCTCACAGCTCTATCACAGAGAAATAGAGGAGGAGATGCCGGAGGTCGATGCGGTTATCGGCAACGGAAATCTCGAAACTATCATTGACGCTGTTGAAGGACGGGGCCCTGGAAAATTTCTTCCCGCAAGTATCGAGCTGCCAGAATACTTCAATGAGTACGGAAGGAGGACCGAGCTCCTCACCCCTGCCGGGTATGCCTATATAAAGATATCGGAGGGCTGCAGCAGGAATTGCAGCTTCTGTCTGATACCCCGTATAAAGGGAAAGCTCAGAAGCAGGAACACTGCAGCTATAGTCGAGGAGGCGAAGCAGCTTGAAAAAAGCGGCATGAAGGAGCTCATTCTGACCTCACAGGATACACTTCGATACGGCTCCGATCTGCCTGAAAAGGAGAGCCTCCCTTCACTTGTGCAAAGCCTGCTCTCGGAAACCGGTATACCCATCATCCGTCTTCTGTACCTTCGTCCCGGAAGGGAGCTGATTCGGAATCTCGATATTTTTACCGACGACAGGGTTGCACCCTACCTTGATATTTCTCTTCAGCACGTATCGAAAAAGATACTGCAATTGATGCACCGGGATGGGGATTTCGGAACCTACCGTGATATTATTGCACAGGCTCGTCAAAATATCCCTCATGCTGTGTTGCGATCGAATTTTATCGTCGGATTTCCCGGAGAAAGCCGGGAGGATTTTGCCCTGCTGCTCGATTTTATTCGGGAAATACGCTTCAACCACGTGGGGGTGTTCGTTTTTTCACCGCAGGAGCACACGGATGCGGCGGGTATTGCAATGACCGTGGATGAAAGGACCGCAGAATTGAGAAAGGAGGCCGTATATGCGCTCCAAAAGGACATTTCAAAAGAAATTCTCGCGGAAGAACTGGGGAAAACTTTTAGTGTTCTTATCGAGGAGAATATTGAAGAAGAGCATATTTCGCTCGGCAGAAGCTATCACTTCGCTCCCGAAGTCGACGGACTTTTTGTAATGCGCTCGAATAGACGGATTGAACCGGGCAGTTTGGTACGGGCACGGGTCACCCATACCGGAGAGTACGATCTGTTTGGAGCGATCCTCGATTGACCGGACGGCCGGGAAATTGGAAGGCTTTTCTGAAGGGTGTGTTAAAACTGGCGCTCATATAAAGTCTTCAGCCCGCACCAGGTCCTCGAACTGAATGTCAAAGCCTATGATTCCCGCAATCTTGTCGTTCAAATCGAATATAGGCGCTGAAACGGTGAGACACAGAACCCCGGTCACATATGATATATAAAACTCGGATACATGTACCCTGCCGTCTTCAAGGGGATTGACGAACCATGATCTGTCGGAAAAATCCTCCGGAAAGCCCGCGACCTTGTACTTCCCCTTCAGGTCGGGCTGTGTGATAAAGGGTATGATGATATGGGCGTCGAGATTCGTGACATAGGCCCACTGGATGAAGCGGTGCTCCTTGAGGAGTCTTTTGAATATCGGTGTGATTTGATGTGCATCCATGGATCTCACTTCTGCAAGCTCTGAGGTATGCCTGATAATATCCTCAGCCATCTCTCTCGCCCTCTTCTTGATTCGATCAAATTCGGAGATGAACAGATGAGGCATACAGTTTCGTACGATATGTTCCATCTCTTCATTCGATATCGAGGTTACCCTTCCCCTGCCGTACTGTTCCTGCACCCATTCGTTTATCCTGGAAACGGCGGGATTGTGCTTGTCGATCCGGCTGTCCCCGGTCAGACGCATATGGGTATTGACCCACTGTGCAATGCCGGCAAGACCCGACTTATCGTTTATTATTATTTCAGGCGGCCTTTTTAAAAGCTTTTCGGTATCGAAGATGTTATAGATCTCAGGATTCTTTATAAGGCCGTCGGCGTGAATACCGGCCCTTGTTGCATTGAAATCCGAACCGACGAGCGGGTAATTGGACGGTATTTTATCACCGATCTCATTCTCGTAGTAATTTGCGATATCGGTAATGACTGTGGTGTCCACCCCGTTCGTCCTTCCGATAAGAGATATATATTCAATAATCAGCGCTTCGATCGGTGTATTACCGGTCCGTTCGCCGTATCCGAGAAGGGCGCCGTTTGCATATGTGCAGCCGTAGAGCCAGGCGGTCGTTGCATTTATCAGAGCCTTGTGAAGGTCGTTGTGCCCGTGCCATTCCAGGCACTCGCTCGGTACACCTGCATAATCAATCATTGCTCTCACCAGCTTGGAAACGCTCCGCGGTAGGGATGCACCGGGGTAGGGGACGCCGTATCCAAGGGTATCGCACAGGCGGAGTTTCACATCCAGCTTGCTTTCTTCCCTCAGTCGCATCAGTTCCTGGGAAAAGGGCACGACAAACCCGAAAATATCGGCACGTGTAATGTCCTCGAGATGGCATCTGATATTGATACCTGCATCGAGCGCTTCATTCACAATCGCAAGATAATCGTCGTGTGCCTGTTTTCTGTTTTTATTCAGCTTCAAATAAATGTGATAATCGCTGCATGAGGTCAGCATACCTGTTTCTTTCAGGCCCATGTCCTTAACAAGCTGCAGATCTTTTTTATTAGCTCTGATCCAGCCCGTTACCTCAGGATAGTCATATCCGAGCGAGAGTACATCTTCAACCGCTTTTTTGTCTTTTTCGCTATAGAGGAAGAATTCTGAGTACCGAATAATGCCCTCAGGACCGCCGAGCTGATGCATCATACGGAACAGGTTCACGATCTGTCCGGTTGTATAAGGGGGACGTGCCTGCTGACCGTCTCTGAACGAGGTGTCGCTGATATAAATCGCCTCCGGAGGATTAACAGGGAGTATACGGTGGTCGAAGGTTGTCCTGCATACATCCGTATACGGAAAAATGTCCCTGTACAGTTCCGGCTTCCGAACATTTTCAAGAATGAATGTCCTTCGCTCAAAGAATGTATTGAGAGCGCTGCTACCGGGCGTCTTTTTCATGTATGCATCCTCCGTATGAAAAGTGTCGTCATCCTCCGTGCTTCATGCGAAATATTCAGTGGAATAAAATAGTATAATAAGGTTATGCATGCGAGTAAATTCTTTGTTTTACAGTGTAAACGGTTTGTTACAGGCGTACCGCTTGCGGGCAATCAGCTGCCGATATTGACCACAGAATAACTTTCGAGCAGCCATTTATCTCCATAGAGGTGAAGGTAGTAGGTGTAGCGTTTTTTCTCGACAAGTTGCAGATACTTGAATGTTTCGATCACCGTTACCGTCGCGTTTCTTTTTTCGATGACCGTTTTTTCGATATCGAAATCCGCCGGTATTACCTCTGAAAAGGGCACCTCTTCGAGCCTGTTCAGACCTTTGAGGTACTGTTTGAATTCCTCTATTACCGCGGGTTTATCGATATCGTGCGCGGCAATATATTTCTCTCTCGCACGGCCGAACTGCATGATGAACTTATCGAATTTGATATAGAGAAAATACTTGTCATAATCATGAGCCTGAAGGGCCTGCAGAAGGAATTTGACCACATCGTACGGAGGCAGGTTTTCGGCCTTCATTTTCTTTATTTCTTCTATCTCCATCGCCTTCTGAACCTGCTCCTCGAAGGGAGGATTGAGGTTGAGATAAAGCTCGTTTTCCGTATTGATTCTGACATCGTCATCTGCTCCGGTCTTCAGCTGCGGGTAGAATATACCCTTTATAAGGTATTCTCCAGGTTCACTGAGATCGAACCAACTGCTTACATCTATACGAACTCCGTACGTCTCGTTATGCTTGAGTGTTATTTCATCGTTGAGGATGGGCTCGAATTGAGTTGTTCTGACGGTATACTCTCTGGAATGGGCAACCTCCTGATGAGTCGGCGTCAGAATTTCAAAATCGAAGGTGAACATTTTATTATAGGAGGTAATAAAGAGAAAGGGGGAGAATCCCCTGTTCACAATCTGGAACTCCACGATTATCGGGCGGTTGACAAAGTACATCCGCTTGTTGTGGTATGTGATGCTTACCCCTATATTTGTTGTTAGTTCACTATTTGCGTCTGAATTATTTGTGATATCTTGAGAAAAGCCGATATTAATACAGAAGAAAATCAAAAGAAGCAGCACTGGTTGGAAAAGTTTCTTTATCATCACGATTCCAATTGAAAAAGGTATATTCATTGGCTCGGGCATAATGCCTTTACTATACTATAATCGGATAATGAAGATAAAACCTAAAGTAAACTGCGAAAATCGGGAGACAGCATGAACGCTCTGCAGGTTGCCGCGCTTGCCGTTTTACAGGGTATTACGGAGTTTTTGCCGATCAGCAGTTCCGGCCATCTGGTGCTGATGCAGTATTTTCTCCGATTGAAGGAGGTTCCCGTCTTTTTTGATCTTGTTCTTCATCTCGGCACAACCGCGGCGGTCGTTGTTGTGTACTACAGGCTCATAGGTGAGATCCTTCATGACCTGATCATATGGCCGTTTTCGGAAAAACAGCGGAAAAAGACTATTTCAGAGAAGGGGACCGTACGTCTGTTCGTCTATCTGATACTGGCAACGGGTATCACCGGGGGGCTGGGCCTGCTTTTCAAAAATTTTCTGACTTCATTTTTTTACAGGCCTGAAATTGTACCGGTATTTTTTTTGGTGACGGGCGTAATACTTCTCTGTACCAGGTTTGTTCGGAAAGGTGATTTCGATATTCGGACCGTTCGCATCGGGCATGCCGCCATTATCGGCGTTGTACAGGCTCTGGCGATGCTTCCGGGCATATCACGCTCCGGCACAACAATTTCAGCCGGCCTGTATCTCGGGCTGACGAGAGAGTTCTCTGGAGCTTTTTCGTTCCTTCTCTCCGTGCCGTCGGTACTCGGTGCTTCACTGGTGGAATATCTTCAGACAGGTGCATCACTCACAGGTTTCGGACTGCTGTTTCTTGGATTTGCCGTATCGTTTGCAACCGGTTTTATCGCATTAAAGCTGCTTTTGACATTTTTACGGAGAGGCTCCCTGTATATTTTTTCATATTACTGTTTCGCTGCAGCGATACTGGCATTTATCATACAAAAAACAGGGAGGTTCGGCGGATAAGATGGGACGTGCTGGGAGGCCCAATGAGAGGAGAGGAGGCGGCGCATACGGCATCGGCGTTTTTCTCATTATCGCCGGATTGGGCGTTCTTATGGCAGCAGCAGGCTTCCATCCGGAGGATTCGCTTTTATTCTCACCCAATGCAGGCAACGAGTACCACCACTTTCTCGGCGCCCCTTTTGCAAAAACAGCGGCTTTTTTCATCTATTTCCTCGGCCGTGGAGTCTTCCTTCTGGCATTGATACTGATGTACGATGGATATATCCTTCTGAGAAGGATAAAAAAATCGGTAAAAGCGGCTTATATACTTTTAGGTGCAGTAAACGTTGTGCTCTGTATGATGCTTTTTGCTGCGGGGAATCCCCGGTTTCTGTACAGGGGAGGGGGGCTTTTCGGCAGGTTTATCGTGCAAAAAACTCTGCAAAATGTTTCCTCAGTCGTAATTCAGATGCTTCTCTATGTCAGTCTTATGGCCGGCCTTTTCATTTTTTTTCGATTTCCCCTTCTTCGCATATACCGGCTGCTGAAAAAGAAAAAAGTAAAGTTTCCCGAGCGACAGGAAGCCGCGGGTGAAAATTCAGGGTCTGATGGTATCCCCGATATAAAGACCGCTTTTGACGGTAAACAGCGGACTGCACCCCCACGGAGAAACAGGGCTTCGAAAGATCGGAAAAAATTTCACTTTTTCATTTTCAGGAAGGGGGGAGATAATGCATTTGTAAAACCGCCGTTGATACAAAAAGTTGTTTACAGTGGGAGTGAAGCGGGCACGTCCAAACAGCTAGCGGCAGGAGGGGCGTATATGCCGTACAGTCCGTCTGCTGAAGAAGGTTCTCGCAGGAGAACAGGCTGGGAAAAAGCCGTACGGGACGGTGCTCTGCCGGTTGAATCAGAGCGAATCCATAACGGAATGATGACTCATCCGGATTCGGGACATGCATCGGCCCTGCGTAAAACGGCCGGCACACTGTTGAAAAAATCCAGTACTGTCAATAGAAAGGAGCTGGAAAAAGAAACAGCGAGAAAGGCGAAGGAGCTCGAGAGGACGCTTCGGGAATTCGGTATCGAAGCCAGGGTTACCGGCATTACGAGGGGACCGGTTATTACTCGGTATGAGCTGCAGCCTGCGCCGGGAGTAAAACTCAGCAGAATCGTTAATTTGAGCAACAACATTGCTCTGAGCCTGTCGGCAAACGGGGTACGAATAGAGGCGCCGATACCGGGAAGAGCTGCAGTGGGTATTGAAATACCCAATGATGAAAGAGAAATCGTCACGCTCGGCGACGTTATCGGAGAATCTTCCATGCCTGGAGAGCTCCCGCTCGTTCTCGGTAAAAATCTTTCGGGATCGGTTGTGATCTCCGATTTGACCACAATGCCTCACCTCCTGATTGCCGGAGCAACAGGGTCCGGCAAGAGTGTATGTGTGAACTCTCTCATTATGAGTCTGTTATTCAACAAAACTCCTGAAGAAGTCCGGTTCATCATGATGGATGCAAAAATGGTCGAGCTCAAGATCTACAACGGGATACCTCATCTTTTGACAGAGGTCGTTACCGACCCGCGGGACGCGGCAAAAGCGCTCAGATGGGTGCTCTACGAGATGGAAAACCGCTACGCTCTTTTCGATCAGCATTATGTCAGAAATATCAAGGGATACAATCAGAAAGCCTCTGAAAAACTTCCCTATATTGTCGTCATTGTCGATGAGTTTGCGAATCTAATGGCGATTTCCCAGAAAGAGGTCGAAGATGCCGTCGTCAGGCTCGCTGCAATGTCACGCGCTGTGGGCATTCACCTCATTATGGCCACGCAGAGGCCGAGCGTGGATGTCATCACCGGTCTCATAAAGGCGAACTTTCCGTACAGGATCGCTTTCCAGGTAGCGAGTAAAACCGATTCCCGTACAATTCTCGATGCAATCGGAGCCGAGAAGCTTCTCGGTAAGGGTGATATGCTGTTCGCTCCTGCCGGGAGCATGAATATCCAGAGAATTCAGGGTGCGTATATCTCAGAAGATGAGGTGCTTCGGGTTGTGAAGAGGATGAAAGACGGCGCCAGCCCAGAATACAATGAAGAAATATTGAACGCAGACAGAACGGATGGGCCGGTCCTCGATTATGAGGATGTGATGTTCGATCAGGCGGTTGAAATTGTGTTGAAAACAAAGCGGGCGTCA
Source organism: uncultured Spirochaetota bacterium (assembly GCA_964521865.1). Lineage (GTDB taxonomy): Bacteria > Spirochaetota > B62-G9 > B62-G9 > DRHN01 > CAYSRJ01. The sequence continues at coordinate 108,520 of CAZFTJ010000010.1, read as the reverse complement.
GCATCGTTTCTGCAGAGAAGATTGAAGATCGGGTATAACCGTGCAGCGCGCCTGATAGAGCTGATGGAGGAAAAGGGTATTATCGGTCCACCCAGAGGCAGCAAGCCGAGAGAGGTATATATAGACAGAGCCTGATAAAGCTCTTCGCAGGCAGTGCAGGTCCTCCGAATAATTCCTTGATAAAAAGAATTCCCCATTATATATTTACAATCAATCAATTACCTGTTTTTGTATTCGGTTCCTGTGTTGAAATTTATCGAAAACGGAGATCCCGTCTTGCTGAAGTTGCTGGTTTTTCTTTTTGCTGTAGTTGTGAATGTAACCGTCATTTATGCCCAGCAGGATGAAAACATCGGGAACCCCCAGGGATTGACCCCACAGGGATTGATAAAGATAACGTCGGTCAACGATGTGAAAAAGCTCATGTCCGACAGCTTTACAAATATCAAAGACTACACCGCCGATTTTTTATGGAAAAACGGTAATGCTCTCTACTCGGGTAAAATTACCTATAAAAAGGCGAACAAGATACTTCTCGAGTTCAATGAGCCGAAAGGCCAGAAAATAGTTTCCAACGGCAACTATCTCTCTATATATATCCCCTCTCTGAAGGTCGTTGTTCAACAATCGCTCAGTGAGAACACCGAGTCTGCCCTGCTTGCCGGTACCACTGAAGCGGGACTTGCCAGGCTCTTTGATGAGTACTCATTCTCTTTTTATGACAGCAGTTCGCTGCAGTCTTTTAGCGGTGCACAGGCCTATCATATGAAACTTGTGCAGATGAGTCCGAAAGTAGGATTCAAGACGATGGATATCTGGGTTTCGGAGAAAGGGCTTATTCTGCAGTCAAACGGTGTTTCACCGAACGGTGTGTCGGTAAGCCTGACATTCAAGAATATACACACCAATACGGAGCAGCCGGACTATATCTTCGATTTTGAAATTCCTCCGGACGCTCAAATAATACGCAACATACTCGTGCCGTTTTCCGATACCGGCGAGTAGGCGGCGTATGAAAAGATTCGGAGAAAGAATCAATGAACCAGCTTGGTCCAATCTTCAGAGAAGCGCGGGCTAAATCGGGTAAAACCATAGAAGAAGCGGTACGGGAAACGAAGATAGCAAAGAAGTACCTCATTGCTATTGAAGATGAAAATTTCGATATTTTTCCAGGAGAGACGTATCTCCTTGGCTTTTTAAGAAACTATTCCCAGTTTCTCGGACTTGATCCCGATGAGATGGTGCTGAAATACAGGGATTATAAAATCCAGGAACAACCTGCCCCGATTGAACAGCTTACCGCCAAACCGAAGAATACGAGACGTTACCTCCTGTCCATACTCGTTGCGCTCCTTGTAATCTCTTCAGTGTTATATATCCTTCTTTCGGGAAAAAAGGGCCAAAAGGGACAGACACTGCAGGTAGCGGAAAAAACTGAAACAGAAGAACAGGAAAAACCCGCTGAAACGGGGCGCACATATACGTTTGATGAAGAAGAGATCATTCGGGATTTTAAAAAGGGCGATACCATCCAGGTTCCTGTTTTAGACAAAATATATAAGATTACGATCGACGGTATCAGCGACAATCTTGCATTCTCGATTATGGGTATTCCATTCAACCTTTCCACCGATGAACGAGTCGAAGTCGACTTCAATCGCGACGGAAGAAAAGATGTGATGATCCGTACGAACAGACTCGGAGAGGGAACGGTGAATCTTACATTGAAAAAACTTTATAAATCCACCGGCGGTCAGCTTGCCGTCGGAGAAGAAGCCGCAGCCGAAAGTAAAGCGCCGGCGGGGAAGGAGGGTACACCGGAAGTTGTCATTTTAAAAGAGGACGATCTTCTGTCAAAGATACCGATCGCTCCGAAAACCGGTTTTCAGATTGTTTCGAGCTATGAAAAAACGGATATTACAGCCGATTTGAAGGCGGTGCAAACTTCATATATCGGATATATCACCGATGAGGACGAAAAAAAGGATACCCTTCTGCACGACGGTGATGAGATCACACTTCATGCAAAAGATGTACTGCGTTTGATGGTAGCCAACTCCAAGGGTCTTGATATACGGATAAATGAGATTACAGTACCTTTTGGTGAAAAAGAGGTGATTATTGCAAAGATAATAAGATGGTACAGGGACGGGGAAAACAGCGATCTTTACCACCTGATAATTGACGATTGGGAAAAATAATTCCCCTCACATGTCCGGTACATGCATGCACTGAAACACTTACCGGTATTTTTCGATTTCCTTTCTGCTCTCGATGATTTTGCTTACGAGGTTATATTCAACCGCTTCTTCCGCAGACAGCCAGAAATCACGGTTTGTATCCGTGGTAACGGTCTTTATATCCTTCCCCGTTTCGCGTGCAATGATCGCATTGAATTGATCGCGAATTTTCAGAATTTGATGCGCGGTGATTTCCAGATCCGCAGCCGGGCCTACTGCGCTCGTTGAAGGTTGATGAATGAGAAAGCGGGAATTGGGAAGAGAAAATCTCCTGTCCTTTTCACCGGCGAGAAATACAATGACAGCCGCACTTGCGCAGAGTCCTGCGGTAAGTGTAATAACCGGACACTGGATGAATCTGAGCATGTCATAGATTCCGAAACCCGAATCTGCACTGCCTCCCTGTGAATTTATAATAACGGTCACCGGTTTTTCGGTGCTGTCCTTTTCAAGGAGAATCAGGCGCGAATAGATATTTCGTGCCAGAGGCGCATCGATTGTCTGTGACATGACGAGTGTCCGGGATTCGAGAAGCTCCTTATCCAGAAACCGTCCTCTTTCAGACTCTTCGTTTTTTTCATTTTGTCCCTCAAAATATATGCCTTTTGTTTGATTCATGAGATCTCTCCATCATGTTGTTCTTTTCAAATTCCACCTGTCCTCTGTGTTCGCAGGCGTGCAGAAGGCCGGTGCTGTTTATAAAAATTAATAGAATTTGACAAAGATTTCATACTGGCCGAAAATTTAATACAGTAGTTGTCTTGTGGTGCAAAATATAGCAATTTAGAAGCAGAAGTTCAAATACAAAACACCGTATCACATTGGAGAACGGTTTGATATATGAAAGAATGCAATAGGAAGGAGCTCAGAGCGGGAACTGTCACCGGTTACTATATTATTTCGGATGAATTTTTCATTACACTCTCAAAATACCATCCCATTACAAACCAGGACCTGACCCGCATTGAAAGATACGATCTCTTTCCTCTGTACTATGCAGCTGGAGGGTCTGCTGCTGTGCAGGCGCCCGAACCGGCTACACAACGCCCTCGTGTCGTGCAGGCGCCCGAAGTTACAGAACAGGGTCTCGGTGGCAAAGTTACCGGGGATCGGAGTGCGGGAAGCAGAATCGCCGGGAGCACGAGCGGCGCGGGCATCCAACAGGTGCGGGAAACAATCGGCAAGCCGTATGAATGGGCACCCGATGAAGAGGCCGGGCAAAGGATTGAAATCAGCGGAGAAGAGGAGGTATACGACTCTGCCGTCACCCTGGCGGGAGATTTATTCGGCAGAATACAGAAAAATGAAAGTATTACAATAAAACAGATCTACAAAATTTCCCTGTTCATCATAAACTACATCTCAAATCTTCAAGATGATGCACTTACGTTCGTCGGAAAAGGATGCGGCGAAAACAGACTGGCAGCTCATTCGATAAATACCGCAATTCTAACCGCCATTACTGCGGTGAACCTGAAATTAAGGGGAAAAGAGCTTGTCGACAGCGTTTCCGGCGCACTTATGCATGATACCGGTATTATTTTTATAAAGGAGGGCGCAAAGCAGTCTGAGATTAGAAATCATACCATAAACGGGTACGGCTACTTGAGAAAAAGAATACAGAATCCTCTCCTCATAAAACCCGCGCTTGAGCACCACGAAAAGGCGAAAGGGAACGGTTATCCGCACAGGATTACACTTGAAAAAATCGGACTTTCCAGCAGGATAGTCTCCGTCTGTGATTCATACGACAACCAATTGAGCATTATTAAATACGGGAGCGATATTTCAATCCACTACAGCAAAGATGAATTTCTAAGTTGGAGCAGGGAAGACTACGATATACGGATTCTCTCGGTATTCATAGATTCCGTGAAAGAGTTTGCTGCCAGAGGCAGTATGGTTTCATTGAACGACGGCGGCAGGGCCCGGGTAGTTAAAACCATGCTGCGTTTTCCGCTTAATCCCATTGTACAGCTTGAACCGGGCATCACACAGGTTGATCTTCGCAGAACGAGAAATCTCTGGATAGATAGAAGCCTGCACTAGCATCGCGTAGGCCGCGCGGACCGACGGCATGTCCCCCGCGACATGTGATCCGGGTTTCGGACCGCTGTGGGTTTATATGTGTTGTTTGTTACAGAATATTATAAAACCACATAATAATGAAAATCATCAATACGACGAACATAAGCGCACCGGTTACAACGATGAACATGGGGAAACTCCGGCTTTTGCCGGCACTTTCGTCCAGCGCAATCTCCCTTAACGGGGTGTTCTGGTCGAAGAGGTCGTCGTAGCGTTTGAGTTTCACCGTTTCCGATTCGATAGCCTTTCCAACCGCCCTGTCCGTAATATTACAGAGAATGGTGTATTCGTTGTTATCGTTTTTACTGATATGCATAACCTTCGCCGGTACGGGAATAATGTTACCGTTAACCCGTGCACCCAGCAGATCTATGTAATATTTTCCCCGCACCGATCGGTCATTTATTCTGACCATTATTTTATCGCCCTTCGACAGCCCGTATATGGGTATACCGCTCACCGGTGCAAGAATGAGGTCCACGGGAATATATCTGTCCGTCTCCGAATTCTTCTGTGCCGCACCCGCTGCTTTCCCGCCGCTTTTTTGCCTGTTCCTTTCCGCACGTTTATTGCGAAGGTTTTCCTGCGAGATCGTCTCAGTCGAGATTTCAAGGATAATGTTTCGGTCCGACAGCGGTTTGATTAATATTGCCTGCAGCAGGGATTCGATCTTCGTCTGGTCGTTGTTTTTGAGAAGCATGTACAGCTCATTTCCCCGGTCACGGTCGAGAGAACTCTCCATATAATTCTGCAGATCGATCGATATATTGACCGCAATATCACCTTTCCACTTTAAATTTACAATGTTCTCCTCAAGTGCATACCATGGAAGCCGGGGATCTGTTTCGTATAGAGCACTGTAATGAGAAGCGATTGCCAGCAGGCTTTCGACTGTTCTCAATTCCTCACTCAAAAAAATGATGAGGAGTCCGTACGTGTTCGTTTCAACTGCCTTGAACCTGCCTTTAAGAACTATTGTATCATCCACGCCGGCAGGCGGAGATGAATCGACGACATCCACGGCTTGGGCTCCTTTTAAAACGAAAAAACTTTATTCCCTGCGATCTGAGAGCTATCTTACAGTCATTGACAGCTGTTTCCCGAAAACCGCGGTCGCTGTTCCGTATCGGTAAAACAGGCATTGTCATACTTTTAACGTAAAGCCGCCGAAATGAAAGTAAAGCTCTCATTTTTCCTTGCAAGAAGATATCTTATGGCAAAATGGTCTCTCATGTCCACACTGTCCATTCTCATGATATCTTTCGGCATTATCACGCTTATTACGGTTCTTTCAATAATGAACGGTTTTCACAATACGTTCAGAAGAAAAATCATTGAAACAAACAGCTTCCATATTACCCTTCAACCGGGTTCTGACGAGGATGCAGTATTGTACAATAGTATACCAATTTTAAGAAAAAATAAAGAAATACTATCAATAATTCCATTTTATTCCGGGGAGGGTATCATAAGAAGCGATTTTATAACCCGCGGCGTGGTGCTCAAGGCTCTGCCGAAGGATATTATGGATAAGGACAGCGGGTTTGCAGGAGAAATACGCATTGAAGAGGGCAGTTTTGATCTGGGTGGGAAAAACTCCATACTGCTCGGCGTAGAGCTGGCACGGGAAGCAGGCGTACATGCAGGGGAGTTTGTAACGCTTCTGACACTGAAAGGCAGCGATGAGCTGTCATCGAAGCCGCAGGTAAATCTGTTCCGCGTAACCGGCCTCTTCAAGACAGGATACTGGGAGTACGATAAAAATATGGCGTATGTATCCATCGATAATGCGTACAAACTTTTTGGAATCAGGGAACGGGATCTGAGTATCGGGTTGAAGATACAAAATATTTTCAAAGCGGACAGAGTCGCTGCATGGATCCATCATAACCTCAAAGCGGATTACTATCTGTATACATGGATGGAACTGAACAGACCTCTTTTTGAAGCACTCCAGAATGAAAAGGTCGGCATAGGTTTTGTTGTAATGCTGATCATAGTAAGCGGAGCCTTCAACATTATCGGCTCACTGGTCATGACAGTCATGGACAAGAAGAGAGAAATAGGTATTTTACGGGCTCTGGGCGCTCGTCCGTCTCTCATAACGAGGATTTTTGTGATCGACGGGCTGATAATCGGCTGTATCGGAACGGCAATCGGAGTTTTCGTCGGATTTATCCTCACACTGAATATAGAGGGCATCTTCAACTTTTTCGAAGCGGTTGTAAACGGCATCCGGAACGGTTTTTATTATCTGTATCTCCTGCCTCTCGGTCATTCACCGCTCCCTCGATTCGAAATACTGTCCGATTCGATATACTACCTGGAAGGAGTGCCTGTGGAGATACATTTCAGGGACATTATAATCGTATCGATGCTCTCCCTGGTTTTGAGCGTACTTGCAGCTTACTATCCGGCACGGAAGGCTTCTTTAATGAAACCGGCTGAAACGATTCGATATGAATGAAGGATACGATATATGTATGCGGTACGTATAGCGAACCTTAAAAAAGTATATCAATCGGGAGATACCGAATTGACCGTGCTCAATGGTCTTGACCTGACTGTAAAAAGGGGGACAATAGCAGCAGTTGTAGGCAGAAGCGGCTCGGGGAAAACGACGTTGCTTAATCTGATCGGCGGTCTCGATAGGCCGACATCGGGAACTGTTGTTGTAAAAGACGTCCGTTTCGAACAGGCGACTGAAGATACATTATCGGATATACGGAACCGGTATATCGGTTTTATATTTCAATTTCATAACCTTCTTTCTGAATTCACGGTGCTTGAAAATATCATGATGCCGAATCTTCTTAAGCGATACAATGTTGATCATGCATACGGTAAGGCTGTCGAATTGCTGTCGATTATGGAGATTCTTTCAAAAAAAGATATGAAACCGAACCGTCTGTCCGGTGGAGAAAGTCAGCGTGTTGCAATTGCACGGGCCCTCATAAACGACCCTGAAATCATTCTGGCGGATGAACCGACCGGAGACCTTGACAGCAACACAGCGGAAAAGATAAAAAATCTGCTCTTTCATATTGTACGTAAATTCAACCACACCCTGCTTGTCGTAACCCACAACCCGTCTGTTGTTTCGGATGCCGACGTCACATACAGATTGGAAGCCGGTTCCTTAAATACCTTGCTTGACAATTTTAATTAATGTATATTTGTTTCTAAGGTGCTCCGTATGAAATGCGACTTGTGTGGAAAAAACGAGTCTTCCTACCATTCGCTCACAATAAGAAATAACGAGTTGGTGGAACTTCACATCTGCAGTGACTGCAGCCGGCGGAAAAAAAGAGACGAGCTGATTGACGTTGATGATAACGGTTACAGGTTTCTTGAAGGGCTCCTGCAGTCGGAGAATAACGGCAAGTCGGGAGAACCCAGTCTCGTCTGTCCTGTATGCAGAACAACGTACAGAGAGGTCAAGAGAACCGGCCTTGTGGGATGCGCGAACTGTTATGAGCTGTTTAATGGAATTATTACAAAAGAAAAAAGAAAAAACGGGTTCTTTTTCAGAAAGAAGCCCAGAGAAGAGTACAGCGACCTCTATATAGATGAGCTCAAAAAGAGGCTTTACGAAGCAGTAAAACTGGAAGAGTTTGAAAAGGCTGCTGAATTACGAGACAGAATCCGTCAATGCGAAAAGGATGGATTTACAGGTGACCATTGAAGAGCTGGTAAAAAATGAAGGGATTTTCAACCGTACTGAAAGCCGTCATACCGACATCGTATTAAAAAGCAGTGTAAAACTTTATAGAAATATCGAAGGATATCTCTTTCCCCATAAACTGAAGAGGAAGGACAGGGAGGCGATAAACCATTTTATTCTCGAAAAGATTGCCGAAAACCGGTATCCCGCCGAACATACGGTGTACAATCTGAAGAGATGCCCGGATATCGACAGACAGATTCTTATTGAAAGAAATATCCTGTACGACGATACTGATAATGAAGCGGTTCTCGTTCTTTCGCATGATGAGAGTTACTACTTCCTTCTGAACGTGTACGACCATGTTCATTTCGTTGCCGCCGGTCCCGGTTATTCTTTTGACTGGAATTACGATTTCACAAAAAAAACAATAAATGAGCTCGGAAAGACGACGCGCTTCGAATACTCATCTCATTTCGGGTACCTGACCGCACATACAAACAAATCCGGTTCCGGTATGGAGCTTTCAATTACCGTTCATCCGGCCGGGATGATTTACTCCGGGAGAATGAACGAACTTATTGCCGAACTGAACAGGAAAGGCCTGGGGTTGCGCGGAAACTGGATAGACGGGTATTACGAGATGTACAACAGGGATTCTATAGGAAAAACAGAAAGAGAAATGCTTGAATATATGCAGTCCTGTTTTCAGGATATAATAAACCGAGAACGCGCGGTGAGGGAGGCGCTGTACAGTTCCGGCAGAAGGGCTGTGGAAGACAGGGTATGGCGTAGTTACGGTTTGCTGCTGTCGTGCAGACTGCTGTCCGTGTATGAAGCGCTCGATCTGCTCTCGCAGTTGAGATTCGGACTGAGTCTCGGAATCATAGACTATCTCTCATTGAAAGACATAAATCTTTTGCTGTTCTATATCCAGGATTATCACCTCAAGAAACGATACGGAATCTTAAAGAACGACCAGAATCTTGAAGAAGTACGAGCTTGTTTCATAAGAGACTATTTGAAAGAGGTATTGTGATGTTTAAAGGATTAACGGAAAGGGCCCAGAGGGTTATCAACATTCTGGCGCAGGAAGAAGCCAAAAAGCTCAACCACGATAAGCTTCTGCCCGAACATATATTGCTTGGACTCATCAAAGAGGGTGAAGGAGTTGCCATCAAGGCTCTCATAAATCTTGGTGCCGATCTCAACATCCTCCGAGAGGACATTATTGCGAACACGAAAAAAACGGGCGGAATATTACTCCTCGGCGATGTGCCGCCTTCCACTCGGGCGCAGCGGGTGCTTGAGCTGAGTGCAGACGAAGCCCGCAGCATGGGGCACAATTATATCGGTACTGAACATCTGCTGCTTGGCCTGATCAGGGAGGGTGACAGCGGTCTGATGAACGCCTTCGATAAACAGGGAATAAAAATTTCAACGGTGCGCGAAGAAATCAACAGGCTCCTCGGAACAGGCAGGAACGAGGTGAAAAAGAAGGTCGACAGGCGCACACCGACACTCGACGAATTCGGCCGCGACCTGACGAGCCTGGCCAAGGAAAAAAAGCTCGATCCCGTAATAGGCAGGGAAAAGGAGATAAAGCGTGTTATTCAAATACTGTGTCGAAGAACGAAAAACAATCCGGTATTAATCGGAGAGCCGGGCGTCGGAAAAACCGCCATTGTCGAGGGACTTGCCCAGAACATCGTACTTGGAAGGGTGCCGGAAACGCTTGCGAGCAAGCGGGTACTGACCCTTGACCTGGCTTCTCTGGTAGCGGGAACCAAGTACAGAGGGGAATTTGAAGAACGGCTGAAGAAGGTAATGTTTGAAATCCGGCGCGCCGGAAATGTTGTCCTGTTTATCGATGAGCTTCATACCATAATAGGGGCGGGCGGGGCGGAAGGCGCCATCGATGCGGCCAACATGCTGAAACCGGCGCTCTCACGGGGGGAGCTGCAGTGTATCGGCGCAACAACGCTCAGTGAATACAAAAAGTACGTTGAAAGAGACGCGGCGCTGGAGAGAAGATTTCAGCCTATTATTGTCGATGAATCGACTATTGATGAAACCATCGAGATACTCAGGGGCATCAAACAGAAATATGAAGAGCACCACAAAATAACCTATACCGATAATGCGCTTGATGCGGCGGCCAACCTATCGTACAGGTATATTACAGACAGATATCTCCCGGATAAGGCAATCGACCTCATTGATGAGGCCGGATCGAAGGTGCGGCTCGAGAATACCATGGTCCCCAAGGATTTCAAGGAAATGGAGGAGGAGATAGAAAGGCTGCGACAGGATAAAACCCATCTTGTCGAGATGCAGGACTACGAGAAGGCTGCAAAGGTCAGGGATAAGATGAATCAGCTCAGGGAAAAGCTCGAGATCATGAAGGATGAGTGGAAAAAGGAGCTGAATATCGAGAAGCCTGTGGTCGATGATGAAGAAATTTATCAAATTACGAGCGATTTGACCGGAATTCCTCTGATACGTATCGTTGAAAGCGAATCTCAGAAACTGCTTCGAATGGAGGATGATCTCCACAAGAAAGTTATCGGACAGGATGAGGCAATCGAAGCGGTGAGCAGGGCTGTCAGAAGATCGAGGACAGGTCTGAAATCGCCGAAGCGGCCTTCGGGTTCATTTATCTTCCTCGGCCCGACCGGTGTCGGCAAGACGTATCTGGCAAAGTGTCTGGCGGAATTTTTATTCGGATCGGAGGAACACCTGATCAGAATAGATATGAGTGAATTCATGGAGAAGCACAACGTATCGCGGCTTGTAGGTGCGCCTCCCGGGTATGTCGGGTATCAGGAGGGAGGAGAGCTTACGGAAAAGATCAGACGAAAGCCTTACAGTGTTATACTCCTTGATGAAATAGAAAAGGCGCATCCGGATGTGTTCAATATGCTTCTTCAGGTTTTCGAGGAAGGCCAGCTTTCGGATCATCTCGGACATACCGTTGATTTCAGGAATACGGTCATTATCATGACCTCAAACGTGGGAAGCAAGGAGATCAATAAAGGCGGCAGCCTCGGTTTTACAGCGTCGGGCGAAAAGGGCTTCATCGACATGAAGGATAAGGCCATGTCCGCTCTGAAACGGGTGTTCAACCCCGAATTTCTCAACCGGGTGGATGAGGTTGTGGTGTTCCATTCCCTTACGAAGAATCAGATCGGTTCTATAATCGATTTAATGCTGAATGAGAGCAGGAAGCAGCTCGAGGAAAAGGGTTTGGGTTTCAGCATAACGAAAGCGGCAAAAGAGTATCTCATTGAGCGCGGATACGACGAGAAATACGGCGCTCGCCCCCTGAGAAGAACAATACAGCGGCAAATCGAAGACCCCCTGGCAAATGAGATTCTCAAGGGTAAATTCAAATCCGGCAGCAAGATTATAGCGGATTTTAAGAATAGAGGGATCGTTTTCAAGGATGGAAACAGGAAAAAGAAAAAAGAGCTTGAAAAAGTTGAAACAGCGTGACAAAAAATCAATATATCCCGCGTATTGAACCTGTCTTATAGTCCAATCGTATGCAAGAAATAATAGAACTTTTATTGATCGTTATCTTCCTCCTCTTCTCCTTTATTTATTCCGGCTCTGAAGTGGCGCTCCTGTCCATACCGGACCATGAAAAGCATAAGCTTGCCCAGCACCCGGACAGGAAAAACAAACGAATCATGACCTCCCTCCGGCACCCTCAAAAAACTCTGATCACCGTGCTTGCCGGCAACATGATGGTAAACATAGGCGCTGCAATTGTGGGCCAGCAACTTTCCGGAACCGTTTTCTCCAGAAACCAGCTGTTTTATTCCGTTTTTATTATGACATTTCTAGTGCTTCTCTTCGGAGAAATCGTTCCAAAAAATTTTGCCACTGCAAAGCCCGTAATGTTTTCAAGACTTTTTATCGGGATATTGAATGCGACCTACAGAATTTTGTATCCCTTTATAATACTGCTCGAAAAGCTTGCCACAAGAAGAAGAGGAACGAAGAACGCAACAATGCTTTCAAAGAGAGAGCTGACCGTGGCTGTTGAATCGGGATCTGCCATCGGACTCGATATACTATCTGTTCGCCTGCTTAAAAACCTCATCCGTATTATCGATACCCCCATTACCGACCTTATGGTGCCGAGGTCCGATATTGCCGGTGTGGATATCAACGATCACTGGGCCGACATGCAAAAGCAATTCGTCCACATTCCGTATTCATCGGTTCTCTTTTACGATAAAAATATCGACAATATACTGGGTTATATACCGAAAACAGCCCTTCTGTGTGCGAAAAAGAAAGATATACGGGCACTCCTTATTGAACCTCTGTTTATTCCGGAATCAAAACACATTCTTTCCCTGTTGGGGGATTTCAAGGAGCAAAACAGGTATATCGCCGTTGTACTCGATGAATACGGCGGAACAACCGGGATCGTTACCCTGAAGGAGATACTCGATACAATCTTCATCAAGGATATACTCCTGAAAAGATATCTACAGAAAAAAAGCGATGATACGTGGCTTGTCAAGGGAAAGATGAAAATTCAGGACCTGAACGATGCACTTCAGCTGGAGCTGCCGACCGAATACAGCACAGTCAGCGGGTTCGTAATCGATCTTTTCGGCGGAATTCCGGAAGGAGGTACGGATTTAGAGATTGCGGAAGGATACACGATTACCGTTTTAAAGAGCGACAAAAAACAGATTGAATTGATGGAGGTCCGACGAATTGCTACCTAGTATTTTTTCCATATTCGGATTGCTCGTTGCCTGGGCATTTTTTGCAGGTTCGGAAACCGCGTTCGTATCGACCAACCGATTCAGGCTCTATGCGCTGCGTAAAAAGGGAGCTCGCGCCGCCCGACCCGTGTACTACCTTCTTGAAAAACCGGAAAGGCTTCTTTCGACAACACTTGTCGGAACAAATATAGCATTGGTTCTGGCTTCAAATCTGACTGCAATTTTATATACCGGCCTGCTCGGACGGCCGAGGCCATTCTTATCACTGTTGACCATTACGGTTCTTTCCCTTGTATTTTGTGAGGTGCTTCCAAAAAACATCGCCCTTAACAACAACCTACGATGGTCGCTTGCAAGCGGTCCGCTCATGTACTTTTTTTATATACTGTTTTTCCCCGCAGGAAAAATATTTTCATTCCTGGCCAGGATAGTGATGAGGATGATAGGGATTTATACGGGAGAAAAGCATGGACTTTTCAAACACAAAGATGATGTACGCTTTTTCCTCACCACGCACCTTGAGCCGCGGTTGACGAAGAATGAGAGCAGGTACTTCATGGATTCTCTTGAGTTCAGCGAAAAGACTCTTTCCGATATAATGACGCCGCTCGTCGAAATCAACGCGCTTCCCGTATCTGCCAGCGTGCGAGAATGTAATGATTTTGTCCGCGAATACGGCTGGGCGTCGATCCCTATATACAACACGCGTATCTACAACGTAACAGGCGTTGTGTATTCAGATGAACTCATAGGGAAAGATAGGAATATGTCTGTTTTGGATATTATGCATGAACCTGTATTTTTCCCGGAAACAAAAAACCTCGGCGAGCTGTACAGGGAGCTGTACCAGAAAAAAAATCCAACCGTATTCGCGGTCGATGAGTTCGGCGGTGTTACGGGACTTGCGACGATATACGATATAGGCGAAGAAGTTACCGGCAGGATCACCCGTATTGAACAGCAGAATCTGATAATGGAGGTTCGCAGGGGGGAATACATCTGCAGCGGGGATGTGGAGATCGATGATATAAACCACCTTCTGTCGATTTCAATCGGCCACCAAAACTTCACCACTCTGAACGGTCTTTTGACCAAAAACCTGGGAAAAATTCCTGAAAGCGGTAACTTTATTACCATACAGGGATTCAAATTCATAGTTGAGCAGAGCAGCAGGAAGAGAGCGGAGCTCGTTCGAATTCAGAAGGTGACCTAGTTTTTAATGACCACAAAGTTTTATCGGTAGTATATTCAAGTAACGCCGCCGGTGAGCGGCATGTTCTCCGCGTCAAACCGAAGGCTTGTAAGCGGGGGTTATGTCCGCTCAACTGGATTTGTTCATCCGGCCTGCAGCCGGCTGAATGGGTCTCGTCGGGTCGAAGACCACCGAAACCCTATTATACGGTGCAAAGCCGACGCAAAGCGAGGTATAACAAATCCAGGTGCACTTGCACCGGCGGCATTATCCGGACTCAAAGCGTCCGGATAACATCTTGTATACGGGAAAAATGTATGTCACTCACACGTATTTTACCGGCATTACTCACACTTATAGTACTCAGCATCTTTCCACCGTTTCTCCTGGCATCAGACTATGAAGGGAAAAAGGTCGTTGATATTAAGTATGAAGGGATTGTACAGAGCGACCTTCTCTCCGTTAAAAGTGTCGTTAAAACTAAAGTTCGGTCACCTCTTTCCATGCATACCCTTGATGAGGATATTAAGGCCCTCTACAAGCTTGACTTTTTTAAAAATATTACCGTCGATGTCATCGAGAAGGATGATGGAGTTGTTGTGACCTTTCAATTTGAAGAGCTCCCGACCGTCAATGAAATAATAATTCGAGGAAACAAAAAGGTCTCGGACAGGTCTATTAAAGATGCTATTTTACTGAAAAAGGACTCGGTGTTCAGAGAAATCGACGCAGAAAAAGATGTTCAGAATGTTATCGACCTCTACACCGACAAGGGTCGACCGAACTCCGAGGTAACGTATGAGGTAAAGAACATAACAAAGAAGAAGAAGAAAACCGGTGAACAGATCAATAAGGTCAATCTTATATTTACCGTAAATGAAGCGAGAAAGCTCGTTGTAAAGTCGCTTCAATTCAGCGGTGTTTCCGTAGTCAAGGAAAGCGGACTGCGAAAGGTTATGGAAACGAAGCAGCGCGGCTACTGGTTTTCACAGGGATTTTTCAAGGACACGGATTTTGAGCTTGATAAAAACAAAATACTGGGATACTACGCCGACAGGGGGTATATAGATACACGTATCGTAAAAGTTGACAAAGATACGGTAAGAAACGAAAGGAAAAAGCGGGATGAGCTTTTTATCACCATTTATATAGATGAAGGAAAACAGTACACATTCGGCGGCGTGACAATAAGCGGAAATAAGATATTTACGGATGACGAGCTCTATCCGCTCATTACCCTGAAAAAGGACGAGGTGTTCAATAAATCAAAATGGGAAACGAGTATACAGAACATCAGAAACCTACTTGCAGAAAACGGGTACATATACTTCGCAATGGATATCGATGAAAATAAGGATGAGAAGAATCAGATCATATCATATGTGGTTCACATTACTGAAAACAGCAAGGCCCATGTGGAGAACATATTTATCACCGGTAATAAGAAAACTAAAGATTTCGTTATTGAACGGGAGCTTGAAATAAAGGAGGGGGAGATTTTCAACGCAAAAAAGATACAGCGTTCGAGGGAAAAGTTATACAATCTTCAATACTTTTCGGCCGTTAATATCGATGTCAAGCCCGGATCCGAACTCGGCCTCGTCGATCTCATATTCGACGTTGAAGAGCAGAGAACAGGACTATTCAGCTTCGGGATGAGCTATTCGACCTCCGGTTACGGCATATCTCTGTTTGAAGAGGTATCTGCGAAAAACTTTCTGGGAAGAGGATTGAAGCTCTATGAAAAGGTTAATATAGGTTTCGTACAGCAGTCGGTCGAGTTTGGGCTTGATGAACCGTGGCTGCTGAACACACCGACTTCAGCAGGCATTTCTTTCTCATGGTCAAGAACAGAGTACGGCACAAGAAGCGGGGATCTTGTGTATACCTGGGACCCTGATAACCCAAACTACGATCACAACGGTGATGAGCTTCCGGATGGTGTCGTAGAGATTGACAACGGGGACGGAACATACACACTCGACTATACCGATGCGGTTTCAATGGATTATATCAACAGTACGTACAAAGTTGCGTTTCGCCTCGGCAGGAGGTTCTACCGGTACTATGGTTTGAAATCGGAGCTTGGCTTTTCGGTATTCAGAAATTATTCCGATTCAGACCTCGTTCCATTCGAAGAAGGATTGCGGGACCAGTACTATGACGGCTATCCGTGGAACTGGAAGAATTATTTGAGTCTGACCGGTTACAGGGATACAAGGGATCTTTCGTATTTCGCAACCCGCGGCACCTATATAGCGCAGAACATCGCGTTTTACGGCGGGTTTCTGGGCGGATACAGCGATTTCATTCGCCTGAGCACCGATATGAACGCGAATGTCAAGACCATCGGCAAGTTTGTTCTGTCCTCACGCCTGAATTTCGGATTTATCGTTCCGTATTTTGGAAAACCCCTTTCAATTGATGACAGCGATTATTTGAGGATTGACACATGGAATGAGGGAAGGGGCTGGCAACATCCGAGTCAATTCGGAAGTCTATATTCGCTGAGGGGTAGGGCGGAGCTCAACTTCAGTCTTGAATACAGATATCCCATTGAAGAGAGAATTGTCTGGGCCCTCACCTTCTTCGATATAAGCAATCTCTACGACACGCCGAGCGACTTTGCCATCAATTTCAAAGACTTTTACTACAGTTTCGGTCTGGGACTCAGTGTTGTTATTCCGGGTTTTCCGATTCGTCTGTATCTGGCCAGACGATTCAAGTATG
Source organism: uncultured Spirochaetota bacterium (assembly GCA_964521865.1). Classification (GTDB taxonomy): domain Bacteria; phylum Spirochaetota; class B62-G9; order B62-G9; family DRHN01; genus CAYSRJ01. The sequence continues at coordinate 91,858 of CAZFTJ010000010.1, read as the reverse complement.
ACAGAACGCTCGGTAAGTTGCAGTTTGCCAACAGTCAATCCTTTTTCAGGGATTGGGATTTTGTTCTCGCAATAGCCGGATTTTTCTAAGCAACTATTTCAGCATACTAAAAGGAGCGGACTATGAACAAAAAGACTTTGCTTTTATCGCTGATTTTCTTTCTGCTTCTGCCCCTCGTTTCTCTATGGCCGATTACGCTGGTGCGAGTCGGATATGTTGACATAGACTCCATCATCAGCAAGTATACAAAAAAGTATCTTGACACCGAGATTACAATGCGGGAGGAGTATATCGATCAGCTCAATAGTACCTACAATGAGAAATATTTCGAAATGACGGATGCCGAGCGCGAAGAGACCCGAACAAAAATCAGGGATCAAAGCGAAGTGCTCCATACTCTTCGATACAATCGAAATATTCTGCAGTCGACCGGAAATATAGAGGATGATAATCTGTTTCAAATCATCGAAAGTGATATTATGGAGGCTATTAAAAAAACGAGCGAGCTCGAAGGGTTCAGTCTTATCATAGACAAGACCGGCAATTTTATTTATGGAAGTGACGATATCAATCTCACTGATAAAGTGTTATTCAGACTTGATGAGAAGCTTATGGACCTGCAGAACAACGAGCCCCTCGCGCCGATTACGCTGGAACTGAAGGATACGTCTTCTGCTGAGTAAAAAAATCTGCTAAAAAACGCTGTTTTTAAACACTATTGATAAGGGGAGGTCGGCGGCTATATGGAAAAAAGTATAATGGAAATAGAAAAAATAAAAAAATACCTGCCGCACAGGTACCCGTTTCTTTTTCTGGACAGGGTTATTGACATCAGGGAAAACGGGCTGACTGCCGTTAAAAATGTTACGGGTAATGAAAACTTCTTCCAGGGACATTTTCCAGGATATCCGGTTATGCCCGGAGTGTTGCAGATCGAAGCTCTTGCCCAGGCTTCGGCACTCTTTGTTATTTATAAATACAAGCTGAAAAACAAACCCGTTTATTTTATGGCCCTCGACAGAGTAAAGTTCAGGAATCAGGTCGTTCCCGGCGATACCTTGCGCCTGGAAATCGAACTTAAGAGGTTCGGCGGCAGAGTTGCGCGGGTAAGCGGCAAAGCCTATGTCGAGGACAAAATTGCTCTGGAAGCGGAAATGGTGGCAATGATTGAAACGGGGTGAAACTTCGGTTTTCAGGGATAAATCGCATGTGCGGAAGAAGAATCGGATAAACAGGTCAATGCGAAGCTGAAAGGAGCAGCAAAAGATGTCTATACATCCGACCGCAATTATCGACAAAAGAGTTGAAATGGGGAAGGGTAATGAAATCGGACCGTTTGTCGTTATTGAAGGAAAGGTTGAAATAGGAAACAACAACAGAATCGGCCCGGGTACGATTATTACCGGTAATACGAAAATTGGTAACCACAATACAATTCACGGTCATGTGTATATCGGAAATGAGCCGCAGGATCTTTCGTACAACGGGGATGAAACAGGCGTTGTTATAGGAAATTGTAACACCTTCAGGGAATATTCGAATGTCCACAGAGGAACAAAGAAGGACAGTACCACGGCTATAGGCGACGATAATTATTTCATGATATCGGTTCATATTGCGCATAACTGCAGGGTAGGAAACCACGTTATTATGGTAAATAACGCAACACTCGCCGGATACTGTGAGGTGAATGATTTTGCCTTTATAAGCGGGTATGTGCTTGTGCACCAGTTCGTTCGTATCGGTGGATACAGCATTATCAGTATTGGTACCGTTATTACGCAGGATATTCCCCCATATATGATGATATCGGGAAGTCCTGCAGCTGTGAGGGGTCTCAATGTCGTCGGATTGAGAAGAAACGGTTTCAGCACCGAGAGAAGAGCGCTGATTAAGAGAGCGTTTAAACTGCTATACAGGAGCGGCTACAGCTTCTCGCATTCCGTTGATGAAATAAAAAAAATCGCTGCGGAACACGATATATCATCCGAATCTATTGAGGATTTAAAGAGACTCATTCGTTTTATAGATGATTCCAGGAGGGGTGTGCTTCTCAGATCCACACAAAGCCGGAATAAAGGGGAATAGGGTGTACCTTGTCGGAATCGACGTTGGAAGCCGAAGAATCGGTGTTGCCGTAAGTGACGCTGAAAAAAAGATTGCGTTTCCTGTCGATACTATCAAACGCGAAAACAACAGCTACGGATTCAAGAAATTGAAAAAAATTATCGGGGACAAGCCTGTTGAGGCCTTTGTCGTCGGTATTCCTTACAGAGAAAACGGGACCCTGGGCACACATGGTGTGAAAGTTTTGAATTATATTGAGAGTTTGAAAAATTATTTTCATATTGATGTTGTTTCCTGGGATGAACGATACACAACGGTTATTGCAGAAGACGTGCTTTTAGCCGATAATGTTAAACGATCAGAACGTAAAAGAGTGGTCGACAAACTTGCAGCACAACAAATTTTGCAATCCTACCTTGACCATGTTAATTCCACCTGAGAATCCATTTCCATAAGAGCCGTTTTTCACAATTTGTGCATAGAAAAATGTATACCTATTATTAAATATTTATTTTTATTATAGTTATTATACTATTTAATACAATATAATTAATCCAGTTAGTATATTTTTTTCAACAAAATAAAATATCATTGATTGAGTGCATCGTTTTTTTACCGGTGGCCTTTTTCAACTTTTTAATGTTAAGACATTTCTTTTATGAGGGTGTATGAATGCTTTTTAACTCTTTTTTTACAGTAATTTTTTTTTTAAAAAAAATGACAGGTACAACCGTATTGTTCATCGTTGTTTGATACGTTCTATTAATTTTCATCAAAAAGCGGAATATTTTTAGCAGGATTGACGAAGAGGGCATAAAAAGGGGAATTATCGATATATAACAGATATATAGAAGTAGACATAATATATCTTATGGGAAATAATAATACATAATTTCTATAAGGCGCTGATCACCATACCTTTATACGGACAGCTCCATTTATGTTTTGGTTTGCATATTTTTTTCAGGTTTTTCATTTTTCTCGGAACGTGCCTCTTTTGCAGGTGCGTCCGGTTTTTTTTCCGCTGTTGTCCCGGATAAGTTGTTCGATGAGTTCTTATAGTCGGTTGTATAAAAACCGCTGCCTTTAAAGATTATGCCGATTCCGCCGCTTATAACCCGCTGGAGCTCGCCGCCGCAGACCGGACACTCTCGTACGGGGTCATCGGTCATTCTTTGAAAAAACTCAAAAATCTCACCACAGTTATTGCATTTATACTCGTATGTCGGCACTGTATAACCCTCTCACTCTGATGAATTGTTTATACCAATAATAATAATTTACATAAAAAATGTCAATTAAATATTATATCAATCTGTATAGCGCCCCCATATAATCGGGGGTAATGAAAATCCGCCTATGCTCGAACAGACTCACCGAGATAGTCAAGCACTTCGAAAATCTGCACCGGTTTCTTTTTCCCCTTGACCCTGATATTATCGAGTTCTCTGCATAGAAACTTGTCGTTTATCTTACGATAGGTGAATTCGCTGACAATGATATTCGTTCCGTAAATTTTATTGGTCCCTTCAAGGCGGGCGCCGAGGTTGACGCTGTCTCCCATAAGCGTATAATCCATTCGATTGCTGGAACCCATATTGCCCACGGTCATGATACCGGTATTGAGTCCTATTCCGATATTGAGACGTTTCTCCTCCGGCCATGATTCGTTCAAACTGTGCAGCTTAACCATCATGTCGAGTGCTGCCCTGCATGCCAGCTCTGCATGATTTTCCTGTTCAACCGGTGCATTCCAGAATGCCATAATCTCGTCGCCCACGTATTTATCGAGGGTGCCCTCATAGTTGAAAATGATGTCCGTCATGGCCGAAAGGTACTCATTCAGGTGAGAAACGAGCTCCTGGGGCGATAATTTCTCAGACAGTGTGGTAAACCCGCGAATATCTGAAAAAAGAACGGTAATTTCCTTGTCCTCTCCACCAAGTTCGAGCTTTTCGGGATGCTTCAGAAGCTCATCCACCACACTTTTGCTGACATAGTTGGAAAACATTCCCTGAATAGCCCTTTTCTCCTTTTCCTCTGTCAATATACGGTACACAATCATTGAAAAAAGTGTAAGTACTGCAGTAATGAGCGGTGCGCTGAGATTCAGAACGTACCGGTATTTATCGAAAAGAAATATAACGGTGAAAAAGTATACCACTGCAAGCACGATTATTGATATATAGCTGTACAGAATCGACTTTCTGCCGACAATGTAGCTTATGAGCAGGCCGAACGCAATGATCAAAAGGATATTGACGTAATCTTTTGAAAAAGAGATAAAATCACCGTTAACGAGCTGGGTTACGGCGTTCGCAATCATCTCAATTCCAAACATCTGCCCCTGAGGAGTTCGATGAATATCCTGCAAACCCTCTGCATACACACCGACCAAAAGCATCTTATCCTTGAAATACCTGGAGCTTACCCTCCCCTTTACCACGTCTGAGAAGGACTTCATCTGAAAAACGCCGGGTCTTCCGTAGTAGTTGATAAGGATGGTCCCCTGCTCGTCGATTGGAATGACAATATCCTGCACATGCTCGGGAGATGTTCCAGTGGCGCGAATAGTCGCACCTCTCAGGATGATATTGCTCCCCATGTTGATTTCAACGTCTTCCAACCCGACATTGTAGTAGAGCATCGCCATCAGGAGAACGGTTGAGGGGTAGTACTGATCGCCGATCTTCACCACGAGGGAAAATCGTCTCACTGTTTTATCTGCATCTCTCTGGGCCAGTCTCGTGTTGAGACCGTACAGAGATGTCGCAGCGCCGATATGAACGCCGCTTTTGATAATCTCGGTAATGGGCGGAGTAATAATATTCACCACCTGTTTGTACTCGTCATGCGCCGGAATACCCAGATAATCGAGCATGGAGATTCTCTTTTTTATATCCTCGCTTACATTCGGTACCTGTGTGCTTGTATCTGCAAACAAATCGATAACCGTATTATCACGAAAGCGGTGGAGGGCTTCGGCCAGCACCCTGTCCTCTTCCTTGTTTCTGGAATCCTCGGTAAAAAGAACATCGATGAGAACCCCTATCGGTCTGTCGGCTTCTTCCTTGTTTACATTTGAAAGAAAATCTGCATACACCTCCCTGTTCCACGGATACCTCCCCAGTTCAGAGAGGCTCTTTTCGTCAAAACCGAATATGACAACATCGTTTCTCAATCCCTTTGCCCTGTTGATCCGGTAGACTCCTTCGCTTATCTCTTCAGGCCGGTGAAATGCGTCCGTCATAAAGAAATCCAGGTTCATCGACTTTGCTTCAATCGCATCGATAATGATGGTATTCTTGAGGAGAAAGATCATGAGAAGTATAATAGCAACGCCGATGAGCAGGCTGATGTTTTTCGGGGTGAAAATCTTGCTCTTCTCCCTCTTTTTTGCCATTGCGTTCCCCCGCACTCCTGCCATGTACGCCTGACAGACGGTACTTCAGAGTGGTGAGTGCTCGATGTAGTTGATGTTGATCGGATGTTTTTTATCCGAATAATGCCTGATTCCGGTTTTTGTTACCACAATTGCTATGATTCAGCCGATACTCTTTAGAAACAGAATTTTCTTTTCTGCCAGATCAGACCAGCTGCTCCAGCTGTAATCGGATACAATTTTTGTGTATTCCTTTTTGGCGGATTCTGTATCGTCGAGTTTTTCGTAGATCTCCGCGAGACTGTAGTGGACGGACGGTATAATAAACGCCTTTTCGTATCTGTCGAGAATAGATTTGTATATCTCTTCCGCCTTTTTGAATTCACTCATCTGCTCATAACAGCGTGCCACCCCCAGGAGGCAGAGCATTGCGCTGTACGACCTGGTTTTTATTTCAGACCCATTCTTAAAACGTTCGAGCGCATCAGAATACTTTTTTGCCCCGTAGTATATATTGCCAATAAAGTACGCGCTTTTGGAAGCGGCAAGCGTATTCGGATTCTCATCAATGACAACCTGGAACTTTTCGTTTAAATCGAGAAGCTTTTTTGTCATCGCATCCGCATCGAGATTCTTATCATTGAGAATGCCTTTGTATACGAGGTACACCTTGCCGAACATTGTTTCGGCGGCATCTTCCTTTTTTGCCGCCAGGTAGTGAATGTAAAAATAGGAACCGAGCAGAACCATCGCGACAGTGAGGGAAATCAGAATAATTTTGATTTTGGAGGAGACGAACTTTTCAACTTTCCTTGTAATGACTGTTAGAACATCGTCGTGCTTTTTTGCCATGCGGATCTCCTGTTACAGTTTGTTGATGTTCAGTTCATTTATCAATCGGGATAGATACGTGCGCTGAATCTGTAAAATTGAGGAAGCCTTTGTCTGTTTCCAGCCGGTTTTTTCCAGCACCTTCGTAATATAGTTTTTCTTGAAATCATTCACCGCATCTTTGAGAGGCAGTGTCGGTTCACGGTCTATTGTACGTGTGGAGATGTTTTCGTTTCCGATATACAGATCTCTTACCGTTATTATATTGTTCTTGCAGAGGACCACGGAACGCTCGATAACATTCTGCAACTCGCGGACATTCCCGGGCCAGTAATACCCCTTCAGTATTTTGAGGACGTCGAGTGAAAACCCCCGGATGTTTTTCTTCAATTCATGATTGAACTTTGTGAGGAAGTATTTAGAAAGCGGCCCAATATCTTCTTTTCGCTCTCTGAGCGGGGGAATGTTAATGGGAAACACGTTCAGCCTGAAAAAGAGGTCTTCCCTGAATCTGCTGTTCCTGACTTCTTCGTACAGGTTTTTATTTGTTGCCGCGATGAGGCGGATATCCACCTTTTTCGACGTTGTTCCGCCGACGCGCTGAATAATATGATCTTGCAGCACCCTGAGAAGTTTTGACTGCACGGCTTGAGAAAGCTCCGCCACTTCATCAAGAAAAATGGTTCCGCCGTTTGCAAGCTCGAACTTTCCCATTTTATCGCTGATCGCATCGGTAAAAGCACCCTTTACATGGCCGAACAGCTCTGTTTCTATGAGATTCTCCGGTATGGCTGCACAATTGACTTTGATAAGGGGGTTGTTCCTTCGAAGGCTCTTATAATGAATATACTCTGCAAACAGCTCTTTTCCGGTACCGCTTTCACCGAGAAGGAGCACCGTTGTGTTCGTTTCCGCAACCTGATCGGCCATTTCAAGCTTTTCCTTGATAATGCGCGATTCCCCGACAAACTCGGGTATACCCTTTCCGTTTACCAGCTCCCTTCTCAGAGTAACATTCTCAAACTTGATATCCTGGTACAGGCGGGCGTTTTCTATTGCGACACCGGCCAGATTTGAAAAGGTTTCAAGCAGGTCCTGGTCTTCCTTCGTAAAGCTTTTCCAGCCGATTTTGTTGATAACTTCGAGAACGCCGATGGTCTTGTCCTTCAGTTTCAATGGAACGCAAAGTATAGATTTTGTATGGTAGTTGATTTTCTTGCTGATATCCTTGAACCATCTGCCGTCCTGCTGGACATCAGCCACGATCAACGGTTTTGAGTGCTTCGCCACCCAGCCGGCAATCCCCTCGCCTATTTTCAACGTAAACTTCTTGACCTCCTCACCTTTATCCCCGAGAGCGATATTGAAGTAGAGTTCATTTGTTGTTTCATCGATGAGAAGAAGTGAGCTGGCCTCGGCCTTTACCACCCTGTTTGCCGAATCCATGATTCTCTGCAGGACTTCGTTTATATCGAATGTGGAATTTATGAGAGTACTGATTTTAACGATTTCTTCAAATTCTCTGTTCTGCAACGGAATATCCATCTATTCCCCTATTTTAGAAAGATCGATGAGATCCCCTATCGTAACGGAACCGGTTTTCGTATTCTCATCCTCGAGGTATTTTGTAATCTCCTTTTCTTCAAGATGATTCAGATACTCACGAATACTCAGTGTAACTTTTCTCTTCTGCTCATCCACATCAATGACCGCCGCTTTTACTTCGTCTCCGATTTTAAAAAGGCTCGCGGGGTCTTCAACCCGCTCATTTGAAAGCTGTGAGATGTGAATCAACCCCTCGATGTCTTCATCCACCTTTACAAACACTCCGAAATCCACAATACTCGTAACAGTCCCGGTGACTATGCTCCCCTTGGGGTGTTTTGCCTTGAGGGTTGTCCAGGGGTTGTCCTGAAGCTGTTTGACGCCGAGCTTTATTTTTTTATTTTCCTTATCTATCGAGATTACCATCGCTTCCACAATCTGGTTCTTTTTGTACAGATCGGACGGATTCTTTACCTGTTTGGCCCATGACATATCTTCCATATGTAAAAGCCCGTCAATACCCTCCTCGAGCTCGATAAATGCGCCGAACTTCGTTATTCGAACAACCTTTCCTTTGATTATGGAATTGACCGGATATCGTACATCGATATCATCCCACGGATTCGGCAGGACCTGCCGGAGCCCGAGTGATACGGTTTTTTTATGCAGATCGTAATCGAGCAGCATAACCTCAACCTGCTCGCCGTTTTTCAACACCTCCTTAGGATGTTTTATTCTTTTTGTCCACGAGAGCTCCGAGACGTGCAAAAGCCCCTCGATTCCCTCCTCGAGCTCGATAAAGGCTCCGAAAGGAGTAATATTCATGACCGTACCCCTGTATACCTTTCCCTTTTCGTAACGCCTGGGGAACATAAGCCAGGGATCGGGAACGAGCTGTTTCAATCCCAGCGATATTTTGCGACTTGTGGAATCCATTGAAAGAATCTTACAGGTTATCGTGTCGCCAACATTCAAACGCTTTTTTGGATCGTACACCCTCCCCCAGCTCAAATCTGTTGTATGCAGAAGGCCGTCAATTCCCCCGAGGTCGATAAAGGCTCCATAGCCGACAATATCCTTGACCACTCCATCCACTTCGTCTCCAATTCGTCTGTTTCTGAAAAAATCCAGTATTTTTTTTTCCTGCATTTCTTCGAGATATCTTCTGTGGGAGAGCACCACATTGTTCTTTCTCTCGAACTTGTCGATTTTAAACAGAACATTTTTACCTATATATTCATCCGGATTGTCAACCCTTCTGATATCGAGCTGAGATATCGGCAAAAAGGCTTCGATACTTCCCTTTACCAGCACCTTGAAACCGCCCTTCATTCTTTCAGAAATAGTCCCTTCTATGGGGCTGCCTTCCTTGTATGCGGTCTTGATCTCATCCCAATTGATGATCTCATCGGCCCTCTGCTTGGAAAGAACAAGTCGTCCCTCCCTGTTCTCCATACGAATGATCATGACTTCGATTTTTTCGCCGCGAAAAGGCTCATTTTCGAACTCTGCCTTTGATATTTCACCTTCTGATTTATAACCTATATCCACAAAAACGGATTCCGGATTCACTTCAACAATAATCCCCTCTACAATCATGCCTTCCTCAAATGTCGAGAGGTCTTTTATGAACTCTTCCTGAAAGGCTTCATCTGCGGCACCCTCACCGGTTTTTTTTGCAGGCTCCGGTGAGCTTTCCTGAGACTGATTACGATCTGCGTTGACAGCTGTTTCTTTTTCGCTGGTGTGGGTGCCCGGCACGTGTTCGCTGATGTTTAAATCCGGTTGATCGATTTTGAGTTCACTATGATTCTCCATCTTTTGCAGCTCCTCTTCTGATTTCTTGAACACGACATACTATTGCGTCACATACTTCTTCAATCGACAGGTCCGTAGAATCGATATAATACGCATCACCGGCCCTTTTAAGGGGGGATGCATTCCTTGAGCTGTCATACGCATCCCTCTGTCTTATTTTTTCAGCCATGACCCTAGGATCGGTTGTGGAAGAGCTGCTGTTTTTGTCATGCAGCCTTCTTTTTGCGCGTTCTTCGATCGATGCGTCTAGGTAGAACTTATAATTTGTATCGGGAAAAACAACTGTCCCTATATCCCTCCCCTCGGCAACTATATCCTTATTTTCACTTATGTTCCTTTGAAGTTCAACCATTTTTTTTCGAACAAAATCCAGGCTGGAGATGTAGCTTACGTTATCCGTTACTTCATCGCTTCTGATTTTCTTCGTAACATCAACTCCGTTGACAATAACCCGATCCTCATTCAGGGAAAGGGAAAAATAATTCAGGGTGTTTTTTATGTTTGCAATGTTTCTGAGAGGTATCTGCTGTTCCAGAATATATAGAGTAAAGGCCCGGTACATAGCCCCTGTGTCAAGGTATACGAGGCCGAGCATTTCGGCAATACGTTTGGCAACTGTACTCTTTCCCGAACCTGCCGGTCCGTCGATTGCTATAACCACGGTGTACTGTTTTTTCCTCCGTAATACTCCGGCTGTTTATACATTATTTAAAAAGAAGAGCCAGCTCCTGTTCGTCAAGCTCCCTACATTTTCCGGCAGGTAATGACCCGAGCTCGAGCAAACCGATTGCCACCCGTTTCAGGGAAACGACCTTGATGTGGGAGTGTGCACACAATTTTCTGATCTCTCTGTTTCTGCCTTCAGAAAGGACTATCTCATATTTTTTAAGAGACAGTTTCCGATAATTTCTGATGCTGAACAGCTCCCCATTAATATATACTCCCTTTTTCCAGTCATCAATGAAATTATTTCGTATCGGTCTGCTCGATTCCAGGATGTAACGCTTTAAAATGTCGGCCGAAGGATGGATCACCCTCTGGGCGAAATCGCCGTCATTCGTTATGAGAAGCAGTCCTTCAGATAAAAAGTCAAGCCTTCCCACGGAAAATAGTCTCAATTTTCCGTATCGATCCGGTATAAGATCGTATATCAACGGCTTTCCCGAAGGATCGTATCGTGAACAGAGATAGCAGGGCGGCTTATTGAGCATCAGATATACCGTACCGACGGTCGTATGCAGTGGTTTCCCGTCAATTTCGATGGTGGAATTTTCATCAACCCGTGCGCCGAGCGTGTCCACAACGATACCGTTGACACGAACTCGACCATCCTGTATCAGCTGTTCGGCTTTTCTTCTGGATGCACATCCGCGCCCGGCGATAAGTTTTTGCAAACGTATATACGCCACTGTTTCGACTCTCCATTGTACGTAAAAACAGCAGGCTGTGTGTTATTTACGGGGTTTCATATTCTCCCGGAGCGGGAAGGTCTTTTAGACTCAAAAGGCCGAAATATTTCAAAAATTTTGCGGTGGTTGTATACAGCACAGGCCTGCCGGGGACATTCTTCCTTCCGGTTATGCGTATAAGCTCATATTCCAGCAATGTTCGTATTACATGTCCGACCGTAACTCCTCTGATTCGTTCTATTTCCACTCTTGTAACCGGCTGTTTATACGCAATAATTGCAAGCGTTTCCAGTGCCTGCGTCGAAAGGCGAAGCTTCTTTCTCGTATCGTAGTGCTCTGCCAGTTCATCATACAGGTCGGGCAGGATGGTAAGGTAGTACTCGCCGGATTCATTTTGTGCGATATACAGGGAAGATTGTGAATCTTTCAGCCTGTTTCCGAGCTCATCGATAACGCGTTCGACCGTTTTTCTATCTCTGCCCGTGACCCGTGAAATGTATTTTGTGTTCACCGGCCTGTTTTCCAGGAAAAGGAGCGCCTCGATGAGTTGTATTGTCGTGATAGGCGGTTCAGGGATATCTGCCATCAGTTCTCTTCACGTCGCATCAATTTGATACTTCCGAAAAGTTTGTGTTGAAGTATATAAATTTTTTTCATTTTTACCAGCTCGAGCAGGGCAAGAAAAGAGATAATCAGCTCGTATTTTGTATAATGGGATGAGAACAATGAGCTGAACAGAACGCTCTGATTTTCGATTAAAAGGTCGATGATTTCGTCAATCTTGTCATCGATGGAAATTTCTTCGAGCTCTATCGATTTAAACACCCGCTTGTCCACCTCTTTTGCGACTCTGGCAAAAGCCAGAATCAGATCGACAACCGATATCTCTTCCCAGTTTTCACCATCCTTGAAGTCAAGGACCAGCTGCGGGTCCCTCCTGATGAGTATTTTGCCTGTTTCCAGATTCTGCTTCAATGTTTGTGAAATATTTTTATACTTCTGATACTCTATGAGGTTTTCAATGAACTCCTTTCTCTCATCACCCTCCCCTTCTTCAATATCAATATCCTGAGGGAGGAGTATTCTCGACTTGAGATAGAGAAGCTGGGCTGCGGTAAAAATAAACTCGGAGGCAACGTCGGGATTGAACTGACTTCCTATGCTCATGATAAACTGCCCGGTAATTTCCGATATGGAAAGCTCTTGAATACGAATTTTCGAATTCTTTACAAGGTACAGCAAAAGGTCGAACGGACCTTCAAAAAGATCGATCTTTACGTTATACACATTCACCTGCCCGTAATATCCTCCTTTGATTTATAACGGACGACACGGTTGCTGGAATCACACCTCGCATCGGCGGCGCCCTGCCCTCCCCGTTTTGATACAAGTTCCGTAATCCGCTGTTTAAGGCTGATATTTTTACCCTGAATTTTAAGATACTCTGTGAGCTCTGAAAGGGGGATGAGCACGAACTCCCTGTTCAGCAATTCCCTGTGGGGTATAGTCAGGTTTGACGACTCAACGGTGATATCCTGTATATACAGAATATCGATATCGATAATTCGAGGACCCCAGTGAAAGGTCTGTTTTCTCCCTGTCGCTTTTTCGATATCTTTCACGGTATCGAGCAATGCGTGCACAGAGAGCTGATCGGTATCAACCTTTACGACCATGTTCAGAAAATCGGGCTGTTCCCTGTATCCGACGGGAGAGGTTTCAAAGATCGAAGAAATATCAAGGATTTTACAGCAGTTTTTGATAAGAGATAGAGCTGTGATAAGGTTTTCTTCCCTGTTTCCAAGATTTGAACCCAATCCGAGATACGCTATGCCCATTGTTCTCCGGTTGATACGGCTGCAGCACTCGAGCCATACGCTGAATTCAAATCAGGTGAGATTTTTTCCGCTACTTTAGCTCGAGAACGTCCGACATGCTGAAAAGACCGGTTTTCTTTTGAACGATGAATCTGGCGGCGCGCATAGCCCCAGATGCGTACGTTCTTCTGCTGCTATTCCGGTGAATCAGCTCTATTCTCTCTCCCGGACCGGCAAACAGCACGGTATGATCTCCGACTATATCGGCAGCGCGAAGCGCCATAATCCCGATTTCACCATCTTTTCTGATGCCTACCTGCCCCTGACGTCCGTAAACCGCAACATCGTCAAGGGTTACGTCCCTTGCAGCGGCAATAACCCTGCCGAACTGGAGAGCTGTTCCGGACGGAGCATCCTTTTTCAAATTATGATGTATTTCCAGGATTTCAGCATCGTACCCGTTCCCGAGTATCTCAGCCGCTCGTTTTACCAGATAAAAGAGGGTGTTAATCCCAAGGCTCATGTTCGGTGAAAGGAGTATGGGCATCTGTTCGGCATACGTACGAATGCTTTCGTGCTGACGATCCGTAAACCCGGTTGTACCGATGACAAATGCCTTTTTATTATCCTTTGCGCTGTCGATCTTATCAAGAGCCGCTGCCGGATTCGTAAAATCCACCACAACATCGGTTCTTTCGACAATACTTCTGAAATCAGCTGTTATGGGCACTCCGATATTTCCAATGCCTGCAACTTCCCCCGAATCCAAACCGATGGCCGGAGAATTTGCGGCTTCAATCGCTCCGATAATACGCATGTCCTCATTCTCACTAAAAACGGCGATATTTATCCTGCCCATCCTTCCCGCTGCACCGCAAATCGTCACATTGATCATTCTGCAACTCCGCTCAGAACCTTCTGCCGTGTGCGACGGCAGGCTCCCTTTCTGAAAACTACGGTTTATCCGGCTTTTTCTCATCTTCCACGCTGAAATACTGCTTTCTGATCTTTGCTTCAATGTCGCTCATTATTGCCGGGTTGTCCACAAGAAACTTTCTTGCCGTCTCTTTCCCCTGCCCGATTCTCTCTTCCTCATAGGAGTACCAGGTGCCGCTTTTAAGCACAATGCCCATGTTCGTTCCCATATCGAGTAACTCGCCCTCCTTTGATATACCCCGATCGTACATTATTTCAAACTCGGCAATTTTAAAAGGCGGAGCCACTTTGTTCTTGGCAACTTTCACCTTCACCCTGCTTCCGATAGCCTCCGTGCCCTTTTTAAGGGTCTCTATTCTTCGAATATCGAGTCTCACCGAGGAATAAAACTTAAGGGCATTGCCGCCCGTAGTCGTTTCCGGGTTTCCGAACATAACGCCTATTTTGAGCCTTATTTGATTGATGAATATTACACAGGTATGGGATTTGTTTATTATTGCGGTAAGCTTTCTGAGCGCCTGGGACATAAGCCTGGCCTGCAGCCCCATATGGGCGTCACCCATATCTCCTTCTATTTCGGCACGCGGAACGAGTGCTGCAACTGAATCGATTACGATAACATCGACGGCGCCGCTTCGTACGAGTGATTCGGTTATTTCGAGAGCCTGTTCGCCCGTATCGGGCTGAGATACAAGGAGGTTTTCAATGTCAACGCCGAGGTTACGTGAATAACGCGGATCGAGCGCATGCTCTGCATCGATAAAAGCTGCTATACCTCCAAGTTTCTGCGCCTCTCCAATGATGTGGAGGGCAAGAGTTGTTTTTCCCGATGATTCGGGTCCATATATTTCGATAACTCTCCCCCGGGGTACGCCGCCGATGCCGAGCGCAATATCAAGACCCAAAGAACCGGTCGGAATAACGTCGATAGATAAATCGGTTCTCCTCTCTCCGAGCTTCATTATCGAGCCTTTACCGAATTGTTTCTCAATACCGAGGAGCGCCGTTTCAAGCGCCCTCGTTTTTTCACTTTGTTCCATTTTATCGAGCCCCTTTTTAAAGTGCCCTCTTTTTCTGTTGATTAAGGTAGTATATAGTAAAAATAAAATCAAGATATCTTTACAGAACCTATGCGTACGAAACCGTACCTCGGTTTCTCATGTACCGGACAGAATATACATCCAACAGCATATGCACATCGGTATATATAAACACGATTTTCCGATTTATTGTTTCAATGCATGATAAAGAAAATCAAGAAACAGAAAAAAATACGGCTGTTTTGAACAGTGAAGAAGGATAAGAAATGATAGTGAAGTGGTGCCGCGGGCTCATGCAGAGAGAGAAGAGGCAGCAGCCGCGAGGCGTCGGTATGTCGGCACTCCGAAATCAAAAGAAAAAATCGAATACGTCAATTCAGGTATCTGATGCTTCGCTCGCACATTGCTTTCCATTCAGAGGCTGTTTTAGCCCGGGTACTGTTTGGAAATCTTTTGAGAAAATCATTGAATATACGAAGCGCCTGTACATACTTCCGTCTGTCGTAGTATATATACCCTTTTATGAGCAGCGCTTCTTCATCCTTATCCGGGACGCTGTTTTCCAGCATCCTGTCGATATAGTGCAGCGAGTCCACGTACTTTCCCTTTTTATAGTAGTAAGAAACAAGGCGGTAGAGTGAGATCTCTTCATATATGTTGTTTTTTGTCATACCGATGATTTTCTTATACAGCTTCAGTGCCTCTCCGAATGACCTGTTCCTGTATAAATTTTCAGCAGTTCTGAAAAGTTCCTGCACGTAGTATGAAAACAGCCTGCCGGTCGGATCATAAACGAGAAGCTCCTGCAGAAGCAGTTCACCCTCCTTGTATCTCCCGGTTTCAAAGTAGAGAAGTGCGCGTCCCAGCTTTGATTTGTTCGTATCCAACCTGTTAAAAATTTTCTCGGCATCCTCAAACTTTTCTCTGCTGAGATACAGGAATCCCAGTTCAGTTTCGAGCGCAGCCGTAACAGCATCATCGTCCATTTTCAGGGCTCGAAGTCCCGAGTTTTGGGAAAGAAAACAATATTTCAAGCGTCGAGCCCCGTTTTTCGCGACCGAAAGATACAGGCCGGTCTTGTTCGTTCTGTCTTCTATCTTCTCTTTGATCACCGATATGTAATTATCGAGAACGCGCTTCCGAGTATCTCCCAGAGGAATAAGCCCGTTCCTGTACATGGTTGAAACCGCTATCAGCGACATCATCCGCCAGTTGTTTCGATTGCTTATTCTTCTGCTCGAGAGGAGCATTTTATGTATGTCCCGGGCCTGGATATACTTTCCCGAACGTTCGTAGGCGTCTGCGAGGAGGTAAAGAGCAGGAGCCCGAACCGAGGCGATTCGGTACTCGGAAATTACCGATTTCAGCGTTTCAAGCGCCTGATCGTACCGCCCGCCTTTAATATCCAGAGCTGCGGCGTTCAGCTTCTCGTCGGCATGTCTCAGGGTAAAAATAAAATATGCACCGTATATACCTCCCACAATCAGGACAATTGAAAAGAACACCAGGAAGAATTTCTTCATCCACCCCATCCTCACATACGGTAATTGCTTCCATTCACATCATTTTCGCTTGCCGCCCGGTGTAACGAGGCTGTAAAACCAGATCAGCACGCAGCTGAAAAAGAGCGACGCAAGAATATTGATATTATATACATCGGTTAGTTTTTTGAAAATATCATCCAATAAAAAACCGCCCATTGCAGAGCCGATAACGCCTATGATAAATGCGGTCCAGAACTTGCCGAGCACGGTCTTCTTCAAAATAAAGTAAATAAAAACAGCGCTCAAGAAACCGATACCGACGAGTAATCCGTATCCTATAACCCTGATGAGCCACGCATCCATAGATTACACCCCTCGCCTCGCTCTTACTGAACGGGCCATTTTCCAAACTCTAGCTTTTCGCTCTCCTCACCGTTTATACCATACGACGAAACGGCAAAGTAGAAGAACCGTCCTTCATCCTTCAACACGATAAAACTGGCATTTTCATCTATCGGCTGAAGGTCGCCGATATAAATTGTGTACGTATTCACCGTCGAATTTTCATCCTTTGGGATAGTCGGAATATCAGCAGTCCCCCTGTAAACACAGACCTTGTACTCTTCATTTATATCTTCTTTATACCACAACACGTATCCCGCAAAATAATCTTCCGAATTATCTCCGGTGAACTTCAATGTTGTCTCAGTGATCTGCTGACCGAACGGGGGATTGAGCGCACCCGTTGCTTCGTATATACCGCATGAATTGGCAAAAGCGAATACTGCAAGGAATAAAACAGCTTCTCGTATTATCAGTGATATGAAACGCATAGGACTTTTTACTTGAGTGAGTTAATTCTTTCTATTTGTGCCTTCATACCCAGTTTTTGATAACAGGTGATGAGGTAGTTCTTTTCATTTTTCCCGTAACCATACAAAAAAGCCATTTTCAGAAAGGGTTCTGCGGTTATGTAATTATCGTTCCGAAACTTTATCTCTCCCAGCCTGTAGTAAGCCTCTGCATACTTGCTTCTCAATTCAGGATTATGCATGATTTCCGAAATCAGGGTATCCGGGATCGAGGTGAGCTTTTCTTTTGAATAATAGTCCCAGTTGACATCATCCTGAATAATACCACGATATTCCTCGATCATATGGGTATACCGTTTCATGTTGAAGAGAATGTCCGCTTTGAGGTAGAGGATATCGTATATAAAATCGGGAACCTGCAGGAATTCCCGCTCATTCTCGGCAGTATTGATGTGCTGCAGCGCAATATCGTTCAACCCATCACCCATATATATCTTAGCGAGCCGGTAGTGAACCTCCGGGTAGGCCCCGGGTTTTCCGGTACCCGCCTCCCGTCTTTTTGCAATAATCGCCTTTTTGTACTGGGTGATCGCAGGACCTACCCGTCCTTCGCCAAGATACCTGTCTCCTCTCCCTGTATACACCCATGACGGCTCCATCGATTCATCCGCAAAAGAAAAAGATGCAATACAGGCAGAGAGAATTATGAAGAGCAGAATGCCCGTCCGGTACTTTCTCGATGTTCGAAACATCTTCCTAATCATATCGGTCACTATATATCCGAAACACCCGGTCCGCGCTGAATGATAAACAATCTCGGCTCCGGATGAGGCCTTGCAAAAAGGTCGTGATGCGGCTGACTATTTATACAACTCCCGAACCTTGTTTATCTCCCTTTTTGTCCATTTGAGTATTTCCGACATCCAGTCGTTTTTATACTTGATATCGTAGTGTTCAAGCTCCCGAACAAGGGCAAGAAGCTCTTTATAGTTGGTTCTTTCCCTCGGAGGAAGCGGTCGTTCGCTTTTTTTGCTTTCGAGAAACAGCTCATTCGTTTCTCGTATAAGTGTGCAGTTATGTTCGAGCCGTCTTCCGAGATTGACGGCTATATTCAATAAAAAATCCTCAGTCGTTTTCGCCACATTTTCAAGGTCCTCCGGCTTCACAATCGTTATATTGCAGTCAGTGACGGTCTTGATCGTCGCCGTCCTCTTTTCACCGAGCAGCAGTGCCATCTCTCCGATCACGGTACCGGTTTCATTGATGTCGGCAACTTTTTTACCCCCTATATATACGACGAGGTTGCCCCTGTTCAGTATATACATCTCATGTCCGGTATCGCCCTCTTCACACAAAATGGAGCCCACCCGAAGGTTGAAGGTGTATTCACTGAGCTTTTCAGTATTGAACTTGATATTTGATTTTGCCGTATCTCTGAGGAATGCACGTCCCTTTGTATATACGAGACTGTTCGTGTATTTATCGACGAGCTGTTTCAGCCACCCGATAAGCAGCCTGTTATGCGTTTTTTTCAGGTTTTCGATTACCTCGAAATAAATTCGTGCGTACTCCTTCGAGGCCATTTCAAAACCGGATATCTTCTTTTCCTTGTTGATATACATCCTGTTGGTAATCTGCAGGTACCGTGCAATATTTTTGGTAATGCTGTACCCTATGTTGTAAACTGCAAACACCTTGAACAGGTTTTTCAGAGGAATTTTTTCCACAGATGCATCGTCACTGATATAGGCGGATTGGAAGCGGAAATACTCCTCCCTGCCGGTTTTATTGGCAATGAGCGGCTCCTCAGCGCCGAAGATAATTCCTTTGCCATCGACGCTGTAACGGTCATCGGGGCTCAATTCAAAAGAGAGGCGGCCCTGTTGCATAATATATGCACTGTCCGCAATATCCATGACCTCATAAATTTTTCTCATTACTCATCCATCCTCTGCACCGGGTTCACTATTTGAAGGTGCGATGGTTTCAAGTGCTTTTTTTGCCTCGTTTTTCACCCTTTCATTTTTGTCGTATTTTGCCTTGAATTGTAGTATATCGATTGCTTTTCGATATTTCAAATCCGCAAGGCCCTGAATTGAATAGAAGCGGACTGAGTCATAATCGGATCTGAGAGCCCTGATCAGGTAATCACCGCCCTGTTGTGTTTTCATGTCTGCGATGCTTCTTACCGCGTATTCCGCAACTTCATGGGAATCATCGCCGATCAGTTTGCCGAGTGTCTCGAGCGCCTGCTCGCCGCCGGTCTGACCAAGACTGTAAACGGCATACATCCTGAGGATTTTATCCTCATATCTGTTTTCCGCAATTTCCTTCAAGGTCCCGTATGCTTTCACACTTTTTATCTTTCCCAGAGAGAGCGCCGCCTGGGCTCTGATTTCGCTGTCTTCCCGGGCATCCTTCAGAATACCGACGAGGGTATCCTGGATTTGGGTACTGCCGATATCCCCCCATGCAATTATAATCGCCTTTTTTATTCTCTGTGATGCTTTTTTATTAAAATAGTACTGCTTCAAATAAGTAATGGAAGAAGGATTCTTTAAGCTTCCCAGTGCACGTATTACCTCTTCCCGGTAGTTATCGTCAGCAGCGGCCCGTTCGAGCTCTCCCTGCAGCACATCGTATGCCTGAGTCATTGCAGTCATTCCGATGTAACCGACCAGGGTAGTATACACCTGCATTGAGTGTTGCTCCCTGAACAGGGGGAGCACCCTGCTGTCCACGTCATGACCCAGATCATCGGTTATTCCGTTGAACGCCGACACAATATCCTGATCAGTACCGTAGGCAAGGACCTGCAGGTAAAATTCACTTTTTTCGGCGATTAATCTATATGGTACTAGTATAATACATATAATGATAGAAATTTTTAAAATAGTACCCGATAGTGAAGTTATCTTCATAACGGATAAAGGTATCCACCTAGATAGTGTTTTATACTGTAAGTATCGGTAAGTAGCGGCGAGGCTTTATGCTGCAACCAAAGCAACTGAGGCACGAATCGCGTTGTGCCTAATTTAAAGTTTTCGCGATCCGCGGACGGATTTTAAGAGGAACAGCATAATGTATGTCTATTCATCTCTGTACATAGGTAGCTATTTTATTTTCCTTCTTTCGGCAGACGATACCGTTCCGGTTAAAATGTACTTTAAAGACCATGAAATGTCGATAGGGGGTAAAAAACCGCGTATTCTCTCAAAAAGCGCACCTGCAGGCGGATGGAAGGAAAAGATATATCTGTACCCCGCTCTCCTGCAGAGAAAATGGATCGATTACAGGTACAAAGACAGATTCATCCCTGCAGTTTCTTACGATAACATAATGCCGATCGAGCTTCATTATTCCTTTTTCAACCCTGCGCACAAACAGATAGAGCTTCATCTGAAAACCGGCGATAAAAATTATAAAAGCGTAACTCTTCAGATATTGAACGAGAATAAAGAGGCGGCATTTGAAGCGACTCTTCCCACGCTCACGTTCAAAAAGGAGCGCTCCTCGAGCTTTTCGCTCGGGGTACCGGGGGTGTATACCGTTTGTCTTCATCTTGACGACCGTGGATTTTTGAAAACGGAATTGCTCGTCTATAGAAAAAAAAGTACCTGCAGTCTGGACACGCTCAAAGAAAGGATGAATGATAAAAAAACGCTCTCCGGGTTTTCTTTTTTCTGTACAGCCTGCGGCTCCCGCATTTATCCGGTTACAATAGAAGTTATCGATGAGTTCATACATAAAAACTATATCCCTTTCAAGGAGTATCTTGATATAGAAGGACTGGGGTTTGAACGGATATCGTCGTTTATACGAACCATCGACCACCCGGCGCACTTCAAGCAGGGCCTTATTCATCTGCTCAACATGCTCCGCCTGGCATCGCTGAACGATGAGCTTACCATTGTTACGAACCTGTTCAGGGATGACCCTCCGTTTGCGCATTACATTACGGATAAACTGTTTCTCTTCGATATGATTCCCATCATGCCGGACAGGGAGCTGCAGATGATTCTCAACAGAATCGATGATACCCTGCTGGCACGTTCCCTGCAGAGATCGGGAAAAGACATTCTGACAAAAATTATCAACAATATTTCGAGACGAAGGGGCCAGTCGATTATGCATGATCTCCGCCTTACGGTGAAAAAAGAGGCTGCAGCAGAAGCCAAATCAGAGGTGCACAGGAGCATCAAATCCTTCTTTGAGGAACGATTCGGAAGAGAGCTGAGAATACCGTATGCCACCAGGGTGATCTACAGGGTGAAAAAGGCTGAAGATCTTTTAAAAAATTTTACACTGGATGAAATGCTTCTTCACACGGGCACTACGGCTGTTTTTGACGGACAGGATCTCATGCTGCTCGACAATGAGGGAGTCCCTTCGGACAAAATACGATCGCCGGCTTCTTCTGAAAGTACCGGGCTGGACAGTGATATGCTTTCTCCCGAACCCCATGCACCGAGAATCCTGCACTGCCATGCGTACGATTGTGAGATGAGCGGAGACACCGTTTTCGGCATTGCCGGTATAACCGAGAGTACGATCTATATGCTCAGTATGTTCGGTATACGCTCCGCCAGAATCCATATATACAACTGGCTGACCTCGCTTGAGGGTACGGAGACCGTTGAAAATATTGCCAGGCGAAGCATCATCCCGCTCGGGCTGCCCTCCTCCTGCTTTGTATTGACCATAGGCGCAGTTGACGGCAGGCGAAGGCCCCATGAGCAGGTTATCCGTGTCGCGGTACGCCAGACATCACGCAGCCGATCCGGCTGAGAAAAACCCGCCGGTTTTATTGCCGCCTCCACCGACGTTCTGCGAGCTTATTCCATATACGGATAGAGGTTTATTCCGTAATCGAACTTTATCTGTCTGACGACCTCCGTATACAGCTTCTCGAAATGGGGCTTCGCCTTGAAACAGTCGAGATCGTAGCAGGTGTCGACCTTCTCTCCCTGCGGCGGATCCGACAGCTTGTCGACGTACCTGGGAACGATCTTTTTCAAAAGCGTGTCCGCTTCCTTTCTCGTCATACCCCTGCACGCATGGCCGACCTGGCAGGTAAACTCCATATCGACCGGAGTACAGCCGTCTGTGATCTTGGCCTTCCCGGGATGCACGTCCTCGATCCCGGAACCGGAGGCGATGAGCATCAGGAGGCAGGCAAGCGCTTCATCGAAGTACATCTTTGTTGCTGCGCCGGCCGCAGCATACAGCAGGGTATAGTACGGAACGCGCATGTTCCGCGCAATCGCCTGAGTGCTTGCCGAAGTCGCCCACAGCACATCCGGCTGTGACGAGCAGACAAAGTTCATGTGAATCGGGTATATAAGGTGGTATGTTGCTCTGATGACCAGAATGCCGTGCAGGCTGTATGCGGTGTTTACGATGGATAAGCCCTCTGCACCGCCTGCGTAGCCGCCGAGAATCGGACCGGCCTCCTGGCCGATATTCGCACCCCAGGCGGTGAGATACGCGGTCTGGTTGAGCGACGAGTAGTCTGTTTTCAGCTCGGCAAAGGGTGAAACGAGCCACCCGTCGGAAGGTCTGGCGCCGAACTGCGGTGCGGATGATGCTATTGTCGAAACACCGGTCGACGCGGAAGAAACATGGTCGATAATACCCAGTCCCGGTCTTCCTGCGCGCCTGCACCCCTCTCTGCCGTACTGCATCGCGCGAATGGAGGCGAACACCTCTGTCGGCGCACCAGCAGCTGTTCGAATATGACCGAGCGTATTGATAATCGGTATACTGATCGTCTTTGCCTTATTAATCCGTGCGTATGACTCGACGAGCCTCAGGGCGTTTTCTTCTGATGTGTTTGTTCCTGAACCGACATGGCAGTAGGGAAGCTCTTCCGAGTCGGGGAGCCTGCCCTTCATCACGCAGCGGTCCGGCCCCTCTCCGAAGTAGGCCTCTTTCGGCGCATCGTCGACCGCTTCGAGTATCTCGGGTTTAGTAAACTGGATGACCCGTTCGGTGTTCGTTATGTAGGTGCCGACCTCCGAGTAAAAATCAACGGCAGCCTCGAATATCCTGTCCGCCAGGTCGTCGTTCGTATTGACCACCTCTTTCCGGTCGTATTTTATGTCGTATTTTTTGATTGCCCGACGCAGTGCGGGGATGAAAACTTTGGTATCGTAGTCCTTCTGCAGCATCATCGGGCCTGTCGCGGCCCTGTCTATAACATCTATGAAATTAACCATTACCTGCTTCCTCCCTTCTTGCTGGAGATTAGTTTTTTCGTAATTTCAACAGCCCCGACCGCGGAGTCACTCTGCCCGTCGGCACCGATCTGTTCGGCCCACTCGGCATCAACCGGACCGCCGCCGACGAGTACGATATATTTGTCCCGAAGGCCCTTTTCCCGGAGGTAGTCTATGACATCCTTCTGATAGGTCATCGTGGTTGTCATCAGAGCCGACATGGCTATAACATCTGCATTTGCCTTCTGGGCTTCATCGACAAATGTTGTCGGCGAAACGTTGGCGCCAAGATCGATGACATTGAAGCCGTGGGTTTTCATGAGAGTAATAACGATGTTCTTGCCGATTTCATGAATATCAGTCATAACCGTGCCGAAGACAATAGTTCCGGGGCTTTCCATTTTCCGGCCCGATTCGAGAAGTTTCGGTTCGATAATCTTCATGCCCTCCTGAAACGCTTCTGCAGCCATGAGCATTTCGGGAAGAAATATCTCGCCGGTACCGAACATATCACCGATCTTCCGAAGCCCGGGCATCATCCCCTCCCGAATCAATTCCAGGGGATCAGCCTCATTGATGACACCGTTTATTGCAGCAACGAGGGCATCCATATCGCCTTCTATTACAGCCTTGGACATCTTTTTCAACACCTCCCTATCCATGGTACAGCCTCCTTATATGTTATATTGGTATAAAGACAGAATGCTGGTAGCATTATAGCTGTCTATACAGCAAATGTCAAGAACTTTACCCCTTGAGCAGCAAAAAATCGATGCAGTCCGGTCAGCAGTACTCTTCATCGTACGGCATGCAGTACGGTACGCACGTTAAATGTCGCCATGCAGCACTATATCATACCTTTTTATACATATACTCGCTCTCAGAAACGGTTATACCCCACCCAGCCATATTCCGTAATCGGGATTCCCGGCATTTTTTCTGAGCCTCTCGAATCTCCCGTTTCCATAGGAATAGAAGTCAAAATCAAGAGTGGAGATACAGGACTGAATCATCGCCCATACGCTCCACCAGAGATCCGAAACGATTTTGTAGAGAAGCATCCGGTACA
The DNA here is from genome assembly GCA_964521865.1 of uncultured Spirochaetota bacterium. GTDB lineage: Bacteria > Spirochaetota > B62-G9 > B62-G9 > DRHN01 > CAYSRJ01. Next base: position 67,430 of record CAZFTJ010000010.1, on the reverse strand, counting down.
GCCTGTCTTTTTTCAGTTCCCCGCAGTACTCCTTGATAATCAGCTCTTCCTGTTCGGGTGAAAAGGGATGCTCCACGGCAAAATCGCCGAGATCGAAATACGGGTCTCCCCTGCCCCCGTACTCCCAGTCAATTATCCAGATCTGATTTCCGTCGTCGAGAAAGTTCTCGGATAGATAGTCGTTGTGGCATGCAACGTCCTCCGGCGGGTTTCTTTTCATTGCAGCTTCTATATCGTCGGAAATTCCGATCATGCGGTCAAAATCCGACGGGAGCGGTGCATCATACTTTCCAACATAGTCCATGTAGTCTCTGACCGTTTGGAAGGGGTCGAATTCCTTTTTAAAATTCGCTTTCTCATGGATAATCCGTATAGCGGACACAATTCTTTTAATCAGCGCGTCGCTTTCGGTTATCTCATCGGTTGTCAGGGTTTTTGCCTGAATAAACTGCACTACCGAAATGTTCTCGGGCTTCAGATGGTGCAGAACCCGCGGAGTGACGCCTGTTTTGCCCGCTTCGATAGAGCACTCGAGCTCGTTGTCGCGGTCGATGAAGATATCGGTTCCCGCTCCCGGTATACGCATAACGTACTTCTCGTCGTCAACATACACCGTGTAGTTGTGATTGGTGATGCCCCCGCCGAGCGGTTCACAGTGGACCTGTTTGTCATTCCACTCCTCGATCCTCGAGATTACTTCGTTGGTGTCAGGTTCCATTTAATCCCCCGGATTTACTATACGCGCTATAGCGAAGTAGCGCTGACAGCCTTATGAAATTGAAGGATTCCGGCTGATCTGGAGCAGAATTTACAATTTTTATACAACCTAGACAAATATAACTTTTAAAAGCGGACTCATTTATTGACAAACTATAAAAAAATTGTTATTACAAGGTTTGATTATTCAAATTACCATATACAGGAGAAATGAATCGTGAAAAGTATAAAAGACGTAATTCGTATGGTAGACGAATGGAAGGGGAAGGAAGTAGATATCATGGAGCTTACTGAAGGGATCACGAATAAAAATTATAAAGTAACGGTGGACGAAAAGAGCTATATCGTGAGGATACCGGGAGAAGGGACAGATCTTTTCATCGACAGGGAAGTTGAGCTTCACAACATGCTTTCAGCTTCAAATGTCGGAACCGGCGCACATATCTTTAAATATTTCAGGCCTGATTATGTCGTAATTTCAGATTTTATTAATGGTAAGATGATGTCTGCCGAATCCTTCAAAAATAAAAACCTCATTGTGAAGGCACTGAAAGCGATTAAGAAAATTAATACGGAGGCTCAATTTACGTCGACATTTATCATGTTCGATTATTTCGATACCTATTTGCAGCTCGTAAAAAAACATTCCATGAAAATGCCCAAAAACTTTATCGATGCTGAAAAGATTGTAAATAGAGTAAGAGAAAAATTTTTAAAGAATATGCCGGAGCTTGCACCCTGTCATAATGATCTTCTTGCAGAAAACTTTATCGATCAGGGCGATAGAATGAGGATAATCGACTGGGAATTTTCCGGTATGAATGACCCCTGTTTTGAAATCGGTGATTTCTCGGTTGAGCAGGGGTTCGGAGAAGATGAGGATGCGCTTATCGTCGAGACTTATTTCGGCACGTTTGATGAGAGCGCGTTTGCAAGGATGAGTATTTATAAGTCGATGGCCGATATTTTATGGACTTTATATGCCATGATACAGCATCATTTTTCCAAGATTGATTTCGATCACTGGGAATACGGTATAAACAGGTTTAACAGAGCAATGAATGCAATGAATACGGATACATTTTCACAATGGTTAAGAATATCATAACTTTGTTGTTTTACCATTGCTTCAAATAATGCTTTAATACTTGAATTGTTCCTGTAGCTCCTTCCAAAGTTGCAACCATTCCCCCTGCTTTTCTAACGGTTTTAACAACCTCACTACTTGCATTTTTGCAGGACATCCAACCATTGAGGCGACTGATCCATTAAGCATGGAGATATCATTTAGCCCGTCACCAATTGCAATTATGTTTTGCTTATTTAATCCTAGTACTCTAGAATATTTTTTTAAAACGTACCTGACAAAGGCCAGCCAGCGTTGACACTAAAAGGGCCAGCGATTGTTGACACTTTACATAGATTAAACGCTCTTTGACAATCACAGGTAGAATTGATCTCACAGTATGAACTGGAGGGATCAATTCTATGAATGGGAAACAAGCAACCGATTATCATTTGAAAGCTGTGAAACGTTATCAAGCTGGAGAATCGGCAACTACGATCTGCCGTTCCCTTGGAAAAACTCGCAGGTGGCTCTACAAATGGCTCAAAAGAATTGACGAGCTTAAACAAGGCTCTACTCCAATACGAGCTCACAATCGAACAGCAGTCTTATTCAAAGTATTAGGTTTCCTCCTCACTATCTCCATATTATCTTATATTGAAAACAAAATGTGTTTTATTGTCAGTTATAACCGCCAATTAAAAAACAATATTTTATTGACATTTTTTTCAAAATGAGAAATTTATATAAAGTTTTTGCTCGCTTTCATAGATTTAAATTCATGTAGTATTTGTGGATGTATTATTTTTCCGTCACTTACTATTAAGCCTTCCTCCGATATTGGATTCTGAAAATCTTTTTCGAATATTGATTTTCCAAGGTTAATTAAGTATAAAATGATATTCTTACTTGTGGCTTCAACAGCTGTTATGTGAACCTGTTTTGGCATACAGTCATTTTTAATATGTATAATATTTTCAACTTTATAAACTTCATTTAAATTTCTCGTTTTTTTTAAAGCGGTTGGCAGATAGCCTTTTCCATAACCACATGTTACTTCGACTATTACAGAACCCGGTTTCATTTTTTTTAATAATTCATGGTTAATCATTGCAGGAGTATCCCATATTGATATCAAGATCGCACCCACAATAAGGTCTGCATCCGGTACTTCCCTTTCTAATATTTCTTTTGAATTAACATAACATTTTACATCTGGTGGAACTGTTGCCTTGAACTTACGCAAACGTTCTCTGTTTGTACCCAAGACAACAACTTCTTCTCCCAGAGATATAGCAGTTCTTGTTGCAGCCCCACCTGCATTACCATGCCCAATGACTAATACTTTAGGACGTTTAACGCCTGGAATATAACCTAGCATTACACCACTCCCACCCAGCTCGTTTTGTAGATGATATGCCCCGTAAATAACCGCCATATGGCCTGATATTTCGCTATCAGTAGTCATAAGAGGAAATATCCCATCAGATGTTTTAAATAGTTCATATGAATATGCTTCAACTCTTTTTTCACACAATTTTTTAGTTAATTCTTCCTTACTACACTACCTGCATAAAAAGTAGACGCAAGATGAAGTCCAGGCCTGAAATATTCCCATTTTTCTTTGGATGGGCATCTACACTTAACGATATAATCACTGCATGTCCATGCTTTTTTAGTATTAACAATTTCAGCACCTACCGCTTTATATTTTTCATCGGGATACTTAACTCCAACACCAGCATTGTGTTCAACATATACGTGAAATCCTTTATCAATAAATTTCTTTATCTCTTTTGGTAGTAATATTACTCGCATGTCATCTTCCTTGGTTTCTTTGAGAATGGAAACGCTTTTTTTTCGATCCATAATTAATTATTCTCCTTATAAAAGTTTATTATACGTTTAATAAATGACAATTTGCACCACATCGTAGACAGTGTGGTGATCGTCAATTTTAATTATATTTTGTGAGGTCGAAATAAAACGTATTACTATTACACCACACTATTTCTTACTACTTTAAAAATAAGTATTTAGGGAAAGTGCACAAATAATATTTCATTAAATTCCGTGGACTTCCCCTTGGGAGAGTCCACGATGTTGTGCTATTTGTGAAATAAGTATTGCGATGATAAGATTATTATATTGCAATAGTTTAAACTATAAACCCACGTTTATGTTCAGTTATCTGTATACAGTTTGTATTAAATGCTTTATTTAAAATTGGGATAGCATTATAAGGGTTTGATATACCACAAACAAATAAATCAATTGCAACGTACTTAAATTCTGGCCAAGTGTGAATGCTAATATGAGATTCTGCGAGAAACGCTATACCGGTAATACCTTCATTTCCGCTAAACTGATGAATTTTTATATCTATACAAAGTAGCGTCACATGCTTTTACCAAATCCACCAAAAGCAACTTTATTTTTTCTAAATTTTTTAGGTCACTTGCATTCCATATATCAATAATTAAATGTACTCCTGCGTATTTTAATCCATTTTTTTTAAACTGATACTTCTTCATTTCTTTTTTATCACTCGTGGTAAACATATTATTTAACAGTGAATTCTTATGAATTTCATACATGGGTGGGTCTCCAATAATAGTTTGGAGCATATGATGTTATGATGTCCTTTCACTTCAAAAAGTTTATCAGCAGATGAATGGTTTCTGCGATACAACTTCATTCGGCTTAAAGAAAATAAAGTCATCCATATGATAGGGCCCGATGTACGAAAAAGTTGCTGAGAATGTCTCCCATCTTAGTGATGAAGGGACCTTTCGGGTCTGTGAAAGAATACCATCTTTGCGTAAACTCAGCAGCCAATTAAAGGTGAGTATTTCAACAGTCCTGGTGGCATACCGGTACCTGGAAGACAGGGGTGTTATTGAGGCACGTCAACAGTCAGGACACTATGTGAGAGCGCAGTATTCGCAAATATTTTCCGTGCCGGGGATATCACAACCCAAAATCAATGCAACGCAAATAGACATTTCAGAAATTACAAGGATTATAATGCGAGAAGTCAATAATCAGAATATTGTTCATCTTGGATATATACAGCCGGATCCGAATATTTACCAATACACAAATTGAATATGATACTTTCTGCTGTAGTACGGAGAAATAAGCAAAATAGCATTCTTTATGATAGTCTTCTAGGTTATAAGCCTCTTCGTATACAGATTTCAAGACGTCTTCTTTCGGCAGGTTGTTCAATAACTCCAAATGAGATCATCATTACTTCAGGTTGTGAGGAAGCCATTATGCTTTCTCTAATGAGTATTTGCAGTCCAGGTGATATAATAGCTGTTGAATCTCCCGTATATTCTCATCTTCTTCATTTACTCAAAATACTAAAGTTGAAGATAATTGAAATTCCATCCAATCCGCAAGATGGAATAGTATTAGATGCATTACAAATGGTTATAGAGGATAAACCAGTAAAGGCTTGTTTTACAATTCCAAACTTCAATATACCGCTTGGAAGCTGTATACCTGATAAAAAAAAAGAAAAACTTGTTAACTTACTCACTGAATGTGAAATTCCTCTCATTGAAGACGATGAAAATGGAGATATACATTTTTCTGCTAAACGACCTGTTGCTGTCAAATCTTTTGATAAAAAAGGATTCGTTCTCCATTGCTCTTCATTCTCCAATACCCTTGCACCGGGCTATCGTGTTGGCTGGATAATTCCGGGACAGTTTAAAGCAAATATAGAACTTTGTAAATCTTCTGCTAATTATCAAACGCCTATGCCTTCACAGATGGCAATTGCAGAGTTTCTATCTATAGGACATTACAGGACATTACGATTATCATCTAAGGAAAATTCATAGTATATATGCCCGTAAAATGGCCTTAATGTCTAAAGCAATTTTAAAATATTTTCCGGAAGGTACAAAAACTACCCATCCAAATGGAGGGTTTTCTCTTTGGGTAGAGCTTCCCAAATTTGTAGATTCAATCAAGTTGTTTCTCGCGGCGAGGAATCATAACATTTCTTTTATACCTGGCTCACTTTTTTCAGTTATGAATAAGTATCGAAACTTCATTCATCTTAACACCGCAATTTGGTCGGAAAAAGCTGAGAAGGCTATATCAGTCCTTGGAAATCTTGCTGCTGAACAAAAGATGTAAAAGATTCGCAGGAATCAGTCGACTACCCGTTCAGAACCTTTTGTACCGCGTAAGTGAGGTTGTCCCGGTTTTCCTCGAGCCATCTCATGAGACGCACGTTGTGCTGCAGGTAAATCAGGTATTCGAAGGGGTTCGGCTTCTTAATATAGTAATCATCTATATCCCAGTTCAATACGTAGAGATTGCTCGCCTGTATCATACATGGAAGGTATTCGGCCTCGATGCCCGCAATTGGACCGGGATTTTCATACTTTCTCGCTTCTTCCTGGTAAAATTTAAGAAATAACTGAAGCTTGTCGAGCAGAAGGTCGCCGTCCTCCTTCCCTTCCCACGAGGAACAGGAGTAGGTAACCGCTAGGGCGGCATCGAAACAGCGCACATCGATCTTCGACCAGTCGAAGTCAAACAGGCCGACGACCTTTTCCCTAAGGAATTTCAGGTTACCGGGATGATAGTCGCAGTGAATCGCAAGGTGTGGCATACTGTTGTACACGTTCCTGTCGATCTGCTGTACGGTGGTATCGATGTTCTCCAGTATCGAGTCGAGATGTTTCAGGAAATATGCGTCGAATTTGGTCTGGCCGGTTCGCTTTGCATATTTCATCATATTTCCGGCTATTGTGGGAAGCAGGTCTATGATTTTCGGTTCAAATCTCCTCCCCTCATATTGTAATCCCGATACAGCCGCATGGTAACGTGCGAGCACCCGGGCACTGTCTTCGAGCTCGCTTTGGGAACAGGCCGGATTGTCCCACGTATACTTGTCTTCACCCGTTAAAAATTCGAAAACGGCAAAGTACATCTCTTCACGGGCTTCCCCCGTATTTTCGAACTGCTTGACGTACGTTGTATTTTGGCCCGTTTTTACGACTGGAGCCGACAAAGAAAATCCCCTTTTTGTAAGGTGGGTAACGATTGAGTGCTCGAATTTGATTTCATCCTCCCTGATGCCTCTCTTGTAGCGACGGAGAAAGTATTTTTTCGTTCTGCGGCCCCTTTTTGTTTCGATTTCATAGCTCACATTGACGTAGCCGCGGTCAAGCTTTTTGACATTGACAAGCTCTCCGATATCGTAATGCTCTGCGAGCATGGTTTTGAGACGATGGGACATGTAGCTTCTGTCCACCGCCTCCTGCAGAACCTGTACATTCGAAACAAGGTTTTCGACAAGTGTTCTCAATTCACTCAAATCAACCAGTTCCACCCGGTTTCCTCCGCATGTTAAACGGTACGACAGACAGATGTGTATCTGTATTTCCATACCAATAACCGGCATGAGGCACGTTTTGTATTGTAACCCATGAAAAGCGACTGTCAATTACTTATTACTGGTTATGGAGTAATGCCTACACATGTACCTCCGCATCTATTTCGATCGAAATATGAAATTTCAAGAAAAATCGATTAACCATGATTTTTTCATAAAAAATATTGACAAATTTTTGTTAATTATACAATATTTGTTGTACTATTCAATCGAGGTATTTCTTGAAGGAGGCGAAAATGACGGGGGAAGAGGGAGCGGTAAAATTAAAAGAGGCGATACTGAACTACGATGAAGGACTGGCGGTTTCCACGGCACAGGAGGTGGTACGAAACAATCTCGATCCTCTGAAGGCCGTTGACAACGGTCTCGTTGCAGGACTTGATATTATCGGTGAAAAATATGAAAACGACGAGATATTTCTTCCCGAATTGATGATGGCGGCAAATACCTTTCAGGCTGCGATGAAAGTCCTGGAGCCTGCAATAATGGAGAAGGGACAGGAAAGAAAGGTGAAAGGCATTGTGGTGCTCGGAACGGTGAAGGGTGATATTCACAAGATCGGGAAAGACATCGTCATCCTGCTTCTCAGGAATGCGGGGTACGAGGTACACGATCTCGGCGAAGATGTGGATCTCTTTACCTTCGTGGAAACCGCTCAAAAGGTAGATGCCGATGCAATCGGCCTTTCAGCCCTGCTCACATCCACCCTGTCCGGACAGAAGGACGTCATCGATGCGCTCACACAGAACGGGGTTCGTGACAGGTATGTCGTTATGGTAGGCGGCGGCGCGGTAACGCCTGAATGGGCCGAGTCGATCGGTGCCGACCTGTACGCAGAGAATGCACAGGTCGCAGTCAGAAAGCTGACGGAGACGATTACAAAACGCGGAAAATAGAGGATGTGCATGCACAGGCGATCGGAAACCCGTTTTAAATTCTTCAAAATCCGGCATGTGACCGTATTTAACAAACGATAAAGGAAGGAGGCTCAAATGCTCAGCTTCATGGAAGTTATAGATAGGGCTGTTGAAGGCCCGCTCATGTCAGACCAGGACTATTACCTGAAACGGTTTGTTCCGGAACTGAACAAGGTCATCCGGCAGTACAATATAAAATACAACCCCGAAACTCCGCTTCCATCCGATGATGCGCTTGCAGATACCGTTTTCGATGCAGCCGTCGATTTTTTTTCGCGTGTCGGTGCGTACTGCCCCGATACATCGCGGGTGATGGAGTTTACAAAAGACGAAATTCTCCAGGCTGCTGCAAAAGCACCGTCTGAATCAACGTTCGGTGAAGGGCCCGACCGTGCTGTTATGCGGTCGAGAAAGCCGGATGAGGACACGGAGCCGTGGTATCACTGCGGCGGCGGGATCTACACGACATCCGAGGCCGTTTTCATGGCTCAGGTCGAGGGTCTCGCAAGCATACGAAAGGCAAACTCCCTCTCCATACCGACCTCGATAAATATCAGGGGAAAGGATGCGCGGGTGAGATCGCCCCACGAGGTGCTCGCAACATTGAAAACTGTAACCATGGCCCGCGATGCGTGCAGAAGAGCAGGACGACCGGGACTTCCCATTTTAAACGGTATATCAACTGCGACAGGGCCGATTTCGATGTTCGCCGCTTCCCACCCGAATTTCGGCCTGCGGCCGTCTGACGGGTATCTGGTTGATTCACTCGCCGAGCTGGTGGTCGATTTCGAGGCGCTTGACAAGGTTGCGTTCTACACGAATATCGGCGCCAATATAGGTTCGACGTCCACTCCCCTGTTCGGCGGATACAACGGCGGAGCGGAGGGCAACGCAGTCGTAACGGTCGTGTACAACCTTCTCGGCATACTCGTTTTTCGCGGCACGTACAATTACAACGCGCCGCTGCACACGAAGCTCAGGGTGTCTTCGACACGTCCGCTTTTGTGGATAATAAGCCTTGCAAACCAGGCGGTACAGAGAAACGCCCCGTATCCGACACTGAACCTCCCCTATCTCGGCGGCGGAGCAGGTACGGACTGCTACTACCATGAAATGGCTGCATATCACACCTGCGTCGTTACTTCCGGGGGCAACATGCTCTCCGGACACCCTTCGATTGCCGTGGCTCCGGACAGCATTGTCCCGCTCGACCATGTTCTCAATGTGGAGGTGGCGGAAGCGGCCTCGAAATTAACGAGAAAAGCGGCGAATCCGATCGTGCTCAAGCTCCTTGAAAAGTATGAAAACCTGCTCAAGGACCCGCCGAAGGGGCTTACCTATCAGGAGTGCTACGATGCCGTGACGGGAAAGCTCATAAGCAAAGATTATGTTGACCATGTAAACAGGGTGCGCGACGAGCTGAAGGAGATGGGGCTTCCCATAACGGTGAGCATGTAGAAAATGGGTAAAATGAAAGCCGCCCGAAGAACACTGCCGGATGAAAAACGTACGAAAAAACCCTGGCCGCCATCTTCCTATTATATCGATTATAGATGTTATAAAAAATTATATTAAAACCCGGATTCCGGTATAAAAGCTGCAGGCATTCTTGCAACAGATGCGTTTGTCAAAACATATGTGCTCCAGAAAGCACTTTCAGGTCTTTCAATACGCAGTATCGTTCCCGACAGGGACGAACAAACAGTTGTGGAGCGCTGCATATCTTCTGTAAAGGTTTCTGCAACGGGTTCTCAAAAAACAGAATCAAAAAGGGCGAAGCAAAAGCGGGATCTTATTGCGGTTTCGCGCAGCATTGTCCGGAATGACGCTGAAATCATTGTTTCTGCATGTACGGAAATCGGCCTTATTCTTTCTGACAGGGATATCGAGGTTCCGCTCATCGATTCGATCAAGGTCCTTGCCTGTGAAGCGGTCAGGCTGGCAATTGGGAAGTAATAAGAAACGGCATGTATAGTTTCGAAAGCGATTTTCAGTATTTTTCCAGTTGCTTCCTCAATGTAATGCTGTATCCAAATGATCGTAGATGTACGGATATAATAAAAAAGCTTGATATACATATGAATGCGTATTATTTATAAGTAGCATACGCTGGCTGAGCTTCATTCATCGGGGCGGTACTGAACGGCGCTGAAACCGGTTCAGGAATATTTCGCAGCAAAAAAGAATATATTCCGACCGCCGTATCCGGTTAAACGGCAATGAGCTCGTTTGAAAAGAATCATCCAACAGAGAGAGGAAAATTTCGTGTCATCCATCACCACCAATCCGGCACAGAGGGCTGTTAAACCGGCCTCCAGCCTCATTACCTGGGCAAACCGCTGGGACCACATTCTGGCCAGGTTTGGGGTGAAACGCAGTTATCATCGTGTGGAGCCGGGTCTGTACAGCATAGGAAGCCCCGACCATAATTCACCTGTGCTGGTCAGCGCAAACTATACCCTCAGTTTCGATGCCCTCCGCTCCTCATTGGAAGGAATGGATGCGTACATCCTGGTTCTGGACACCAGAGGTGTCAACGTCTGGTGTGCAGCCGGTAAAGGCACCTTCGGCACGGATGAGCTCGTACAGCGCGTCAAAGAAACCGATCTCCAGCACATAGTACGCCACCGTACCCTGATCCTGCCGCAGCTGGGAGCACCCGGAGTATCCGCCCATACGGTAAGGGAACGATCAGGCTTCGGGGTGAAGTACGGTCCGGTACGCGCCGCGGACCTGCGTGGATTCCTCCGTCGAAACAGGATTACCCCTGAGATGCGCCGGGTGCGCTTCGGCCTGGCTGATCGGGCGGTTTTGATTCCGCTGGAAGCTGCCCATATTCTGATTCCGCTGCTGGTGGTTGTTACCGTGCTTAAACTGACCGGCGTGGTGAATCATACGCTCAACCAGGCCGTGGCCGCTGTCGTGGCGGGAATAGTTCTGTTTCCCCTTCTGCTCCCCTGGATTCCAACCAGAGATTTCAGCAGCAAGGGGTTTATCCTCGGCGCTGTGACGGCCCTGCTGCTCATATTCAGAGACGTGCTCTATACTCCCGAAATCGCCTGGTGGCGGATTTCGGCGCAGGCTCTCAGTACACTATTACTGGTGTCGTCGATTACCGCCTACCTGACACTGAACTTCACCGGTTCAACCCCCTTCACTTCAAGAAGCGGCGTACGGCGGGAGATATTTCGCTATATACCTGTTATGGCCTGGACTTTTGCGATTGGTTTGGTTCTGGCCGTTGTGCTAAGGATACTTTGAAACAACCGGAGGACTGTGATGTTCGATTCTTATCGAATAAATACCCTTGAGTACAACCCGGAGTTATGCAACGGGTGCGCACGGTGCAGCACCGTTTGCCCGCATGGAGTTTTTACCGTCAACGGCATCGCCGAAATAATAAACGCCGAAGCCTGCATGGAGTGCGGGGCCTGTCAACTCAACTGTCCGCAGGGGGCCATCCGCGTGGACAGCGGTGTCGGATGCGCCGCTGCCATGATCTGGTCCGCCCTTCGCGGCAGGAAAGAAACATCCTGCTCCTGCTGCGGGTAGGAATCATCACTCCCTTTTAAAGTGGTTCAGAGTCTTCTTATTACCACCCGACTTCTGAAAAATCCGGTGATACTTACTGCTTCTGTAAGAGAGAAACTCTCCGGGGCCAGTCTATCGATAGCTTCTTTTTCCAAAAAGCACTGTGCCTAACCGAACCATTGTGCTTCCTTCTTCAATCGCCACCCTGTATGAATTAGACATCCCCATGGATAGGGTTTTTATATCGGCATGTGCAAGGCCGAGCGCGCCGAGCCTGTCGAAGATCTCCCGTGTCTTTCGGAAGTACGGGCGTATACCCTCAGGGTTCCCTGTGGCAGGCCCCATTGTCATCAACCCTTCGACACGTAAAAATTCCATAACCGACATGTGCCGTATGAGGTCTTCAATCAGCCCATAGTCCGGGCCGATACCGCTTTTTGACAGCTCACTGCCGATATTTACCTCAATGTACACGGGAACTGTTTTCCCGCGTACAGCCGCTCTTTTATTGACCGCATACGCTTTTTTCAGTGAATCGATCGTCTGAATGACGTCGAACAGTTCCAGGGCCCTGTTGATCTTATTGGTCTGCAGATGTCCGATCATGTGCCACCTGACGCGCTTTGCCCTGTCGCCCAGCCCATTGTACAGGGCCTCGGCCTCCTGCACGTAGTTCTCACCCACGTCTGTAATACCGGCGTCGATTATCCGGGCGACTTCATTCGTCGTCCTCGTTTTGACGGCTGCGACAATAGTAACATGCTTCGGTATCTCCTCCCTTATTTTCATGTACTTCTCCCCGAGTGTCATAGCTCCCCCTCCTTTACAGGCGCAGGATGGGCATTCAGCACCCGTGACGTTACAGTTTCCCAGATTTTTTTCAGGGCATGCGCAACCGGGCCGTCGCTGTATTCCACAATCGAGATGCCTTCCATCTGCGCTTCGATAAAAGCAGTGTCATAGGGAATGCGGCCGAGCAGTTCACACCCCCTTTCTAAGGCGATTTTTCCGATCCTGTCGGTTATTTCTCTGTTGAGATCGTATTTATTGACAATTATCCCGGAGCGCACGCGGAAAAACCCGGTTACCTCCAGTATACGCTCCAGATCATGCACGCCGGAAACGGTGGGCTCGGTCACGACAGCCGCATAATCTACGCCCGTTATTGAAGAGATGACGGGACAGCCGGTACCGGGCGATCCGTCTATAACTGCAAGAGGAAGCTTTTTTTCTTCGGTGAACCTGTCTTTTTTATTCCGCACAATGGCAACGAGCTTGCCGGAATTCTCCTCGGCGATTCCAAGCTTTGCATGGCTCATCGGCCCGAACCGGGTATCGGAAACGAACCACTCCCCATTTACCGCTTCCGTCAGATGTACGGCATTATCCCTGCATACAAGACCGCAAACACCGCAGCCCTCACATGACGTCGAATTTATAGTGTACGTCAGTTTGCCGTTATTCTCAACTTTATCAACAGCATCGAAGCGGCATGCGTTGTAACAGAGGCCGCAGCCGGTGCATCTGCGCTGGTCGATGGAGGCGAGATACGAACCGCTGAAAAGACCCGATTCCTTCACTTCAGGCTGGAGTATGAGATGCAGGTCTGCAGCATCGACATCACAGTCTGAAATGATTATTTCACCAGAAAGCGCCGCAAAGCCGGCAACAATCGATGTTTTTCCGGTCCCTCCCTTGCCGCTTATGACCACAACCTCTGCCGGCCTTTTCCCTCCCGGGACATCAGCATTCACCGATGCTCGAACAGTACCGGCATCCCGTACCGCCTTTGGGGGCCTTCTCTTTGCCTTTCTTTTTCGGCCTGCTGCAATGCAGATGTCAAGAGCGAGTCCGGCAAAAAGCTCCCTGTATTCCGGAAAACGGTGCACAACGAGCGCTCCGGTTGAATAGGTTTCCGCTATCCTTCGGTCATCTGGAATTTCTCCGATTATTTCAAGCCTTTCCTCCCTGCAGTACCGCTTCAATTCGTCATTCCTGTATTCGGCCCGGTTGACAAGAACAACCGGTTCCCGATCGAGCTCTCTGCACATCTCGACTGCAAGGCGCAGGTCATTGATCCCGAAAGGAGTGGGATCGGTTACGAGCACACAGAGGTCTGCATCCTTCACGGTTTCCACAACCGGGCATGCCGTACCTGGAGGAGAGTCGAGAATATTGATACCTTTCGCAGCATGCTCCTTGACTCTCCGTATCAGGCGGGGAGACATACCACCCTCAGCAGTCTCCAGAAGTGCGTAATGCAGGTCGATGATTCCGCTCTTACCGTGCACAAGGGTGCCGATCTTCTTTTCCTTCTCGATTATCGCATCTACCGGGCAGACGATTTTGCATGCATCACATGCATGACAGAGGTTGTTGAAAAAAAGCATTTTATCGTTGATTTTCGTAATCGCATTGTAGTTGCATACCTCTGCGCATCTGCCGCATTTTGTGCAGAGGGAGTCATCGGTACCGGTAGGAGAGGTAAGCAGCACATCCTCTTTGGTTGATACGGCCGGTTTCAGAAAGAGGTGGCCGTTCGGCTCCTCCACGTCGCAGTCGAGATACGTCAGGCGCCCCTCCTGTAGAATTTCAGCGCATGCATCGATCCGAAGGCCTTCATGAGCAAGAACAGCAGCAATATTACTTGCAACGAATGTTTTTCCCGTCCCCCCCTTGCCGCTCGAAATGGCGATTTTTCGCGTCATAGACACATTCCTTATGTATATGTATAGGTTTCTGCAGTATTTTACTATTTTCTGAGCAGAGGAGTCCCGCAATCGGGGCATCGCATGGCCGTGCACGGCGTACCCTGCCTGTGTGAAACCTTTTTTCCGCATGACGGACACACACATACACCGCCAGGTCCAAGGCCTGAACGCTCGCTGCGCCGACCTGCCGGTCTGCCTCCCCTATCTCTTCCGGTTCGGTGTCCTGTCGGTCCGGTCCCATCTCCTCGTGGCATAGCCTTCTCCTCATTAAATAAATTGAAAATGGGTATCATTAACAAAATAATGCGGTTTCAGTTTTTTGTCCATTATTTTTAAGAGTAGCAGGTCGATGCAACTCAAATTTCAAAAATCACTTCTGAAAAATAAATCATGTTTCATTTTGCAACATAAAACATGTGAGTATTTAGGTAATGCAACGCCATGCATACAATCGCTTCATAAAAGGATGGTATCATTCTGAAATATCGTACATTCAGCAAATCACAGAAAGCTGAATGTATACATACGCTTCATATTTAGCGGAAAAAATCGACCCATTTTCATTAAATCAATAGCACGTTTGAATATTCTGCGCAGTGTGCATGTGTGAAACGGCCTTATTAATACCGATCTTTGTATTTTGGCATGGAAATTGAATAAATATTAATGAAGATTATCAAATTATGTTGCAAGGAGGTGTGGTTATGCCACGCGGTGATGGAACCGGTCCCGCCGGAATGGGGCCGATGACCGGACGCGCAGCCGGTTACTGCGCAGGATATTCTGTTCCCGGATATGCAAACCCCGCTGGAGGCCGGGGCGGATTATGGGGAGGAGGCGCCTGGGGAAGAGGCCGCGGCTACAGGCACATGTACTACGCGACCGGGCTTCCCTACTGGGCACGGGGATACTATCAAGCTCCTGCTCCCGGTTATACATATCCTCCTGTAAACCCCTACTATGGAACGGTGCCTCTTTCCAGGGAGGATCAGGTTAAAGCCCTGCAGGCCCAGGCCGATATGCTCAGCAAGAGTCTGGAGGATGTGAATAAAGCGATCTCCGACCTCGAAAAAGAGAGCGGCGGCCAAAATAGCGGCTGAACAGCCCGGGGGCAAAGTGTATCGTAACGGGTTGTACCCTGTCGGTTATCCGGACGCCCTGTGTCCGGATAACCGCTTTATACGTATTCAGGCCGATAACATCGCACTGATCGTGATATATACAGTCCTGCTTTGTCTGTTTTCTATATTTGACCCCACTTATGTATAACGTGCTTTATATGCCCCTTTCACCCGTTTTCTTTCATTGCCAAGTTCGAAAAACTGCTTTACAATAATAATGTACGGTAAATCGCATCTGGAAAGAGGATTATAATGCGCGTTTATGTTGCGGCAACGAGACAAAACGACGGTAAGACGATTACGGCGCTGGGTCTGCTCAGTACGATGGGGGATCATTTCAAGAGTGTCGGGTATATCAAGCCTGTGGGACAACAGGTAACCCTTATCGACGGGTACAACGTCGACAAGGACGCCTTTCTCATGGTCGAGGTTTTCCATATCGAACAGCAGCCGAAGGACCTGAGCCCCATAGCGATACCTCGAGGTTTTACCGAAGATTACATACTGCGGGGCAATCCGGATACTCTGAGAAGAAAAATTCAGCAGTCCTACCTGCGTGCGTCCTACGGCCGTGATTTTATGGTCATCGAGGGGACCGGTCATGCAGGAGTTGGGTCTGTTCTTGATTTATCGAATGCCGACGTTGCGAATCTTCTGGATGCACCGGTTATACTGGTAACATGCGGGGGCATCGGAAGGCCGATCGATGAAATATGCCTGAACAAGGCGCTTTTCGACAGCCGAAATGTCAAAATCATCGGTGTCGTCGTGAACAAGGTCGTCGATGAAAAGTACGACAAGATCAAGGACATTGTCACAGCCGGCCTGCAGAAGAAAGGGGTGGATGTGCTCGGCGTTGTACCCTTCCGGCCCAGCCTGTCGTCACCGACTATACGACAGCTCTTCGAGGATATAAAAGGCGAGCTCATAAGCGGTGAAGAAGGGCTCGATCAAACCGTCCAGAAGATCGTGGTCGGGGCCATGACACCGCACGCTGCGCTTGAATTCTTTAACGGAAACGAGCTGCTCATTACGCCAGGAGATAGAGAAGACCTCATCCTTGCAGCCATGAGCGGCTGTGTTATGGGTGTTTCAAAGGCGTACTGCGTAAAGGGTATCATACTCACCGGAGGCATCAAACCCCATAAAACGATTCTCAATCTGGTAAAAAGAATCAATATACCGATTATCATGGTGAGCAGGAATACATACGAAACGGCGCAAAAGCTAAACAATCTCATCGTTAAGATCAAACCAAATGATACAGGCAAGATCAGGGAAGCCACCGCTCTTATAAAAAAATATGTCGATATCGAGAAAATTATCAAGAGGGTGAATGATTATACCGAGGCGAGAGCTGAGCACCGTCGCTCCATGAAATCGGATATTGCCTGAGCAGATTTATGGTTTTATCCATATAAAATAAAGTACCGGTATTCCATGCCGGAGAAAGCTGGTATTTTGTAAAGGAAAAAACCTTGCGACTAAGGAGGGTGTACGATGAAGGAAACCAGAGAGTTGCAGGAAGAGCTTGAAAAAAAGAAACATGAGCTCGAAGAGCTTGTGAGCTCACGATCAAAGGCGAATTGTATCGAAATCAACTCTTCACCGGGTTCTGTAACCCATCAGATGAAGATAGAGGAGCTTGAGGATGAGATAGCCGAGCTCCAGAAAAGACTCGGGAAATAAATTTCTTATCCGAATCTCCTATCCGCATTGTACGGTGCTCTCTATTCCTCTTAGTATATCCCGCTGTATTTGAACCGCCCTGTGAGTTATGGAATCATCGAATTCCCTGTCACGACTTCTTCCTGCGGTACACGGGTAACTGCTCAACAATGAATCTATTGTCTGGACGAGCGTATTGTCAATCGTCCGTCCGATAAGGTGTCGGGCAACATAGTAGGTCGCGCCGCAGGGCGCGCTGCACAGCACCTCCGCCTCCACTATTTTACCGTGCTCTGCTCTGAAACATACATCGGCCTTTCCGATCCGCGCCTCTTTCTGGAATTCGTAAAGCACACCTTTCCGGGGATTAAAAGAGCAGAATGGTTTGGGAAATGCAACCTCTATCCCCCTTTCAGTGCATATTCCTTCGATTACCTTTTTTGCGTACGGACTTATCCAGTTACTCTCTTCTATAGGAATTATAACAGCACGTGCTATGGGATATGTCCGGATGAACGAGATAAGAATTTCCTCATGCACCGATACTCCGATCAAAATGTCATGCGGGGCAACCTCTCGGGGTATGTACTTCTCCGGGTCATCGACCATAACAGGAAGCACAGACGGAAGGCTGTATATCCCCGCTATGAGATGCGACAGATCGAGACTGTATCTCTTCCTGCAGGCGATACAGTCATCGGCGCACGCATGGCAGTAGTCTCCGCTGTCTCTCATGTGTCCCAGGAGGCGATCGGCATACAACGTATTCATTATAACGGAATAATCGTCCATCTGCGCAGTTCCAATATCCGGACTGCTTCTAAGAATAACGATTCTCATGTGTCGAAGCCCCTGTGATTCGGACGCTTTGCATTGGAATAATGCCGTCAAACAGAAACCAAAACCCAAAGCTACATTCTGAAAGCTTCGAGATAGGAATCAGCGTAAATCGACTTGTTCATGATAAGCTCAGCCGTCAGAATGGTATCGATCATCTCCCTGTCGGTTACGTCGAGAATCGCTGCATCAAGGCCATTCGCGATCAGCATTGTGATAAAGGTTCTGTTGATAAGGTGTTTGTACTTCGCCCCGCTCGAAACATTGGATAGTCCGCACACAATGTGGCACGGCGGGTCTGAAAAAAGCTTGAACTGTGAAGCGGCTTTCAGGATTTCAAGCGACTGCTCCTGCATGAACTTCAAAGGCATGATAATCGGATCGATAAAGAGCTGCTCCGGCGACAGGCCGAACTCAACCGCTTTTTCAAAGAGTTTTGCCGCGTTTTCGACCCTCTTGTCCGCATTTGAAGGGCTGCCGGATTCATCCATGACAAGACCGATAATTGAAGCGTTGTGCTCGGCGACCAGAGGAAAGAGCTCGTTCATCTTCTCTTCGGTTGCTGTCGTTGAGTTGATAAGAGGCGGTTGTTTGCATACCGGCATCGCCTCTTTCAGCATGAGCGATTTGTTGTTGTCGATCGAAATGGGCGTATCCACCTCCTCCTGTACCACTTCGATCATCCAGCAGAGGTCTTCGGGTTTATTTGACGCTGTTCCCAGGTTGACATCGATGTAGTTTGCCTTTGCATCCGTCTGAATTCGTGCCCACTTTTTTATAACATCTCCATCTTTGTTAATAATTGCATTTTTTATGTCTTTAAAGCCTGCGTTTACCCTTTCTCCTATTAAAATCATAATACGCCTCCTCTCACATTAATCCGTTTATCATTGTTTGAATGCACCTGATTGCTTCGGGGTGAGCCATTATGAGTATATCGGCGCCCGCCTGCATATAGCCTCCCGCACATACAGCCTCCCACATAGTCCCCCTCTTGGCAAGAGACCCCCATCCGGGAAGTATATCTTCGTCCGCAACCGCCTCTTTGACCCTGTAAGTCTCGCCTGCTATATCACATATCTGCGGCATCGCCATCAGCTTGTCGCCCTTCAACCCCGCAATGCGGCACCGTTCGAGTATCGTATATACGTAATCAAACCCGTACCCGAGAGCCCCGGTTGTCTGATACATGACAACGTCTTTCAAATCGTATCCCGCATCCTGTAAAAGGATGTTAACCTGTTTCCCTATATTGATATCCACGGGTGCTTCAGCTATTATTTTGTGCTTGTCAGCCTTGCATATCGCAACGATTGTCATATAATTCGTCTCTTTTGCGGAACCGATCAGGCAGTTTTCTCCCTTTGCCGCCTGTGAACACTCCGGAAGCACGGCATTGTCCTTTTCGTCGTCTCCGCTCCCCCAGATAATAAGAGGCACATCAACAGCTTTCAAAACATCCTCCACCACCTTTGCGCAGTCCGCGGGAGAAGCGTCGTTGACATTGGGATCCGCACCGACCATCTTCAGATTGATGAGGTCAACACCCAACTCTTCGACATTCTTCTGCGCCCATTCCACGGGTGAATTGATCTCTTTTCCGATTGCATTCTTGATGACATCGGGCCATTCGGGAACCGTATCGGCTACAAACCCTGCAATTACCGGTTTATGCGGCAGCTCTCCTTCAAACATCAAAAACGGAAGGGTCTTGTTACCCCCCACAGTCACGGTTTTGGCCCTGGTGCCTCCTTCTTCTTTCAAAGCCCCGATGGTCACTTCGTTTATCGCACCAGTCCACTTTTCCTTTACATCAGGTATTTCCATCATCGCCTCCTAAAATATCAAGTATTTTATTCACACTCTCCTTTGCCGGTGACCCGTTGAGTGATATAATCGATTTTCCATTGAAGATCGCCTCTTCGATGAGGGGGTCTTCCGGGATATCGATAAGGTATTCCATATCGAGACCGGAGATCCTCTTTCGTATCTCCTTTTTATAGCTCTCTCCGACCATATTTGTAACAACATACTTCCTTTTTATACCGCTTTTCAATTCTTCCGTAATCTGCTGTATGCTTTTGGCCGTATTCAGAGATACAGGGTTTCCGGTTACCACAACGATCAGCGCATTGATATTTGAGGTTGTTCTCCTGCTGATATGCTCGAGACCCGCCTCGTTGTCCATCACTATCCACCGGTAGGACGGAAAGAGGTCATCTGAAAATTTTCGTATCAGGGTGTTGAGGTAGCAGTAACAGCCGGAACCCTCCCCCCTGCCCATACTCAAAAGATCAAAACCATCCGCTTCCTCGATGATTTGCTGAAACCCTGCTTCAATATAATTTGCCTTGTCCATGCCAGGCGGAAAATTCTTGATCTCTTCAAGAATTTCTTCCCGTAATTTTCCGATCGTCTTATGCACATCTATGCCCAGAAGTGTTCCCAGGTTTGAATCGGGATCAGCATCTATCGCGAGTACAGGGCCCATGCCTCTTTCACAGAGCAGCCCTACCAAAAGCGCTGCAATTGTTGTCTTTCCCGTCCCCCCTTTTCCTGCAACAGCGATACTTTTTGTCATGGTTAAGCCTTGAGCGTCAGGAATTCTTCAATATCGGTATGCGGTAGAAAAAGTGCCTTCTGAAACTGCTCGACATAGTCGTCTGCACCCATGAGATCGTAGTAGGTCGTTGATCGCCGTATCTCGAGCACCTCCTGATACGCCTCCTGGTAGAAAGCGACGATTTTCGATCCCTTTATGGACGTATTGCCGACAAACTCGATCTTTTCCCGCGGGACATTCGGAATAAGACCGATGGTTATCGCGCTCTCGACATTCAGATAGTTGCCGAACGCACCTGCAATGAAAAATCTGTTCACATCGGTAAAATTGAGGTCAAGTCTCTTCAACAGTATGTTCATCGCAGCGAAAATCGCTGCCTTCGCCGTAATTACGTTTTCTATGTCTGATTCGGAGATATATACAGCTTCCCCGTTGTGCGTCGCGTTCCCTTCGGCCAGAACGAAGCTTTTCAATCCCTTGATTTCACGTATTCTTTCGGTTGAATTTTCGATGAAGACACCCGAACGGTTGATGTAATTCATCTCGAGAAGAACACTGACCATATCGATGATTCCGGAACCGCAAAACCCCTTTGCAGGGAAATTACCGATTGTGCGGTAGCGTATATTCCGGTTTTCAATATACACATGCTCAACAGCACCCCCTTCCGCCCTCATCCCGCACGCGACACTGGCCCCCTCCAGTGCGGGTCCTGCAGACGCAGACGCGGCCACCATCCATTCACGGTTGCCGACAACTATTTCTCCGTTTGTTCCGATGTCGACGAGCAGGCATATCTCCTCTTTTTTATGCAGTTCCGTTGCAAGTATACCTGCAGTCACGTCGCTTCCTACCCACGCACTTATACCAGGAAGCGAATACAAAAGTCCGCGCTGATTGATCTCGATACCGACCTCCGCAGCCCTGAGAGGCGGCGGGTTTACCGACGTTGCCACGTAGGGGTACCTGCGGATATTGTATGTGGGAAGACCGAGCAGAAAATGCCCCATTGCCGAGTTTCCCGCGCATACAACCGCAGTAATATCCTTCAGGCTCACGTTGTTCTCGGAGGATAGAGATTCGATCAACCCGTTTATATCGCCGACCAGAAGCTTTTGCATCTCCTCGCTGCTCCGCCTCTCTGCAGATATCATCCTTCTTGTGACTTCCCGCCCGTATATCCCCTGCGAATTGAAACAGGCCTCCGCATCGATTGTCTCGAGGGTATTTACATTTACCAGATGAGCGACAATCGTGGTTGTTCCCATATCGACAATAACCATGTAATTCCTGTCTTCAGTGTTTCCTCCCTCGACATTCATGAGCTCGGCAATATCACGCCGGAGGCCGAGCGTTGCGGTAACACGAAAATCGTTTTTTCGAAGTATTTCGGGAAGGACCTTCATGATCTTGAGGCCCATCTGCATCGAGCAGAATAGCTTGAGTTTCCTGCAAATCGCCTCACAGAGCCGCTCGTGGTCGGCGGTGTTGTTAGTAAGAGTCGGTTTATCGAGCGTGACGTACACCTTGACTGTGAGAGGAGAGGGTTCGTACTCGCTCTTGAGCAGGGTTTTTTCAAAGCCGCTGAAACGCTGGGCGTCCTTGTCTGCCTTGATCTTTTCCCTGGCAAGAGTTTCCTCCGGGATGTGAATTTCAAGATCACTCTCAACCGTGGTCATACAGGCGAGCACATACCCCTTCTTGATCTCTTCACGGGTCAGCTTGCCAGTTACCTCACCGCGCACCTCGCCGCCGGTGACGATCATCTTGCATCGGCCGCATATTCCATCACCACCGCACAGATTGCTGATTGTAATACGAGCCGATGAGACGGCATTCAGCAGGGTTGTGCCTTTTTCCACCTGTACACTCGTGTTTTGGGGGTAAAAGGTAACGGTACATGTAGACATTGTTATTTCCAGCGTGCGAGAAACCCGGGGATTTCCCTTGCGTTTTCAGGCCCTATGATAACTTCTTTCCACTCCGATGTGTCCTCGATTTCCGCCCTGAAAACAGGCAGCAATCCGGGAATAATGAGTTTCCTGTGTTTTACTTTTTCAGCCACCTTCTGCGCCTGCAGCGTCTTTACCACTTTCTCGGCGGATATCTTGTCGCCTGCATAGGCGTTGAGCACTCCAAGCCCCTCCGTATCGACTACTGAGATGTAGCTCGGAACCTTGCTCCTCTCCACCTCGGATTCAACGGTGAAGTAGGTCAAAGAGAAGTTGGTGGTAAACATAACCGGTGAATTCTCACCGGGATTGCCGATTTCATAGAGTTTTGCATCAACGGTATTGGGCACCTGCGGATCTGTGTATACGTTCTGCACTATGGTCATGATTGGCAGAAGTTCCCACGATTCTATGTTGTCGATTATAACAATACCTGCATACTTTGCGGCAAACATGCTCGCGAGTACCGTTTCGTTGTTGGCCGAATCGGCCTTTATCTCCACCATTGACGGAAATCCGAACGGCTTGAAATTCTTTCTCAGTGCAGCCCTTCTCGTAATCGTGAGATTCGTCAGTGTTTCATCGAGATTTTCAGTGCCGAAGGAGAGGATAATATCTTCCACCCCTTTTTCTTTCGCCTTGGACGTCAGATCTGCAAGCTCATCAACCGAATCGCCGGTAACGGCAAGGGGAAGCTTTAAAGATGCAGCTATCTCTGCAAATTGCTCGATATTCGAGGCATCCGCCCTGTATACGAGCGGGTGTACATCCTTTAGTACCTCGCATGCAGCTTTCATGGTTGCCGCGTCCGTACCCATGAGTATGAGCGGAACGCCGCTCTTTTCGGCGGCAGCCTTCGCACGCCCGACCGCATTCTGAACCCCATCGAGCTCGATCGCAGCCATCTCTACCTTCAGAGTGTCGCCGACCCTGTCGAATACCGATTTATTCACCAGCTCCAGCTTTTTCATGGCCTCTTCATCCGAGAGTGAGGACGGTATCCGTGCCGCGATTCCCGTCGGGCGGTGAAACTTTTCCTCATGCCTGAACATGACCGTTTCCTGTCCTATCTCAAACTGCTTTCCGTCCGGACCTATTTTCACAAGCCGCATCGGCGGTGAAGATGCCTCGGACGCTTCTTCAAGAGCCTCCTGTGACAGATGTGGACAGTCCGTCAATGCCTTCTGTTTTGCCGCGACCTGCATGGCAAACGCCATACATGTCGGGAATCCGCAGTCTTTACAGTTCGTTTTCGGCAGGAGCTTGTAAATCTGCATACCGGTTAGCGCCATATTTGCCTCCTTCGCTCGTTCATTCGCTTATTTTTTCTTCGTGTGATTAGAAGAGTGATTCCATTTCTAATGCAGGATGCCCTGCTTTCGTTAAATATTCAACAAGTTTTTCGGGATCTTCCGCATCCTCTTCAGTCGCTATCTTATCGAAAAAATCCTCCAGATCCATCTTTTCAAGCTGGGCTTTGAGCCTCTCACCCACCTCTTCTTTAAGCTGTTTCGGCATCCACACAATTCTTCTCTGGCCGCCTTCTGCCGAGATGAACTTCGGGCTCGATATGTAGAGCTTCCCGATCCCGGTAAATCCCGGCGTCTGAATGCCGCCTCCAATCTGACCGGCAAGCGTTGAAAAGGTCATTCCAATCGGGGTCATGCCGGTAAAATCCCTGTCAACGATCATGATTCCGTTTGCCTCCGGTACAATCGCTGCAATACATTCGAAACAGCCGCAGGAGGTCATCGGCTCCTCCAGAATTGAGTAGGCGTTGAACCTCTTGAGATTGCCGTTTGATTTCACCTCGATATAGTCATTGATGTTTTTCCATGATCCTTTAACCGGGTCGATAACTTCCCCTTTCGAAACCGGTTCGTTCGGTCCATGCTCGTTAATCTGATACGATGCCTTGCAGTCAAGCCAGGTGTACGCGCCACAGAGCCCGAGACGCTGCGGAGTCACAATACAGACATGGTTCGGGGCGTAGCTCTGGCAGAGCGTACAGGAATAGAACTCATCGACATCCTCGTCGGTCATACCGCCGATCTTGTCGTCGCGCTCTGCATACACCTCTTTTGCGACTTCCTGCATCTTTGCCGCTTCCTTTTCATCGGTTATGAGCGTTACCTGCACCCTGTCAACTATACGCGTAAACTCCTCATGCATCCTCGCGAGCAGAATCTCACCGAAATGTTTTATCTTGAAGCCTTTCTTATGCGCCTCCTTGCTGATACGTACCCATACAATCGCCCTCTGTCCCATATGGAATATACCGTTTGCACATGATATAAACTCATGTATCCTTCTTTCGAGAACACTCTCGAAATCCTCCTGAAACTCCCGTCCTGCGACCTCGACGCATATGCCGAGGGGGTAAGCGGCCCCCTCTTCCATATCGTCGATTTCCGGGCCGATAACCTCGATCTTCCCGTCCTCGACCTCATTCATAGGCTTCATCCTGAGAAGCTCAAAGGCATTTGTATACTTGCTGCCGAACTGGACGTACATGTCTTCTTTACGCACGCGCTCGCCTTCGAAACCTGCTCCGAAAGGAACGGGAATCGGGATTTCCTCGATTTTGATTGTGAGTCCACGCAGCTCGATTGCTCTGCTCACAATCTCTTCAAGCTTGATTCCCGAGATGACATGTTCGTACGTGCAGATACCGGTCGGCCTGATCTCCGGAATGGGAATATCGGCTATAACCGGAAATCCGAAGTTGATCGCTCCGGCTGCAGTTGCATACTTTTCGTCGCTTATAAGCTGGTCTTTGGGTACATCTGCTTCAGCGGCAAGAGCCATGACGAATGCGTGCACCCTGTCCTTATTGTAGAGCAGAATCTGCCGGGCGGCTTCGAGATCGCCGGGCTCAACCCCTCCGAACGTCATTGCGGAACGGGCTGCAAAATTGAGCGCATGAACGGCAGCGGTAATCTCCTTGCCGTACGGAACGAGGAAGGTGTCCCAGTTCATCTCTATTCCCTCCTCGTCAAGCTGTTCGGCAATCGCCCTTCCGTCCGAATGCCCCGCCATGAATACCAGGATGTTTCTCTCCTGCAGGCTTCTGGCAAGGGTCACCGCCTCTTCGTTGGTCGGTGTGTGACCCGCGATAGCGACAAAACCGGGCATCCGCCCGTCGACGAGCTTGATTCCCTGAAGCCGCAGTATAGCATCATCGGTATATCCGAGCCAGATTCCTTCAGTGGGAGCGGGACCGATCACATACTTGAGCGATTCGATGATCTCCTCCTCAATCAGGGTTGCGGCTCCTGCATTGAGCGTATCGCCGAGGTACGGAAGCCAGAGGTTCTCGGATGGAACTTCGGGCAGCAGTTTCTTTGCTTCCTGGAGCGATTCCTCAAGGTCGCCGATTTTCTCAACCTTCTGCCCTAAAAAGAGCAGCATTATCGGCAGATAATACGCGGTATTCGGATATGCTACCGGAGCATCCTTACCCTTCGTCTCGATGGCTTTTGCAAGGGATTCTTCAGCCTGTTTGTAGATGCTGTGCGCCCCCCTGATCGCAGCCGTGGCAATAATCTTAGACATAGAAGTACTCCTTTTACTCTAATATAATCTGGAATAGTGTAATATCCTGACGTACTCATCCCCCCTTCTTCGATTCGACCAGTGCAAGCGACATTGCCGCCCTCTTCCTCCTGCATTCGGGGCAGAGCCGAGTCCGCTGTTTGAACTCCTCCCAGTCTATATGTACCCTGCCGTCGACCTTGAATGCAACAGGCTCGGTTACCAGCCTCTTTCCGCATTCCTCGCACACGAGCAGCTTGGCCCGAGATTTGAAGGGAGATATTTCCGCTTCGCCGGTATCTTCATGTATGCGAATCTGTATGGTGCCGACCGGACACACCGCTGCACAGGCTCCGCAGGCGATGCAGTCCTCCGATGCGAGCTTGAATGGAGTGGTAACAGAACGGTCCACACCGCGTCCTGCGAACCCTATCGCCGAACAGCCGATAACCTCCTCGCATACCCGTGTACACAGCCCGCACAAAATGCAGTTCCGCTGGGCTTCGGTAACCGTCGGATACGGAGTTCCCTCTACTCCCATGCGCGATGCAAGTTCTTTCAGTTCTGTGCTCCCGGGCGCCCGTGCAAGGAGCAGCTCCATGACGCCGCGTCTGGCCCGTCGTGCACGTTCGCTCGATACGCTCACGGTAATATCGTTCCTGACCGGGTAGTTGCAGGATGTTACCAGTTTGCCCGAACCGTTTCGCTGAAGTTCGACCAGACAGAGCCTGCAATTCGCGGTGCTCGTTACCGCCGGATTATAACAGAGGGTCGGTATCCAGATACCCGCATTATGCGCGGCCTCCAGTATCGTTGATTCCGGAGGGACGTTCACCTCGATTCCGTCTATGGTTACTCTGGGCACGAAAAAACCTCCTTCACACCTTTGCAATTGCGTCGAACGGACACTTGTCGTAACAGGTGCCGCATTCCGTACATAGATCCTGATTGATGAGGTGTGGCTCTCTTCTCTTGCCGGTAATCGCGTTTACCGGACAATTTTTCAGGCAGATCCCGCATCCCGTGCACCGATCGGAAATAATTTCATAGGCGAACAGTCCGCGGCATTCCTTGGCCGGACAGCGTTGATCTCTGATATGGGTCTCATACTCATCACGAAAGTACCTTATTGTGGAAAGGACGGGATTCGCCGCCGTACTCCCGAGCGCACAGAGCGAGCCGTCTGCGAGCAGCTGCGCCAGAATTTCAAGTTTTTCTATATCGCCTTCCCCACCCTCGCCGTGCGCAATCCTTTCGAGAATATGAAGGATCTGTGGAATCCCCTCCCTGCAGGGGGTGCACTTTCCGCAGGATTCCTGTCTGAGAAAATTGATGTAGTATTTGGCGAAATTTACCACACAGGTATCCTCATCCATGATGATCATACCGCCCGACCCCATCATGGACCCCAGTTTTGTCAGCTCGTCAAAATCGACTCCCGCATCGAGATACCGAGCCGGAATACAGCCGCCTGACGGTCCACCCGTCTGTACTGCCTTGAATTCTTTGCCGCCCTGTACACCGCCGCCTATGCTGTAGACAATGTCCCTCAGCGTTATCCCCATGGGAACTTCCACCAGTCCGGTGTTTACTATCTTTCCAACCAGGCTGAATACCTTTGTCCCCTTGGAGTTTTCTGTTCCGATGCCGGCAAGCCATTCCCCGCCGTTTTGTATAATTGCAGGGATATTCGCCCATGTTTCCACATTGTTGAGGTTTGTCGGAAGATCGTGCAGGCCGTGTTCGACGGTATGAACGTATTTGGCGCGCGGTTCACCTGCACGCCCTTCCAACGAAGCAATCAACGCCGTTGACTCGCCGCATACGAAGGCGCCGCCGCCCCGGTTGATCCTGATATCGAACGAAAACCCGCTTTCCAGTATATTTTCCCCCAGAAACCCATACGAACGGGCCTGTTCGATTGCATTTTTCAGATGCTCCACGGCAAGGGGGTACTCGTTTCTTACGTAGATGTACCCCTGTGTTGCACCTATTGCGTACGAGCCGATAACAAGCCCCTCTAGCACGGAATGAGGGTTTCCCTCCATTATCGATCTGTCCATAAACGCACCGGGGTCGCCCTCGTCTCCGTTGCAGATGACGAACTTCTGATCACCTTCAGCCTCGCGGCACGACCGCCACTTGCGGGCAGTGGGAAAACCGCCGCCGCCTCTTCCCCTGAGGCCTGATTTTTCAACCTCGGCAATGATATCTTCGGGCGTCATTACGGAAAGCGCCTTTGCGAGGGCCGTATATCCGCCTGAAAGTATATAATCATCGATACTCGTCGGGTCGATGCGACCGTTTTTCGCGAGCACGATGCGTTTCTGGACCTTATAGAACGGTATCTGTGCTTCGGACATTGCCTTTTGGCCGCTGGACGGATCCTCATATAAAAGCCTTTCCACCACTTTGCCGGCCAGCACGGTTTCTCGGAATATTTCAGCGACATCGGGTTCTTCTACACTTTGATACAGTATGTCTCCCGGATCGACAACCACAATCGGTCCACGTTCACAGAGCCCGTGGCATCCCACCGGTTTTGCTTCTATATCCACATGCACCCCCGATTCATCGGCAGCCGTGCGGAAGAGCTCGTACAGCCGGCGGGAACCCTTTGCCGCACAGGCCGTTCCGATGCACACACGTACGCGCTTGACCGCAGGCTTTACTTCGGCTTCGAGCTTTTTCCTGTAATTTTCCAGATCCGATGGATTCTTGACTATCCGGTCAACTGCAACTGGCACAACCGAGCCTCCTTGGCTGAAATGCATGTTCTATTTCGATTTTAGCATGTTCTTTCTTTCACTTTTACCCGCAGGCTTTTTCCCGGATTCCCGCCCGGACTTTTTTTGCGCTTCTGCCTCATTCTCCTTTTTTAAGAGTTTTTTGATAATCTTCAGCGCGGAATCGGGAGTCATATGGTCATGGTATTTTCCGTCCACAATCATGACGGGTGCAAGGGCGCAGGCTCCGACGCAGTTTACACCCTGAAGGGTAAACAATCGATCCCTGGTGGTCTCCCCCGCCTGTACATTGTACTCTTCACATATCGCATCGAGAATTTTGCCGGAACCCTTGAGATAGCATACGGTGCCCATACACAGGGTAACGTCGTGCCGGCCCTTCGGGGAATGGCGGAATGATGCGTAAAATGTCGAGACACTGTAAATTCTCATGAGAGGAATATCCAGTATTTTGGAAAGCATACGGAGCTTTGCCGGCGGCAGGTATCCATACTCGGCCTGAATGTCCTGCAGCATGGGAATAAGCATCCCGTCGTCATTATTGTAGCGGTGTATTATTTCTGCTATTACTCCCTCTTTCATACCTTTTTACCCTGTTCGTTGATCTTTAAACACGCTCAATTATAGCAAAAGACACTGCACATCGTCACTATGTTTACCCGTACAGGCCGCATCATCCTTTTATGGTTTTATCTATTTAAATTCTGGTTTTTTGTACCAGAATTTCATTAAAAAGTGAGCCTATACAATGTTAAAATTGCCTGTCATTGCATTCTATAGGTAAAAACCATTAGACAAGTGTCGATTTGAACCTTTTAAGTTTGGAAGTTCACTTGCCTATTTTTTATCTGACGAATACATGCCGCCCATTACAACAGGCACCCGGTCGACAGCACATTCCCTTCAGACCTCCTCCAGGGTCACTTCCTTTCCGTGTCTCCTGAGCTCTTCCGCTATCTCCTCCACGACCTTCATTCGAATATCGAGCTGATGCGGCAGCTCAGGGTTCTGGTGTGCCGGATTAACCGCCTGACCGACGATAAAACGCACATGATCAACCCTCAGCAGTATTCGAAGGAGGTTCGACACACCGTCGGTCTGAAACTGGATTTTCTTCTTATCCACGCCTGAGCGAATGAGCATGCTCGTTTTCGTTAAAGTGAGGATGCCTTCGGACACAAGGTCAATACCCTTGATGCGTGCAACGGGAGGAACATCCTCTCTCATAGTACCCAGTTCAACCTCAAGCGGCACCCCCAGATAATGAGAAACAATCTTT
The DNA here is from genome assembly GCA_964521865.1 of uncultured Spirochaetota bacterium. Classification (GTDB taxonomy): domain Bacteria; phylum Spirochaetota; class B62-G9; order B62-G9; family DRHN01; genus CAYSRJ01. The sequence goes on along the minus strand of CAZFTJ010000010.1, from coordinate 37,365 downwards.
GCGGTAGTACCTCCGCATACAACATGCTGTCCCGTATACCGTAAAAACCGCTCCACCGCCTTTTCATCCTTCGAACTAACGGCCGGTGGTCCTGTAAATATATTGGCAACCAGTTTTCGGCGAGCCTTGATAACAACAATACTGACATCGTCGCCGGGAGCCCCTGCATAGAGCTCGCGGACCGTTTCCGCAACCTTTTCAGCAAGGTCGTCGGCCGTAAGGTCCCGGTGGGCATGTTTTTCAAGGAAACCGGCAGTCTTTTCCCACCCCCATCCGAGCGGATACACACCGCCTATACCCGCATTGAGCACACCGTCGGAAACAAAGACAACCCAGTCGCCGTCTTCAAGATCGAGCACCGCCTCCTGAATCTTTTTACCTGCAATCGATTTCTCATTATAAATAACGGAATGCAGTTTTCTATTTCTGAGGAGAATCGCGGCCGGCGAATCAAATTCAACAATCCTGGCGGTTCCCTGACGAAAAAATTGCGCAATTGCAAAGGTGCTGTATGCGAGCTTTCTGACCCTATCTACAGGTAATGTCTTGGTCAGGGTTTCAACAACTTCACCGAGAGGCAGGTCGTTCTGCAGTAAATGTATCGCAATCTGTGTTGTAAGAGTTGCTAGTATATTTGCTTTGACACCGCTTCCCAGGCCGTCGGAAAGCGCAAGCATTACAGAATCTTTCTGGCGGGAAACTGCAATATTATCACCGCAGAGTTCCTCACCTCGTTTGTTTACCTGCCGTGTTCCCCACTCATAGTAAAGCTTCATTAAACTAACTGCCTTTTTCAAACAGCGACATAAGCTTCACAAGCAGAACCTTTGTTTCTGCCGTCGTTTCTCCGAGGAGCCGCGCAATCTCCTGTGCAGTTTTCATCTGCCTTGTAATGACTTCCTGAGCCCGTTCCAAGGTCTGTGCATGAAGTTCCCGGTAGTGTTTTTTTGCCTCCTCTTCTTCAGATATATCAATAAATATTCCGCAAAAAAGATCTTCTCCTGCAATGGGAAACAGCCCGACCCGGTAATGAACGTTGTGTTCAGGAGCGCTCCCCTTGACCATCAGCCTGCCGCCTGCAGCAATTGCCCGCTCAAAGCAGTCGGAATGAACAAACCTGGCAGCAGGTTGTCCGAGCAGCACTTCATCATTGCAGTGAAACATTTCCCTGAATGCGGGATTTACGTACTGGATACGGGTGTCCTTGTCGACAAGGAGAACCCCGTTTGGTGTCTGCTCGAGTATGGCACTGATGTACGCACTTGTTTCGGTATTCTCATTTTGATCCATGGGCTGTTCTACACTTCTGAGTAGCTTCAAAAGTTACTTATTGATGCTTAGCCGCCCCAGTCGGTGTACCCCGGCTAATTACTCATTGAGATTTTTTACAAGGCTACCGGTTTCAACACCATTCGACAGAGCTCATAATACTGCACAGAGTATCGATTATCCGGACGCATCCGGATTCACCTGTTCGCAGCAGGGATTACAATTCTCTCAAGAAAGGTCTCGACAGCCTCATCTACATTCTTACTGGTAAACTGTTCGTCATCTATCTGCCAGTTGATGCCCTCGCCGCACCGCTCCATGCAGAAAGAGCCCTTGAGCATGACTTTTTCGTCGAGCTGCTGTTCTTTCAGGAGCTCATTGAACTTCGTTATCACATCCCGGGCTCCCTTGATGTGACACGAGCTCCCCACGCATACGGTCACCGTTATCATTGATTCACCGTAATAAGTTAGATTGCCTTTTCTGACGTCTCCTGGGCGGCAACCATCTGTTCGGCAACTTTCAGCCGCTTCTGCCGGTTTGCATCTTCTTCGTCTATAAACTCCAGGGCGCAGGTTATGCATGCAGTAACGCATGCGGGCTCCTGACCCGCTTCGAGCCGCTCGATACACAGGTCGCACTTAAAGGCGCTCTTGCCGTCGGGCGTCATGGTCATCACTCCGAACGGGCATGCCTGTACGCACATTCTGCAGCCGATGCATCGTTCGGTATCGACTATTACCGGCTCTCCGGGCCTGTCCCGGTGAACAGCACCGGTTGGACACGCGAGTATGCACGCCGCTTCTTCACAATGCCTGCAGTTAACCGGCACTGCATTTCTGCCGAAGGACTCGACGCTTATCCTGTTTCCGGGCTTCTCTCCCGACTGAACAATTTTATTCATATCCTTGGATGACGAATGAGCCACCGCACAGGCAAACTCGCACGAGTGACAGCCCATGCATTTTTCAATGTGAACTTCGATTACTTTGGCCATCTGTATTCCTTTTTCTTCCGGAATATTTTATTCCTTTGATAGCGCCGTCAAGCAGGATGTCCTCCGCGACATGCAGGCGACGGTTATGTCCGCTCAAATGGATTCGTTAAACGGTGCGAAGCGACGTATAACGAATCCTGGTGCTTGCACCGGCGGCATCACACCGCAGGCTCGAGCTCCCTTTCGTATATCATCGGTTTCAGCTTCAGGGCAGCCCTCTTTTTATCGATATGACTGATCATCATATGAGCCGCCTGTATCGGGTCCTCTTCAAACGCCCATTTCCCACCGGTTTCTTTTTCAATCTCCTCGGTCAGGTATTTATACAGATTCCTGCTTCCCATTATTGGGAGCGGTTTATCGATTATGGTATATACGCCTGAGGCAACAAAGTACATGCCGATCGAAACCGCCTTTTCACTCATCCACTCGGGGGCGGCGCCTGCCACAGGAAGATCGGATATATCGTTTCCCAATCCGCCTTCCGCGACGATATTCGTCAGAACCCTTAGTATCCTGCTGTTGTCCACACAGGAACCGAGGTGAAGTACAGGAGGAATCCCAACCGCCCTGCATACCTCCTGAAGGCCCTTTCCCGCGTACTCAAATGCACTTTCGGGCTGAAGAAAACCGTGCTTTGCGCACGTAATTGCGTTGCAGCCGGTTGACACCACGATAACATCGTTTTTCAGAAGCTCCTTGACCATCTCGATGTGGCCGTATTCATACTCCGTGTTCGGGTTCGAGCATCCGACAACACCGGCAGCCCCGCGGATCCTCCCTTCGATAACGGCATTATTGAGGGGTCGATAGGTTGCCCTGTATCTACCGCCCAGGAAGTCGAATACCGACTCAGCGGTAAATCCCGCGACCAGCCGCTCTGTATGATTCGGAATATAGATGCTTTCGTTCTTTCTGTTCTTGAAATTTTCAATAGCGGCTTCTATGATCCTGGTAGCTATCTCTACCGCCTTATCCTCGTGGAATTCTATATGCTCAACCCCCGGCATCTTCGCCTTGGGAGAGGTTGTCACGAGCTTCGTATGAAAATGTTTTGTTACTTCGTTCAAACCGGGGTACAGGCACTGCACATCAACGAGCATGAGCTCTACAGCACCGGTGAGAACCGCAAGTTCCTGCTGAAGAACGCTTCCGGCGACACTGATGCCGTGCCGCATGAGTATCTCGTTTGCCGTACAGCAGATGCCGCCGAGGTTTATGCCTTTCGCACCGGCCTTTTTCGCCTTGTCGATGAGCTCATTCTTCATTGAAACGGTAGCAACGATATCGGAGAGAGTCGGCTCATGGCCGTGTACCACGATGTTCACGCAATCCTCATCGATAACGCCCAGATTGGCGGTCGCGCGCAGCGGATTCGGCGTACCGAAAATAACGTCCGAAAACTCCGTCGCGATCATCGATCCGACCCAGCCGTCACCGAGAGCGGTACGCATACTCTGCTTCATGATATTTTTATATTCCGCATCCACCCCGATATGCGTCCTATGCATGATTTCGACAATTTCACGATCGACCGAACGAGGCATTATACCGAGCTCCTTCCAGAGCTTCACCCGGGCCGGAGGAGCGGTCGCCGCCATTTTAGCCGTGCCCTCCTGCCTGCCGAACTCCTCCAATGCCGCGCGTGCGACATCCGCGGCAATCTCCTTTATATCCCTGCCCTCTGTTTCGACGTTGTAAACCCGTGCAATCGCCTTCAACTTCTTGGGGTCTTTGATCGAATAATCGCTTTCAGGATTTTCTGCGGCCATGAGCAGTGTAAGTGCAGTATCCCTGCCGTGATCAGAATGCGCGGCAGCGCCGCCAGCGATCATACGTGCGAGGTTTCGTGCTGCAATTGTATCTGCATTTGCGCCGCACACACCGACCTGCGGACCATCGCCGAACGGGTCGATGCGGCACGGGCCCATACTGCAATTTCGGCAGCATATACCGAGAGTTCCGAACCCGCACTGCGGCTGCATCTTTTCGTAGCGGTCCCATATGGTTTCAATGTGCGATTCATTCGCCCTTTTCGCCATTTCCCGGGAAGCTTTATCCGCATATTTCAGCTCTCTTGCCATACTCTTCCTCCATTTATGATAAACGAACTGTGACTATACCGTAAAAATATACCGGATACCCCGGCAGCCTGCAGAACATACCCTGAAGGAATATGTCGTCATGACATATTCCGTATAATTTCCTCTACACATTGCCTGGTTTTATCCCCGATTTCGGAAGCGGTTGTCTTTCGCAGGCTTATCTTCCGTACATCATCAGAGTAATCGAGATAACCGATTATGTCAAAACCCTCAAGCTGGGTGTTGAAAAAATCGATATCGTCCTGTGTCTGAACCTTATTACCGACGACTTTTATGCTTTTTATGTATATATCTTCACTGAGCCGCTTGATTCTGAATGCCGTTTCAATGCTTGTCCGGTTCGGCTCAACAACGATAATCAGGGTGTCGACACCGATTGCCGTACCACGGCCCAGGTGCTCGATACCCGCCTCCATATCGAGCAGAACCCACTCATTCCTCGCAACCACAAGGTAGGAAAGAAGGCTCTTGAGAAACGCATTTTCGGGACATGCGCAGCCTCCGCCTCCCTTTTTGATTGTTCCCATTACCATGAGTTTGTACCCGTGGTAATCAACGCAGTAGTTGTCCGGAATGTCGTCGACCTTGGGGTTCATCTTGAAGAATGGAGCGGGTGTATCAACAGTAACACCGGTTCTTTCCGCGATAAGCTCTTTCAGTTCTACGATCGGTGTAATCCGTATATCCGGCGGAATTCCTAAAACGGTAGCAAGGTTCATATCGGGGTCGGCATCAATGAAGAGAACTGTGTGATTATTCCTGCTGAGTATACTTCCGACCAGAGCCACGAATGTAGTTTTACCCACCCCACCTTTACCGGTAACAGCGATTTTCATACGATACCCTTCTAAAACGGATGAGCTTTAGATGAGGGCTCTATCTGCAGTTATTTGCAACCTTCCGGCTTTTATTGATCCGTTTTACCCTTTTCTGGAGAGAGACTTGAGACATTGTATTCAAAACAATGATAAAATCATATTATATTTAAATTTATTACATTCTACTTATATATATAATTCTATACCAGTTTCAAGAATGTGTCAAGCAAAACTTTACTAAAATTGTATGATGATTATCTGTGGGCGACGCAGCATCTCGCATCTAATCTATAACATTTTAGATTGAGAGGCAATGAATAAATATACATCGCAGGAATAATTCTCCGTGAATCGGGCAGCACAAAAATGATTCGGCTGGAAGCCTCTGGAAAAAATCACTCCTTTTATGGAGGAAGAAGTCGGCTTATGAAACCGATCCGAAAAAAAAGTAAAAGAGTATCTATGCATCAATAGTAACTGTTCTTTTTTAACCTGATCTCCTTGATATCGAGTAGTTCCGGCGTCGTTTCCGGTCTGATCAGCTTGATGTCCCCCTCGACAAGATAGGCCTTGCCGTTGTCAACCTTGTCTTTCAGATTATTCTTATCAATGAGTGCTTTCACCTCATCGAGATTCTCAGCTACACCCGTGACCGTGTGTTTTTGATTCTCTTTTACGAAGATTACATACATTAAATTGTTCCTCCGCACTATCTTTGTCATATTATCGGTGCACTTTTTATTAAATAAACACCAATATATTCAGTCAATTTTCAAGGTAATCTCTCAATTTCTTGCTTCTCGTGGGATGTTTGAGGCGCCTCAGCGCCTTTGCCTCTATCTGGCGTATTCGCTCCCGTGTTACCTTGAACACATATCCCACCTCTTCAAGGGTGTGGGAATACCCGTCATCAAGCCCGAACCTCATCCTGAGAACCTTTTGCTCCTTTTCAGGAAGCGTATCGAGCACCTCGCTTATCAGCTCCTGGAGCAGCGTATAGGACGTTTTTGTTGCCGGGTTGTCTGATTCACGGTCCTCTATGAAATCACCGAGCAGTGTCTCTTCGTCATCACCGATAGGCGTTTCCAGTGAAATAGGATCACGGGCAACACTCCGTATTCCCTTGACGCGTGCCGGACTCCACCCGAGCCTCTGTGCAATCTCCTCGGTCGTCGGCTCACGACCGTACATCTGCATGAGTTGGCGAGATTCCTTGATTACCTTATTTATCTGTTCGATCATATGGACGGGAATGCGGATGGTACGCGCCTGATCCGATATGGAGCGTGTAATCGCCTGTCTGATCCACCAGGTCGCATATGTGCTGAACTTGTACCCCTTTTTATATTCAAATTTCTCAACCGCCTTTATCAAACCGATATTTCCTTCCTGCACGAGATCGAAAAAATGAAGGCCTCTGTTGGTGTATTTCTTTGCTATGCTCACAACCAGCCTCAAATTTGACTGAATCAGCCTATCCTTGGCGCTGTTGAGCGTCCATTTGCCATGCTGGATCGTCTCATATATGTTTTTTATTCCAGCAAGATTCTCTCCGTTCTCTTCTTCAATATTTTTCAGTTTGTTTTCTATTTCCTGAATGCGAACATACATATTTTTTATCTCTTCAGCATAGGGGAAGTATGTCTTCTTGATCCTCTCGATACCTTTGCCGCGTTCAATACGGGTATTTATTGTTTTTATCTCTTCAACCGACATGCCGGTCTGTGTCTCGATGTTTTTCAGAGATTCTTCGAGTTTGAAAATCTGCTTGTAAATTTCTTCTATTCTTCGGGAAATTCTGGATATCTCTTCTTTATTAAGGCTCGCACGCTTGAAGATTTTTACCAGTTCCTTGCGGAAACTTTCAATCCGTTTGTCTTCCTGGCCCGTGTTGCACAGTACGTCCATCTGTTCGAGGGCCTTATCGAGGGTGTAAAATTTGCGTTTCAGCTTTCTTCTGTTTTCGGACGTTACATTATAGAACCTCTGATGCTCGATAAGCTGTTGTATATCCAGTTTCTTCTTCTTGATCCGGTTGACTGTATTATGCATTTCACGGATAAAAATATTGGAATAAAACAGTGCGTTTTCAATGATCTTCTCTCCCTTTTCTATCTGCTTCGCAAGGCGAACCTCCTCTTCCGCGGTGAGAAGATTTACTCTTCCTATTTCCTTCAGGTACAGTCTGATCGGATCATCAACGTGGGAGCCCGCATCGGAGTTGATTATCTTTTTTTCATCGATCGCCTGGTTCGATTCCTCCTCTTCATCTGCCTCGAAAAGCTCAAGGGATTCATCGTCCTCCTCTTCTTCCAGCTTTTCAACGATTGTGATGTTATGTTTACTGAGAAGAGAAAATATTTCGTCGATTTTTTCCGAACTCACAAGTGAAACCGGCAGGGATTCATTTATCTGGTCATAGGTTATGGTGTTGTTCTGTACTGAAGCTGTTTTCAGAAGTTTTTGTATTTCGGGCTGGCTTTGCATTTCAGACAATTTCAAACTCCCTCACCATAAAATGGTATGAATACGATATTTGCAGGCGCCTGTGATTACTGTGAAAATTATTATTTCATATATTCGACTCCTTGTGGAATTATTACAGCCGGTCCTTGTGTGCACGTAAGGTTTTCAACTTGTCAAGCTCGTTTCGAAGTGAATTTTTTTCGGATATGATCTCTGTTATACGTTTTTCATCGCTCTCCAATTCCGCTGTTTTCAATTTTTGATTTATATCGGCAAGAAGCTTTTTCAACCTGATTTCCTTCAATTTTGCGACAAGATCAATAAGCTGCTCCTTCGGATTGTAATTCAGAGATTCCTCTAGAAGCCTGCCGCTCAGGTAGTCTTTGAATTCATCATTTTCAATTACTGTAAATACCGAAGCTGCATTCCACCCTTTTATATCACGCAGACCGTCAATGGCGTTCCATAGCCTTTTCGTCCATTTGCCATTAAAATAACTTTCATCGAGCCGTGTACCGACGATTGGAAAAAGTTCCGGATTGTTCAAGACGAGAAGGAGCAGATGAAGCTCGGCATCAATACCGCTGTTCCTTTTCTTTGTGGAAGATCGAGTGTCTATGCGTGTTACCTTCTTCTGAGTGGACTGAGAGAGCTTGCGTTTGATCAGATCCGCATCCGTTTTCAGTGTTGCAGAGATTTTATGCACGAAATCATCTTTTAATATTTCATCGGCCATACCGCTGTAGTATTCGGATAGTGACTGTAAAATAACAATTTTTTCGTTTGCAGTGTATCTTTTTTTACCGTCAATAAAAGAATTAACAATATAATCAAGTCCGCTTACCCGATCTTCGAGAAGGAGTTTGAAATCGGGAACGGAGTAGGAGTCAAAAAAGTTCCCCGGATCGAAGCCTGAGGGAAGACGAATGATGTACGGATCGATGCCGCGCTGATGAAGGAGCGATGCGCTCCTCATGGTCGCCTGCAGTCCTGCGCTGTCCGGATCAAAAATAAGATATACGGTACTCGTATACCGCAGTATCAAAGAAATCTGCTGGTCGGTAAGTGCCGTTCCGAGCGGTGCGATTGTATTGGTAAATCCCTGTCCATGCATTCGTATTACATCAATATATCCCTCTGTTATAAAAACACAGCCCTTTTTACGTATTGAATTCTCGGCCTGATGGAAACCGTAGAGATGTGCTCCCTTATGAAACAACCGGCTTTCGTTCGTATTGATGTATTTGGGCACGTCCTGCCGCTCGGTTTTCAAGATACGTCCGCCGAATCCGATAAACCTGCCTATACTATCCTGTATCGGAAACATTATTCTGTTTCTGAATCGGTCATAAAACCCGGTCCCTCGACTGTTTTTCACGATGAGGCCCGCTTCTTCGATCTGTGCGGCTGTAAATTCGCGTTTCTGCATGGAAACGAGGACGCTGTCCCAGCTGTCGGAGGCGTAGCCGATATGAAAATCCTGTATTGTGTGCCCTGTTACCGACCGCTCCTTAAGATAGCGCCGTGCATATACGCCTTCGTTTGAAAAGAGGTTTTTTTTATACAGCGCCGCTGTTTCCTGTAGAATTTTATATAACACGTCTGTTGTGCGGCGTTTTTGTACGTCAACCGGACCCTCTGCACGAACGGAGACTCCCACCCGATCGCCGAGCAGTTTCACAGCCTCTGGAAAACCAATGCCCTTGAACTTCATGAGGAAATTAAAAACGTTCCCGCCGATGCCGCAGCCGAAGCAGTGAAATATCCCCCGTGCGGGACTGACGATAAAAGAAGGCGTTTTTTCTGAGTGAAAGGGGCAAAGTCCCTTGTAATTTTTGCCCGACGGTTTCAGATCGACATACTCGCCGATGACATCGACGATACCGGCCCTTGTTTTTATTTCGTTGATCCTGTCTTCAGGTATGTACAATGCTCTCTCTCTGCCCGATGCCGCCGATGATTTCTAATACAAAGATATCGGGTTCTTGTCTTTTCGAATACGCATGCAGCGCAGTATACCGGATGCCCGCAGGTAATTCGGACGATTTGCGTCCGTATAATACCGCTTGTGTAAACCCGGATTTAAAAAACAGCGCATGGAGCCGTACCGGTAGCAGCAGATCAAAGCTCTTTCATCGAAAAAAAACTGAGCAGCCGCTCAGCTTATGTGATGACCGATGACATCGAACCTGTTGTATTTTTCGATTGCCTCGAGGTGTTCTCTGTACGTCGACGAAAAGTAATGAGTTCCGTCCTTTTTTGAAACGAAAAAGAGATAATCCACATCCGCAGGCGATATCGCGGCCTGAATAGATTTGATTCCCGGGTTTGCAATCGGACCCGGGGGAAGACCGGTATGCAGATACGTATTGTAGGGAGATTCAATCTTCAAATCACTGAAGAGGAGGCGTTCTTTCGATTTCCCGAGTATATACTGCACTGTTGCGCATGATTCAAGTCTTTTATTTTTTTTAAGGCGGTTGTAAAACACAGCCGCTATTAAAGGCCTCTCGTTGTCGGCCTTTGCTTCCCGCTCGACAAGTGAAGCAATGATAACGACGCGTTTCAATTTTTCGGAGCTGTACCGATTGAAATGCAGACGGTCAAGCTCCTCGAAAAATCTCTGTATCATAATTTCCACGATTCTATGCGCATCAAGACCCTTTGCGACAACATAGGTGTCTGGAAAGAGAAAACCTTCAGCACTGTCAAACGGAATACCGTACTTTTCCAGAAGATCTCTGCTGCTGCAGGCCTCAATAAACTTGTCAGCAGAGACTACGCCGTTTTCCTGCAGTAGATCGGCAATCTGCCGAATATAGAGCCCCTCAGGCACGGTAAACTTCAGCGTTACAACTTCACCTCTGACAAGCTTGTCTATAATATCAGAGGTTTTACTTCCCTTTTCGATACTGTATTCACCGGACTTGATGCTTCCCGTCCCCCTTCGCAGTCTCACAAGTGTAATAAACAGAAATTTTGAACGAATCAGACCGGCATCTTTCAGCTCTTCTGCAACAGATGTAACGCTTCTACCCTGTTGAATTATGAAATTCGCCGCACCATCTCTTCCTCGCACCGGCGCATTCAGCAGGGAAAAAGCCGGAAGTACCGATATAATGAGGATGACAGCGCCGTAGATAATGAGAAACTTTTTCCTGAGAAGCTTCATAGATGATTCATGCCGGTAATAAGATTACGTATACGGATGCAGCATAGCCGTCGTTTCAGGCATCATTAAAAATAACAGATTGTCCATTTCAAGTAAAGAGGAGATTATTCGCACTCAAAGCATCTGAATAATCTCGTCGGTCATACACGGTATGCACCAAACCCGGACCGGTGCAAAGCCCGAATCCGTTATTCCGGCGTGCAACGGCACCATATACCTTTCACTGTTTCTCAGGATGTATTTCCAAACAGGCGAGCTTCAGTGCGATTTCATTTATTATAAAGGTTAAAACATCCTTTTCCGCAGTACCATAGCCTCCTTCCCCTTTTTCCGTTAAATTGAGCACACCGATAACATTATTCCCGGCGTACAGGGGTAGTGAAATAAACGATTCTGATTTGTACTTGTCTTTGAAATCAATGTCCTCTTTTATTTCGTCTCCACTCACTGAAAGCGGTTTTTCATCGAGGAAGACCCTCCCTGCAATTCCCTCGCCCGGTGCGCTTCTCATATTCTTTACGAACTTTATCTCATTACTTTTCCAGCCCAGTGTTTTATAGATATAGAGCTCGTCCTTCTTCCTGTCATGGAGCATGATCGACGCCCGCGCAGAGTGTGTAATCCGCGATGCCGCGACGAGTAATTTCTTCAACGCTTCATCAGCAGAGTCTACTTTTTTGAAAAAGTTCTGTATGCCGATGAGAAATTTACAGAGGCCGACATTTTTAATACTGTTTGAATAGGGTATCTCCTCCAGTTTTTCCGGGTTCAGCTTGATCTCGATATTTTCCTTCAGATCGTGGGTGCGCCGAATAACCCTCTGTACATCCAGTGAAAGAATAAACAGGTACAACCCGATGAGAAGAAACAGGGCTACCTGAATATCCTCACTTCCCGCAACAAAGGGGAGATAATTAAATGAAAGCAGAACCTGATAGATACCGAGAAAAAGAATTATCACAAATGGTACGACATATTTAGTTTTTGATGTATTCATTCTTTTCACTCCCCGTATATAGTGATGAAATGAGCTGTTGGGCTGTAGTTGTATTCAAAAATCTCGCCTGCGAACGGTTTATTAAAATGATACGCGGTCTATAGTAGAGCGGTTTCGCACCGAGAAATGATATTTCGAGCAGCATGCCGGTGCTCGTCTCTTGAGACCATGATTGATCGAAAATACAGTTTCCAAGACTGTATGCAATAAGTCCGCCTCGATAAACCTCTATGCCCTGTATGACATGCGGATGTGTTCCGATCACGATATCCGTCCCGTAATCCACGAGCTGACGCATCTTTATGACCTTTTGAAGTTCGGGTTCTTTTTTGTATTCGACTCCTGCATGTACGGAAGCAATAATGATATCATACCGGTCGCGTAAATATTTAATCTTCTCCTCCAGAAACGGCTCGGTCATCGAAACTGTCCGCATGACGTTTGTCCGGTTCTCCCGAACCTCAAGAGGGTATATGTCGTTGAACGAAATAAACGCAATCGTTGTACCTCTGATGTTAACAACCGCCGGTTTGAATGCGTCTTCTTTTGTAGCACCTACCCCCGCGTACTTCAAGTCGTTTTTATCGAGGAGGCGCATTGTATCTCGTATGGCATCAACGCCCCAGTCGAGGGTGTGGTTGTTGCCGAGCGAAAACACATCAAATCCGCTGTATACAAGGCCGGTAACGACTGACGGATCTGCACGAAAATAGATACCCTTGTTGGGTGAAAACCGTCTGCCTCCTGCTGAAATCACCGATTCGAGGTTTGCAAACGCAATATCGTACTTCCTGATTTCATCGTAAATCTTTTCAAAAGGATAGGTGGGACCTGACTTTTCAATACACTGAGCAGTACCCCGTGAAAGCATTATATCTCCGCCTGCAACAAGAGAAAATGTCTTTTCCAGCCAGGCATCGCCGATTGAATTGAGAGTCTCGCTGATCATCCGGTCCTTTTCCGAGTCCGTGTATATATATGCCCTGTAGATCTTTTCATATCTTCCCGTCCTGACTGAATCGATGTCCGGAAAAACACCGTCTACCGCAACCGGCCGGACTGTAAAATCCAGATGCTGAAAAGAGACAATTCCTGAATCCAACCTGCCTTTGGAGATTCTCCGTAAAATTTCCTGGCCTGAAAGCCGCTGTTTTTGTAAAAAAGCGTCAAACATTTTTCCGGAAATACCGTAAGGTCTGGTATCCTCGAGGCCGGTAACAAAAACTTTAACCAGAAATGCTCTTTTCCCCTGAAGATGAAAGAGTTCCGAGGACTTGGGGCCGTTCGTAATATAAAAGGATCCCGGATTTGAGAGCGCATAGTAATTTATCTGCGAGGGATCGAAACCGTACAGAGCAACCCTGAGGCCGTCTTTTTCAAGATCGTTCTTCAGCTCTTTTGCTATGACCGAACAATCTTTGCTTTGCTGTTCGTAAAAGATCGCTGTGCGATTGTTGTTATACTCGGTTCTCGAAAGAAAGGAAAAAAATACAAATCCTGCAACAAGAGCTGCAAGAAACGGGATGAGCCGCTTCACATGTCCTCCTCCGCCTTCATTTTTACACTTTTATTCTCAACTCTTTCCTCTGTTTTAATTGATAGGCCAAGGCATAGATCGATACACAATTACTAAAAAGTATACACATTTACCAATTTTTTAAAAGAGAAATTACTGAAGTTTATCGCCTGAAATGGTAATTGTTCATGTAAAAAAAATCATATATATTATACAAAAGCTTCGACATTGGATATAAGGCTTACCTACCGCCATCTTTACAGTCGTTGAGAGAGAAAGTATGGAAAAATTCTTCAAAGGAATACCCGCATCTGGCAGAATATCGATCGGTCGGACCGTCGTATTGCTGAAGACGAACTTATTCATCCCCAAGTATCAAATCAGCAAAAGCGGGGCTTCCATAAAGAGTGAAATAGAGAAGCTCAATAATGCCCTGATGAAAACGAGAGACGAGCTTCTCGATCTCAAAAATGAGATTGATCAGGGAGAGTCCGCCTTTAAAAAAGGGTATCTCGATTCGGCTCTTCTCATGATTGAAGATCCACTCGTACAGAAAAAGGTGACTGAAAAAATAACGGAAAGCTACATAAATATCGAGTGGATTTTTAACGAAGTAATTCAGGAGATGGCCGATCAGCTCCTCGGTTCAAAAAATCACTACTTCCGTGAACGGGCGCCCGATGTTATTTCTATCGGACACAAGGTGCTGAAAAACCTGATGGGCCGGGCTGAGCTGGATTTGCCGGATGATATCGATAATGTCATTATTGTTGCACATACTCTCTCTCCTCCTGAAATTGTTTCGTTTTATAAAAAAAAGGTCAAGGCCTTTGTCACAGAGATCGGCGATCGTACCTCACATGTCGCAATCATGGCGCGAGATATCAGACTTCCGGCCGTCACCGGTGTAAAGGACATCACGAAGTTCGTTACAACCGGTACTAAAATCATTGTAGACGGCAATGTCGGTATGGTCATTGTCGATCCGGAGAAAGACACCGAGCTTCTCTATACCTATAAGGAAAGAGATCAGATCAACTACGAAAAAAATTGGAAAAAGAATGAAAAAAAATCCTGCGTCTTAAAAGACGGTGAAAAAATTCTTCTCCAGGCAAATATGGATCTTGAAGAAGAGCTCATTCTGGTTAAGGAATGCGGCTGCAGGGGCATCGGGCTTTTCAGAACGGAATACATATTCTTCAACAGGACTGCACTGCCCGACGAGAACGAGCAGTTCAAAATTTATAAAAAAATAGTCAAGGAGATTGCTCCTTATGACGTCACGATTCGGGTTGTCGATATAGGCGGAGATAAAAAACCGGAGTATCTGCAGGAATACGAGGAGGCAAACCCCTTTTTAGGATTGCGCGGTATCCGGTTCGTACTGGTCCACTCTGATATTCTGAAGGCGCAGATCAGAGCTATACTGCGGGCAGCATACTTCGGTAATGCCCGTATTATGTTTCCCATGGTGAATGATGTGGATGAGCTTCGGCAAATTCATGATATCGTACGTCAGTGCAAAGACGAGCTTGCCGGGCAAAAACTTCCATTTAATGGAAACATCGCACTCGGTATTATGGTAGAAACCGTTTCAAGTGTTCTACTTTTAGATAAAATCAGTGAATTCGTGGATTTCATAAGCGTCGGCACCAACGATCTCATTCAGTACACGCTCGCAATAGACAGGGGAAACGAAATGGTTGCCGAAGATTTCGATCCGGGTCACCCGGCAATTCTCAGGCTTCTTAAAAAAATCTACAAAACCGCCAGCACCAAAGGGGTCGAGCTCAGCATTTGCGGAGAAATGGCGGGAGACCCCCTGTACAGTCTGCTTCTCATCGGACTCGGGTTCCGCCGTCTCAGCATGAGCACAATGTCAATTCCAATTGTGAAGAACATAATCATGAACTCATCTCTCGATGAGGCACAGAAGATAGCCGAGACATCGCTTGATTTCTCATTAAAACATGATGTCAGCAGATACATCAGGGATGAAATGATCAGCCGTTTCAAATTCCTTGAAGACTATTTCAGACAGAATGCATAAAAAAACAGCACGTCTGCCTACAGTTGTAATTGTCGGGAAACCGAATGTAGGCAAATCCTCCCTTTTCAACAGACTCATTCAAAGAAGAAAGGCAATAGTTGCACCTGAGCCCGGGGTTACCAGGGATATCAACGTAGAATCCCTTGATTTGAGCGGAGTCAGGGTCAATATGGCGGATTCAGCGGGATTTACTCAGGATCTCGGCGATATTCATACTGCTTCCCAGGAATTGAACCGCAGGCTCATTAGGGAAGCCTCGCTTATTGTATTCACTTGTGATATCAGGGATTTGAATGCAGAAGATTTTGAGATAGCCGAAATAGTGAGAAAAAGCGGCAAACCCTCGATTTTGGTACTCAATAAGGCTGATAACAACACACTGCTCGAGAATCAGTACGATTTCTATGCCCTCGGTTTCAATGATCCCCTTCCGGTATCCGCGCTGCACGGAACAAACATCTCCCTGCTCAGGGAAAAAATAAAGGAACATATCGTAAAAACAAAACAATCTGAGGCCCATCCGGTTTCAGATAAGGAGCCCGGGATCATTGATGTTGCGATCGTTGGGAGGCCCAATGTAGGAAAATCCTCTATTCTCAATGTGCTTGTTGATATGGAGAGGTCCCTGGTTACTCCTCTCCCCGGAACAACAAGGGACAGTGTGGATGAAATACTATTGTACGAGGGGTACACAATCAATCTCATCGACACTGCAGGACTGCGCAAGAGACGGCGTGTTCGGGAGAACATCGAATACTACAGCCTTGTGAGAACAAAAGAAGCGATACAAAAATCCACAATTTCACTGCTTCTCATCGATGCCTGCAAAGGCATCACGGCACAGGATAAAAAGATTGCCGACATCGTTGTGAGCGAGAAAAAAGCGCTTATTATCGGAGCAAACAAATGGGATCTAGCAGGGCAGTATGGGAAGAATGAAAAAGACTTCATACGTGACGTATACTACTACTTTCCCCATATATCTTTTGCAGAGGTAATTCCCCTCTCTGCAAAAACAGGATACAATAAAATAAAATTATTGAAAAATATCTTAAAGGTGTATAATAATTATCACAAAAGTGTCAAAACTTCTCAGCTCAACGCTTTTATAAGCACACTTTTTCAAAACAGAGATGAAGTTAAATACGGAGTGCAAAAAAAAACTGCTCCTCCTGAATTCGAATTCTTTGTGAGGCGAACCAAAAGTTCAGACAGGAATTTCAAAAGATATCTGGCAAACGCAGTGAGAAAAGAATTCCACTTTGAAGGTGTGCCTGTTTCGATTACTCTGAAAAAAAGATGAAAGTATTGCTGAACATATACCCATTTATAACCGCCTTTCTCATTGGCGGTATTCCGACAGGATACCTGCTCGTCAAGCTCGTAAAAAACAGGGATATACGCGATTCTGGAAGCGGTAATATCGGTGCAACCAATGTTTTGAGGACGGAAGGAATTCTGCTCGGAGGCGTTGTGCTTACTATAGACGCAGGCAAGGCTTTTGCCGGCGCTTTTTTTCTGGCGAATCTCTATTCAAACCTGCCGCTTTTCAGATTACTGCTCGGGATTACGGTGATCCTGGGAAATATATTCACCCCGTTTTTGAAATTTAAAGGCGGAAAAGGAGTCAGTGCAGGTCTTGGCGTCGCACTGGCACTGCATCCGGCATCAACGATAATCGCTCTAGGTATCTTCGCAGTTGCTGTTGCTACGACTCGGTATGTATCGGTAGGTTCTCTCTCTGCAGTAACGGCGTTTTTCATATCCGTCTCTCTGTTTCTCGCGTACGGCCATTCGAGCATCTATACCCTGTTCTTTGCAATTCTCATTTTCATTACGGTCGTGACGAGACATATATCAAATATCAAGAGACTTGTTCATGGAGAAGAAAACAAAGTCGGAAGCAGAAGAAAATAATTTTCTCACCATCGGCGAGGCGTCCGCAAAAACGGGGATAAAGGCCTATATTCTTCGGTACTGGGAAAAGGAGTTTCCATTCTTACAGCCAGTAAAAAATCGAGCAGGCCACAGACTCTATACTGCACGGGATATATTTATTATTCGACAGATAAAAAAGCTCATGTACGAACAGGGATATAGCATCTCAGGCGCAAAAAATGTGTTGTGGGATGTCCTGCTCGGGAGGCACAAGAGCAACAGAATGAAATTTATAGAGGAAATACGAAAGGATCTTCGGGAAATGCTCAATGTCATCGATCAGAGCCTGCCGTAACACGTGCAACCCCAAACCACTGCGGCAGGAAAATCATACCTCCTGGGCTCAATCAATACCCGGAACGTGCTCTCATGTAAAAGAATCAAACCGCGGCCGTTCTCAGTATCGGTGCTGAAATATCAAATCAAATACACACGGTTCCGCAGTTGAAAGGTTCAATCAGGGTCTCTTCAGAGTTCTCATATCCAGAAGCTCCTTAAAACAGGGATCATTCGCCGTTTTACCCAGGTACGAAATATTTTTCCTGAATTCTTCAAGAGAGCCGAATGAAAAATCGAGCTTGAAGAGCCACTTTTCGAAATCCCGCGGAATTTCCAGATGGGCATACCGCTCAATTCCTGTCTCCCGCAGCAGAAGAAAGAACCGTTTTCTGTATTCATGTATACGCGGGAATCTGAGTGAGTAGATATGTTCGTAGACCCCCTGCCCTTTTTGCGGGCTGTCGATATGAGAACCAAGAATCGAGACAATTCCGTTGCACCTCAAGATTTCTACCACACTTTTATTATCTCTTCTGGTAATATCGAACAGCATGGTAACAATTTCGTTTCGCTTTCTCGTGCCGAGAGACAATAACGATACGAACGATGCGACCTCATCCCATTCATCTCTGTCAAACTGAAATATTTCGAATGCCGTAAATTCACTTATTTTCCCGGTGAGAATGAGAGATTTGATACGGTCGGATGCATCTGCAAGAAGAAGATACTTTCGAATCATGCCCTCGCTCTTCGGAATATCAAGAAGCGCACACGTATCTGCTTCATGTGGTTTTGTGAGGGCAAAAAGCTTTTTCATTGCAACGGCTTTTTCGACAGCGTTGAAGCCGTATAGTTCTTTTTTAACCTGAATGAGCTTCTGAAAAAACTCGGGTAAACTTCCGCCTCTTTCTACCGCAAGTCCGTATGGTAATGGAAGATCTTTATCGATATAATAATCGATGTGCTCTTTTCCGATGAGAACATGGTAGCTCCCCCGGTTCCTCAGCAGAATCGGCGGGTAATAAGCGGGAATGGGTCCGGTTGCCTTGTACCCCGGTTGTTGATCCGGAGAATGGAAGTACTCGATCGAAAGGTCTTCCGGACACGGCTTGAGTTTCTCCGGTGCTATGCCTCTTACAAGTGTGTATTGGAACATGTACATTTTCAAAAGCCGGCACTTCGATATAGGTATCGATAAAAATAAAACAGACCTGCGGTAAGCCGGGTTCTGTTTTCAACGGTCATCTATCTGGGGTGTGAAACACCTCGCGCGGCCTACCCGTGAGGCAATAGCGGGCCACTATACGCCTGTCTATTCGGCCTTGCTCCTGGTGGGGTTTACAAGCCGCTGGAATGTCGCCATTCCAGGCGGTGAGCTCTTACCTCGCCTTTTCACCCTTACTCCGGCTGCCTGAGCCGAAGCGGTATATTTTCTGCTGCACTTTCCATGGGATCGCTCCTCCTGGGTATTACCCAGCACCACGCCCTTTAGGAGCCCGGACTTTCCTCAGAGAGGACGGTTCGTTCGTGAAAGATCATTCCCGAGACCGCATCTCCCCGCGACCGTTTCGCAGGTCTGTTTATTATTTAAAAACGATACAATTTATCTTAAGCCCTGTACAGTCCAGGGTCAATCAATTAATTATCGACAGTTTATCTTATCGAGCGCTTTTCGTTTAATACCGCTCACCGGCGGCACTATCCGGATGAGAAACGTCCGGATAATAACGCGATCTATCTGAGGATGAATATTCGGAAATATCCAGGGATTGCAAACGATACCCTCGCTATACTCCGGCATCCGTAAAGGGTTCATCGTCGAGCACCCGATTCACTATCCTGTCGGCGGTTTTATTCATGTTTCTATTAACATGCACAATTTCAACCTGCGGCAGTTTTTTCATTAATTGTCGCGATTCATTATACAGAGGAACAAGTAAAGCACTTTTCACCCTGTACACCCCATGCATCTGCCTGACAATAAGTTCACTGTCGGAATATATCACTGCTCCCTCATAGCGAAAATTGTTCAATAAATACCGCAACGCCTCTATCAGTGCAGTATATTCCGCTTCGTTGTTGGTTGCAATGCCAATCCTTTTTCCCCTTTTCAACAGTACTTTTCCGTTGTTGTCATACGCAGCCAAACCGATCGCCGCTTCACCGGGATTTTTTCTCGATCCACCGTCAACGAATACAGCAATCAATCGCATTACTCCCGGCTGAAGTGTGATATGGCCCGAGATTATTCCGGTGCATTGCAACCGTATATAGTAAGATCATTCCGATTCTGTGCATCCGAATGATACTGCTAGTTCCGAAGTCCAAGAAATTTCACCTGACTGTTATTCGGAAAAGGTATCGGGCAGTCGAAAAACATGCGGTAGTGTATATGCCCCGATTATTTCGGAGAGCGCAGGAAACAGATTATTTCAAATGAACATCCGCTCAAACCACCAGTTCTTCAGATATCTGGGTTTCTTCCTTATAAAAAAGAATTCGTGAACAGTTCGGACAAAAAATCAACTCATCCTCCCGCCGAACGTCGTTTACAAACTGAGGAGGAAGCAGCATGTTGCATCCCATGCATACATTATTCTTGATCGAAACAATACCGATGCCGTCCTTGTTTTTTACGATCTTTTCAAACTTATACAAAACCTCCTCGTCAAGCCCTTCGGATATCTTGGCTTTTTCTTTTAAGCAACTGTCGAGCTCCTTTTTCTTTTTATCGGTCAGCTTTTTTACATCCTTTTCATTTTTCCCGATATCTTCCTTCAGTCCTTTGATAACTTCCTTCATTTCTTCCAGTTCGCCTTCAAGGTTCTCTATCTCTTTTGCCGCGGAGGTTTCTTCATCCTCAATGCTCTCGAGTTTTTCATTGATCTGTGCAATCTCACTGGTGATCGCCTCATACTCCCTCTGGGTTTTAATGAGGGTTATCTGGCCTTCGTATTTTTCCTTGTTCGTCAGAAGCTGTTCCTTTTCCTTGCCGAGCTCACCGATCATGGTGCTGTTACCCTTGAAAAGCGCTTCTTTTTCGGTAATGCTCCGTTCAAGCTTGTGGAATCGCCCCTTTTGCCCGTTCAGCTCTTTCGGAATATTTTCAAGTTCTTCCTCAATCTCGAATTCCCTGAGGAGAACATCCTGAAGTTTTTTCAATTTTTCAAATACGGATTTCATTATTCCTGCCTTTTATTCATAGCATATGTGTGAAAGGGTTTACAGTACATTATTCATTCATATCTTTATACAACCGTCTGCCCACACAGAATATAAAAGTTCATCCGCCAAAAGTAAAGGCATCATTTGTATACCTGTATCTGTTGAAAGGTCAGTCTTCGCAGGGGCTGAACGGCATTGAATTTTCAGAACTGCAGATTACTTCGATAACGAGGTTTTCAAGAGAGAAATACTCCTTATCGTCCATCTCTATCAGCTTCTCATTATGCGCATTGAAGTTGTTGAGGAGCTCTTCGAACGTGTTGTAGGGTCTGATTTCTCCCCTTTTCCACATGTGATAGAGTGTCACAAAATCACGCAGCTTCGCCTCTTCCCAGGCACGTTCCATCGCGTCATCGAAAACATCTTTAATGATTTTGTCCTCATTCTTTTGCATTGGACCTCACTCCTTCTCACATGCATATACACGATGTTTTTAGCAAAGATACTATTAACATGAATCCTTTGAGAAGGAAAGAAAAGTAAAAAAATAACGGATATTTTGAGCTTCCTTTAAAATTACAGGGCCTGTGCCACAAGCCTGTTTACACGTTTTGCAAAAAGTGCCGGGTTTTTAACCTCAGCACCTTCAATCATGAGAGCCTGATTCAGAAGAACCCAGCTGATATCTTCAATCAGCGACCGATCTGTAATCTCTTTCAACTTCCTCACTATTTTATGAGAAGGGTTGATCTCGAGAATCGGTTTTGTTTCAGCACCCTCGTTCTGACCGAGCGTCTTTATAATGCGCTGCATCCTCAATGTCGGATCGGACTCGTCTACAACTATACATGCGGGAGATTCACTGAGCAGGGAGCTTGCCCTCACATCCTTAACAGCACCCTGCAGAGCCCCCTTAATTTTATCCAGAACAGATTGCACATCCTCACCCTGTGTTTTATCAGACTCAAAATCTTCGGACGTGCTGCTTCTGTTTACCGATTTGAGAGAAATATCCCTGTATGTGCCGATTACCGGCATAACGAGCTCGTCTATTTCATCGTCCATAATGAGCACCTCTATCCCCTGTTTTTTGTACATTTCAAGGAGCGGCGATTCACGCAAAGTCGCTTCATCCGAACCCGTTATATAGTATATGCCTTTCTGATCGGGTTTCATTCTGCTTTTGTACTCCGCTAAAGAGGTCAGTCTATCCGCAGTCGTCGACTTGAAGCGCATGAGCTCCAAAAGCTTCTCTCTATTCTCAAAATCCTGATACAACCCCTCTTTCAGCGGGATTCTGTACTCGTTATAAAACTGCTCGTACCTCTCTCTGTCCCTGGACAGCTCTTCGAACTCGCCGAGTATCTTCTTTATAGAAGCCTTTCTTATATTTGACAGCACTCTGTTTTTCTGCAGCATCTCTCTGCTGACGTTCAGCGGCAGATCTTCCGAATCGATGACTCCACGAATGAATCTCAGATAGGAGAGCAGAAGCTCTTTATCATCATCCGTAATGAACACTCTCTTTACATACAGTTTCACACCGGGTCGGTAATTCATATAGAACATGTCAACAGGCGCTTTTTTCGGCACATAAAAAAGGGTCGAGTATTCAAGCGTGCCCTCTGCGTGGGTATGAATGGTCAAAAGAGGATCTTCACTGTCGTGTGCAATTGTTTTATAAAATTCATTGTAATCCTCTTCTGTAAGCTCCGACTTCGGCCGCTTCCAGAAAGCCGAAGCAGCGTTGATCTGTTCGACCTTTGTTTCCCTTTTTTCTTTTCTGTTCTTGCCCTCTCCCTCAAAAGAGCTCTCTTCAAAGTGCAGGAAAATGGAAAACGGTATATGGTTTGAATACTTTCTAACAATACTTTCAATCTTCCATCTTTCCGCGTATTCCTTTCCCTCATCGTTCAAATAACAGATAACCGTTGTCCCGTTCTGCTCTCGATCGGCATCCTTGATCTCGAAATCATTCTTTCCGTCACTTACCCACTTGAAGGCCGCATCCTCACCGGCCTTTCTGCTGATTACCTCGATTTTATCCGAGACCATGAATGCAGAATAGAAACCGACCCCGAATTGACCGATGAGATTGGCATCGGCTTGTTTCCGCCCACTCATCATCTCGAGAAAATTTCTCGTTCCCGATCCGGCAATCGTACCGAGATTTTCGACAAGCTCCTGGGCGTTCATCCCGATTCCCGTATCCGACATGGTGATTGTTTTCTTGTTTTTCATATCGAATTCAATATCTATACGCGGATTAAACTCCAGCTTCCTGTACCGGTCGTCCGTAAGAGTAAGATATTTCAGTTTATCGAGCGCATCGGACGCATTTGACACGAGCTCCCTGAGAAATATCTCCTTATGTGAATACAGGGAATGAATTATGAGATGCAGAAGCTGATTTACCTCGGTCTGGAATTTGTGTATCGCCATATCGCTTTTCTCCTGGGAAGAATTAAATACTCGAACTGCAGAGCGCCATGCCGGCAACTGTTTAAAATATAACTTTTTATCATGTTTTAAGCAAAGTGCTTTATGGTTATCCCGATTTCACGTAATGGGGAGAGCGTACCGCCCGGCGGCATATGTAATTTGCCTTGACACACGTTGTATCAAAAAGTATAAATGTAAAGGTACCCATAGGACAGATGACATGAAACCGCGTCCACCCTTCTTTCTGTGTATGTTGCTTATCAGCATCATATGCATATCCATTCCCCGCCTCCTGTTGGCCCGGGTCAGGGAATTGAAAATCAGCGAAAAAAGAGCAATCGAAACCTTCACCGACTATGTTCGGGAGGTAAAATTTTCTCCCTTCCAGAATTACTTCGCCGTGACTTCGGGCGACAATACGGTTACCCTGTACAACAAAACGTTCGTACCTATATGGAAGAGTCAGGGAAACAGGAAAAACGTCGGAGGCAGGGTTTCATTCTCTCCCGATGAAAAATATATGGCTTTTACGCGGTACAAGTCAAAAGCGGACATAGGAATACTCAGTATCGAGAAGCTCACGGTTGTACAGCATATACAGGCCCACTCCTACTATGTAAACAGCGTGGCTTACAGCCCCGACGGTCGGTTCCTCGCGTCGGGGGCCTCCGATTATCTGGCCATACTCTGGCATCGTAATGAAAAAGAATTTGAAAAATATCAGGTTTTCAAGGAGCACACGAAGCCGGTCAACGAGGTTCTCTTCAGCCCCGATCAAACGTTTCTCATATCAGGAAGCGACGACGGAACCGTCGTCGTTCGAATTCTTGAAGGCGACCGGTACGTACTGCACCAGGTGCTGCAGCATAACAGTTATCAGGTTACGAGTATGTCCTTTTCTCCGGGAGGAGATCTGCTTGCGACCTCGATATCCAATGCCGTTATTTTTTGGAAAAACGACTCGGGTTATTTTTCCGAAGTGCAGAGGATTACACATAATTCAGGCAGATGCTGGAGCCTCGAATTCAGTCCGGACGGCCGCTTTCTTGCCGGCGCCTTTTCTAACGGTTCGGTCAGGTTATGGGATAAGTCAGACGGGCAATGGCAGGAAGCTTACAACATATACCGGCACAGCGCCAATGTTTTCGACGTCTCTTTCAGCCCGGATGGCGGGCTCCTTGCAACAGGAAGCAGCGACATGACCGCCATATTATGGGATGTTGAAGGAGTTTCGCCCGATCCCGTTATATTCCTTCTCCAGCTCCTGGGAAGAGAATTTACGTCTGCACAGAAAAGTATTATCGACCGTATCACAAGCAGGCTGTTGATGGCGAGAATCGATGAGTCTTTGACCGCTCCGAAGGATGAGTTTGAAACAACGGAGGTATACGAGAATCGAATGAAGATGCTGAGCAGTCATATCCTTCGAGAGCTGCAGATGATGACTGAAAAGCGATTCGATGTCAGGCCGGCAACCGTCCGCACATCCGGCAAAACTGCACCCTCTGCCGCTGCAATTAAAAAAGATACAGATCAAACCGGTGCTGCTGAAACAGCAGATACGGAAAAATCATCCGGTACTGTTCAATCAAAGGATAAAATCCAACCGGAGGTTCCACAAGAAAAAGTCGAAATACGTGCGGTATCCGGCATCACCCTGGACACGTACGATGCAGATACAGGTGTGTATAAGATAGAATTCCTGGGAACAAAGGGCTACGTTGAAATACAACCCTTCGAAGCGCGACTCTTGAAAAAAAATGTATCTGCCGCCTCCATTGCAATGAAAAGAGAGCTCGATCCTGACGGGATATCGTACGACTACAGTGATTTTACACTCATTCACCCGGTAAACGGCAGGGGATACAGAATCGCGCTTGATGAGAATCCATTCAAAGGGCCTGTTATCGGAAAAGGAGAGAAAAAGGGCGGTCGCGATGTACCGACTGGATTTAAAACCGCAGTTGCTGGACCAAGCCTTGAAATAGGAGATGTCGAATTCGACGAAGTATTTCCAGTATTCTATAAATACTACGACGAGCACCCCATCGGGAGAGCTGTCCTCTACAATAACGGCACACAGCCTGTCGATAATATTCTCGTCAAGCTGTATATAAAACAATACATGGACAACCCCAAACTCTGCGAAGCGTCTGAACAACTCGAACCCGGCCAAAAGAGCGAGGTATCTCTTTTCGGCCTTTTCACAAACAGTGTCCTCGACATATCGGAGGGGAATAAGGTCTCGGTTAAAATCACGGTCGATTACAGCGCAGGAAATACGGAGTACCGTCGGGAATTTGTTGATACGATACGCCTCAACAACCGTAATGCCATTACATGGGACGACAACAGAAAGGTATCGGCTTTCGTTACGGCCAGGGATTCGGAAGTATTGAAGTTTTCAAAAAATGTGACCGGGATGATAAAGGGCAGAGCTTCAAGGGCGCTTAATTCCCACCTTATACAGGCCATGGGAATGCTTGACGCCCTCAGGGTGTACGGAATCAGCTATGTTGTGGATCCAAACACACCCTACAGGGAGTTTTCCCGGGAAAAAATGGTTATAGATTTCATCCAGTTCCCTGTGCAGACCCTCCAGTATAAAGCGGGAGACTGTGATGATCTTTCGATTCTGTACAATGCGCTTTTGCAGTCCGTCGGAATAAAAACCGCGTTTATCACCATTCCGGGACATATCCTGCCGGCCTTTTCACTAGAACTGGGACCCGATCTTGCAGGTAAAATGTTCAACAACCGACAGAACCTGTTGTTCAGAGAGGGTGATACCTGGATCCCCGTGGAAATCACCATACTGAACGAAGGATTCCTGCGTGCATGGGAGCAGGGTGCAAAGGAGTGGCGGGAGAATGCCGCACAGGGAAAGGCGGAGTTCTATCCGACGGAAGAGGCATGGAAGATCTATGAACCGGTTGGTTTTCAGCAGACGGCAGCGATTGATCTGCCAGATAAAAGCACTGTGGTCGAATATTTTCAGAAAGACCTCGATGCGTTTGTGAACATGGAGATGCATGAGCGGGAAAAGTCGCTCCTTGCCCGGATTCAAAAAACCGGAGAAAGTACGAAGCTGCTGAATAATCTCGGCGTATTGTATGCGAGATACGGACTCGAGGAAAAGGCCCTCGAACAGTTTGATAAAATATTGCAAAGAGAAGATTACGTCCCCGCCCTTTTGAATGCAGGAAATATTTATTATGTGCGTGAGAACTATAAAACCGCCCTCTCCTACTATGAAAAGGCGTATAATAAAGACCCTGCCAATGCAAAGGCCCTTCTAGCTCTTTCGAAAACGCAATACAGACTGGGGAATCGTTCAGAGGCCAAAGAGGCGTATGCAAAGCTCAAAATTCTTAACCCGGAACTTGCCGTTTGGCCTGCCTATCTGGATACGAAAACAGAAAGCGAGACCCGCGCATCCTTCCAGATGCCGCAGGATGAAATTATACTCTGGGATGAATAGCCCTCCTACTCCTCCTCATCCCAAACCATCATTTTTTTCATCCTCTTGGCATCGGAAGCCCTCGTTGCCTCATCTCCCCTCATATCGAGGTACGCATACTGGTTTGCGAGCTCAGGATTTATCTCCCGTAACTTGTTGTACGACCGTCTTGCCGATCCATAATTTTCAAGCTCATGGTTGGCGCGTGCGACGCAGAGAAGAACCTTCGGGTTGTCGGGCTGCTGTTTGGCGGCACGATCGTAGTATTTCAATGCAGTCTCCATATCGTCATTGAGGTAGTAAACATTCCCCAGGTTCATCAGAGCCGGCACATAGCCGTCGTCCTTTGCAAGCGCCCTGCTGAACTCTTTCTCAGCCTTGTCAGTCAGCCCGTACTGGGCGTATATGACGCCCAGTTTGTTTATAAGCCTGGTGGTTTCGCCGGTCTTTTGCATCTGTTCCCGTATAGATGCGACCTTCGGGTAAATCTCCTGGTCGATATACTTGATGAGCTCCGCCAGATATACACTCACAAGTTTGTCGCTTTCGGGGAGCTCGAGAGGACCGGTTATACCGGGTAAACCTACAGGTTCGTATATCTTCCAGGCACCGTGCATGGGATAAAATCCTTCCTTCTTGTTCGAAACAGCCTCACGCCACTGCTTTGCGCCTGTCTGCCACGCCTTGAGGAAGCCCTCACCGAGCATTGTGACCTCAACCGGCAGCCAGGTCTTTTCTTCCCTGTATATCAGGTCGTCCGATTTTGAAAAACTCTTACGTGCCTGTTCGGGGCTCATATCGAGTGAAAATGCCATGAAAATATGCCCGGGAATGGTTATAAAAGCAGTTTCTACACCGATCGATTCCAGGAGGGCGCTGTAGAGAATCGACAGGTCATCACAATCACCTGCCCTGTACTCGAGGGTCTGCCGCGGAAACTGGAGAAAATCGACAGCCTGTTTGTTCTCGGAATATTCCGCATACGGCGTTGTCGGATCAATGACATAACTGGTCCCATACAGTGAAATTGCCTCATACAGGGCCATGGCCGTCAGGAGGTTTGCGTTTATCGACTTGCTGCCCTTGTCCTTAATCATACCGACAATATTCTTGGAAAATCTGAGTACCGAAGGGTCTTTTGCCGTAACGAATGCTGCGGCCTTTCTGTCATCGTCCCAGGTTGTCGCATTCCTGTCGAAAATACGGATCGTTTCCGTGTATTCGTTTGTATATGTCTTTCCTCTGAGTGTATATTCATAGGTAATTTCTGCTGCGACCTTTGTTCCCTCCGTTATTTCCAGTACCTTGTTGTTAAAAAGAGCGTTGAGCTCAACTACCGCCTCACCATCTGCCTCGATTTCCGAAGGAGCTTTGCTCTCCTTCGGTACATCCATATACTGATGGATAAAAAGGCTCATACGAATATCCGTTATCGGTGCCTTTTCATAGTTATGCAAAACGGCTTTCGCAACCGGATGCTGATCGTAGTACTTATAAAAAACCGGAAATATATCGTAGAACTCAAGTGAGGATATTTCAAGCCCCTCCCCCGTTGTAGCGACCTCTTTTACCTCCACCTGGTCGGATTTCTGAAAATCACCTTTTCTCGGTTTCTGGAGCTTTTCCCTCTCAGCCGACTTGAATACGTCTTTTCCGGGTTTTACCAGCTTATTTTCATCCGTTCCCTGAGTCTCTTCCGTTACGGCCGTCTGCTCTTCCTGCGTCTGCTCAGGTTCTTTACCGGGTTTTACGAGCGGTTCCTTTTCCTTCGGTTCTGTCGTCTCCTTTCCCGGTTTGGTGAGCTTTGGTTTTTCAAGAGGTTCTTTCTCGCCGGACGCATCGCCCGTCTTGCCGGGTTTTTCGAGCTTTTCCCCTCCTCCGCCGAATTTTTCTATTCTCGGTATTTCAGATCCTTTATCTGCATTCCCGGCACCTGCAGCCGCCAGCGGCAGCATGAGAAATGAAGCAGCAACCATACCTGCAATTATTCTGTATTTCATGGCAGCCCCCCCTCATATGTGACATTGAGAGTATCAATTATCGTGATCAGTATTTACAGATTTTATACCGACTAAAGCCTGCAGTAATCTTATTCACTATTAAGTATAATCTTTACAGCACCGGTGTATACATAAAAAAGTAGCACACTGCCGCCAATTTTCCACTTATTTTTCACCGGTTTCACCCCTCCCCCATGTGTCATTTTTCTAAAAAAGTTAATAATTGATAATTATTTTAAATTTGATTGACATATAAAGAGAAAACTTTATAATAAATAAAACCTAAATTCCTGAGGAGGTGAGATATGAAAAAGCTTATTTTAATTTTTGCGCTGATTTTTAGCATCATGTTCGTTTTCTCCGCAAGCTCGGTATTTGCGCAGTACGCATACTTCGGGCTGAAGGCGGGATTGAGCATGGGCACCTTCCACGGACAAGATACCGATGCTGCAGACTGGGGTGCATCAGAAAAAAAATCGAGGCTCGGCGTCACAGCTGGCGTATATTCAACAGTTGTTCTGGCAAAGATATTCGCCCTGCAGCCGGAGGTTCTATATACTCAAAAAGGTGCATTGTACAATTACACTGAGTTGGGTTTCGAAAGCCATACAAGGGTAAAGATGGATTATATCGAAATCCCCCTGCTTTTCAAGTTTTACGTGCCGATGGGAGGTCCTGTTAAAATCAATATCTTTGCCGGACCTGAAATTGCCCTGAACATTGTTCATAAATATAAATATGAGGAACAAACTGGCGGCGTAACATCATATGAAGAGGAAGGCGATATTGACGATCTTTACTTTATCGAAAATGGTGTTATTCTGGGAAAACTTGAAACCCAGAAGCTTGACTACGGTGCGGTATTCGGAGCAGGTGCCGAGTTTATTGTAAGCGGTATACAGATGTCGGTTGAAGCGCGGTATGCACTCGGCCTCGCAAAGAGCCTGGATATCGCAGGTGTCACATTTGATATTAAAAACAGCGCTCTGCAGGTGCTGTACGGAATCGGATTCTGACCGGTGGTATTGAGATTCTACGGTGGTGGAAGCTTCGCTGAAGTACTGAACCTTGGACGACCGATTTTCAGCCGACGTGCAACAGGCTGAAAGGGGCTCCTCCGACACTAGAGAGCCTGACCACTTTTCAGCCGAACCCGAAGTAAGATACGCACGGCGGATTCTTCAGCTGCAACACAGATACGTCTGCAGATAAGCACGCCTCCTCCATCGTTGTTTCGCACGTCCAAAGAGACATACTATGCATCCTGGGATGAAGGGTCGTGCTATTTTGCATAAAAAGACGGATGCAGGGTAAACGTATAGATATGGGCGGTACTGCGTCGCCTGTTTTTCCTCATGTGATTCGCTGTACACGGTATTCAAAAAATCCCCCGGCAATCAAGCCGGGGGATTTTATCATCGAAGGGGCCTTTCATTTATATATTTTTTCAGCTTTCTCGCTGTCGTGATCGACAATACATCGTCCGGAATGCCGAACGCTCCTGCCAGAACTCCGGCATCGAGGATTTCAATTTTTGTTCCCTGCCGGTATATACGGCCTTCCCGTATTAAGAGACCGTGAGTGAAGGTGGCTGTAATGTCATCGAGATGATGGGTTACCATGATGAGCTGCGGGCCGCCTCTCTGTCTGCCGAGCAGGTCGATATACCGGTACATATTCAGGCGAGAACCGATATCGAGCAGTGAAAACGGCTCGTCAAAAATGAGAATGGACGGATTGTTGATGAGCGAACGGGACATGATTACTTTAAACTGCTGCCCCGAAGAAAGGGTGCCGAATTTCCGCTTCAGCAAATCTGCACATCCAAAGAATTGGAGCTTTTGATTGATTTTTTTCTTCAAAGAGGGTGGGATCGGTCCGTAGTAGCCGACGGAAGCATCTGTCCCTGAAGCGACAATATCCTCAACCGGTATAAAATCGCTCATCCGCTTGAAAATCCAGGGCGATACGTACCCTATCTCCCGCCGCAGATCCTGAAGATAAACCTTTCCGTATCTCTTGCCCAGTACCGATACAGAGCCTTTCTGCGGCCATAGATACCCCATGAGAAGCTCCATGAGGGTTGTTTTGCCGCTGCCGTTGTTTCCCATGATAAACCAGTGTTCACCCTGCCTGGTTGTCCAATTGATCGATTTCAATATCGATTTGGCCCCACGCAAAAAGGTGACCTTGTCAAGCTCAATTACAATATTTTTTTCCACATCTTCCCACTTCGTTCTTAAAAGAGGCAACTATCGATATTTTCTCTTTGCCTTCTTCTCCTGTTCATCGATATTAACTGCATCCCATGGGTAACAGATCCAGTTGTCATCCAGCTCTTCCCCTACGAAGTAGAGGGAAATTTTTTCAGGAATACATCCCCGTTTTTGCTTTCGTTTGTTGTGGAGCACCGCAACCGCCATTTCAGACGGCTCATGGCGGAGAAGCTCCCTTAGACAGTACTCGAGTGTTACCCGTGTATCATCCACTTCGTCCACAAGAAGCACCTTTTTCCCCGGCAGTTTTTTTT
This sequence comes from uncultured Spirochaetota bacterium, assembly GCA_964521865.1. Lineage (GTDB taxonomy): Bacteria > Spirochaetota > B62-G9 > B62-G9 > DRHN01 > CAYSRJ01. The sequence goes on along the minus strand of CAZFTJ010000010.1, from coordinate 6,161 downwards.
CAACTTCGTCGATCCACTGTATTTTCCTCGGAATTTTATTCGGTTTGTTCTCTCGATTGTAGTAGGAGAGCCCGACTGTGAGAATCGGCCGGTCGATAAAAGTCCTGATGATTCGAGCGGGGATGAATCCGCCGGTGCCTATCGCTACGATCACATCGGGATCAAATCCCGAATCAACAATATGCCCGGCAAGTTTTTTAATTGTTCTGTGCACATGATTGTACGTCAGGTAATATTTCCCGCCCATGATACAAATCCCTCCCTGCTCAATATCATCCGTTCAGTACCGGCATTTCGTCTTCATACCGCCATCAAGCGGTGCTTCTCCCGGCCTGCCGACGGGTGGTATACGTGGAACTGAGCTCGACCCACCGGAGTTGCGAAATGCAGGAATAACGTTTTTCCGTGTCTGCGATATAGTACCCGCGAAGCCCCCGAAAATCAAGAGGAATAATGTTTGTGCTATTTTGATTTTTTCTCAGCACCCTTAAAGCATGTAAACCTTTGCCGACGTGTATACCGTAAACACAAACATCCCACCTGCGTTCACGCATGGCTTTCTCCTGCTGGCCGCCGGTTCTCATGCCAGATGTCCTTACACCTTCCTTTCACCTTTATATTGAACCTTAAACCGTACGTCGACATACCGTAGATCGCTGCTGTTATGAGCAGGTATCCTTTTTCTAATGCAGAATCCTGCGAAGGTTATGCTTAACTATTTTGTATTGTCCGGAGTGTCAGCCACAAATAAATTTGTATTAATAAATTTAACATATTGAGGAGGGTAGTTCTATGAGACGAATTACCTTATGTTTTATATGTGCTGTGTTCTTTACAATTGCTCTCACGAGCTTTGCCTGGGCGGAGGACAGGACATCGATTCGGGTCAGCACCGCAGCGAACGGAATTAAGTACCTGACCGACAGCATGGGGATGACCCTTTACTATTATACCAAAGACACCGACGGACAGAGCACCTGTTACGGGAATTGTGCAAATGCATGGCCGATTTTCTATGCACCTTCCATCTCGGTTCCATCCGGGATCGAAGGAGCTGATTTCGGAACTATAACCCGCAACGACGGCACCAAACAAACCACGTATAAAGGATGGCCGCTTTACTACTGGTTCAAGGATAAAAAGCCGGGAGATATGACGGGTGAAGGTGTCGGAAATGTGTGGTACATTCTGGAGGTACCGGCATACACCATTATGATTGGCACAAACAATGACCTGGGAAATTACCTCGTCGATGGTAACGGCAATGCTTTGTACTACTTCACAAAGGATTCACCGGGACAAAGTGCCTGCACAGGACAATGCATCAAAAAATGGCCTGCGTTTACTTCAGACAAAGTGGTAGTCCCCTCTGCGCTTAATCCAGCGGATTTCTCTACGATCAGCAGAGTCGATGGTACACAGCAAGTCACCTATAAAGGATACCCGTTATATTACTGGATCAATGACCGGAAACGGGGACAGGTGACGGGCGAAGGAGTTGGAAATGTGTGGTTTGTAATAGACCCGGCCAATTTCTCACCCATGTAATCCGCAGGGAACAGTTAACACATCTTTTAAAAGAGGCGCCTTGCCAATAGGGGCGCCTCTTTGTTGATTCTGGGCCCAGTAGGATTCGAACCTACGACCCGCTGATTATGAGTCATGGAAGACCTTTTCCCTCTTGTCTCTTTTTGTACCCTGTATTCGTATATTTAAAAGAATATATAGAATTTAGTCAAGATTTTATTTTTAAAATGTAGTCATTTGTCTGTGGAGTTATAGTTGAAATTGCTTACATTTTTGCTGACAGAATCATATCAATTTTATAAGGTATTTTTGTGTTAAAAAAAGGCTGGAAGGAAGTAAATCCGATGATTTAATAAATGGTCCGTTGTATTAAAACACATCGTCAGAATCCAGTAGTTTTATTTTCGCCATCATCATAAAAAACCTGCGGTAATCAACCTGTTTATCGATGCTCAGCATGTCGATCTTGAAATATCGCCTGCTCCACACAAATAATGCACGCAACTCATTGTAATCAACTACCTTTTTCGTCCAATCCCTGTTAAGATCAAAGCTTCGAAACCGCTCTTCGTTTTCGAAATCATCTGAAAAATCCATACTTGCAGCTCCAAAATAATATTTTAAAGCCCCTCTGTAAAGAGGGGCCTGTTTCTTCTCGGGTTACAAAAGACAGATTATTTTGATTCACCCCGCCGCTCTTCCTGCAGCACGGAAGGGTTATCCTGACTTGAGTAGTTTCTGCACCTTTCAAGATATTCCTGGTATGACTGATTTATCTTTTGCTGACACTCTTTTTTATGCTCCTTCCTCTTTTCATCAAGCTTTTCTCTTTCCCCTTGTCTAAACTGTAAATGTTCGGAGATCAGGTCAAGGATCTCCTGAACCCTTTTAACAACCTCCGATCGAAGACCGTCATCTTTCAAATAATCTCTGAAAATGTCCGAAAGAAGTTTATTCTCGAGTATCTGTTCTGCTTTGACCCCCTGTTCAATCCGGATATCCTCATAGGTAATACCGTCACGCTGCTTTCGAATGCGAAGCTTTTCGATTCTTAATCGTTTTGCGGTTTTCAAGGATTCGACGATTTTTTTGATCGTCTCCTGATCTTTGTAATCGACACCCTCAATGGATTCATATTGAGTGGCTTCAATTTTTTCGACATTCTCATTGATGTACTCATTAAGCCAGCAATGCACACTGAAACATTCGGCATAGCTGGAGCACCAGCCCGAATATCCTGTTTTACATTCATAGGTGGCCCTTTCAATAAGCTTGGCCGTTTCTTTCGTGACCATGTAAAATTGGTCATCGATATCCACCTCATAATTTCTGATAGAGTAAACCCTTTCCATTGCGATCCCTCCTGAGATTTATTGAGGGATCAACCGCAAAGACCGTTGCAATTTTCACGATCATGATATATTTTTAATTCATGGGTGGTTGCAACTAATCCTTGCAGCCAATCCCGCCCGGATCCGGAGCTCTGTACTCCGGACCGGGCTTTTGTTTACCCGGATGGTGTTACTTTGCCTCCTCACCTCCCCACTTAAGATTTTGTCACTTGTATTACATCACCGTGTCTCAGCCCCACAATTCGCATAGCCTCTCTTTTGTGCGACGTCGCACGTTCAATCTTCTGAGAGCGACGTTTTATAGGGCATGGAGAATGATCTTGGATTTCTTTTAAGCAGGTTGCTAAACACATTCGGTCTTGTAGCCTTTTGACCTTACCCTGCCTTGCCTTGCCTCGCCTCGCCGTGCCATGCCACGATTGTTATAGCAGCTCTACAAAACTTGAATGCTGCTAATATCCTGCGGCATAGAAGGCAAATCCTCACATTCTCCATGCCTTTTGCCTTACCCGGGAATCGAACCCGGGCAAGCACCATGTAAGGCTCAATTATGCAAACACCAGGTCAAGATAACCACCTGCCGGCTCCGAATCGTCGATATAATGTTTTATCAGTGTGTCAATGCTCGCATGCCTCGTCTTGAGCTGTATGGCCTTGACCTTCATCCCCTTTCTGTAAAGCAGCGTCGCATATGAACGCCTGAACAGGTGCGGCGAAAAGTCTATGTCTCTTTTGATGATCCCTTTCTCTTTGGCAGCCTTGCCGATTTTCTTGATCCTGTGCCACAAGGTAGGATACGGCATCGGCCGGGGCTCGTCGCCCTTGTATGACGGCATAGTCCAGAACAACGCATCCTCCGGCTTCGGCGCCCTCTTAAACTGTGCTTTGAAATATTCTGTGCAGATCATTATTGCCGGCTCATAGAGCTCCTGCTCGGCTTCCTTCCCTCCCTTGCCGATGAAATACGCTTTCCAAACACCCTCAAAATACTCGATGTTTTTCCAGTGCAATTGACAGAGCTCGTCCGCTCTCAGCCCGGAAGTCACCAGCATGTACACGATCGAGTAATTCTCGAGGCCCTGGACCGTCCTGTCCTCAGATAGCCAGGTGAGCAGCCTCTTAATTTCTGCCGGCGAGAGCGCTTTCTTTGTCCTGTTTCCCTTCTTTGTCCGGTTCAATTTGTGGTTTAAAGTTTCACTCATTGTATCAAATGGTGAGGTGTAAATCGGGATTACCTCACGGATCCCAGCGAAAAACTTCTTCAAACCCCGGATATCGAGATACGCAGTATTCCGGTCCACCTCTTTTACCCGGGCATCGTAAAACTTCTCAATATCAGCCGGCCTGACCTGCAGCGGGTGCATATGGCCGGTAAACTCATAGAACCGTTTTACAGCTCCCAGGTAATTACGGTAGGTGTTCGGACTCAGACCTCGCCCTAACAGAAACTCGCGCTCGATATCCTCAAAACTGTTGATTGAATTGAAAATCTTCCAGGCTTTCTTGAAACCTTCAACTGTGGTTGGAAAAGCTTCTTGAAAATTTGTGGGAATAGTAAGATCGTTCATTGCGCACCTCCGTAAAGTGCTCCGTGTTATTCATGCCAGGGAAGCGCCCACGGTAGACGTTTATCAGGCTTAAGTCCCTATCCCTGGCATCTCCATTATGTACTACTTCGTTGTAAATTTTCAATGCTTTTTTGACACCTCCTTTTGACGTTTTTCTATTGCTTCTTGCATGAGTTCTTGAATTTTCTGAGTAATGCTTTTTCCTTCATAGGCACAAAGGGCCTTGAACTCCCTTTTTAGTTGCTCACTTATACCTCTAAGGTTCATTGTCACTTTTCTACTCTTTGTATTATTTGTATCCAATATTACACCTCCTACAAATAAAGTCAAGTCTTTTTTTATAATATCGGAAAATATTTCAAGGGTGACGTTTATAAGTAGGGTGGTTATAAGGATAATTATGATAATATGCTATCTATACCAACTAAAAAGGAGAGTTATGTCAACAGCCTTTGTTCAATATCAAAGCAAGAATCGAAGAGCCGTTGTCTAAATGTGAATATGTAATATATTAACTGAGGTTAATTTTTTCACTATTACACAGATTACTTATGAACAATATCTCTATATTGTTTTTTCAATTCTTTTTCATTTTGTTTTTTCTCTATTGTTGGATATAACTTGTTTTGTTGTTGGGGTCTTTGGGTTGCTTTTCTATATGTTGATTTTATCTCCTTAATTTTACTGCTAGTTTTAACATTAAAATATAAATTTTTAACCATTTTTAGGTATCCCATATCCTTTGTATTTGTATTCTTCTTTTGATATCCACTTAAACCCTTCAGATTTATTTATTAATGCAATATGAGTATCACCTCCAACAGTGGGTAGCTTATTACTGAATTGCTGTGCTTTAGTCATAACATCTACTAAGAAGTCAACAAAATCAATGGATGACTGTTCAGAAAAATTAGAGATATCTGTTACTATTCCATCCACATAAAATGATTCGTCAAAAAATTTTAAATCTTCAACAAATTTATCGGGGTGAGGTATCTCAACATTAATATTATTATTTTTTAGATATTTTTGCAACAATATATAGTAATTATTTAAAATCTCCTTTGATCTATTCAGTATCTTAACAAAATTAGAGTAATCTAGTCCATTAACAATTCTTTGAATAACATCATCTTGTCCACCAAAGATTGCTTTATATTCGTACCTAGCAACCTCCTGTTCAATCTTATTTTCATCCCCAAAGACTAATCTGAATACCTCGGGTTGCCAATATCTTTTTGAGTATCCTGATACAATAATTTCTATGAACGGCTTAAATATTTTTTTATAAGCTTTTGTATAATGTTCTAATATAAACTTAAATAATCTTTCCGAAGTTCCCTTTACTGTGTAATTTCCTTTAAGATACTTTTTAACCAATCCATCTGCAAGAAACTCGTCTATTATATTTTTAATGGATTTATCTCCTATGACAGAAGATCCTGATACAAGTAAACCAATTAATGCGGGTTTTAGATTGAATATTTTAATAACATTCGGCATTTGATTATATGGCACTTGTTCTATCAAAGGAGTAAGGTCATCGAGTCCTTTTATTAATGGTTTACCCTTTTTATCAAGTTTCATTACATAGTTTTTCTTTTCATCCAGAAATTTTTCTACAAAATTAAAGGGATCCATCATTGGTCTTATATTAGTTGACGATTAGCATCACATCGGTTACACAAAATTCGCACAACATCGATGACAGTTT
>CAZFTJ010000009.1:0-162708 GCA_964521865.1 uncultured Spirochaetota bacterium | reverse complement strand
TAGCGGGGACAGGACTTGAACCTGTGACCTTTGGGTTATGAGCCCAACGAGCTACCAACTGCTCCACCCCGCGCCGTTGTTGATAAATGTATACACGGCCCGGTTGAATTGTCAAGCTAATTCTGGATGAAGACCGGATGCTTTTGTTTGAGTCCGGAATCCGTATTCCCTGGGCATCAGCTCCACGCCCATCACCGTCCGCAGACAGGTTCGACAGTGAAAGCTGTCCCGTCTCTACCCCATTATCGGAGCCTCCGTACCGCAGTTTTTACATCTTCCGTTCTTATAATTAACTATTTCAATGTAGTATCCGCGGCGGGTTATGAGCGGGGCTTTGCAGTTGTGACAGCAGGTATCGCTCTCCCCGCCTACATTCCCCAGATACACGTACCGCAGCTTTTTTTCCGCAATTTTTTTCAACCGCTCAAGTGTCGAAACAGGAGTGGGAGATGCCGAAAACCTATACATCGGAAAGTATGCCGAGAGATGATAGGGAATATCTCCACGCAGTGATGCGAGCCAGCCGGTCATTTCTTCCATCTCGGCATCGCCGTCGTTATACCCGGGAATGACAAGAGTCGTCACTTCGAGGTCGATCTCTCTTCGCGAGGCGACCTCGGTAATTGTATCGCATACCGGGGCAAGTGTACCGCCCACCACCTTTTTGTAAAAATCCTCCCGAAAGGATTTCAAATCGATATTGAAGGCGTCGGCAACCTCCAGCAGCTCGTGCAGCGGCTCCCTGTTTATATAACCGTTCGTCACGAATACATTCTTCATGCCCATTTCCCGCACACGCCTGCAGCAGTCCATCACGTATTCGAACCAGATTAGAGGTTCCGAATAGGTGTAGGCGATACCCACCGACCCCCTCCGCTTTGCAATATCTACCAGCTCTTCGGGGGAATAAAAATCCGTCGGATGATCGACGTTCTGCGATAGTGAGTAGTTCTGGCAGAACATGCACCGGAAGGAACAGCCCACGGTTCCTATTGAGAGTATCGAACTGCCGGGATAAAAATGATACAGCGGTTTTTTTTCAATCGGGTCCATTGCAGTCGAAGCAACCTCTCCGTATATTTTAGTATACAGAACGCCGTCTCTGTTTGTACGCACTCGGCATATACCCGTTTTACCGGGTGCTACGGCACAGTTGTGAGGACAGAGCCGGCACTTCACTCTCGAGCCTTCGGTTTTTTCCCAGTACAGCGCCTCTTTTTCCATCAGCCCCCCTTAATGATTATTTCACCCACGATTATTTCAGCCAGCTTATGCCGCCAAAAACCCGCCACTCGCTAGATGTTTTTAACCAGAAACCGCCCGAACAGCCCGCTTATCGTTCCTCCGGCAAGGGCAAAGAGAAATAAGAACGGGAGAAAGTAATACGAGAGCCTGCTGTTTACGAAGAGAGTATTCACAACGAAGAGCTGGACGGCATTGCTTGTGACCGCACCGAGCACACTGATGCCCACCAGGCTGATCCATTTCTTGAAGATGCTGAAAAAAAAACACATCACTGCAAAGGAGGCGAGCGCCCCCGTCAGGCTCAGAATAAAGCTTATCGAAAGAAATGTTCCGATAAGGAGTGAAGCCGCAACAACCCGCGCAACGACAATGGCCAATGCTTCCTTTACCCGCATTGTGTTGAGCGCATAGAGCGTAATCGCATTTGCGAGCCCGAGCCGCATCCACGGTAGCGGCTTCGGTACTGCGGTTTCGGCAATAGCGAAAAAAATGGCCATGGTGGAGAGGAATGCTATAAAGAAGGTCCTTCTCCTGCCGCTCGATTCACCGATAGTTTCCGTTATTGACGTTTCGCCTTCGACAGTCACGGCTTACCTCGCTACCGCATCGATAGATTTTTTGTTCCCTTCTATCTCGATAATGACCCGATTCGGCAGGCACACCGCCTGCTCGCCGGGCCTCTTTATCTTCCCCATTTTGATGCAGATCTTTTCCCTGCACGGTGAATCCTGTATCCACGCCCGACCGTCGCGAATGACGACGGTGGTGTTCCCGAGCGGACCGGGCACCTCGAGCAGTTTCTGCTGATCAAGGCTGTAGTACTCCTCAAAAGACGGTGCGGTTACCTTCAAACGGACTGCAGACGCCCCACCGGCAAAAGAGCGTGTAAACAAAAAGATCGTCAGAACAATCACCGCTCCAAATACCAGAACGTCTCCGATTTTTATGAAATCTCTTCTTTTAAACACACCCATCCCCTCAGGCTATCTCCCTGAATACGGCGACAGCGATGAGCACAGCTGCGACAACGATCATTGCAACCTTGTACGCGGAAAACTTCCCCTCGCGGGTTAAAAACATACCGACGATGTACACCAGAAATCCGAATGCCGCGGTGGTATACGCATAGGGAAAGTGAATAATTTTGAAAAGAAAGAGTATGGAAAGCATTATAAGCATCGCTGCCGTATAGATAAGAAGTATTCCAACCGTCCTGCGCGTTGACTGCTGCATATCCGTTAATCCTCCGCTTCCGATCGTATCCATCCATTATAATCCAATGTCCGAAAAGTCACAAGACGGGATACATTCATGGTGCCGGATCTGCAATTTCGTAGTAGAGCAGCTCGGTCTGACCGTATTTCTTCCTCCTGATCAACTGCACACAATCCCCGAATTCAGGAAGTTCATCACGATAGAACCTCTCGTGTACGAGAACCTGTGTGTTCCGTTTTTCGAGCGCCCTGCATAACAGATCGACTACCTCCCTGCATGCGGTAAACCGGTACGGCGGGTCCATAAAAATCAGGCTGTATTCGAGGTTTCTGCTCATTTTAAGAAAGCTGGAGACGTCGCGGCGTATTACCTCCCCCGAGAAACCGAGTATCTCCAGGTTTTTCCGTATGGATTTTACCGATTCGCCGTTACCGTCCACAAAGGTCACATATGCGGCGCCTCTGCTGATAGCCTCAAGACCCAGCGATCCGGAACCTGCAAAAAGATCCAGAACCCTCAAGCCCCAAACACCTTTTTCAAAAAAAGAATTAAGGGTCGAAAACAACGCCTCTCTGACCAGATTGCTCGCGGGCCTTACGCCGGAATCCGGAACATAGAGCCTGCGGCCTGAAAAGCTCCCGCCTGTAAGCTTTAAAAATTTTTTCACCGTTACACCCTGTGCGAAATTGAACGTGCTGTTTCTGTTCACAGGGACTCTGCAGACCCATCAACCGCCGTAGTACAGCGAAGCGCTTCTGTACGTTTCGCTGCTCACGAATTTTTTAATATACTCCCCGATTTCGGGAACATTCCTCTCTTCAACAATCCTTTTCGCATCTTTCTGCGCCCGGTAGATAAGCCGCGTATTCACCTCGAAATTATCGATGATGAACTCAGGGATCCCGTGCTGCCTTCTTCCGACGAGCTCACCGGGTCCGCGGAGCTTCAAATCGTATTCGGCTATCTTGAATCCGTCCTGCGTGTCTTTCAGTATCCGCAGCCTGGCAAAGCTCTCCATACCGGTGCTGCGGTCGGGAATCAGAAAACAATAGGAGGTATGTCCTCCCCTGCCGATTCTGCCCCTGAGCTGATGTATGTTCGACAGGCCGAACCGTTCCGCCTGTTCTATAACCATTACCGTCGCATTGGGAACATCGATACCGACTTCGATTACGGTTGTAGACACAATTATATCGTGCTCGCCGTCTTTGAATGCAGTCATCACCGCAGTCTTTTCCTCGTCGCTCAGCCTGCCGTGAAGAAGCCCTATTCTGTACTGCGGAAATATCTCCGTTTGTAAATACTCATACGATTCAACGGCATTTTTAAGGTCTGCTGCACTCGACTCCTCGATGAGCGGGTATATAAAGTATGCCTGTCTGCCCGCCTCGATCTCTTGCGCCACCGTATCGTACACCCTGTGGCTCTGTGCCTGACGCACAATCTCGGTGCGAACCGTTCCCCTTCCGGGCGGCATTTCATCGATTACGGACACGTCCAGATCACCATAGAGCGTCATGGAAAGAGTTCTCGGGATTGGAGTTGCGCTCATGACGATGCAGTCGGGATGATTTCCCTTTTCTCTCAATGTGCCGCGCTGAATAACTCCGAATTTGTGCTGCTCATCGATGATTGCGAGGGAAAGATTTTTAAAAACCACATCCTCGGAAAAAAGCGCGTGTGTGCCGATGAGGATGTCGGTGCGGCCGGATTTCAACCCCTGTAAAATCTCGCTCCTCTTCGCTTTTCGTACGGAGCCCGAAAGAAAAGCCGTTTCTATCCCCACGCCTGAAAGAAGGGACAGGACGGTGCCGAAGTGCTGCCGTGCGAGAAGCTCCGTCGGTGCCATCAGCGCCACCTGACCGCCAGATTCAACCGAAATAAGGGCGGCGATCAGTGAAACGACAGTCTTTCCGCACCCCACATCACCCTGAATCAGCCTGTTCATCGGTGAAGGTCTTTGCATATCCGCTTCGATTTCCTCCACCACCCGTTTCTGCGCCATGGTGAGACCGAACGGCAGGCTTCTCAGAAACTCCTCCTTCAGCCTTCCTTCCCGTTTCGGCCTCTCTTTTTCGATATGCGCCGTTCTGCTTTTTACAAGAGCAACCACCAGCTGATACTTGAAAAATTCCTGGTAGGAGATCACCTCCCGTGCTCTTCTGAGCTCAGTCATATCCGATGGAAAGTGAATTTCCTCGATATACTCCCTCTTATCCTTGAACCTGTACCCTCTCTTGACTTCGGCCGGGATATCATCCTCAACAGCGCTCCCGAAATGCTTCAGTGCAAATGCAGTTAATTTGCGAAGCGTTTTCTGGCTCAACCCGGCGGTAAGCCTGTACACCGGAAGGATTGCCGGCTCATGTGTTCCCGTATCGAGCTCATAGTCGAACTGTGCAAACGTGGGTGCCCCATACTTTCGCGACGGTACACCGGTGAGATAAAAGGTGACGCCCGGTTTCAGGATGTTCGTGAGGAATTGCCTGTTGAAACAGTAGAGGTCGGCAGAACCGCTTTTGTCCTGGACGGAGATTTTTGGGTGGTGTCTTCCTCTGTAATAAAACGTCGACTGTCCGGTTACCCTGACCCTGAAGGTTGCACGTTGCCCGTTTTTGGCTTCTTTAAGTGCAGCAATTGACCTTCTGTCCTCATAATCCCTCGGAAAATAATAAAAAAGATCCCCAACCCGCTCGATGCCCAGTCTGCCGAGTTTCTCCGCTACAGACGGCCCCACACCTTTAACGTACCGTACATCATCATCGATTGTGAGCGACCCTGGCATCGTAATCCGTTTGAATCATTTTTTTTACAACATCGATAAACCGGGTGAGAACGTTCTTCCCCCCCGATTCCTCTGCTGAAACCTCATCATAATACACTGGTCTCAGGATATCAACCGTCACTTCTCCTCTACGTATCTTCCAGGGCCGGGGAAACAGCCTGTCCGAGCCTACAATAACCACCGGCAGCAGGGGCTGCTCGGTATCACGCGCAAGGACAAAGGCGCCTCTCTTGAAGCGGCCGAGAACATCTTTCGGCGTCCGTGTACCTTCGGGAAATATCCATACAGATTTTCCGGCCGAAAGCCGCTCCCGAACCCTTTCCAGGCTCCTCATGGCCGAGACCGATTTCTCCCGTTCAATGGAGATGTACCCGGCTTTCTTCATACCATATCCGATAACGGGTATTCTGAAAAGCGATTTCTTAGCGAGCCACCGAAACTGCAGGGGCACGGCAACACTCCCTATGAGTATATCGGTAAAGCTCCGGTGATTCGACACGATGATATAGCTTTGCCCCTGTTCGATATGTTCGACTCCCTCCACTCCAACGCGCGCTCCGCATAAAATCCGTAACAGCACTCCGGCCCATATACCGACAAGTCGATGGACATAATCCTCAGAGCTTCCCCTAATGGGGAAGGTAATTAACACGACGAAAAAAAAGAAGAGGGTTACGATGCAGCCGAAAAACCAGTATGCAAGGCCCCGTATCATAGAATATCGCCCCTGTTCGTATACACGACCTTCGCATCGGACCAAAGCTTCTCGAGCTGATAGTAGCGCCTGCCCTCTTCGAGGAAGATATGGATTATAAAATAATTGTAATCCAGTAGAACCCACGGCGATTCGGTGGAAACTCTGCCCGAGATCGGTTTTAAATCCCGAGTATCCATAAACGCATCCAGATCCCGGACGATTGCCTTCGATTGTACCTGCGAATTGACGGTGCATATTATAAAATAGTCGCTTATTCCGGTAAGCTCGCGCATATCCAGAACGACGATATCGCGTGCTTTGCTGTCTTTGAGAAAATCGGCTATTTCAAGAACGGTTTGGCGACCCCATGTTCGCATATCATCGTCTGTCCGAACGGGCGTTTCTTTCATCGAACGTACTTTCCTTCAAAATCATTTCCGATGATTATAGTGACGTCAACAAGCAGGGTTTTATCGATTCTTGTGTATACTTCCCTGCAGTTAATGATATCTGCAATGCGCTTGGCCAGAGACGGTCTACCAATCCGGTCGATTACAATGGTATGCTCGTAGTCGTTCCTCAGCGCATTGCCGTAATGGACCACGTTGAAGCCGTATTCCAGAAAATAGTTCCTGAGGCTCTGCGCCTGACCCGGGTTTTCGGATCCGTTGAGAATTTCCATCTTTATTTCATCCCCTATCGGTGCAGGTCCTTCATTATTGAGGAACTTCTTAACCGTCTCTATGCGCTCCCTCAGCCACTTTCCGTTTTCAACGGGAGTGATAAACTGCTCTCCCTTGATTGTCACATCCTTTCCGTACATCTTGTAGAAAGACACTCGGGAGGAATTCATCTTTTTCATCTCACCGATCAAAACCGTTAAATCCTTTTTACTGAAATTAGTCTCGACATCACGTATGAAGATGCCGGCAATTCTCGAACGTCGAAAAAGCGTCTCAATGTCGCCTGCACGGTCAAGCAGCCCATCGACGAATATTCTATGGTTCTCAACCTGTGCCTTGAGCCCGTCCTCTCCGTATTCATAGGAAAGAAGCTCCTTTATCTTGGCGCCGTCAAGGGTGCTTGTTCCCCCCGGTATCTGTATGACGATGCCGTGTTCCGCATCCCTGTAGCTGATGCTGTTCGGAACAATGGTTTTAACCCCCTCGAGCAGGTCCACCAGCCTTTCGACATCGTTCAGATCGAACGCAACATAGTAGGGAAATCCTGTCCCGGTCAGCTTTTCAATGGTTTTTCGCAAAACCGTTATTCCGCCGCGGGCATATATGTTTTCAACGGTATCGTACACCGGTCTGTCTTCATAATCGACCTTGAGCCGTGTTTTCTGCGGGATGACGATAAACGCCTGTTTTACCGTTTTTGGATTGTAGAATACCAGAAAAACAACCTCGCTTTTTTCACCGTTGTTCTCAACGACAACGGATGACAGTGACGAACCGGATGCCAGAACCTCCTCGACCTTGCTTTCCCTGAAATAAAAAATAAAATATATCGAACCGATAATGATACCGATCGCGAGAAGAATCAGGAGGGCCGAGACCCAGTCGAAGTTCGATTTTTTTCGTTTCCGCGACTGTAGTTTGAGATCGGCAACATTAATTTTCATTATTCAGATTATCTCCAAACTTCAATGCATATTCGTTGTAGGCAAGAATCGTGTTCTCGCATATGTATCTTTTTTTAATCACAAGATGCCTGATGAGAAACCGCATTATATAGTATATGGTATTATCGATATCCTTGAACGCTGTTTTACGGGCTGTCTGCACCCCTCTGAAAGTCCTTCCCGGCTCGATAAAATCCGCGACAAATACAATCTTTGCCAGCAGCGTCATGCTCTTTCCGCCCGTCGTATGAAGCTCTATGCTTCGCAATATATCGTCATCCTCGATGCCGAATTGTTTCCGGGCTATAACAGCACCGACACGAGCATGAAGGAGAGAGGGAGCAGCACTCGCCTGACCGGTACAATTGAAGGGAGCGTTTACGCTTTTCAGTATTCTCTTCATCTCCTCGAGAGGCAGATCGCGCGCGATATCATGGAGAAGAGCCGCGATTTCAGCCTTCTCCCGGTCAGATCCGTACTGTCTCGAAAGCTCTGCCGCCGTCCCGCGTACACCCTGTGCGTGCTTGAACCGCCAGGTGGTCATGTACCGCTCCACTCTTCTTTCCAGATCACTCAGATCTATCGGGTTCATTCATGTACAGCTTTCTCTCTCTAATATAGTGAAAAACTTCATCGGTAACAAGATAGCGAATGCTTTTTCCGCTCTGCACCCTTTTGCGTATCTCCGAAGAGGTAATATCCACGACACGTTTTCTGTATAACTCCAGGCGCATACCGTTCAAACCGTTCTTGTTTCTTGAAAACATCGGATAACGCTCTCTCACGAGCACAATAAAATACACCTTGCGGGCGAGCTCCTCGATATCTTTCCAGAGATGAATTTCTCCGACAAGATCCGATCCGAGTATAAAAAACGGTCTGTCTCTGAACTCGTATGTCCTGTAGACATAGTCGACCGTTTCCACCGTATATGAGAGCCCGCCGCGCCGTATTTCTATATCGTCGCATTTGAAATTGCTGTTTTCCGCAATCGCCATCTCAACCATCTTCAGCCTGTCCGAAGCAGAGACCTCCGAATCGGTATCTTTGTGCGGGGGGATATTTGTAGGAATAAAGACTATCGTGCCGAGACCAAACTCTTCGCGCACATCTTCGGCAAGCCGCAAATGTCCGATATGGATCGGATTGAATGTTCCGCCGAACAGCCCAAGTCTATTTTTTTTCATCGACTTTCTCCAAAAGAAATGCTATTTCATCTTTCAGGGCGTCGATCCCGGATCGGGTATACGACGATATTACAAGTTTTCCTGCACCTGTGTCTGCAGACATAAAATCCTCTACCTGTTGTGCATCGGCTGAATCGAGCTTGCTTCCAACTACAACTTCCGGTTTTTTTAACAGCGATTCTGAATACTGCCGCAACTCATTTATAAGAGTCCGGTACTGTTTTGAGGGATTTCCGATACTGAGATCTATGAGAAACAGAAGCGCCCTTGTCCGTTCGATGTGTCTGAGGAATCGGAGGCCAAGACCGAGGCCCTGCCAAGCTCCTTCGATAAGACCCGGAACATCCGCAAGGATATACTGACGATCGCTTTTATAGTGCATTACACCGAGATTGGGAGAGAGCGTGGTAAAAGGATAGTCGGCTATCCTGGGCCGGGCATTTGTCAGTACAGAAAGCAGAGTGGATTTCCCCGCATTCGGCAAACCGATGATGCCGATATCTGCAATGATCTTCATTCGAAGTATGAGAGTCCGTTCCTCTCCCCGCTTCCCCGTTTGTGCATATCTCGGTGTACGGGTTACTGCGGTTTTGAATTGTGCATTTCCACGGCCGCCTCTTCCTCCGCATACCGGTATGAAATACTCGCCGTTACGGGTAAGGTCGGCGAGCTCACTGCCTGTTTCCGCATCTATAACGACGGTGCCCGGAGGCACGTATACAACACTGTCTTTTCCGTCTCTCCCCTTTTTATTCCGCCCGCTCCCAGATCTTCCGTTCTCAGCTTTTACGGAATGTTTTACGGTCAAGTCATACAGCGTTCTCAGCTCGCGATTCACCCTGATGCATACATTGCCCCCGTCACCCCCGTCGCCGCCGTCCGGACCCCCTTTCGGGATATACTTTTCCCTTCTGAAGGAGACCGCCCCGGGACCGCCGTTCCCGGACCGCACCGTTATTTTCACCTCATCGACAAACCGCATGACTGCACCGAAGCATTACTTCGTATAAACATCCCTCGTTGCGAATTTCACTCCGTTAAAATGTTCATATTCCATCAAAAATGCAACTATTTCGAAAAGGATCTATGTGCTTGGTGCATGCAGGGAGAGTTTTGAAGAGTATCTTTTATAACAAGGTATTTTCCGTCTTTGAATGAGGACATACGCCGGCCGCATCCTTATGCGCTTTTACAGTTGGGAGGGGGAAAACAGTATTATTTTTCGTACACACACACCCGTCTTCTGCCTTTGCCGTATTTCTCGAATGAAACAAGGCCATTTGCTTTTGCAAAAAGCGTGTCGTCATTCCCTCTGCCGACATTTTTTCCAGGGTGGATTCTCGTTCCGCGCTGACGCACAAGTATTGTTCCTCCGGTTACCATTTCACCGTCGAATCGTTTTACCCCCAACCTCTTCGCATGGCTGTCTTTACTGTTTTTCGTGCTTCCTCCGCCTTTCTTATGCGCCATTCCTATACCTCCTGTGGTACGGTTGCATCTGCGTTGGTAGTCACGTACCCGTCTTTTCAACGAGGATTCGTGTATACTGCGGCCGCGACCCGATGGTCCTTCTATAATCCTTTCTCCGTTTATACGTGAAAACTCTGATTTTTTTACCTTTTGTATTTCCGAGAACCTTTGCCCTGAGTGTCAACCCCTTGATATACGGTTTGCCGATCTTAACCTCATCCTTTTCATCAGCAAAAAGAAGTACTCTTTTGATTTCAATCTCGCCGTTGTTTCCGGCGTCAAGCCTATCGATCAGAGCCGGTTTTCCCTCCTCCAGCTTATACTGCTTATTGTTCAATTCCACAATCACGTACATTTACTTCTCCCGCGAATTCAGGTGCGTTTCTCTTCTCTGTGTCGACCATAAGCCGCAGATGACGGTATTCCGTTCCGGATACGTCATTCCCGCAGAGAACTATTTCGTCGTCCGGATGCTAAAGGTATTATTTTTTATCACCAAAGTCAATACAACTTTTTCGAAGCTATCTTCGAACAAATATAAGGGTCACGAGTACGCTCAATTTAAGAAACATTATATAAAATATTTCGAGTATGTTGAACTGTGGAGGAAGATTGACCTGCAGCCTGGATTGGAGAAACCATACTGCAAACTGAAGAGGAAAAACAAAAAGTCCAAAAAAGAGAATCGGCGTCATATAGTCTCTCTTGTACTTGAGAAAAAGAATGACTGAAAGCACGTAAATCATCAGTGCAATTGCGAGATCTATGAGACGAAAATAAAAATCATATACCTGTAATGAAAGGATCATAACAACTCTTCAGGATGTATTATTCCTTTACAGCTTGTGAGATTGGTGCACCGATAACACCAGGTATGACGCTTCTTCGGCACACGCCGGTATTCGGCACAGTTCGTTTGACTGCGTTTCTTTCGCCCTCCAGGGTGCTAATATTGTACAGAGTTATGCGGTACTTTTCAACATCAAATCTCCATCTCTTTCGGCAAACCTCCGTTTGACATAAATCACAGAGTCATCTAAAATTGAGGCTATGACCTTTATTGTTATTTTCCTGGCCTTTTTTATCCTTCTTTTTATCGGCGGGCTGTACGTTATACGCACATTGAAAAACGCTCATCTGAAAACCTCTCTCAAGAAAGACCGGGAATCCGGTTCAATGGAAAAGGTAATCGCCACGCTCCAGAAACTTGTACGCAAAGATCCGGAAAATATACGGACGAGAATACAGCTTGTCTCGCTCTATATGGAGGTCGAAAATTTTACCGAAGCCGTTTTTCACATCAACAGCATTCTTTCACACGCCAGAAACGACCCCGATTTCGACGAAAAGCGACTGAATGGCCTGCTCGCCAAATGCTACATGGAAATGGGTAATCTCGACGATGCCTGCAGGGTTTACTCTTTTCTCGCCGCATCAGATCCAAAGGACGCCATCCCCCATCTTCACATCGGTAAAATCGAACTGCAGAGGGGAAACAGAGAAAAGGCGATACGGCAGTTTGAAAAGGTGCTCTCTATCGATCCTCGCAATGAGCCCGCCCTGAAAGAGCTCGGCAAGATATATTTCAGACAAAAAAAGTTCAATGAGGCGCGTATACACCTGCAGAACGCCCTTGCCGCCAATCCCGATGATTCTGAAATCAACTACTACCTCGGCGAAATTATGTACCGTCTCCGGAAACCGGCAAGGGCGTTTTCGCACTATCGAAAAGCGAGAAAAGACAACCGGTTTGCTCTTACAAGCATGTATGTTATGGCACGGCTTTTGAGAAAAGCCGGCAAAATGGATGAAGCAAGAAAAATTCTCTCAGATGCCCTGCAGATACCCGGTCTGAAGAGAGAGCAGCTTATTACTCTTGAGTACGAGCTTGGCGAAGTATGCCTTTTACAGAACGACATAAAGGAGGCTGTCGAGCAGTGGCGGAGTATTCTCTACAAAACCTCAAGCTTCAAGGATGTACATGAAAAACTGGATAAATACGAGCAGTTGAAAACAAACTACGCTCTGCGTCAGTATATGATGTCCGGTAAAGCAGAGTTTATTGAGTTATGCAAACGTATAATAGGAGTCTTTACCCATAGTGCCTCTATTATTCGCACAGACGCCCAGGGGAATTACTCTGTGGAATTGCTCGTTCAGGCAATGTATAAAAACGTACCGACAATGATACTATTCAAGTTCTTCAGGGGCGCCGGCAAAATAGGGCATCTTGCGGTGAGGGAATTCTATGAAAAGGTGAAAGAGCTCAAGGTAAAACAGGGAGTCTGTCTCACAAACACCGAATTCAGCGATGAAGCGGTTGCTTTCGCCGACGGACGTGTGCTGGAGCTCTATGGAAAGGAGAAGCTGCTCAACCTGGTGACAGAGGCACTGAAGAGGGACAAATAATGTGACGCACCGAATATGCTCTTTTAATGTGATCCGCCTGCCGAACAGGCGCCATACGGGTCCGTCACAGGCTTATACTTTTTTTCAGCCTGTCCAGGATGTTCATTGCCTCAAGCGGGGTAATGGAGTTTATATCCACTGCTCGCAATTCCTTTATGAGTACATCGTAGGGCGACGGAAAAAGGTCCAGCTGCACATCCCCCTTTTTTTCATCCAGCCCTGCATCCCCGGCATCATCGAACAGAAGCGGTATATTCGCACCGTACTTCATTTCAAGGGTGTTCAGTATGTCTTTCGCCCGTTCAATAACCTCCTCCGGGATACCGGCCATTCGAGCCACCTCGATGCCGTAGCTCTTTGAGGCGCTGCCCTGAACGACTTTTCTCAAAAATACGATACTGTCGTTCCACTCCTTCACCGCTGCATTGTAGTTGATGACGCCGTAGCTGTCCTTCAGTGCGGTAATCTCATGATAATGCGTTGCAAACAGCACTTTTGCACCGGCTCTTCTCACATCGAGCAGATACTCGAGCACCGCCCACGCAATTGAAAGACCGTCGTAGGTGGAAGTCCCTCTGCCGATCTCATCCATAATGATGAAGCTGCGATCGGTTGCAAAGCGAACAATTCGGGCCGTTTCAATCATCTCCACGAGAAAGGTTGATTCTCCCCTGACGATCCGGTCGGAAGCACCGATACGCGAGAAGATTCTGTCGGTAATTCCAATACGTGCGCTTTTTGCGGGGACATAACATCCCATATGGGCCATAATTACGATGAGCGCTGCCTGACGAAGATATGTGGATTTTCCCGACATATTCGGTCCGGTTAAAATCATTACCCGCCGATCCTCGCTGTTTAGAGAAAGATCATTGCCGATGAACTCCTCTTCACCGAGTTTTTCGACAACCGGATGGCGGCCGTCGGTTATTTCAAGGACAGTATCTTCCAGGACTTCCGGTTTCACATACCCGTTTTCTCTCGCGATGCGGGCAAGCGAACAGAATACATCGAGACGGGAAATCGCCTCGGAGGTTTTGAACAGATCTTCAGCATATTCGAGTACACTGTCCGACACCTGCCGAAAAATCCGAAACTCCAGCTCATCAGACTCCTGTCTCGCCTCGAGAAGGAGCGTCTCATGACCTGTCAGCTCTTCAGTCGTAAAGCGCTCTGAATTGAGCATGGTCTGTTTTTTGATATAGTAATCAGGAACGAGGTGAAGATTAGATTTGGTCACCTCAATGAAGTAGCCTATAATCTTGTTGTATCGAACCTTCAATGACCCCATACCGAGTCTTTTCTGCTCCTCTTGCTGATACCTGTTGATCCATTCCCTGTTCTCCTGCATCGTTCGTCTGTAGCTGTCCAGTTTCTCATTATAGCCCCCCCTGATGATCCTTCCTTCATGAACACTCAACGGCGGATCGTCCTCAAGCGCTTCTTCGATCAGATGCATCAGGCTGTCATAACCGTACAGCACGTCTGTCTCTTCCCGCACTACCGCAGTGCGGTCAAGATGCCTTTTGATCGTTTCACAGGCGGAGAGTGAGTTCCTGAGACCGATGATATCCCGAGCATTCCCCTTGCCCATAGACAGCTTGGATACGATTCTCTCGATATCAAGAATTTGCGCAAGGCTCGCCCTCACGGCCTGAAGCATCTGTGCGCTGTTAAAAAAAAAGGATATTTTATCGAGCCGTTTTTCGATTTCTTCTATACTGCGGGAGGGGTTGTTTATGAAGCTCTTCAGCAGTCTGCCCCCCATTGCGGTTTGCGTCCCGTCCAGCAGCTCGAGAAGGGTGCCGTATTCCTTGCCCTCGGCATTTTCCACGAGCTCCAGGTGCTTTTTCGTCGCATTGTCTATATAAAGTATCCGCTTATTGTGCTTCTTGTGAATCCATCTGATGTGGGACAGGTCCTGCCGTGCATTCTGTCCTACATACGTGAGGAGCGTGCCGCATGCGGATATTTCACAATCGTCCTCAAACTCGAAGGCGCCGGTACTCTGCAGTCGGAAATGTTTTTTTAGTGTTTCTTCAGCACCATGTATGGAAAACTCGTAATCATCAAGCGGTCTGAGCACGACAGTCGGCCGGAGCGAGGCTGCTTTGCTCAGAGCATTGCCGAAGACGTTGCCGTCCGTAAAAGATGCCGGATAAACAACCTCCCGAATGCCGTTGTCCTCGATCTCCCCGAGAAGTGCATCGGCAATATCGTATCTGTGAAAAAAGTTGGATACAAATACACCTGTTGAAACATCGACGGACGCGCACGCCATACGCTCCTGCCCTCCGTCCATACTGCCGTACAACGCCGCAATGCAGTTTGCCTTTTTATCGTCGAGCAGGTCCGGGTCCGTAATGATACCGGGAGACATAATTTCAACAACATCTCTCCGAACAATTCCCTTCGCCTGAGCCGGGTCTTCGGTTTGCTCGCATACGGCAATCTTTTTCCCGTGCATGAGGAGCCTGGATATATAACTCTTCGCAGCGTGATGAGGAAACCCGCACATCGGCACGTTGTTTCTTTTCGTGAGTGTGATGTTGAGTATCTTCGACGCCTGTATGGCGTCAGCTTCAAACATTTCATAAAAATCACCGAGCCTGAAAAGGAGTATGGAATCTGCGTTCTTTTTTTTGATTGCATGGTACTGTTCCATCATCGGTGTTGCTTTCCGCATTTGTCTGTACTCCTCCGGAGCCGTCACTCTCGCGGCAGCTCGATACCTTTGAGTGTGTTTCCCGAGATGCCGCTTATCCTGAGGGTAATAAATGTTCCTGCCGGCTTTTTTGTATCCGCAACCACCATCTTGTTCTTGTTTGTGCTGCACAGCATCTCACCTGCATCTTTTCTGCTCGGCTTCTCCACAAGAGCGGTTAGGGTTTTCCCGATTTCAGTCCTGTTCTTTTTATACGAGACTTTTCTCTGAAGAGCAATCAGCTCTTCGAGCCGTCGGGCCGCAGTCTCGGACGGCAGCTGCTCCTGCAATTCACCGGCCTTTGTGCCGGGCCGCCGGGAGTATCGGTAGGTGAACGCATCATCGAATTCTATCTCTTTTGCCATATCCAGGGTCATTCTGAAATCCTTCTCGGACTCCGAAGGAAAACCTACGATAATATCGGTAGTGATCGATGAACCCGGCAGGTGTGTCCTAATTGCGTCAATGACTGTCCTGTAATGACGTACGTTGTATTTCCTGTTCATCAGAGACAGAATTCTGTCCGAACCGCTCTGGAGGGGAAGGTGAAAATGTCTGCACACACTGTCAAGACAAGCGATCCTCCTCACCATTTCCCCGTTAAAATCCTTCGGATGTGAGGTGAGAAAGCGAATCCACCGTATACCCGGTATATCGTTCAACCGTTCCAAAAGCTCTATAAAACCGATGTCCTCGCTGTCTCTACCGTACGCATTTACATTCTGTCCCAGAAGCACAACCTCTACAACGCCCGCGGCTGCAAGCTCTTCCACTTCAGCAACAATCTCCCCGCTGGCCTTGCTCTTTTCGGGCCCCCGAACGTAGGGCACGATGCAGTACGAACAGTAATTGCTGCATCCTTTGATAATATTCACCCACGCCCGGTGTCCCTCCTTTCGGTCGCCTCTGTATGAGGAAAATTCATAATGTCCGCAATCGATTCGGACAACGTGACCTTCCGTTTTTTCCAGGCACTGCAGGGCATCCGGTATATCAAGACGGTGGTACGTTCCGGCAACGACGTCTATTTCCGGGAATCGCCGAATAATACCTTCACCCTGTTGTTGGGCCATACACCCGGCGAATACTATTGAAATGTCCTTTCTTCTCTCCTTCAGGGCCCGGTAATACCCGAGACGGCCGATCACTCTCTCTTCGGCATGCTCTCTCACCGAGCATGTATTCAGCACCACGATATCAGCATCCTCATCTGAATCGGCCCTTCTATATCCGGATTCCTCAAGGGAAAGGGCGATGTCGATCGAGTCCGATTTGTTCATCTCGCACCCGTATGTTTCGATAAAGTATCGTTTTTCCCGTTTCATCCCATCGTTTTCCTAAAAAGCCGAAATTTTTTCCGCGCTCTCCGTATTAAAATTTTTACCGAATACGCCGGTATGTTTTGCCGCCGCAGAACCGGGGCTGCATTGGAATTATGTATTGATCTGCATGGCTCAGGCAGGGTTCAATAAAAGGTTACATTCAGCGAACCGCACATTGGACAGATATGCGACCCGCCGAGCTCATCCTCATAATCGGGATAGTCATTTCTGTCGGGGTATATCTTTTCCTGCCAGCGGAAATCGCACTCTTCACATACAAAGGTCTTATTGATGTAGGGTTCCATCTCTACATCATCTGCTTCTTCACCGTCATCCAGAGGATCGTACTCTTCAAAATCGTCAGGAAAATCCATAGCGGCCCCTCACCGCATCCGAAAATTCTAAAAACAAGGATGTTCTGAATCAACGCCCGTACTGTAGGATATTCAATGTTCCTGCGTACTCCGCTTACACGTATTTTGAGTTTATGCCGGCACGTATTCGTACCTTCACGTGCCTACGCTGTTACATACTAATGTCATTCGGATGCAAAGCGTCCGGAAAATGCCGTATGCCGGCAACGTTGAACAGAGGCGGTATTATCAGTGCCGTCCCTAAGATATAGACTAATCAATGTATTGCAATTGTCAATACTTTTTCAACGGACTGTATCAATATTGAAGGAAATTCTTAAAACAGGGGAGATACGGCCTTTTTTCGGTTCGAACTGTATTCAATGATTTCGTCCATCATCCTCAATATCTCGTCATCCTCCATCGAATGTATAAACTCAAGGCTGGATTCTATATATTCGAGCACCGAGGGACTCGGCATCACGTCTTCTTCCACATAAATGCCGCTGAACACACCCCGCACGAATTTGTCCCTGTAGAAGAGTTCTTCATTGATTTTTTCGCCGGGACGTATTCCGGTGTACTGTATCTCTACGTCCGTTCCTGGCGTCAGCCCCGACAGAATAATAAGATTTTCTGCGAGGTCCTTTATCATAATCGGTCTCCCCATATCAAGAACGAAAACACCGCCGTATTCGTTCATGGTTCCGGCCTGCAGCACAAGGCTTGTTGCCTCGTCAACAGTCATGAAGTACCGTGACATATCCGGCGAGGTGATAGTGAGCGGACCGCCCTTTCTGATCTGTTCCTTGAAAACGGTTATGACGCTGCCGTTGCTTCCAATCACATTTCCGAAACGAACGCTCGAAGCATGCAGACCCTTTTCTGCGTGAGCCTGAACCATGATCTCGCATACCCGTTTTGTTTTTCCCATCACTGATACGGGATACACCGCTTTATCCGTAGAAATACCGATAAACCGACCGACTCCATGAATGTCGGCGAGCGTTAAAACATTATACGTGCCGATCACATTGTTCAGATAGGTCATCCTGATGTTCTGTTCCATGAGAGGCACATGCTTGTACGCCGCCGTATGAAAAACGAGATCGGGCTTGTACTGCTCAAATACATCTGCAACCAGCTGCAATTCCTTGATATCCGAAACAACAGGCACCACTGGAGCCCGTTCTTCGATCCCCGACCTCTCGACATCACCAAGCAGATAAAACAGCGCATTTTCGTTGCTGTCGAGCATAACTATCCCGGATGGATTGTAGTTGCATATCTTTTTCACCAGTGCACTTCCTATCGATCCTGCAGCACCCGTGACGAGAACTGTTCTTGACTGAATATACTCTCTGATCCGTTCTCCCTCGATCCGTACTTCTTCTCTCTCCAGAAGATCGGAGAGGTCTATCTCTTTCAGCTGATGAAACCGTACCGTCCCCTCAATGATTTCTCTGGTCGATGGGACAATCAAGAGCTTCACTTTTTCAGACCTGCATACCCTGACAATCTGCTTTATTATCGGTTTCCCGATTGATGGCATGGCGATAATGACCTCATTCACGGAATGTTCCCGAATAACCTTCCGGAGTACGGCACGTCCTCCGAGCACTTCGATGCCTTCAATCAACGAACCGAGCTTCATGCCGTTATCATCTATAAAGCCCAGAACGGATATATTTTCAGCGGGCCTTTTAATGATCTCCTTCAGCACCATCACTCCCGCTTCACCTGCACCGTATATAAGTACTCTTCTCATAGTAATTCTTCCTCTCTCAAACCGGGATGCGGTGCCGTCGTCAGTCGATGTGTTCTCCGAGACGCGTAAACGGAGGCTTTGTCCGCTCGATCTGGCTGCAACGACAACATGTTCCGGCTTCTAAAAAACATTATCGGCAGGTTTCGTCAATAAAAAAGACAGGCCCCGAAAGGCCTGCCTTCATATACACACATCATTGTCGAAATCCTGCATTCGTTACTCAGGCGGTATCTCCTTGAATGCGAGCGTAATATCGATGCCTCTCTTCATATGAAAGCTCTTGCTTCCAATATACCAGAAGAGAGATACGAGAATAACGAGAATGATAAGCAGAGCGGGCTTCCAGCCTCCCGGCGCGATGAAGCTCAGCCCCAGGTTCTGCACGAAGATGAATGAAAACACCATTATCATACAGAACACAAAACCGACGGCCCCTGTCCACACAACAAGCTTCCCGAACTTCGCACCGGGTGATGCCTGATATATGGAGGGCGCCCTGTAGGGAAACAGCGCTGCGGAGAGTGCCGAAAAAACGAACACATACCCGCAGGCGAATGAAACACCCAATGTCCAGGTACCCCATACAGGCACGAGGTTATAGGCAAAGATCCAGAAAAATGCGCCGATGAAGTACGCGAGATGCGCATTGACCGGTGTATGCAGCCTTGGATGAACACGCGAGATCCACTCCGGCAGCGTCCGGTCGAGAGCCATGGCAACCATATCCCTCGTCATCCCGATATAGCAGTTGCACGTAACCTGGAATGAGTTCGCCATGTATCCGATACCGATAAGGATAACGATGATCGGATTGGAGAGCATCATAACGAGCACGCTCGGGTAGGGGTTGATGACACCGAGTGAATAGGTCTCAACACCCGCATAGGCGTAGTACTCCGCGCTCGCTGCGGTCAGGAATTCATGCCCCAGGGCCTTCTGGAAAAAGACACCCTGCAGCGCAAGAAGAATGCCTGTAAACCAGAGCGATCCGACAAGAATCCAGAACTGATTCCTGAAGCTGTCGCCGCCCTTGATCTCAGAACCCTGTTCCACGGAATAGGTGGACCACTGTATGCTCATCCATGCAATCGGCGCAACCGCAAGTGTCGCCCAGAAACTGAATTTCGGTATCGTGTTGAACCCCGTAGCCCTCACCTCATCGATAACAGCCTGATAGGCGCTGGCCGATCCTTCAGCCCCCTGCATCGACATGAACTTTGCCATAAAATCGTTGAACTTTGCGGCAAATGCCTCGGTTTTTGTCGCGGCAAGAACGACAAGCACAATAAAGAAGGCGAGCAGCACCGCCCCGAACAGAAACCACTGTACCACGACATAATTCTTGAATCCGGAAACGAGAAATGCCGCGGTGAAGCCCGCAAGAACGATGGAGATGATGATAATTCCCCATGCCGAGTTGCAGAACAACCCGAAGTTGAGCAGTGCGGGCGAGTTCAGCTTTACGCCAAGAGTCATGAACAGCGGCGCCATTCCAAGCGCTGCAAACAGCCACCCTGAAAGGGCGACCCATTGAAGGATCCAGATAACGAACCCGCTCATAACCGACGTATAGCCGAATGCACCGCCGAGGATGCGGCTCTGAAAGATGTAGTCGCCGCCGCTTCTGGGCATTGCTGAGGCAAGAAACGTAATCGATAGTGATACGAAGGTCTGGAAAAATGTGCAGATCAGAATTCCCAGCCACAGGTTGCTTCCCGGAAATCCGCCGGGTGCCTGCATGAATACCCAGGGAAATATGAGACCCATTGTCAGAACATTGTACACAAAAGCTGAAAACGGGGACATAACCCTGATGAGGCCCGAGGATCTACGGGTAAATACCTCTTGAGTTGCCATTCATACCTCCTTCTTTCCTTGATTTACTTTTTTTTAAAAAAAACCCTCCTTTAAGACACAGCCACGATACAACCGTACATCATTGTAAGGCCCGCGTTCTTAAAGTCGGCTTCACCCCCTTCCTGTTTTTATTTTATACGATTCTATTCATTACTATTTGTATACTGATTGAGCATTATTATCCACATTGTGCATTGTTTTTCAAGAAAAAAATCATCCAAACAGTACTATTCGAAAAAGGGTGCAAAATGACTACGAGTAATCTTTGACCTGTTGCTCAGCCCGATGTCATCTGGTAGCTGAGAACATTCCCGTCCTGAAGGTTTATTATTGACCCCCTCAGCATGCCTTCGCCGTACTCGCTCCCGGGGTTGACCACCGTTGTCCTGCCGATTTTTGCAATCCCGCGCGATTCATGGATGTGTCCCACCAGAGCCACGAGCGGCTGGTATTTTTCAATCGCTTCGCGCACAGCGTCGCTGCCCACGCCGATCATGATCGACTGCCCGGCTTTGACCACGGGCGTCGGAGGATCGGTTGACGTATCGAGCATGGGGGCGAGATCGAGGGTGCAGTCCTTGGGCGGTGCGTGGAAATTAAAAATCACATTCTTGAAATCGTCGATATCCTTCACAGTTTCTTCGATAAGCCCGCGCAGCGTATCCTCATCCGCTTCACGCGGTGTATTCCATGGAGTGGGATTGCTGAATCCAAAACTCACCATCGAGTGCAGCTCATCCACCATAACCACCCTGCCTTCGGGATTGACGATATGTTCCGTCTGATTTTCTTCAATGGCATGGACCACCCACTGATCATCGTCATTGCCGCCGGTCAAATACAGTTTGTACGGTTTCCCCTGCAGTCTCTCATCCGCCAGATTTATCCAGCTCAAAAGCCGTTCACGCGCCTTATGCTTGAAAATCTCTTCGACCTTTACGCAGTCCTCCTTGAGGGCGGTATAGGTCCGGCTGTTCATAATGTCCCAGTAAAAGCCGAGATCATCGATCATCGTCTGGAGGTTTTCAAGCTCGGGTCCTGAAGTGACCTCTCTCCTCACGCCGCTTACTGTTGCGTGAAAGCTGTCTTCATCATCCTGTATGATGGGTACAAGCAGTTTACCGGTTACATCTCCACCGAGTACGAGAACATCGATTTTATACAGATCCCCGGCGTTCACGAACTTTCTGAACGTACGTGACGATCCGTGAACATCAGTGGCAAAAAAAAGCTTTGTAAAATCCCACTTTTTCTTCTTCTCCTTTTTCTCTTTCTTTTCTGTTTTGATTTTCCCGAACAAAACACCCTCCTTCATACACCCTGCTGTATTTCACCGACTTCCTTGTACCAGGGCTTTTTTGTTCCTTTCCTGGCCCTTCTGTTCCACTTTCCTGTCTTCGGCTCATCCTCTATAATGGTATGAAGTTCGGTGATTTTCTGCTTGACCTTCCGTTTCTCCTCCACCGATACGAGGTCAAAATCATCGGCATAATCTTTGATCTTATTCAGGTTGCGTGCCGCATCGTAGTAGAAGCCCCAGTCATCCGCGAAAACTTGTGCGACATACCGCGTATCTATCTCCTCCCTGTTTTCTGCGCCGCCGAAATCGTGCTCGAGCAGGAGGATGATGACATCCTTGAAATCCTTCTCCGTGATATCGTGAATCTGGAGCTTCTCGAGGAGAAGGTCTTCCACGGGAATTGTCGGGTCATCGAGCTCGAGTCGACCCTTGAAATTGACAACGTGGCTGAAATCAAGAGTATCGCGGAACACATCGACAAAGAGCCCCTCCTCGTTGTAGTATATTTCTCTGGATTCCGCATGCCATACGTAATGCCTCTGCTGCTTCAAACCGACATCTGCCATTGCCTGTTCGATACTGGTCGATTTGAACTTGCTGTAGGTAACGACATCCACATCGGTAAGCCTTCGCTTCAGTTTCTTGTACATCTCCCGGTGTGCGGGGCAGTGATAGAGGAATGCGGCCGCACCGAGCATTCTCAGCAAAACGCTCCGCTTGTCGGCGGCATCAACAATCTTCTTCGCCATATCGAAGATATATTCGTCCGACAGATCGACCTTCTCAAGTTTTTTGTGGACAAGACTGTCCTTCGCCTCTCCATACCGTAATTCACCCATACCGTGCTCCTTATACAATATAAATAAGGAAAAAAGTAGTACATAAATCGCCTGAAGTGAAACCTTTTATGCAGCCGTACGACGCATTTGAGCGCATTGTATTACCGTCTCGCGTGAGTGATTCGTCCATAAGAGGCCCTGCAGGGGATTTTCAAAGCCGCTCAAGCTCAGAACGTCCCGATTACCGGGTGATGCGTTAAGCTGTTTAGACAGTTATACATTTTTCTCGCGGAGATGTCAACATAATAATATTGAAATTGTTAAAGAATTTCCGACAGCCCGTCCGGGTCAGCTCACCCTGCTTCCGGGTTCGACCTCCCCGTCGAGCCCCAGAACGGCCAGCCTGTCCTTTCCGGCTGCGGCAAGAAGCATACCGTTGGACTCATTGCCCATAATTTTTACTGGTTTGAGGTTTGCAACGAGGATAATCTGCCTGCCGATGAGATCGTCAGGTTTGTAGTATTCGGCAATTCCGGCAACAATCGAACGTTCCTCCGAGCCGATATTCACGTGAAGCTTTAAAAGTTTTTTCGAGCCCTTGATTCGATGTGCGGCGACAACCGTTGCAACCCGCAGATCAACTTTCCTGAGGTAGCCAATGTCAATTTTTTCATCGCGTTTTGGGGACGCGGCATCGGCAGGAGTTTCCACTGTTTTTCCTCCTTCCATTTCCAGCCGCGGGAAGAGGCTGTTGATTTTTTTTATCTTTCCGCTGCCTTTCAGCTTTCCCCATTTAAAAAGCGTTAGGTCCCTGTTTGTTTTCTCAGTTTTTTCGCGTACCGATTCCCCGAACACGGATAACGCCCTCTCGGCCTTGTCGACAATAACGGGTGCAAGCAAAACCGAAGCGAGCCGAAATGACTCACATGCCGTATACAATACGGTCTTCAGCTCATCCGTTTTTCCCTCCTTATAGAGAGACCATGGCGCCTTGTCGTCGATATATTTGTTTATAGACCGTATATACTTTAGTATGTTATCCAGTGCCTTATTCAGCTCCATCTTTTCAACCGCATTCTTCACCGCCGGATACAACCTGTCTCCATGCCGTGAAAGCTTCCCATCCGTTTTTAAGGGCTCCGGAAGAACACCATGAAAATACCTGTGAAGCATCTGTGCCAGTCTGCTCAGCAGGTTTCCATAGTCGTTTGCAAGATCCGAATTGACCGTCTGGAGGAAACTCTTCTCACTGAAGCTTGCGTCCGACCCGAGAGTCATATTTTTTATGAGAACATAGCGGAAGCTCTCATACCCGTAGCTGTCGACGAGATCGATCGGCCTCACCACATTACCGAGCGATTTGCTCATCTTTTCTTCCTGCACAAGCCACCACCCGTGTGCAAAAACGATTTTCGGCAGCTCGAACCCTGCGGATTTGAGCATAATCGGCCAGTATACTGCGTGCGTGGTGACAATATCTTTGCCGACCAGATGTACGTCGCACGGCCACCACTTCTGAAAGGAGATGTTGTCCCGGTATACGCCGATCGTGCTTATATAATTGATCAGTGCATCGAACCAAACATAGGTAACAAAACGCTTGTCAAATGGTATCTCGATCCCCCAGTCGAGCCGTGATTTCGGCCGCGAAATACAGAGATCGGATAGATCTTTTTTGAGGAAGCCGAGGATTTCATTTCTTCTCGTCTTCGGCCTGATGAAGTCGGGGTGCTCCTTTATATAGTCGACGAGCCAATCTCTGTACTTCGAAAGCTTGAAAAAGTAGTTCTTTTCCTCGATGGTGATGACATCCCTGCCGCATGAGGGGCATTTACCGTCAACGAGATCCTTTTCGGTCCAGAACCTCTCTTCGGGCACACAGTATTTTCCGGTGTAGGTGTCGAAGTAGATATCGCCCCTCTCATAGAGATAGGTCAGCATACTCTGCACAACGAAGATATGTTTCTTCTCCGTTGTCCGTATGAAACGGGTATAGCTGATACGGAGCTTCTTCCAGAGCTCCAGAAAACGCAGGACCATTGCATCACAGTGTTTCTCCGGGGAAACCCCCCTTTTTTCGGCCGCCTCCTTCACTTTTAACCCGTGCTCGTCGGTTCCGGTCGAGAAGAAAACCTCGTCGCCAAAAAGCCTGTGGTAACGTGACAGAACATCCGCAAGAATCGTCGAGTATGCATGACCGATATGTGGCTCGTCGTTCACATAATAGATCGGTGTCGTCACATAAAAACTGCCCACAGGTTTTCCTCTCAGGTAAAAGGGTATCTGCCGCCGCACGGGCATGTTCTCCGCATCGGCGTCAAGCCGAAAGCTTGTAAGCGGGGGTTACATCCGTTCAATACGTCGGCTGAGTATATAGTATGAAGAAATGCTAATTTGTCAAGCTTTACATTTTTTGACCGACGTTACCCTCGGGAAACGGCGGTTGAGAGTTGTTCGGCTTGTCAAGCAGTAGTAGAGAGAAAGGATTCTGCTCCTTCGAGCATTTCCTCGAGAGCTCCCCTGCGGATATTTTCCGTGGGCATGGAACGGAGAAACAGGGACCCGTAGCTCTTCACGAGAAGTCTGTTGTCCAGTATCACAATAATACCTCTGTCGGATCTGTTTCTTATCAACCGGCCGATGCCCTGTTTCATCTTGATGACTGCGAGTGGAACGTAGTACTCGAGAAAGGGGTTCCCTCCGCGCTGTTTTATCTTTTCTATCCGCGCTCTGATTATGGGTTCGCTCGGGACTTTGAAGGGAAGTTTCGTGATTATGACACACTGGAGTGTCTCTCCGGGTGCATCAACACCCTCCCAGAAGCTCTCGGTTCCGAACAGAACGGAATTGATGTCTCCCCTGAAACGCTCCATCAGCCTGCTTCTCGGCTCATTTCCCTGCCTGAGCAGCACGAATCCTTCTGCAGAAAGCGCATTTTTCACAATGTCATATACCCTGTTGAGAGTTTTATATGACGTAAAAAGAACAAAGGCCTTCCCGTGTGTTTTCCTCAGTATTGATGTGATGCTCCGGGCAAGGGACTCGACATACTGCGGATGATTCGGTCCGGTTCCGTTTTGCGGTATCAATACAGCCATCTGTCTGTTGTAATCAAAGGAGGAACCCAGAATGACCGATTGCGCCGACTGGCCGATATGAAGTCTTGACCTGATAAAGTCGAACCGATCTTCTACCGTAAGCGTCGCGCTCGTAAGCACAAGGCTGCTCATCCTGCTGAACACGAGCTCATTCAGGACTTCACCGACCTCAACCAATGCCACGACAATACCCGCCTCGCGCCTCTTCTCAATCCAGCGTACCCAGGTTTCATCGTCTTCTCCCAGAAATTTATCGATAATTTCAGCTGTTTCAATCAGCCGGCCGCTCATTCCTTCTATCTGCCGCACGTATCGCTCATGTCCCTCCTTTGCGAGACGCTCTCGGATGTCAATAAGGCTGTTTACGAGCTGGGAACAGCTCCTGTAAAAGGTTTCGATCCTTTTCAGCACATACGCATCCCACATCGCATGGTTTCTCAGCTCATCGTTGACCTCGAAAACCGAAACTGCGCTGTCTTCATCCGCAGAGCTCAGCGCATCGATGAGCTCATCGATCCCGCTGAACAGCTCAAATGCGGCGGACCTCGCCTGCTGGACAAAATCAGTGGCCTGCTTCAGTCGTCTCTCGAGACCGATAATGTTCCTGTTCATGAGATATACCAGGTATCCCTTTTTCTTTCGTGCTCCCGTGTACAGACCGTTGAGAACGGACAGAACCATGGCACGCGTTACGTTTTTTGTAAAAAAAGATGTGGCTGACGATTCGAGATTATGTGCCTCATCGAAGATCACCCTTCTGTAGGGGGGCAGGAGAGCCGCACCCGCAATGCCCGACCGGGCATCTGCAAGCAGATAGTGATGGTTCGTTACGATGATATGCGCTTCAGCCGCATGACGCCTCGCCCTGTTCACATAGCACTCGCTGAAAAATGCGCACGTCCCCCCCAGACAGGTACCCGGCTGGGAGTTGATCTTTTCCCACAGAGAGGGTTTCGGCATAAAGGGAAGGCTTGACAGGCTCACGTCTTCCGTTGTTCCAAGCCACCCCTCTATGGCATTGAACTGCTCCACTTCATCATCATCGATGAGCGCGAAAAGATCCTGCTTTGCCTCATTGAGCCTGTTGAGACAGATATAATTTCCCCTGCCCTTCATGAGCGTATACTTGAAATCCAGCCCCGCAGCCCTCCGGAGATCCGGAATATCTTTGCAGAGCAGCTGTTCCTGGAGATGTATCGTGTTTGTAGAGATTACCACTTTCTCACCGTTGCTCAGGGCCCACTCCACAGAAGGAATGAGATAGGCGAGTGACTTACCGATTCCTGTTCCCGCCTCTATGAGTACATGCCCGTCATTGTTGAATGCGCCTGATACATGCTCGACCATCCTCATCTGCCCCTCTCTCTCCTCAAAATCGGAGAAAAGCTTTCTGAAGGGACCGATCGAGGAGATGATCGCTTTCAACTTTTCAACGTCAAGGGGAACGGTTTTACGCTTCAGCACCGGCTCAACAACGACATAGACTCTGGAGGCTTCGTTGTCGACAATATAAAACCCGACGCCCCGGTTGGCTATGAGCGAGGACATACGCACATCCTGGTCTGATGGAACAAGCTCACCGTTCGGATGGTTATGAATGACGATATCGGGGAGGAAGCTTCTGTCAAGCGGAACAGCCACGCATGCATCGTTTCCGCGGGCGATTGTCTCGATACGTTCGACCGCACCGTTTTCATGAAGCCAGCCGAAAAAGAGAACCTCATTGCCGCCGGCTGCTTCTATCTCTCTTTTTACGGTATTTTTTGCTTCTTCGGAAAAAAGCCGGTGAATGTCGCTACATTTAGAGGACATTTTTAAATATTTCCCTGATCAGATGAATGACTCTGTCACTCGCCCTCCCGGTTTTTTCGAGCACCTCTTCATGACTGAGTGCGCCCTGCTTAATACCGGTTGCCCTGTTCGCAATAATGGAAATCCCGAGAACACGTATACCCTCCTGAGCACAGACTATAACCTCGGGGACCGTGGACATTCCTACCGCATCGGCCCCCACGCGTGCAAAGAATTCAATTTCAGCCTTTGTTTCATAGCTCGGACCCGTGACCGCGATATACACTCCTTCCCTGAGCTTGCCGATAACCGGGTCTTTTTCCGCAAGCTTCTTGACTTCGGAGATCAGCGCATGGTCGTAGGGTTCGGACATATCGACAAAAGGCGTTCGGAAATATTTGCTGTCCACCCCGATCAGGGGATTGTATCCAAGCAGATTGATATGATCTCTGATAAGCATGATATCACCGGGCCTGAATTCCCTGTTGATGCCTCCGGACGAATTCGTTATAATCGCCGTTTTCACACCGAGCTGTTTCATGACGCGTACCGGCATGGTGACCTCCTGCATTGAGTATCCCTGGTAGTAATGAAACCTGCCGCTGAAGGTTAAAATTTTTTTGCCGGCGAAACTACCCCAAACGAGTTCTCCTTTGTGGCCCGTAATAGTTGCATGGCCGAACCCGGGTATGTCGCGATAGGGCACCCTGACATCGTTTTTTATTTCTCCTGCCAGTTTTCCAAGCCCTGAACCGAGTATCACAGCGTTTTCAGCTCGTCCGGGCAGCCTCCTTTTGAGAAAACGAACGGCACCTTCAATTTTTAAATTGTAGGTGTCCATGAAGCGCTCCAATATTCAAAATTCATGCTTGACCCAGTCTTCAGGGTCGACATAGGTCCCGTCTACAACCACACTCCAGTGCACATGCACCCCTGCTGCGAGCCCCGTTGCACCTGCCTCGCCTATTTTCGCGCCCTTTCTTACCGGTCTGCCCGCTGAAACGGAAATAGAATCAAGATGAAACAGCAGTGAAAATACTCCCTGTCCGTGATCGATGACCACGGTATTTCCCGTTGTTATTCGTTGTCTCGCAAACACGACCAAACCGCTGTTCGGGGCGTACACATTCTGTCCTCGATCCGCCCGGTAATCAATGCCTCGGTGATACCGAAATCCGTTAAACCGCCGGTTAAGATAATAGGCCCGCTTTTTTCCGAAACCTGAAATAACAACCGGATCCCGCACCGGGTCGATGAACTTTCCCTCCCACAGAGAGTCTTTCGAAATGAGCGCGAGCACGCCGCTGAGCTGTTCGCGCTCCCGTTCTTTCTGTTCGGACGGCTCGAACAGTGCGCCCTTTCCTGCGGGAAGATAGACGATTCCCCGCTCGTATGCAGCCTTTCTCAGAAAAAAGGGATACACGATTTCAGTGTTGCCCCCGCTGCCGTTTACCGCCCGAATCACCAGATCGTACCTGTCGGCAGACGCCTCAACATCAAAGCCCGTTATCGCACGGTATATTCCCCGACTAATGGGAAACAAAGAGAGCGGTCTGTTGTTTCTTCCCTGCAACAAGGCTGCGGTTATCGCCGGATCTCTTTCTGCAGAGCGGACGATTATTCTGATCGCATGCCCCTGAACAGGCCTTTCCGATATATAGAAGTGTAGATCGACGAACCCCGTCGATTTTGAACATGAGAGTTTCCCGTAGACAAGCTCGGGACCGCTGTCGATCCTCACCTTACTGAACGGGTACATCTTGCAGAACAGATCACCGTTTGAGAGAACACATTCACCTTCCCTGTACGTGCGGATCACGGTCCCCCGAGTCAGCTCGGCCCCGGAAATAAAACGATACGAAATCCCGTTTCCATCAACAGCCCGTATACTACCCCTCTTTTCAACGGCATAAAATTGCGCCGCATGTGCGCAGGGAAGCCTTTGAATCAGCACAATCGAGACAACCGTCAGGAAAAAAAAGAATATCCGACCTTTGTATTTGTTATTTTTCATTACAATCCGGCAGCTGTTTTGAAAAAAATCCCGTCGACTGCGCCTCCCTGCACGACCAACCAGTGGAAAGAGCTCCCCGTGCTTTTTTCGAGAAAAACACCTCCACGGCCGCTTTTCTAGGGGTATATCCTGTTGATAAGCCGCGGGAAAGGGATAGCCTCACGAACATGCGGGAGCTTGCAGATCCAGGACAGCAGTCTTTCGATCCCCAGGCCGAATCCAGAATGCGGGACACTGCCGAACCTCCGAATATCCAGATACCACCTGTAGGAGGCGGGATCCAGTCCCGCACGCTCGATTCTGTTGAGCAGCGATTCATAATCGTCGTTTCTCTGCGACCCGCCGATTATCTCCCCATAGCCTTCGGGTGCAAGCAGGTCGTCGCACAGTACGATTCTCTCATCCCCCGGGTAGGGTTTCATGTAAAAGGCCTTTACCTGGGCAGGGTAGTTGCAAATAAAAACCGGTTTTTCAAACTCGTTCGACAGCGCGGTTTCTTCATCCCCGCCGATATCATCACCCCACTCGATTGAAAAACCTCTCTTTTTCAAAATATCGACTGCTTCTGTGTATGTAATTCTCGGAAAAGGTCCTGCAATGGCGCGAAGCTGTTTTGCGTCGCATCCAATAATTTCGAGCTCCCGTTCGCAGACCGTACCGATAGCACCGGCAACAAAACATATCATGTCCTCCTGGAGGTCCATATTCCTGTTGGTATCATAAAATGCAACCTCCGCTTCGAGCATCCAGAATTCCGTCAGATGTCTTCGTGTTTTGGATTTTTCCGCGCGGAAGGTGGGCCCGAGACAGAAAACCCTTTCAAAAGCACTCGTTGCCGCTTCCAAATACAGCTGACCCGTCTGGGCGAGATAGGCGCTGTCCAGATCGAAATATTTTGTTTCGAAGAGGTTTCCTGCGGTCTCGCCTATCGACCCCGTCAGTATGGGAGTATCTATAAGCACGAATCCGTTTTCATAAAAGTAAGACCGCAAAAGGCGTATAAGCTCGCTTCGAACCCTCAGTATCGCAAGCTGCCTGCGTGACCGCAGCCACAGATGCCGGTGTTCCATGAGAAAATCGGTTCCATGAGATTTTTTTGAAAGCGGATAGTCGACGGGCGGAATGTTAATAACCGTTATATCATACACCGTCATTTCATACCCGCCGGGGGCTCTTTTCTCCTCCCTGATAACTCCCTTCATGGAGAGCGCCGATTCAATTTTTATTTCAGCGCACTGTATAAATACCTGCTCATCGACTTCATCCTTAATAACGACGGTCTGCATCTCACCTGAGCCGTCCCGCATCTCGATGAAGTATATTTTACCGCTCGATCGTATGTGTCTGACCCATCCGTTGAGTGTTACTTCCTGATCGCAGTACGAGGCTGCATCCGCAATTGAGAACTCTTTTTGAAGCATCAACTCCTCCCCTTCATATTCTACAGGGTAGTCCTGCACGAAAACCTGCAGCGCGGCCGCCAGGACGCCGAACGCTTTAAAGAATGCAGATGCTCAATAGTATCTGCACGCGCCGTAACCTATCGAAGCTTTCGCACGTGGTGCGAATAATGAATCGGAAGAGAGTACTGTGTATTGGGGCTCGCGCATCGGCGGTGGAGGAAACGAGCGCGCCCGCCTCCGGCCGGATGAACCCATTCGGCGTGCCACGGGCCGGCTGAACTCAAGAATGAGCCGTCCGGAAGGCACCATACGCTTTTCAGTGTAAAAATCATCCGGTGCGGCACGGTCACTGATGGCGTGAATAAACCGCAGAAGAATATACCTCTAGGCCAATGTCAGAATCTCTGCCTCGCCGTCCGCTACAAGAATGGTGTGCTCAAAATGAGCAGAGGCCATTCCGTCTTTTGTTACCACGGTCCAGTTGTCATCCTTGATTATCACCTCACAGGAGCCCATGTTGACCATTGGCTCGATGGCAAGAGTCATACCGGCAAAAAGCTGCGACCCTCTCCCCGGGGTTTTATAATTCGGAATCGGCGGTTCTTCATGAAGCTTCTTTCCGACACCATGCCCGACGAATTCGCGGACAACGGAAAACCCTCTCCGTTCAACATAACTCTGCACGGCGTTTGAGATATCAGATACGTGGTTTTGGTGCCGGGCAGCTTTTATACCGGCAAAAAGAGCCCCCCTCGTTGTTTCCATGAGAATACGTTTTTCGGCGGAAACCTGACCGATCGGTATGGTAATTGCCGCATCGCCAAAGTATCCGTTCTTTTTAACGCCCACATCGATACTCAGGATATCACCCTCTTTCAGTCGGTACGGCCCCGGAATACCATGAATAACTTCATTGTTTATCGAGGTGCAGATCGATGACGGAAAGCCGTTGTAATTCTTGAACGCCGGCATTCCTCCCCTCTTTCTGATAAACTCCTCCGCTCTCTCATCCAGCCACAACGTTGTCACTCCCCTGTGCGCTATCTCTCTGAGATATTTCAGCACATCGGCGACGATCCCGCAGGCCTGTTTGATATATTCTATTTCCGCGCTGTTCTTAAGTTCCTGCATCCTCTACTTTTTCCCGCGCCGCTGTTTTTACCCTTTTTTTCTCGAGAAGAACATCGTCAATTTTCGGCCCCGAATCGAAGGACTCCTCCACAACTCTTTTTATTTCTTTCTGATGACCTGCGCTTATGGAGATCTCGCCGTGAACCACAACACCATCCTCCACAGTAACACGAGGTGCGCTGATATTACCGAGCACCCTTCCCGTCGACAACAGCGTAACATCTTCATCTGCGCGTATATTTCCAATGACGGTTCCGCCGACAATTACCTTTTTAGCAAATATATCAGTCTTAACCTTGCCGGTTTCTCCGATGATAAGCTGCTCTTCTGTTTTTACCTCTCCCTCGAACTTGCCGTCTATCTGTAGAGAACCGCGTATATAAAATTTCCCTTCAAAAACCGACCCTTCCCCGATAACACTGTTCATGACCGTCGGGTTTTTTGTTGCCATAACGTCCTCCGTCATATAATAAACGTTCAGCCTGACGCGGGTCCAAGGCTATTCAGCCATGGTCTTTTTGACGGTATCGTCAATAAATTTCCTGTCTATCTCATTTATTTCCTGAAACTTGACGCCGTATTCCGAATTTTCTTCGTCAATTCTATGTATGATGCCCCGTGCCTCCACTTGTCTTTGAGGGAACCGTATCGACATTTGTATCACCGTGCGCGCAATGAGGTACTGTTGAAGGTTCCTCTTTTGAAGCCTGAACAGAAGGCCGCCTGCGCTTATATTGACAACAGGTATATCGTATTCAGCTCCTGTTTCAAGACTAAAATAATCATATTTTACGAGGGCTTCAACGAGAATCCCGGCGTAGTGCGCAGTTCGTTCTATAAAGGCTGGTTTTATACTTCTGTGGAAATCGACATCGTTTGTGAGGCGTATATATCCGACCGCCTCACCCTCGAGCATGAGCGGTACGAAACATTCCGAAAATATTCTGCTGTTCCTCTTCTGCTGAAGCATATCGAGCAACTTTGCCTCGACAGCCTTCCTCACCTCTCCGCTTTTTATGTAATACTCGTACACACCCCCCACTGTAATAAAGTTTTCATCATAGAATCGTTTCTCGCTGATGCTGTCTTCATAGGAATCGTAGATTAAAAAAGTCTTTTTCGTATCTCTGATTATCTTCTCTTCGAAACTCAACTTTTCATTCTGCTTGAACACCTTGACCTGGAACTTCTGAGCATACTCAGATACGAGATTCTTTATCCCCGTGAGCATCTTATCGATTGACGGTCGGGGTTTTTTAACCTCCTGAAAAATAACCCTCTCTTCCAACAGAGAAGAATTCTCCATTTCCTTCTTCTCCGATTGAATCATTATTTTAAACTTCATATACACTGTGCCGAAAACGTCGAGTCGTTTGTACTGCCGGAGTATATTCTTGTAGATGACTTCCGGAACAAAGACATTGAGATGCTGATCATCGATCTGTGTTATGCCCGCGGGAAAGTAGTGGTAGTTGTTGTTGAAAACGAAATTGACGCTGTTTATTTCGCCAAGCTCGCCGATGAACGGTGATTTCAGGCGAACGGCAATGCTGCTCGTGTCGTATTTTTCGACAATCGCATCATACTCAATGCCGTTTACATCGATATGCAGAGGCTCTCCGGATTTTTTTAAATTCTTGAATATTAAGGTCTTCTCGAGATCACTCGTTACAGTCATTTTTTTCGGGATTTCAGCCATTCGTTTTGCTCTCCCCTCTCAAACTTTTACTCGCTCCCTTAAAATATTCAGATACTCATCAACGATTTCAGGATCGTACTTGGTTCCCTTTCCCTCTTCAATGATCTTCATCGCCTCCTCTTCAGTATAGGGTTCTCGGAACGGACGTTTGGATATCAACGCATGGTAACTGTCGACGATACGCACGATGCGGGCCCAGAGCGGGATCTCCTCTCCCTTCAATCCGTCCGGATATCCGGACCCGTCATACAGCTCATGGTGATGTTTTATAAGATCGATACCATCCTGAAAGAGATTCAGCTTAACCGCTGCATACTCCGACCCTCTGAGCACGTGGCTCTGAACCACTTCAAACTCCTCATCGGAGAGTTTTTCCTTTTTATTGAAAATCGCCTCATTCAATCCGATATGCCCTACGTCTATAAGCATAATCACGGATCTAAGCCTTGTCAGCTCTTCGCTCGTGAAATTGAGCTTCAGTCCGATCAGCTCCGCGTCCCTGGCAATGTTGAGGTAATGCCCGACCTTATATGGTTCTACACGCGCGAGAACGCTTATGTACTTCCCTGCGATTAGGTCCTTGACTTCATACACATCAACCGGTTTCTCCCTGCCCTTGACGCTTATGGTATCTAAAAATTCCGCTTCCACAACGTATTTAATCTCTTCATACACATCACTCGTTATGAGTATCTGCCCCTTGCCGGCAATGCCCTCGAGTCGTGCCGCAGTATTGACGACGTCCCCGATCA
This sequence comes from uncultured Spirochaetota bacterium, assembly GCA_964521865.1. Lineage (GTDB taxonomy): Bacteria > Spirochaetota > B62-G9 > B62-G9 > DRHN01 > CAYSRJ01. The sequence continues at coordinate 128,102 of CAZFTJ010000009.1, read as the reverse complement.
CTGTATAATCCATTCTGTCAACAGAGCCCATATTCCCGGAAATTACGTGCCCGGTGTTTATTCCAATCCCTATTTCTACTTCCTGAAACCCGACTTTTTTTCTCTTTGCATTGGTCTCACGCACATACTTCAGCATATCGATGGCCGAGACTACCGCTCTTTCCGTGTCGTTGTAATGTGAGATCGGTGCACCGAATACTCCCATCAGACAGTCTCCGATATATTTATCGAGCGTACCCTCGTATTTAAAAACAATATCGGTCAAGCCGGAGAGGTATGTATTCAGAAGGTTCACCACATCTTCAGGTTTCATCTTTTCCGCCATCGTGGTAAAGCCGCGTATATCCGCGAAAAGTATCGTCACCTTTCTCCGCTCGCCGCCGAGCTTAATCTCTTCAGGGTCGGAGAGTATTCCGTCCACGAGCTGATGGGAAACGTAGCGGGAAAAGGCATACCGGAGATTTGAAAGCTTGGAATTTTCTACAGCTATCACCATCTGATTACAGAGTATGTTGACGGAGTCCAGCACCTTTTCCGTATACGACGTCTGATTGATGCGCTCGCCAAGGGTCAATATGCCGATAACCCCGTTTTTAGAAACAAGCGGTACGAGCGCGACGGATTCCAGCTTTCGGAGATCTTCTTTTTCTTCTTCTCCCAGAAGCCCCATGATATCGGTTACAATCAACGGGGTCTTCAGCTTTTGCAGTTCTCTGACAAAACTCGTATTGTTGGTAAATCGTATCTTCTCCACAAACTTTTTCAAAACTCCGCGAGAAGCGACAGGAGCATACTCCGTATTGTTTTCATTGGTGGAAAGAAATATTACCGCCGTTTTACTGAGAGCTTTTCCCATCACCCAGAGCAAAAAGCTGCCGAAAAAATCCTCTTTGCCGAGTGAGGTCAGATCCACTCCCATACCTGCTATTTCCTTGAGCTCAAAAGCCTTTCTTTTGAGATCCCTGTCGCCGATTGGACGTTCGCCCCTTGTAAAAAGCGACGCGAATTTCAGCTCAGCGACGCTGCAGATGGTGGATATAAAATCCACATCCTCCTTCTCGATCTTCTCGAGTGCGGTGCCGCCCCACAGAACTGAAAAGTGGCTGATGGCATCATCCTCTTTTTTTGGAATTATCAGGAAGGAGGTATTGAGCTCGGCCCGCTGTCCGAACACCTCATTGAACAAAAACCGAACTCCCCTCGCATCAATAACGCTCCAGTCGAGCTTCTTCATCTCTTCGAGAAACTTCGCATCAAGGAAAAAGGGAAGGATGTTTTTAATGTTGCTGTTTATATGAGCGGACTCATAGATGTTGTTTGTCTTAATATCAACGAGCGCATATTGAATGGTGTCATGCAGAACGGCCGACAGCTGATCGGCAACAAACTGAGAAAGGTATTTCAACGAATTTACATGAGCAACCTCCCTGGAAAATTTCTCGGCTGCAGCAAGGAAATTCACCGTCTTTTCTTCCATAAGCGTACCCATCCTCGAGCGTTCAGTAATATATGTCGACAGAATATATGTAAAAACAGCTTGAGTAAAAGAAACACGCAGTCGAATATTATCCGGATGGTTACATCCGGACAATGCCGCCGTGTCATGAAGAACACACCGCTTGACGGCGGCATAAGAAAAATATCCTTTGTATATCGGCTTTCATCACCGATAAGGATGCGAAGGTGCTGTACGTGGATTTTTGGGTTTTCGTGGAGATCTATGAAAAGAGATACGTTTGTCATGCCCGGAAAATTCTGTATATACGCCTTCCGCCCCGCCTCCCGCTCACGATTAATCAGCCGCGTCCTCTCAGAGCCAGTTCAAAGCGATTGGATTTTTCGAGCAAACCCATAGCCTTCAATTCTTTTTTCACCGCACCTCCGCCTGCCCTTACACCACCGTACTGCGGAAGGCGCAGCGACTTCACGATTTCTTTTACTTCGAAGTACGGATTATCGATAATAATTTGAATAATTCTCTTTCCAAGCTCGCTCTGCGCCATTGCAAAGACATCTTCCTTCGGTGCGGCGGATGTTTCGGAAACCGATTTCTGTGATACGGTCTGCTGCGAAGCCGAACGGACATTCGATGCCGCGGCGGCAGCTCGGGCCTGTTTAGTTTGACCTGCATCCGGAAGTTGAGCGGGGGTTTCCTTTATAACAGTCTTTCCCAGAAAGTTTGCAATCGCCTCTTCGAGTCCGTCGAAGGATTTTAAAATTGATGAAAACTCCATCAGCTCGTACACGTCATACACATCCGGCGACATATTAACGAGCACCAGATCGCCGCCGTTTTCCCGTATCTCCCGTATCTCGCTTACAAAAACACCCCAGCCTGCACTACTTACATAATCGATATTATTCAGGTCAACAACAATCTTATACTTGTTGAGTGCCAACTGTTCTTCAAGCTTCTTCTCCAGTTCGGGTGCGGTTGTCGTATCTATGAATCCTCGTGCCGATATTACTGCAATTTCATCATCTCCACCTTTGTACGATACATCGACCTGAATATCAGGCATACCTTCTACCCCCACAATTTACATTAAGAATATCTCCAGGATTAAACCCTGCCGCAGACACCAATGCCGTTTCCTCATCCTCTGTTCACAAACTATACTATCACATTATTGCAAAAAAACCAGCGGGCCAGCTGTCTTTTGCCTGAAAAATTCCCTCATTCGATAACACCAATAGTGTACTGTCGATTGCACCGTAAAATCAATAAAAATATCGTTTTTTTGCTTATGGTTTAATTTTTTTATTTACCGGCCTCTCGGATTCGGGTCTCTATTTCGTATGGCTTTATTATTCGGACGCAGATAATGCCGACGGTGAAAGCTCCGGATGTACTGGTAAAAACCGTCAGGGCCGTATCGATTTTAACTTTTTACTGTTGAAAGCTCGCGTGATTATTTATAGGATGCCCAGCTGGGCAGCTCCCTTCTGGAGAAAGCCTCTCTCTTATCCCGTGTATCGAGCTTCATACGAACGAGCTCGCGTTTGACGACACTTTCCTTTATATTGTAACCACCGTATTCCTCACTGCTCAGCAGGCTGGCAAGTCTTCCTGGTCCGTATTCCGGATGCTGTCGCACGATCTGCACGATCATCTTTATCTGCTCATGCGTTGCATGCTTTATCTCGACTCTCTCTCCTTCTTCGGTCTCCTCTTCCGTCAGCCCATCATCACCGAACCGCTCTCTCTTTTCTTTGAGCCCCCGATACTCCTCAAATGTAATCCCCGTTTCCCCGAGAGCTTTCTCAACTGATGCGCCGTCATCAATAAGCTGGAATAGATGGAGTCTTTTTGCGGACTCGATTTCAGCGGCGCTCATCTCCAGTTTTACCACAACAAAGGTAATATCGTCACTCTGCGGATATCCCTTTGTAAAAGCCGATATTTCATCGTTCAACTTCTGCTTGAAGGCATTTGCAGGCAGAAAGTGGTACTTTTTAATGAAATCCACGAGCCGCTGTTCTCCATACTGCTCCCGCTTCTCGTTCATTGCCTCCGTTATTCCGTCCGTATAGATGAAAAGCAGATCTCCCTTTCGCAGTTTCAACTTTTCTGATGTTATCCTTTTCTTGAATTCGTCCGGATTACCGAGATCGATTCCGACTGCAATACCGCCCGGGTTCAAAAAGCTGACGGACTGCGCTTCCTCTCTGTAGATAATCATCGGGTTGTGGCCTGCCGATGCATAATTCACGATCCTCTTCTTGGCATCGAGAATCACATAGAACATGGTAACATACATGCCCTTCTTGATATCGCCCATGGCCACTTTGTTTACCTTGTGCAGAACATAGCTTGCCCTTTTATTGCCCCTCGCTTCCAGCCGCATCGAGGTTCGTATCATGGTCATGACCATCGAGCTTCCTATACCCTTACCGGAAACATCCGCAACCACAATTCCGATCGAATTTTGATCAACCTCGAAGAAATCATAGTAGTCCCCGCCGACCTCCTGGGCCGCACGGTATGCTGCATTGATGTCGAAGCCCTCGAGTCTCGGCACCTGTTTCGGGAGCAATGCGTTCTGTATCTCCTGGGCGAGCTGGAGCTCCCTTCTCAACCGGGTCTGATCGGTCAACTGCCCCTGGGTAATCCGCAGATTCCGCATTATCTCGTTGAATGCTTCTCCGATCTTGCTTACCTCCGGATTTCTCGTGGTAAAACGAAGCTCCCTGGCCTGCCCGGATGAGCTTATACGGGCAATTTCATCCGCAAGCTTTCTGATAGGTGAAATAAAAGTGGAGCCTATGACGAACACACCGATTATGGTCGTGCTCCAGAAAAACAGGGCGATAAAGGCAATACGCAGCCGCTGGTTCACGATATCGCTCACTTCGGCGAACTTGTCTTCCGGTATGCCGATATGCACCTCTCCGAGTTTTGCATTGTTTATTTTTATAACCGCGGCAAAATCATTAAACTGCCGCCCCCCCTGCCCCCTGTAGGTAAAAACTTCAACAGTGTCACGCGCAGTAAGCTGCCGTATGCCTCGCGGCCGGACATACTTCGTGAATATTTTTTTTACTTCGGTATCGGCGAGTATGCTCCCCTCTTCGTCGGTTATGACCACATAATCCACAGGAGAGTCGGTTTGTTTCAACGAAGCCACAAGATTAACGAGACCCAGATCATCATTGTTCAGCAAAAGATCGGTTGCCGTCGATGCAACCTGCTGGGTGACAGTCTTGTACCGGTCGATGAATTTAGCCCGAACGGTTTTCATCTGGTACCTGGACCCGATATTAAACACAACCACAATCAGCACGGTAATCAGGGCGACGGCATACAGGGCGAAACGAACCCGCACGGAAAGCCTGGTTTTGAAGCTCGGCGCGTACTGAATAGCGCCTTCCTCCAGATACACCTTCATTGTCAGGATATTGGTACCGTCATCGGTTCGCCTGTACTCCACCTCATCGATGAGTTTCTTTATCAACCATATGCCGAGTCCGCCTTTTCTTCTCGTCTCGACATACTTGTAGAGATCGGGTTCAAGCACGCTGTTCCAGTCGAACTCCACACCCTGGTCTTTGATACGTATGACAACGGCACTTTCGAGCTTTTCCATTTCTATCTGAAAGTTGCCCTTTCTGCCACCGTAGGCATGCCGTATGATATTCGACACTGCCTCATCGACAGCAAGTTTTATCTCGCTTACCTGTTTTTGCAGCAGGCCCATTTTCCTGCCGTACTTCACCACAAAATCACGCACTCGGATCAGGTTCTTGCTTTCGGCAACAAGATTAATTTTTTTTACTTTATTTACCTTCATTTTCCCTTCACAGTCAAACGCCCAGAGGTATTCCGTCTATTCTACTGTATCCGAAAATTATTATTTTTACAAGCCCTATAGCTGTAGTATTCATTATCGACAGAGAACCTCCATAAATGATACCCCATACCTGTGAAAACGGCCGCAGGCTCGTTATCGGGCATGACGGTGTACACCGTATTGCGCATCTGATGCTTTTTATCATATCATGCATCAGACGGTTTTTACCATAAATTTAATCTATATCAAAAGTACAGGTACAGTTAAATTCCAACAATTACAGTATAGTCACGGCATCATCGGGCAATACTCCCGAGAATCTCAAGGCACTGTGCCGCCTCAATGTTGTTTCCATCCAGGGTCCGGGCCGTTGTCAATGCCCCGGCTGCATCCTCAAACCTGTTCATATACATGTACGCGGCTCCCGACAGTGAATACAGCTTTGAGAGAACAGGCGCAGCAAGGCCGGAGTTTTTCTCCAGACACTGTTTGATGATCCGGAGAGCTTCAGCGTATCCTCCGCTTTTCAAAAGCAGCAGGGCCTGATTATAATAGGCTTCATACCTGTATGGAAAATCCTGTATCAATTCGTCGTACAGCAAACGCGCTCGCTCGCCCTCCGCAAGGCTCGCAAGAGCAATGGTGCTTCTGTAATACCGAATGGGGTCTGAAGCGGCCCTTCTTATCTTTTCATAAATAGAGCGGGCTCTATCGGTGTGCCCGGTAGCCATATAGGTTTCAGCGATCTTTTCCCCGACCTGCATGTTTTCCGGCTCCCTGGCGAGAACCCTGCCGTACAGGTCAAGGGCATTGTCATACCGCCCGTGCCTTCGGTAGAGATCGGCCGCAATGACCAGATCGGACGGATCATCTCCTGCAGCCTGCCGAATATATTCATGTGCTTTTTTTACATCTCCAAGACTGAAGAGAACATCCGCCTTGCAAACCAGCGGCATCATACTGTCGGGAAAGTGCTGTGCAAAATCGTCGCATGCGGAGAGGGCCTGCTTGTATGCGCCCTGATGAATATATATTTGAATGAGGTTTGCGTAAGCGCTCTGCCCCGCTTGTTTCTCAATCGCCTCATTATAATAATTTTTCGCCTGCTCAAAATCTCCCAATTCGAGAAATATATCGCCTGCAATCTGCGCCGACCGCTCATCCCCGGTCATACGGTATGCACGAACGATAAAATCGAGAGCATCTGCATACCGCCCACTCTTCATGAGTGCAAGGCTGTATAGTAGAGAAACGTCCTCGTTTCTGCCTGCATAATCCGGATCAGCTGCAATGGATTGCAGAATACCGGCCGCCTCTTTGAATTGCATCGTTCTCATGAGTACGTGTGCGAGTGTATACTGCACGGTATAAGAATCGGGAAACGTCGTACGGGCTTCCTTCAGATACTGCACAGAACCGTTCGGATTTTCCCGCTGCGTGAGAACGGCACACTTATACGCCGCAGCGCCGCGCAGGGCACCGTCTGCATCGGGAGAGGAGGCCAGCCTGGCAAGCAGTTTGATAGATGCCTCCCTCCGGTTCATTCTGCCGTACACCATGGCAAGGTTGAATAGAAATACGGGATCGTCCTGTTTCTGCGCATACAGGTTTTCGGCAGCTTCAAACTGCCCGGCCGCGTAGTACAGATTGCCGAGAAAAAGGATGCCCTTCCTGAAGCCGGGCTGTATTTCCAGCAATTTCTGAACTGTTTCCCGAGACTGCGCCCATCTCCCTGTTTTCGAGAGCGCAACAGCCAAATTATAGATGGCGGCGACGTTTTTACGATTGTATGAGATCGATTCCCGGTACAATGAAACCGCTTTTGCAGTCGCGTTTTTTTTAAAGTATATATTCCCCAGATAGAGTGCCGCCAGGCTCTTAGTGCGTCGTTTACCGGTCTGGGCGAGCACATGCTGGAGGAGCAGCTCACAGCGAGCGTACTCCTCGAGACGGTAATAGTTGAGCGCCTCCCTCAGGTTTCTGTCAAGGATTTCCGGGCCCGGTGAAATGCCCGTTAAACCGTTTTTTTGAATGAGAAAATAGGCGAGAATACCGGCAGACAACAGCAGAACGGTGAGAGAGTACTCAACTATTTTTTTTCTTCTTCGCAAGCTGGACCGAAGAATGTTTCCGGTTTTCTCTATCCACCCCTTTCCCTTTTGTTTTTCGAATTCCATCGAGAACTCCGTTCACGAATCTATAGGAGTCGTCACTCCCGAAAATTTTCGCAATATCGATCGCTTCGTTGATCGCGACAGTATCAGGTACGTCATCCTGATAGAGGAGAGAGTAGGTGGAAAATCTGAGAATAGCCCTGTCGACATATGAAAGCCTGTCAAGTCCCCAGTGTTCGAGCTGGGATACAATGGCTCTGTCTATATCATCAAGGAATCGGATGGTTCCCCTGATTATCTCTCTTGAGAATTCGAATGTGGCTGCGTCGTACTTTTTCTCGAGCCAGTCGAAGCCGAGTATTTCGTTAATACTTCTATTCGCTATATCATACTGGTAAAGAGCCTGGAGCGCAATAATCCGCGCATTCCGTCGTGAGCCCAATCTTCACTCCATAGAAATAACATACTGAATTTTCGTTGATTGCCGAACCTTCCGGAGCCATGACTGAAACAGGTCTTCCCCCTTTTTTCTTATCAGGAAGCTTTTGATATTTTCCCGTGCATCTTTGAAATCCATCATGCCGCCTTCACTTTTCTCACGTATCTTGAATAAATAGTAGCCGTCATGAAGCCTGATCGGGGGTGTTACATCGCCGCTGTCCAGCGAGAAGATGAAGTTAACATCTTCCGGTTTTAGAAATACCGACAGCTGTTCCTTTGTGTATGATCCCAGGTATCCCTCGCTGTCCTTATTTGGTGCCTGAGAGTATTTGATTACAAGCTGTTCGAAGCTTTCGCCTTTTTTTAGGGCATCGTATATGTCGTTTGCCTGTTTTTTCGCTTCCACAGCCTCCTGATAGGAGGCATCGGGCGCGAGAGGTAAGAATATTTCCGAAAGCTTTACTAAAGGCGGAATACTGAGCAGGCTGCGGTTTGCCGGATTGTTGTAAAAATTCTCTATTTCCTGCTCATCAATGGTGTGAATGCTCGACGATGCCATCTGATTGATGAGTCGGTTTTTTAAGAGCTCCATGCGGTACTGGTTCTTGAGCTGCTCGTAGGTAAGACCTTCCCTTTTCAGCTGCTCTTGGAATTTTTCATCTGAAAGGTCTCCCTGTTTCTTGATATTCTCAATGATCTTCTCAAGCTCCTCTTCGGTAACAATGATGCCCCGCGATTCAGCCTCCTTTTTTATAAGCAGATTATCAATAAGGCTGTTCATGACCTCCTTTTTTGACGGAATCTCGCTGCCCATCATGAGCGCCGCGCGCCGCGCCTGTTCATAGGCGCTGTTTAATTCATGAATTGTAATGATATCGGTGTCAACCTTTGCTGCGATACCGTCAATAACCTCAGCGAACGCACACCCTGATGCAACAATGAAAAGAACAATCGCTGTAATGATAACTTTCATATTAACTCTCCGGATATATTTTCTTTGTACATCACTCTTCCGTTTGAATAGCGGAGCGCCACAGTGTTTACCGTATCGAGCTTCTGCCGTAAAATCATCTCGCCGACACTGCGGAAGTTATCCGTGTAATCGGTGAGAAATATCTCATATCCGCAGTCACCATGCGAACTGCGCCCGAGACGGCGCTTTTCAAGAAGATTCTTAACGGTATCAGCCGTTGTCTCGGCAGAATCGACAATATGAATGGAGCCGGCTACTTCCTGTATCTGGCGCCGGATCAGAGGATAATGGGTACAGCCCAGCACCATTGTATCGATGGATGTCCCGTGAAAGAATGTGAAATATTCCTCCAGTACCATTTTCAACACCGGGTGGCCTATCCACCCTTCCTCGATGAGAGGAACGAGCAGTGGAGTGTCCTTCTGGAAGATAGAAATAGCATCGTCCATGTTTTTCAATGCACGTTCATAGGCGCCGCTTTTAACGGTGCCGGTTGTGCCGATGACGCCGATACGCCTGTTTCTGGTGACAGTGCATGCTGCCGCCGCACCCGGCTCAATCACGCCGATTACCGGTATATCAACTTCTTTTTCAATGATATGTTTTGCAACAGAGGTTGCAGTGTTGCAGGCAATGACCAGAAGCTTGATGCCGCGCCCACGCAGGAAATGCACCGCTGCCCGTGTAAAATCGAGCACCGCGCTCTCTGATTTGGATCCATAGGGAAGGTGGAGAAGATCACCGAGATAGACAATCGATTCTCCAGGGAGAGATTTTCGTATGGCGGCTGCCACAGTGAGCCCTCCGACTCCGGAGTCGAATACCCCAATCGGCCTGTCAGTGTCGCAATTATTCATCCCGTTAGTCAAAGATAATACTAGGCGCCCTGCAGGGTGTCAAGATTTTATCAGAACATGCTGCACAAAGAGCTCGGCTGATTTCACTTGACAAATATGCGAATATTGGGCATTTTTTGTCCTCACCATATACAGCCGCTATTTAACAGAACAGAGAGGAAGGAATATGATCAAATCCCGGCATCTTTTTACATCCGAATCGGTAACGGAGGGACATCCGGACAAGATCGCAGACCAGATATCCGATGCGATCCTCGACGCGGTAATGGAGCAGGACCCTATGGGAAGGGTTGCATGTGAGACTCTCGTCACAACGGGAATGGCCTTCGTCGCGGGCGAAATGACAACCGAGGCCTACGTTGATATTCCAAAAGTGGTCCGCGGCACCATAAAATCCATCGGATACACGGAACCGGAGCTCGCATTCGACTGGGAGACATGCGCGGTGATTACCAGCATCGACGAGCAGTCGCCGGATATCGCACAGGGCGTGATCGCAGGAAAGGGCCTCCATAAAGAGGAGGGCGCAGGCGACCAGGGCATGATGTTCGGATATGCGGTAAACCAGACCGAAGAGTTAATGCCTCTTACCATAATGCTCGCACACAAACTCCTCATACGTCTTGCGGAGCTCAGAAAATCCGGAAAGCTTCCCTATCTGAAACCCGACGGAAAATCACAGGTCACCGTCGAGTACGACAACGGAAAGCCGGTCAGAGTGGACACCGTCGTTATATCGACCCAGCATTCCGCTGCCGTTGAGTACGAGGACATCTACCAGGATATCGTCAAACAGGTCATACTCAAGGTTATCCCCTCTGAATACATAGATGAGAAACATATCACCTACCATATCAACCCGACCGGCAGATTCGTTATAGGCGGCCCCCATGGAGATACGGGCCTTACCGGACGAAAGATCATGGTCGACTCCTACGGCGGCTTCGGCAGCCACGGCGGAGGCTGTTTTTCAGGAAAGGACCCCACAAAGGTAGATCGAAGCGCCGCATACATGGCCCGCTACATTGCAAAGAATATCGTCGCTGCAGGGATGGCCGATGAATGTGAGCTGCAGCTTGCCTATGCAATCGGGGTTGCAGAACCTGTATCCGTCAACATCGACACCCACCAAACCGGACAGATCGACGAAGAGGGGATCGTGTACGCTGTAAAAAAGGTTTTCGATCTCACTCCCCATGCAATTATCGAAAGTCTGGACCTGAGAAAACCGATCTACAGAAATACGGCTGCATACGGCCACTTCGGGAGAAGCGAATTCTCCTGGGAAAAGACGGACAGGGTAAAGGATCTCAAGGATGCCGTTAAATAATGCCGCCGGTGCAAACACCAGGATTTGTCAACAAATCCAATTGAGCGGACATAACCCCCGCTTACAAGCCTTCGGCTTGATGCGGAGAACATGCCGAAGGTGCTGATGAGTACCGCTTGACGGCGGCATTATTCGATTCGCCATAAAATGAAGACCGCTCACATGTCCCGACTGCGAAAATCATGTATACTCCTCCTCACCACCTTCGCAGCTGCCATTTATCTCAATGCTCAGGAAGCGGCGGATGGTATTTTTATAACGCTTCTCAAGGCGAATTACGTCCGGGGGGCAGTTGTCATACGTTTCGAGACCGTACAGGATGAAGATGTTTATTACCGGATATACAGATCGACATCCCCGATTACAAAGAGATCGGATCTTGTCGAAACGAGCCCCGAAGGAGCGCATCTTGCCGGGGAGATACGGGGGGACGAGCTGCCGTTTTCAGACCGTCCCGAAAAAGACGGAAAGTACTTTTACATGGTGTCTGTCGTAAAGGGAGGTATCGAATATTTCTCATTTATCCCCTATCAGAACACCACTCTGACGCCCGTCGATTTTTCACCGGTTCCGGAGCCGGTGCAGGGCCTAACAATTCAAAAACTGCAGGATGGTGTTGTTTCAGTTCGGTATTCGCCGGTCAGAAATGACTATCTGTATCGGATCTATATAAGCGAAGAAGAGACGGCGGATCTTTCGAGCCTCTCGCCCTATACGGAAACTCGGGGCATAGATGGAGGATTCAAGGTCAATCTTCAAAAAGGCAAACGCTATTTCTTCTATGTAACCACACGCAACAGACTCGGTGTGGAAAACAGAGCTGTGTATGAAGGAAAAAATACCGCTGCCCTGTCCCTCGTTATCAAGAAAACCGTACGTTCAAAGCCGAAGGCTCCTGCAACCAGGGAATTGATCGACCGGAATCTTCGAATCAATTTTTACAGGGGCAGATACAGGCAGGCACTCGAAAGCTTCAGGGCGCTTGCAAAGAAGCGAAACCTTGCAAAAAGAGAGACGGCGGTAATCCACTTTTACAGCGCCCAGTGTCTCTTCTATCTGGGAGACTACAGGAACGCCCTCAAGCTGTTTATTCAGGGCAAGGCGGAAGGCGCTGACAGCGGCATGTCGGATGCATGGATCGAACGCTGCCTTGAAATGATCGATTAAACGGCGCCGAACGCATCGAAAACCGAACACGCGTATCTGCTTGAAAATTACCGTTAGATAAAGGTATTGACCTCTGTGTATTGATAGAGGGCCATGCTCTTGTCAAGATAGCCGAAACGCTTCGATTTGAGATCAATTATCAGTGAAAAGTACCTGTTGTCTTCATCGTATTTGATACTTCTCAACTTAATGACGTCTCCTTCGGATATCCCCGCATTTGCGGCAACGGACCCGTTGAGAACATGAGCGATTATGTAGTATTTCTTTTTTCCGGAATCGCTCTTTGAGAGGACAAGACCGAACAGGGGCGTTACAATGTTTTCAGGTGCATCATGATTGTAAATATATTTTGCAGGTTCTGACGGACGTTTATCAAGATAAACAACCTTCGTTTCCGCCAACCCATCATTCTCCACGGTGACGTTCAGTATCAAAGGGTTGTCCATGAAAGCAATCCGTTTCTGCACATCGTACAACTTTGACACCCGCTGTCCGTTCACCTCCGTAATAGTATCGCCGACTTTGAGCCCGCACACGCTGGACGGGCTTTCAGGCGCTATATACTCAATTTTCAGCGATCCCGAATCCTCGCTGAGGGAGCTGCCGATCCAGCTTCTCTCCACCTCACCGCCGTCGTACAGTCTGTGAAGAATACTGAGAATATGTTCTGAAGGGATAGCGAAATTGAGGTTCTCAAAATTTTCAAGGCCTGCAAAGGCAACGCCGACAAGATAGCCGTCTCCGTTTATCAGCGCACCTCCGCTGTTGCCCGGATTGAGGGCTGCATCTATCTGTATAATTCCCCCGATTTGCAGGAAAGGCCGATCAACGGAGCTGACGACACCCGAAGTTACGGTGTTCGTAAGGCCGACCGGATTCCCGATTGCAACCACCTTCTCCCCCTGGACGAGCGCATCCGAATCACCGATAAGGATCCTGCTTTCCGTCTTTTTCTCGATTTTCAGGAGGGCAAGATCAAAAACCCGGTCATACCCGATCACCTTTGCCACAAACTTGGCGGTTTCATCCATTCCCGGATAGATATAAATTCTCGAGTAGCCTTCATACGTGGGGTCCACACTCGATTCGATAATATGGTAATTCGTGAGAATGTAGCCTCTTTCGTCAATAACAATGCCGGTACCGAGAGCCTGATCGGGCATTCCGACCCCCCCCTTTGTCTTTATTCCCCTATCCACCACTATTTTTACACTGCTCTTCACCGTTTCTTCGATCGCATTACGTCCGGGTTCTCTACCCGATTCGGATTCACTCTTCAGGGCGGAGAGCTCTTCTTCAAGAGTCCGGTACGGTCCCTTCGCACTCTTCTGTTCCTCCGAAAGCAGACCAGCATATTCTGTGAGGTATTTTTTCGCAAGGACGTAATTCCCGCGCGAAATAAACAGCTCGACCAGTTCGCGGAGTATATTCCTGTTCCGGGAAAACCGGTAGAGCGAGAGCAGAACCGAAGCTTTCTGCAATTCTCCGAGGTTGTTCAACTCAGAGTGCAAATAGTCTTCTATATACCCGTCAAGCTGTTTCCCGAGCCGTTTGATCTCTTTATCCGAGATTTGGCCAGTCATGAGATTGATATAGGAAAATGTATACTCAACAGATTCAAGCCTGCTTCCTTCCTTCTCAGAAGCGGCGATCTTCTCATTGTAGAGATCCGCAAGCTCACTGATGAGACGAGATTTTCTCTCATCATTGCAGCAGTCGATAAACTCGATATAACTTCGGGCCGCATCGTAGAATTTTCCGCTCTGCCTGTAGCTGTCGAACTCTTCCAGTATCTTGCTTTCAACATCCTGCACAGGTTGCGTTTCCCTGACGGATTTAGCAGTGCAGTTTGAAAGGAGCAGGAGCATTCCGAAGGCGGCCGGAATGAGAACGGTAAAACGCAGTGAGGAGCTTTTCATATCTATTCACATCCTCCAGATATCGGTACATACAAAATAATACCCGTCAATTAAAATAGCAATATCAGTAAGATGCGTGGAACGGACAAAAGGCTTGACGTCCCCGCATCGGCATGAGTATAGTGAGCGTACAGCACACAAGACGGAGGATCGTATGAAAAAACTAAATATCGCGCTTACCGGTCATACTTCTGTCGGCAAGACGACATTTCTGGACAACCTTCTTCACGTTACCGGTTCTGTGGACGCGCTTGGTAGGGTCGATGAAGGAAAATCGTTCAGTGACTATGAAGAAGAGGAAATCAAGAGGAAGATATCGATAAAATCCACCGTCTTTTCTTTAAATCACGGTGATGCTGTGGTAAATATTATCGACACACCGGGATCTGCGGATTTTGTCGGTGAGGTTGTATCCTCCTTTTACGGTGTCGACTCTATGCTCATGCTCATTGATGCCGTAAACGGCGTTGAAATCGAGACGACCAAGATCTGGAACAGGGCTCTCACCATGCAGATGCCTGTGATGATACTGATCAACAAGATGGACAAGGAACGCGCCGATTACAGGAGGGTCGTTGAGAATATTGCTGAAAACTTCAAAACAAAATTACTGCTCGCAGAACTGCCGATTGGACAGGAAAACGGCTTTTCCGGCGTCGTCGATCTTATTAAAATGAAAGCCTGCGTGTATACAGGCAGCGAAAAAAGAGGAAAGGAGCAGGAGATCCCCCCGGATCTCAAAAAGGAATGCGAAGACCTGAGAAACGAGCTCGTGGAAACGGCGGCGGAATCCACTGACGAGCTTACGGAAAAATACCTTGAGGGGGAGAGCCTTTCAGAAGAAGAAACCAGGCATGGGCTGAGAGAAATGGTTCAGAAAAGGGAGGTTGTTCCCGTACTCTTCGCCTCATGTTCAATGAACAGGGGAATCTACGAAGCGCTCGCCATACTCGCGCAGCTTGCGCCGCTGTCAAACTATAAAGAAACGATCTCCGCTCTCGACAGGTCCGATACTTCAAAAGAGGTGATGCTCAAAAGGTCGAAAGACGAGCAGTTTTGCGGGATCGTCTTCAAGACCATTATCGACCAGTTTGCGGGAAAAATATCCCTGCTCCGTGTTCTGAGCGGAACCCTCCACTCTGAAGAGGAGGTATACAACGCCACGCGTGATAAAAAAGAGAAGGTATCAAAGCTCGGAATACCGTTCGGTAAAACACAGAAGCCTCTCGACCGGGATGCAGAGGAAGGTGATATTGTTGTGCTGACCAAGATGCCGCTTGCGGAAACCGGCGACACACTCGCATCCCATGCAAAACCGGTGATACTTCCGGAAATGGCCTTCCCGAGCCCGGTTCACAGCGTTGCCATAAAGGCGGAAAACAAAAAAGAGGAGGACAAGCTGAGCTCTCTTCTGCAGAGGGCTGCAGAGGAAGATATCGCATTTCATGTCCAGTACAACAAAGAGACGAAACAGACGGTCATCTCGGGCATGGGCGAGCTCCAGTTCAACATAATTCTCTCCCGTCTCAAGGAAAAAAACGGTATCAACTATATAACGTCGACACCGCTCATCGCCTACAGAGAAACCATTCAGGCGCCGGCAAAGGCCGATTACAAGCACAAAAAACAGTCAGGCGGTCACGGCCAGTACGGCCAGGTTTTTCTGGAAATCGAACCCCTGCCCAGAGGCGAGGGATTCGAGTTTGTGGACAAGGTCGTCGGCGGCGCGATACCGAAAGGGTATATACCCGGTGTTGAAAAAGGCGTGCGAGAGGCCCTGGAGGCGGGCGTCGTTTCCGGATTCCCCGTCGTCGATGTTCGGGTAAGCCTTGTATTCGGATCCTATCACGAGGTGGACTCTTCGGAGCTTGCATTCAAGATTGCGGGGAGGCAGGCATTCAAACTGGCGATGGAGAAAGCAAAACCCACACTGCTTGAACCCGTAATGGACCTCAGGGTGTATGTCGACGACCAGTACACCGGTGACATAATGAGCGATCTGAATTCGAAGAGGGGAAGAGTGTTGGGGATGGACAACATCGGCGGCGGGATACAGCTTATCCGTGTAAAGGTTCCCCAGGCAGAGCTTCTCAAATACTCCATAGAGCTCAGGTCGATGACTTCAGGCACAGGGTCCTTTGAAATGGAATTTTCACATTACGATCCGATCAGCGGCAAGATTGCAGAAGACGTTATCAAGGCAACGGCCATGAGGAAGGAAGAAGAGGCGAAAGAAAAATAAGCGGGTAATCGCATCTATCCACCGGGGACGTCGCGTATCGCGTACTTTTCGAAGAGGGACGGCATACACAATGATCGGTCTTGTTCAGCGCGTTAGGGAGGCGGAGATCATCATTGATAACAGACCGATTTCCAGGATCGGAACCGGTATACTTTTTCTTGCAGGCATTGCAGCGGGAGACTGTAAAGAGGACATCCGCTACATCGCCCGAAAGGTGGTAAACCTCCGTATTTTCGGTGATGAAAATGGAAACCTCAACCGATCACTTATCGATATAGGCGGCGAGATGCTCGTTGTTTCTCAGTTCACCCTCCTCGGGGATACGAGGAAGGGCAGAAGACCCTCTTTTACGAACGCCGCAGTTCCGGAAAAAGCGGAATCTCTGTACAGGAATCTTATAGAAGAACTCAAAACGTTTCACGTTCCCGTACTGGAAGGTAAGTTCGGGGCGATGATGGATGTGCGGCTTGTCAACAGTGGACCTGTTACCCTCATCCTCAACTCAAGAGACAAAATTCGCGCGTAAAACCCGTCTATATACCGGCGGGGAAGGCGGCAAAAAAAATCAGACAGTCCGGCAGAGGTGGCAAAAGTATGGAAATCATCATGCGAACCGTCGGCATTCTTTCGGCAAACTGTTACGTACTGAGAAACCAAAACGAGGCCGTCGTTATCGATCCCGGCGGCAACACGGAGCTCATCATTCCGCTGATTGGGAAGAGAAAACTGGTCTATATTATCAATACACACGGTCATTACGATCATATCGCGGGTAACAACATACTAAAAGCGCACTACGACACAAAATTGATGATCAGTGAAGGGGATCATCAGATGCTCTTCAACCCTCATCTGAATCTCTCGATAATGGTCGGATCGCCGTTCATCTCAATGGCGCCCGATATTCTCCTTCACGACGGAGAGCGTATCGAATTCGATAATCAGATATTCGATATCCTGCGCACACCGGGGCATACCGTTGGGAGCATCTGCATCAGGGCAGGAAAGAATCTTTTTGCAGGCGATACCCTGTTTTACCACTCGGTGGGCAGAACCGACCTCCCGACAGGTTCTCTCCCCGAATTGCGGAAAAGCATACTGACCAGACTCTACACTCTTCCGGATGAAACAAGGGTCTATACGGGACATGGAGAAGACACGACCATCGGAGAGGAGAAGAGATACAACGATTTCGTACGTATCGGTTGATTTTGCACAGATTGTTATACATACCATTTTTTTATATGACATGAGGAGGGAGCATGCAATTCAATTACTTTATGCCGACGCGGATACTGTTCGGCCCCGGAACCCTGAAGGAGCTCTCCACGACTCCGCATCTTCCGGGAAAAAAAGCCCTCGTTGTTATCGGCCGCACCGGTGCGATGAAGAAGCACGGCTACCTCGACCGGGTGCTCGATTATCTCGGACAAAACGGTGCGGAGACGGTTGTATACGATAAAATTCTTCCGAATCCGGTATCTGACCATGTGGATGAAGGGGCGGCGGTTGCGCGGGAACAGAAATGCGATTTCATTCTCGGGCTCGGCGGAGGAAGTACGATCGATTCCTCGAAGAGCATTGCGGTTATGGCAAAAAATCCCGGAGCGTACTGGGATTACCTGAAGGCGGGAAGCGGCGGCGGAAAAGAAGTGGCATACGGGGCGCTCCCGATTGTCGCCGTCACCACAACCGCAGGAACCGGTACGGAAGCCGACCCTTGGACCGTAATTACAAAAAGTGAAACAAACGAAAAAATCGGGTGGGGAAACGACTATACCTTTCCCGCACTTTCGATAGTCGATCCCGAGCTCATGACCAGCGTTCCCCCGAAAACGACGGGCTATACGGGAATGGACGCCTTTTTCCATTCGGTCGAGGCGTATCTCGCCCTTTCCCATCAGCCGGCAAGCGATCGCCTGGCACTCGAAGCCATCGGGCTTATTACGCGAAACCTGCCCGCTGCAGTTAAAAACCCGGAGAACCTCGAAGCACGTACCAGAATTGCGTGGGCGAATACCGAAGCGGGGATATGTGAGTCTCTATCCTCATGCATCTCGCACCATTCCCTCGAGCATGCGGTAAGCGCATATTACCCCGATGTCCCGCACGGTGCCGGGCTCACCGCCCTTTCAGTTGCCTATTTTTCATGGATTGCCGAACGCAATCCCGCACGATTCGCCGATATGGCTGCCGCCATGGGTGAGGATGTGCAGAATCTTCCGGGGGAAAAAAAGGCCTTTGCCTTCATTGACGGATTGAAAAAGCTGATACGAAACGCGGGACTCGAAAAAGACTCACTGGCCGCTCTCGGCGTAAGGAAAGAGGATTTTACGAAGCTTGCCGAAAATGCGTACTATACAATGGGCGGCCTTTTTGACGAGACACCCGTTAAAATGGAAAAATTCGATGTGGTGGCAATATTCGAGCGTGCGTATTCGGGATGATTCGGGAGCTTTGTCATTCCCCGCTTCGCCGAAATACCGGGCATACCGATAAAAAATCGGTGCACATCAATTGGTGAGGCCGGCGATCGCAGCCCCGATCAGCGAAGCGTTGTCGCTCTGTGTAAACTCATAGAACCGATTTTTCTTTTCAACAAGAAACCGGCGCATTAAACAATTCACTCTCTCTTTGAGAGTGACAAGTCCGTGGAACATCGAACCATCCGCCGTAATACAGACCGGACGGCACGGATTTTTCCCGCTTCCCCCCTTTAAAACAACCGAAGAAAGATTGATTGCCGTCAGTCTGGCCGCCCGTTCGATCAGTTGATCGATAAGATAAAACACCGATACTCTGTCTGTCCCATGACGAATTACACCACCCAGAACGGTCGCTGTGTCGTAGGAACGAAGGAGAAACTCATTGATATCAGCCGTCGTCAATACGGGAATCTGCCGGATCTCCGAAGAGAATGCCCTGGAAAAAAGACCCTTTTCAGCAGCAGCACGAACGGTATACAGACAGAGCGCACCGAAATAGGCGCCCGATATCATCTTCTCGAAGGGAGAACGGCCCGGATCAGTCGTTGTTCTGTCAAACTCGAGATCGATTCGGCCCCGCGGCCCCCTGCCGAAACCGCCGGACTCGACGTTGATTATCTGATTCCCAAGCGGATCGAGACCGCGGACCTTTGCAATATTTCGGTTGTTTTCTATGTAACAGCTGTTTGTTCCCGTACCGAGAATAAATCCGACATAGCTGTCGAAGCCTCTGCCCGCCGTCGCTGATTTGCCGGCAAGCAAGGTTGCAGTGCTGTCGTTCAACAGTACGAGGTGCAGGTCATCGGGGTATCCCCGGCGTCTCAATTCACCCAGAAGATTCTCTCCGATACGCTCGCCGATCACCTCCCGTGCTTTTACCTCCTTCGTAAAATGAATAAGCCTTCCATCCCCGTTTGAAAGAATCTCGGCCGGATAGGAGAAACAGAAGCCGATTTTCTTGCTCGAACCCAAAACTCCCCGCATATACTCCACAATTATCTGAAAAAACTCTTTTTTACCGATTTCCGACTCAACGCCGGGCATTCTGAACTTTTTGAATCCTTCGACAACGGGCTGTCTGTTTCCGTTAAAATGGACCGTCGCAACTCTGAAATTCGTTCCCCCTGCATCGAGCGCAATGACCGGTTCGTTCAAAGGAATTTCTTTTTCAGCCTCGATATAGGTGGGAATCATCTGGAGACTCCCGGGCATTCGTGAAAGCCCCCTTTCCATTTCATCGATAAAGCTGGCGCAGCAGTTATCCATATCGATATTCTCATGATACATCCCATTATCCTGCAGGAATGCGATCACCCCTTCTTTAAGACTATCCATAACAACCTCCACGTGTGATATACAATGCATACTCCGATTCCCGGAGGCCTGCTGCCATTAATTCCATTGACATTTACTTCGCTTGAATTTATTCTATGTCAATTATACTGTTATTTGCAGTACTTCCGGTAACAAATAATGCCGCCGGTAAGCGGCATGTTCTCCGCGACACGTAATCGGGGGTTATGTCCGCTCAACTGGATTTGTTATACGGCGCGAAGCGTCGTGTAACAAATCCTGGTGCTTGCACCGGCGGCATTATCCGGAAGCGAAGTGTCCGGATAATAGGCCTGTGGGCATTCAATCTTAAAATGTGAAGCCAGACACATGCCTGCTTGGGCATAGCTTAAAATCATTTCAAATCAAACCCGGCTGGGTATGCCGGCATTTTTAAAATCATAGACAAGGAGCGGTATATGAAAAAAACAATGATTATTGTTGCAGTCTTTGCTCTTGTTACAGCCACCTCGGTCTTTGCAAGCGGTGAGAAGAAGGAGGTAAAAAAAGACATCATCGGTATCTCCAAAATCGTCTCCCATCCGGCCCTCGATGCGGTCGAGCAGGGCATACAGGATCAGCTCAAGGACATGGGTTACGATCTCGAATACGACCTGCAGAATGCAAACGGTGAAGTGAGCACCGCGGCATCGATAGCCAATAAGTTCAAATCCGAGCACGTAAGAATTGCAGTCGGGATCGCAACACCAACCGCCCAGGCGCTCGCGAACGCGCTTGATAATATAACCGTCGTGTATTCCGCGGTCACCGACCCGGTCGATGCAGGACTAGTGGACTCTTTCGACAAGGGCGGAAAGAACATCACCGGTGTATCGGACATGACTCCGGTCCGTGATCAGATCGAATTCCTCAACAGGATCAAAAAGATAAAAAGGCTCGGTCATGTGTACAGCAGCAGTGAAGCCAACGCGGTACGGCTGGCCGGTATGGCAAAAGAGGCATGCGATGCGCTCGGCATTGAGTTTGTCGAAGCAACGGTCACCAACTCTTCCGAAGTGAAGCAGGCGACACAGTCAATCATCAACAGGGTTGACGGGATCTACGTGAGCACCGACAATACCGTTGTTTCAGCTCTTGCGGCTCTCACCGAGGTCGCACTTGAAAACAGTGTACCGGTTATGTCGGCAGACCCGAGCTCCGCAGAAAAGTTCGACGTGCTTGCAGCATGGGGATTCGATTACTATAAAATGGGACGTGCAACCGGACGGCTTATCGCCGACCTGCTGGAAGGTGCAAAGCCAGAGGATATTCCCACTCGATTTATGACAGACCCGTCCGATATCGACCTGCTGATCAATCTCGATGTGGCGAAAAAACTCGGACTCAGCTTCGACCAGAAGACAATAGACAGCGCAAGTAAAATTGTCGAGAATGGAAAACTCATAACGAAGTAAGGACTGCGCGGGCCAACCGCAACCGGATACAATTATTTTGTACCGATAAAAACCCGCCGTTTTGTACCAGCGGTGGGCTTCGATAATGCCGCCGTCAAGCGGCAGTTGCGGGACGAAAACGGTTGAATAACTCCGTCTAATCTCCCGCTCCGGTTGAGCTGAAGGCATTCTCATGATTGAAGGCATACTCGTAGAAGGTCTCATATACGGGATCGTATCGCTGGGGGTATTTATCACCTTCAGAATATTGGACTTTCCCGATCTAACCGTTGACGGTTCTTTCCCCCTCGGTGCGGCCATCATGGCCATTCTCATCACGAACGGTTCCAACCTCTGGCTCGCTCTCTTCATCTCGCTCGGGGGAGGGGTGCTTGCCGGCGTGGTAACCGCTGTTATACACAACAAGCTGAAAATCCCGAGCCTCCTTGCCGGCATACTTACCATGACGATGCTCTACTCGATAAACATCCGGGTCCTCGGCAACAAGGCGAACCTTCCCCTGCTCAAGAAGGAAACGATACTTACAAAAGTAATTGCAATGGCGGGAGGCGGGATACCGAACGAGTATGCCGTGCTCATCTTCTTTATCATCGTTACCGCCGTTATCATGGGGCTCTTTATTCTTTTTTTCCATACCGATCTCGGGCTCACCCTGGGTGCCCTCGGTAACAACGAGCAGATGGTCGTTTCGCAGGGAGCCAACCCTGAGATTCTCAAGATAATCGGCGTCGGCATATCGAACGGCCTCGTTGCAATTTCCGGCGCCTTTGCAGCGCAGTACCAGGGGTTTGCCGACATCAGTCTCGGTCAGGGAATTATTATTTCGGGTCTCGCCTCCGTTATGATCGGGGAATTTCTCATACGCTCAAACAGGATAAGCCTGCTCGGCTTGCGGGCAATTCTCGGATCGATACTTTTCAAGGGAATCATGTACGCCGGACGATACTACGGATATTACATACATATGACTCCCAATGATCTCAAGCTCATCACCGGCGTGCTTATTATTCTGTCTCTGGTGCTTACCAAGTTCAGGAGCATCAGGGTAAAGAAGCGGACATTCTTATGATCAGACTGCGCAAGGTAACGAAGGTATTCAATGAGGGAACCCCGAACGAAACGATTGCGCTCAGGAACATCTCTCTCCACGTGCGGGACGGTGACTTCATCACCATCATCGGAAGCAATGGAGCGGGAAAGACGACCCTTTTCAACCTCATTACGGGGACCTTTCCCCCAACAGAGGGAAAGATATTCGTCAGAGACCAGAATGTCACCCGTCACCCGGAATACAAACGTGCAAAGTATATCGGACGCATCTTCCAGGACCCCCTTCTTGGAACCGCTTCGAACATGAGCCTTGAGCACAACATGATGATCTGCTACAAAAAGGGATTCAAGGGACTGAGGATCAGTCTCAACCATAGAATGAGAGAATACTTCAAACAGCAGCTCGTCCAGCTCGAGATGAAGCTCGAGGAGAGGATGAAGGAAAACGTGATGCTCCTCTCAGGCGGACAGAGGCAGGCGCTTACCCTGCTCATGATGGTGCTCTCCAAGCCCGAGCTGATACTCCTGGACGAGCACACCGCAGCTCTCGATCCCAAGAATGCCCAGATCGTGCTCGGCCTTACCACCAGGTTCATACGAGAGTATAAATTGACTACCATGATGATAACCCACAACATGGGCCAGGCCATCGCCTACGGCAACCGCCTCCTCATGATGGACAGCGGAGAAATCATTCTAGATGTGGAAGGAAAGGAAAAAGAAAGTCTGACCGTCGAAAAACTGATAAAGAAGTTTCACGAGATACGTCACAAGACCTTCGAGACCGACGAGGTGCTTTTGTCCGGGGACACATAAAGCCTCTCGATTTTACCGAAGCCCCGCGCATGATAATACCGCTCGACACCCAAGTTTTTTATGGTGATAACCGATTATCCACAGCTATCTGAAAGTGCCGAAAAAATAACAGCCTATATCGCCTTATCACGCTCTTCATACACACTATTTCAATTATTTTAAATATAGGGAACACAGACAGTTGTGCAGCCGAGTACACTGCCGGGGGTACGCTATGCCTTGAAGTAATTCTTCCGACGTTACTCAGAAGCGGGGTAAGCCGCAAGCAGCCGAATATGGGGAAGTACCTTTTAAAATTATTTAGAAATGTAAAGTAAATATCCAAGACGAAACTCGACCGAAAAAATCAGCCGTACCGGGGTTTAATGTATCGTCGGAAAACCGAAACTGCAGCCCCTCAATCCAGAACGAGTCCTTCAACACGTGTGCACAGCTCCCTGTACTTTTGATAGACTTCATCGTAGTTTCTTTTGAACGACTTTCGCGGCTCATACACATGAGCAAGCTTCGTTATCTCCAGGATGTCTTCGGGTTCCGAGTACACCCCCGTTCCCAGTCCGGCAAGAAATGCCGCTCCCAGACACCCCGCTTCAGTCACATCGGTCGTTTCAACCGGTATTCCCGTGATATCCGCCTTGAGCTGCATCCAGCGGCCGGATTCAGCTCCTCCCCCTATCGCCCGAAGCTTTCTTATTCGAAATCCCGCAGAAGCGAGCGATTCCAGGTTGATCCTGACCTCATAGCAAATACAGTCGAGCATTCCCTTTATGATTTCAGAACGGTCCGTATCGAGCGTCAGGCCGAATATACTTCCCCGCTGTTTCGGGTCAAGCCTAGGAGTCCCCGAACCGGCAAAATAGGGCAAAACGAAAACTCCGGACGGCCGGTCGGGTGTCGAGTCTATCATTATTTCATAAGGGTTTTTGCCCCGCGATTTCGCGGTCCGCACCTCTACGGCCCCGAGGGTATCCCGATACCATCGGAGAACAGCACCCGAAGTTGTGACGTAGGCAAGCGTACTGTAGAGACCGTCCAACACGTAAAAGCCGAGCCCGTGATTGCCCTCGAGCAGGGCAGGGTCCGGGCTGTATGTATCGGCTACGGCGGTAATACCCTCGAGTGTACCGACTGACAGCGCCGCCTTTCTGGTGTCGAGCAGTCCCGCGCCGAGCGCGGAACAGCACTGATCAAAACCGCCTGCGACCACCGGAATTCCCGGAGCAAGGCCGAACATCCGTGCTCGTACTTTTGTAAGCCTCCCGACTATACTGTACGATGATGCCAGCGGAAAAAAATAATCGGTACTCAGGCCGCAGGTCTGCAAGAGCTCTTTGAAATAACGCTTTTTCCGTATATCCATCAACATCGTATGGCTCGCAAGCGAATAATCCATTGCCCCATCCAGGCCCATCTTCAGATGGACGAGCTCCTGCCAGCCTGCGAACTTCCAGGTTTTTTCAAATACATCGGGCCTGTTCTCCTGCAGCCACTTGATCTTTGGAATCATGCAGAATGCGTGAAGCGGCGCACCTGTTTTTTCGAAAAGCGTCTTCCTTGTAAAGCTTCCCGCAATCCGGCCGGACTGTTTCACCGCGCGTCTGTCGGCAGCACCGATAATGGTTCTGGCGAGGACATTACCGTTCTTATCAATCGGCGTAACGGAATCCCCGAGTGTTGAAATTCCGACTGCTTTTAGGTGATCTTTACCACCTGCCTGTTCAACGGCTACCTGCATCACCTGCCGGGCCGCCTCCCACACCTCGTCGGGGTCGACCTCGCACTGATCCGAAGACGGAACATACAGCGGATACTCCCTGTAGCTTTTCCCGATGACCCGCCCATTCTCTTTGAAGACAACCGCCTTGGCTCCAGTTGTTCCGATATCGAGGCCGAGCAGGCTCATACCATACCCTCCCATCCGATCACAAGCTCGAACAGTTTTTCATGCCAGGGGCTGCCGGTCGTCGCACACCATCCGTAAATGGTATCGATGATGCTGGCGAATCCCCTGAAATCGAAATATCGACATGTCGAGAGGTAAAACGTACCCTTTTTATACTTTGCAACATGCATAATGGTAATATATTTTCAGCTGGTGGAGAAGAACAGTGCGGATAATCCGAAGACGACGGCACGTCTCACGTATGAAACCAGGAGGTGCTTAATGGCTGAAATTGCCCTGAAGCTCCTCGACGGTTTATTTTCTATTCACCGCTTCCAGCCGTCCGCACATATTCCGAGAGACGTTTATAAAAGCGGCTTCTTCGCAGCATGCAAAACCGGTGAGGAGCTTTCAGTTGTATGTCCCGCGTCGCTGAATCTAAGGGGAAGCTTGTGCGATGCGGGTTGGGCGGGTATTAAAATCGTCGGGCCGATCGACCTGGGCGAGGTTGGAGTCCTGGCCCGTATATCACAGATTTTATCCGCATACAGAATCAGTATCTTTGCGGTTTCGACCTACGATACGGACTATATTTTCGTAAAGAACCTCAATGTGAAAAGAGCGGTTTCAGCCCTGAAAAACGCCGGATATGCATTTTTATAAGCGGTGCGTTCATTATACATTATACATTCCGAACGGTTTTCGCAGTCTTTGATCTACAAATAACGGTACTTGTACAGCGCTACTTTTGTATCGCAATCCCTCGTATCGTATCGACCCAGTGCACGGCAGCAACACCGGTTGCATCGGCTATCTGGGTGCGACAGTCGAACCCGCATGCCACAACCGCCGTTTCGGGCCGCCTGCTTCGAATTGCCGAAAAAAGCCTTTCCTCGCCGATCTTCATCGACATGCCGCGATGTCGGCGTGCGTACCCGTAAAATCCCACATTGCCGCAGCAGCCTGCATCGAGCAGCTCGGCGTTCATACCGGGCGCCAGATCGAGCACGTGCTTCATGGACCCGGATCCTGAAAGCGCCTGTCTATGACTGTGCATATGAATAATGACCGATTCAAACGGCGAAGCAAACCCGCAGGAGAGAGCGCCGCTTTTGATTTCATCGGCTATAAAATCATCGATCATCATAACGTTTTGTTTTATGCGGGCGCCCAGCGTCTCATCATCGATGAGATCGGGAAGGTCGTCTGTGAGCGCCGACCAGCAGCACGGCTCGCACACGACGACCCTCATCCCCTTCCGTATAAAACCGTCGAGCGTACGAAGCGTCTTTTCCCCCTCCTCCTTCGCCTCCCGCAGATACCCCGCGTCGATCTTCGGCCGCTGGCAGCAGCCTGCCCGGGCGAGCAGAACCTCGTACCCGCAGGATTCCAACAGCTCGACGGTCGATCTTCCGACCCCTGATTGATAGTAGTTCGTCATACAGTCGCAGAAGAGCACGACTTTCCTGCGATTATCGCCTGGAGCGTTCCTGGCAGAAAACCAGGATTCAAAAGGTATGCGTGCATACGCCGGAAGCCGACGTCTCGCGTCTATCCCCGAAAAAATCGCAAGCGTCTGCCTGACGGACCAGGTTCTTCGCAGCACGTTCACCAATGGAGCCGAAGGTCCGGAAAACCTTTCAGCACGACGTACGGCATTCTGCATGATCTTCACGCGAGAGGGTGTCCTGCGACCGGCAAAATAGAAATTTAAGAATTCCGCCTTCAGTCTCGTCATGTCGACATTGCTCGGACATTCGGACTTGCATGCCTTGCATGAGAGGCAATGATCAAGCAGTTCGAACAGGCGCCTGTCGGTCATTCCCTCCGGTCCGAGCTGCCCCGTCATAGAGAGACGAAGCGCATTGGCATACCCGCGTGTCGAGTGCGCCTCCTGGAACGCGGTCCTGTAGCTCGGGCACATGGCTCCGGACAGCCGCTGGCGGCAGTCGCCCACGCCCGTACACATCTCAACCGCAGCGGCAAAGGAGCCGTCCTCGCGAAAGTGAAAGACGGTAGGGCCGTCGGGTGTTTTATACTCTTCCCCGTATCGCAGATTCATATCCATGGGTTCCGGGTCTACGATGACGCCGGGATTCATGAGCCCCTCAGGATCAAAAAGCTTCTTTGTCCGCCGGAATGCATCGTATATACGGTTTCCGAAAAAATTCTTGAGAAACGGGCTTCTCACCCTGCCGTCGCCGTGCTCTCCGCTCAGAGATCCCCCATACTCCCTGACCAGCCCGAACGCGTACTCCGCGAGAGCCTTCATATATTCGATATCTGTACGGTCTTTCAGGTTCAGGGCCGGGCGGACATGAATAACTCCCACACTTGCGTGCGCATACATGGCAACGGGAATATCGCGCTTTTTACAGAACTTCAGCATCTTGTCGACATAATCGGGCAGCACCTCGATCGGTACGGCACAGTCCTCGACGATAGGCAGCGGCTTTCTGTCCCCCTTCATACCGAGCATCAACCCCAGCCCGTGCTTCCGCACCGCCCATACCTTTGCCTGCTCGGCGGACTCGATTATAACCGGCCGGCTGTACCCGAGTCGCTGTTTTTTAAGGTCACCCGCGAGATCTTGCGCCTTTTGGGCCGCTTCATCGACAGTCTCACCGAAAAATTCCACTATAAGAACCGCTTTCGGATCGCCATCTATAAAACTGGTAAGCGGACGTATACTCAGGTTCATTCGTGCACGGAGAATAATTTCCTCGTCCATGATCTCCACCGCCGAAGGATTATGGCCGAGTATGGGCGATACGGTACGAATCGCCTCCAGCAGGTCGGAAAAGTGCACAGCACAGAGCACCTTCGCCTTCGGCAGAGGAACGAGTTTCAGCGTGCTGTCGAGTATCGTGCCCAGCGTTCCCTCGCTGCCGATCACGAGCCTGCTGAGGTTAAAGCGGTCGGAGGAGGTAAACGCATCGAGGCCGTAGCCCTGGACGCGGCGCATGATTTTCGGAAAGCGTCTGGTGATTTCGTCTCGATTTTCATCGATGATTTTCCGGAATTCCCTGTAGATCTCCGCTTCGCGTAAACCGGTTCCATCCCCTTCCGATTTTTTTCGGCACTCCGTAATGGAGTGCTCATCGAGCTCGAGCACGGTCCCGTCTGCAAGCAGAAAACGGCATGACAGAACATGATCGCGCGTCATACCGTACAGCAGGCTCTTCGTTCCTGCCGAGTTGTTTCCTATCATGCCTCCGATGGTGGCCCTGCTCGATGTTGCCGGGTCCGGAGCGAACTGGAGGCCGTGGGCTGCGAGCTTCGCATTGAGAACATCCAGCACAATTCCGGGCTGTACACGGACGCGTTTCTCGACCGGATTCAATTCGAGGATGCCGCTCATGTACCGGGTAAAATCAAGAATCATCGAATGCCCGCATCCCTGTCCGTTCAGGCTCGTTCCGCCTCCACGCGGCAGTATGCTCACCCCGTGCCTCGCTGCAGCATTCACCGCTTTCAATACATCTTCCCCGTCAAGCGGTTCGACAACCGCAACCGGTGTGAGCTGGTAGATGCTCGCGTCCGTGGCGTAGATGCCGAGAGTAACGGGATCGAAGCATACCTCCCCTTTTACGCTTCTTTTGAGCTCACGCTCGAAACTTTTCAGTTTTCTTTCATCCATTCTTATAGTCCTGTTTTGTGGTTCGAATGCTCTGTGCAGCCGGTGTAATACTTCGATTTGTTCAGTCTGCCCAGGGTCTGCCGAGTGGAGCCCGCCGTGTCCCGCCGCACGCGGTCGGACGTCGGTGAGACAGACCGCCTTTTCGGCCGCCTGTCAACAAGCCCCATCATAAGACGCGTACAACAAATTTCGTGGAGCTGATATAACCCGAGCGTGTAAATTTTCTGCCTGAAACGGAAAATATACCGTCCACCTGAGGCATTGTTTCGCTCAACGGCTGGTTCTTGAAACTGCATATACCGCTGTATGTGAAACACGGTCGTGAAGGGCCTGCCTTGAACGGCCGAGCGAAAGAAAAAAACCGATACCGACTACGCACCCGGCTGCAGAAAACACGAAGGCGAGGTAGTAGCTTCCGGTCAAAAGCGCAACCAGGATTCCCCACGCCGGTATATTCTTGAACATACATACTACTACTTTTCACGCCGCTGTCAATATACAAGTTCGAAAAACGGGTTTCACACAGCCCTGGTGCCGGCCGCTTTTTCGAGCCCTGCTATGAGCTTTTTTACATACGCGCCGTAATCTGCAACGAGTTTCCGCGGCAAGCGAAAACCGATTGCCCCCTCATGCCCGCCTCCGTTTTCTATGTCGAAAGTCTGAAGCACATTCCTGAGATCATAACTCCTGAAACCCTGGCTTCTCCGTACCCTGAACTGTATGAGATCGGATTGCGCGGGATTGTCGTAGTATGCAACCAGGCTGAATACGCCGCTCTCCTCGGCAAGATCGTTTGCAATGGCTCTCGCAACGGTTACCACCGTTTCCTCATCGCATATTGAAAAAAGGTAAACCATGTCCTTCTCATCGAGGGCCACGTACCCGACCGAACCGTAAAACTGTTTTTTATCGTTGAAATAGCTGAAGCAGGTTTCCTCCCTGCTGGATAGTCTCTGGAGTTCGGTATACACCTCACCGATGCTTTTGAAGTTCGTTTCCTTTACCGTGGCCTCAGCGAGCATCTCGTTGAGCATCGAGCTAAACAGGCGGTAATACCGTCGCTCCCGCCTCGATTTCAAGAACTGACCCATATT
The DNA here is from genome assembly GCA_964521865.1 of uncultured Spirochaetota bacterium. GTDB lineage: Bacteria > Spirochaetota > B62-G9 > B62-G9 > DRHN01 > CAYSRJ01. The sequence goes on along the minus strand of CAZFTJ010000009.1, from coordinate 98,053 downwards.
TGTGTCTCCGATAATGCCGGAGAGAATTGCCAGGACCAGGTTCCGGGTGAAAGGGTCCTCAATCTGGTACTCGGCAAGCAGCTCCTTTTTTCCCCTGAGCTTCAGTGCCAGATGTCCAACGAGCTCGCTTGCAGATGTGGCTTCGGTAACAAGGCAGTACCCCCCGTCGCCTATATACCGGCTGTCCGCACCGATGTGATGATCGAATTCGATCTTGAGTATCCGGCTGTCGCCGAACAGTTTCTTTATTTTCGGGCTCGATTCCACCATGGACTGCTTCGGTGTGTCGCATATGACGATGGTATCGAATTCATCGGCAAAAATATCGCAGGTATCGTATACCTGAATCGCATTGTACCTGCATATATTGAGCAGATACTGGAAATGCTCATGCACCTTCTTCCCCAGACAGATCTTTGCGCCCTTTTGGAATTTGCTTAGAAGGAGAGAAAATGCGACCATGGACGCAATACAGTCCTCATCCGGATTCTCATGCCCGAGAACAAGAAAACTCTGCCGGGCAACCATCGCTTCGATGATGTTTTCGATGATCTCGTTTTTTTCACTGATGGTTTCGATGGTTTTCTTTTTCATGTTCATGGCCCTGATTTCCCCCCTTTACTGTATGCCGCCGGTGCTCGCCGAACGAATGCAAAACTCCATAGATCCCGGTGTTCGGTCCGTGTGCCCGTGTTTTACCGGTATGCGGCGGCCGCCCCGTACCCCTCATTCGCGTTATGTGCCGGTGCTCACCCTGTTTCTCCCGCTCTCCTTTGCCCGGTACAGCGCCTGATCGGCTCTTTCACGCAGCTTTTTGATATCCCTTGCATTTTCAGGATACGACGCGATACCCTGGCTTGTGGTAATCGTTTCTACCGGCCCTCCAAGCTTTCTTAAAATGGGAAGCTTTCCGACTTCACGGCAGATTTTCCAGGCAAGCTCCTCCGCTTCCTTCAGCCCGGTCTGCGGCAGTACGACCGTAAACTCATCTCCTCCGTAACGAGCGATAATGTCGCGCTTTCGCAGATATCTTTTAAATACATCCACAACAGCAAGAATAACACGGTCGCCCGTTTCATGGCCGTAATACTCGTTTATCGCTCTGAAATGATCGAGATCAACCATGATGAGAGAGAGGGAGCGCTTCCTGCTTTCTGCCGATTTAAAGAGGCTCTCGATCGATTTTTCAAGGAAGTGTCTGTTGTACACCCCGGTGAGCTCATCCGTAATAGCCCGCTTGGCCGCCCTTTCACCCCAGTGGACGAGGTCGGACAGGAATTCGCTCGTGTTTCTCAGTCTTTCGGTCGTTATACGGGACATTCGGTACATAATCTTTATTGCCGTTGAAGGCGAATCTTCAATGAGCCTGTAAAAATCCCGTTCATGAAGAGCATACAGGCTGCTCGGCTCCCGTGCCGTGCAGGTCGCCGACCTTGGCGCATTTTCAAAAATCGACATCTCTCCGAAGAAATCCCCAGTTGAAAACTCCCTGAGGTCCCGCTGGCTCCCGTCCGGGAGGGCTATGGTAATAACCACCCTGCCCGATCGTACGATAAAGAGCTCGCTGCCTTCATCACCCTCTCTGAACAGTATTGCATCCTGTTTTACAGGGATGAGTTTCAGACGCCGGTCGATGAGTGAAATCTCTTCATCGGTAAGCAGGGAAAATATATCGACCTGCTTCAAAAAATCGGCGTCCCCGTTTTTCTTGAAACCGCACACCTGCACGGAACCTGAAATCAAAATGCCCTTCTCTTCACTCATAACTCGTTTCCTCGGCGAACACCATATTTTGTACCGGCGTCCTCCGGTTTTTTAAAATCTGTTTTTAAAAAAGAAAACGGTCTGTTCCTTTTCCAAGGCCTTTTAAGCATCTGGAAATTACGGGAAAAACCCATTCGGCACGCGATACATTGGTTCTTTTACGATTGATACGATCACGTACCAGTTTTTCACGGCCTTATACCCGGAATCCGCCGCCGCCGCTCTCCTGCACGGTGCGCATCTTTTCGAATGCGGTCCTGATAAGGCCATCGCAGTCGGGAGCATCACCCGGGTACCGGGAAATGCCCACACTCCCCGTGAGTGTATCGATTTTCTCTCCGGTTACATGCCTGATATCAAGCGACTCGAATGCAGCAAGCACATTTTTCGCAATTTCATATGCGGTTTTTGAATCGGTCTCCGGAAGAATGACGCAAAACTCATCTCCCCTGTACCGCGCAGGAATATCGCCTTCGCGCACAGCACTCTTTATCGTTTTGGCAATGATTTCAAGAACCCGGTCGCCCGTCTCGTGCCCGAAGGTATCGTTGATCTGTTTGAAATTATCCGGCTTGATTACAAGCAGACACGCTTCCGGACCGTATTCCTCGAGCTGTGAGGGAAAATCCTCGTCTAGAAAGGTACGGTTCAGCAGACCCGTGAGCTTATCCGTCGTGAGCTGACGCCTGAGACCCTGAATCCACGGGCTTTTTTCAGAGATAATCCTGTTTGTCGATCTGATTCTTCCCGCAATGAGGGCGAGAAGATCGTGCAGCACGAGGGCGAATATTCCCGGATGGCGGGTCAGCACGCTTGTGAATTCAACGCCTTTCATCGGAAATATGAGAAGACGCGAGACTTCCGCCGCACTCGCTGTATTCACACGCGGCGTATTATCGAGAAGCTCGAGCTCGCCGAAGCTCTCTCCCGCTATAAATCTCGCAAGGTCGTTTCGTGATCCGTCTGGATCCTCCCTGCTTATGAGCACCTCTCCGCTCTTTATAATGAAAATTTCTTCCCTCCTGCTCCCCGCCCTGTATATGTCCTCATTTTTCCCATACGTGTAGTACCTGCTGAACCGTGCGACAACCTTCAGCTTTTCTTCATCAAGATGGGCAAAGATTCGAACATTTCTCAAGAGATCGATTTTATTGGCCATTCGGCGCACCCCGGTGCGGTCTTCCGGTACGCATCTTCGCTGCAAACCGGTATCCACTATTATTACTACTATAATAGTATAACGCAAGCTATTTCAGAAAAGCCGCAATATGACGAAAAAACAGGGAAGAGAACGTGTCAATCGTGAAAGATCCAATGTATCGCGTGCCTGATGGTTTTGACGTACCGTTGAAACGAAAAACAGAATGGAGGAACCTGCAACCGCTGCAATTGTCTTAATACAGAACCCTCCATAAAAAGATAAATATCCCAAAATTATTGAAATTATCCCTTGATATTGGCACGAATATACTGTATTGTATTGATACAATACCACTATGGAATACAAACTCGACAAAAACAGCACCGTTCCCTCCTACCTCCAGCTGAAAAAAATCCTCGAATCGATAATTCGATCGGGGAATATTCAAGACGACCGGCTCCCCACGATCAGGCAGGTAGCAAAAGATTTCGACGTGAGCGTCAATACGGTGCTCCGTGCGTACAATGAGCTCGGAAAAGAAGGAATCGTTACCGGCATAGTGGGCAGAGGTACATTCGTTAATTCCGCATCCATCGAACTCGAACAGCACAACAGGGAAATCATGCTCGAAAAAGTGATTGAACACTCCCTTGAAGAAGCGCTCGCACTCGATTTCACCATAGACGAGTTCGAACGAGCGGCAATGGCGTATACACGCAAAAAACGTGTAATGATGCAGAAAATCAGGCTTGTTTTTATAGAGTGTAATATTGAGCAGCTCACCTACTTTACCGAGCACCTCGAGCTCGATCCTCATATTCACCGCGTCATTCTTCTGCTCAAAGATCTGCGTCAGAGAAACGAAGAAACAACACAAAAGATAAACACAGGCGATATATTCGTAACGAGCTTCTATCATTTAAAGGAGGTGCAGGGGCATCTGGGCGGCATCGACAAACCGATTATCGGCATAAATATCGAGCCCGAGGTAGCGACGCTCATCAAAGTCGCCAAAATTCCCCCGAACAGCACAGTGGGCATAATAACGACGAGTGAGCAGTTTGCCGCAATTATACGGGAAATTCTCGAAGGCCTCAACATCAAATTTCCGCGCATCCTCGAGGCAAGCTCGCCCGCACCCGGCACGCTGCAAAATATAGTCCGGCTGTGCGATGCTGTGCTCGTCTCGCCGAAGCAGAAAAAGGCCGTACAGCAGCACGCTCGCAGGGAAGCCAGTGTTATAGAGTTTGTATTTACGCCGGACCGGACATCGATCAACAATCTCAAGGTTGCACTGTTGGAGCTCGATAAAAATGCCTATTGAGGCATATTCAGGGAGGCGGCATGTCTTTCACGGTAACGGAGTTGACGTTTCTGGAGCATTTTGCAGGACGGTACGGTATACCCGTGCCCCGATATATGAGCGGGACGGCGGAAATCGGAAAAATTAAAACCGCATTTGAAGAGTGGGGAGGCAAGGCGATTGTAAAACCGGACATATTGACTACCGGAAGAGGAAAGGCCGGTGCTGTCGTCGAGGTCGAAAACATCCACGATGCATTGAAAGAAATCAAACGGGTATCGAGTCTCGAGATAAACGGTAAAATGCCGCGAACCGCCTACCTTGTCGAAAAAATCCCTTCCGGGCTCGAGCTGTACGCTGCCATCACCTACAGCACGGTCTTTCTCGGTCCTGCATTCACCGTTTCCCTTGAAGGCGGCGCGGATATCGAGTCCATCCCTGAGGAGAAAAAGGCAACAATACCGATAGACATTTTCACCGGTCTCGATGCGTACCAGGCCTCCGACATACTCGTTACCCTCTCCTGCCCGAGAGAACTGATCAGCGGCATCTCCCGCGTAATGGTTTCATTCTGGGATCTGTTCATCTCGACCGGCATGGAAACGGCCGAGATCAATCCCCTGCGAATCACCCCGGACAAAAGACCCTTTGCCTGCGACTTCAAGGGGGTCGTCGATGAAGCCAACTACAAATCGAAAGTTCCGGGAGTAGTTTTCCCGCAGTATCCGGAAAACCTCTCCGACTTCGAAGAGGAGATGACTGCCTGGGATGCCTCGAGTCATCAGGGCCAGGCGCACGCATCGGAGCTGGGCGGCACGAAGATACTGCCGATTCTATTCGGCGGCGGAGCCTCGACCATTATCACGGAAACCCTCGACCTCGCCGGCGGAAGCGCGATGTTTCTTTCCGATTTCGGGGGCAACCCGCCCTACGAACGAATGCTCAAAACGGCGAAAATATGCTTCAAGCATCGGCTCGCCGATGCGAAACTACTGCTCATTTTAGGAGGCAAAGCCAACAACACGCTCATCGACGTCACATTCAAGGCAATTGCGGACGCTCTGATTTCATATGTGGAGAACCACGGCCGCATACATATTCCAGTCGTGATCGGCAGAGGAGGACCTAAACTCGTCAAAGGATTACTCGTCATGAAACAGGCGCTCGAATATCTCGAGCTTCCCTATATCATTTTCGGACCCGATACGCCGGTGACAATGGTAGCGGAGTATGCAGCACGGCTCGTGAATGCAGTGGAAGCCATCGAGGAGGTGAAGGAATGAGAGCTCGATATCTTTCGGATCTGTTGAAAAAGGGCGACAGAGTTGCGGTTTCCAATATAACCGGAAGAGAAGCATCCGTTGTGACTGCGGTCAGCCAGAAGTACTGTGAAAATATCATCGGCGGCTGGGCTCTGGGCAAGGGTGGGCAAAAACTTGAAACAGCGAAGGGACCTGTGTCGGTGTTTGCCACCTTCGATGAGCTCCTGCACATGACTCCGTCGGAGCGTCATCCCAATAAAATACTCATCTACTCCCCGCCCGAAGCCGTATACGGGGAGGTAAAAGAGGTTGTCAAGCACGGCGAGAAAATCATTGAAACCATATATATTATCACCGAACACGTGTCTATCGAAGTGACGGCAAAGATCCATCAGATCTGTAGCCGGAGCACTATAGATGTTATCGGGTGCAATACACTGGGAATTATAAACACCATAGACCGAGTACGAATCGGCGCCGTCGGCGGCGAAGCTCCGGAAGAAACATTCAAGCCGGGGTCCGCCGCCGTTATCTCCAACTCCGGCAACATGGTAAACACAATTTCGAGCTACCTCCTATCTGCGGGCATCGGCACTTGGTTTGGTATTTCAACGGGCAAGGACAGGCTCATTCTCACACCGCTCAAGGATTTTCTCGCTCTGTCCGAAAAGGACGAACGCACCAGTGTGATCGTTCTCTATATTGAACCGGGTGGGACGTACGAGCATGACGCCGTCGATATGATGAAAAAAGATGGATTTTCAAAGCCGATTGTCGTATATGTAGCGGGCGAGATAGCTGAGCGGTACAGCATCTCACTCGGCCACACAGGATCGGTCGTCGACGGCGGCAAAAGCAGCGCCCGCGTCAAAAAAGACGCCTTCGACGGCTATTTCGGCATCAAACCTTTCAACCCGGAAAAACACTACAGAAAAACCCGTGAGCTCGCCGCGGCTCTGAAACGTGGAATACGGGTCGAGGTCCTGCATCACCTTCCGGGCGCGGTTTCCCTCGTCATGAGCACACTCGGAATGAAAAAAGATTTCAGCAGGTCAAAACCGATTCTTCTCAACCCATGGTTTGCGGACCTCGGCGATCTCGGAAAACGGCTTCCACCCGAGCTCGCGCTCCCGCCAGGAATTATACCTCAGCCCTACCGGGACCAGGTCAGAGACCAGGTACAGAATCTTCTGAAAGGGATGATACGCCAGCCGATGAGAAACGCATCCCATGCGAGCTCCAATGACGGAATCACGCCCCGCATCTACGGGTACTCCCTCATGGAAATAATGGAAAAACGTTCGTTTGCCGCCTCCCTCATACTGTACTTGACCGGCGACCTCCCCGAAAGTCACTTCGAAGAGCGCGCCGCAGAGCTGACGCTCATCGCGTCCCTCACCAACGGGCCCGGAACCATTTCCGCACAGGGCGCAAAGCTCTCCGCATCTGCGGGAAACAGCCCCAACACGGCGATGATCGCCACACTCGCGGCGATCGGGAGGATGCACGGGGGAAACGGCGCAATGGCGGTGCGTTTTCTCCTGAAGTATTTCGCTCATCTTGATATTCCAAGCCCCTATGCCAGCCGTGTGGAAATCAAAAAGATCGCAGAAAAAGCGGCTGCCGATTTCAAGCAGAAAAAGGTGCAGGCAAAAGAGGCCGGCGTCGAGTACGAAAGAATCCCGTGTCTGGGGCATCCGGTCTTTCGAAACGAGGAGGTCAACTTTGATCCTCGAGAGCAGGTAATTTACCGGTTCTTCGAGGAGGAGGGAAAAAAGAACATATTTCTCGAATTCTACCATCACCTCGTTCATGCGCTGAAAAACAACGGGTCGACTCAGCGTGTTCTTGCGGTGAACCTCGATGCAGCAATAGCGTGTGTGTGGCTTGGCATATGCTGGAAAAAACTCAGGGAAAAGCATATGACGGTAAGCCGTGCCGCAGACATACCCTTTATTGTCTTCGCCCTCGGGCGGGCCGGCGGCGGAGCCGGCGAGTATCTGGACCATCAGGACTTCGGTACCGATATGGACATGCGGATCCCTGCAGCTGAATGCAGAGCGCTCACCGGACCCAGAAAGCTGTAGTCCGACCTGCGACGGGCCGATCGGCACCGTGATTTTTTATATTGCCGCTCTCGTCCTGCGGGCGTTTCACTCATCCTCCGTTATGGTGCCTTCTATAGTTGCATACTCCCTCGCACCGCCGGCGCTTCAAAGCGGCATTATCGGGATGCGAAGCGTCCGGATAATATTTCTTTACGTTCAATAGAATTTTCAGTATTCTCCATGCAGGATGAGTGCGTATCGTCATATACCATTGATCGCATATGTATAGCGAAGGTTATGTTTTAACAGCACACCGGTTGTTCGGGATTGCCTTTTTAAAAATCCGCTTTTATGGGATTGCAGCATACTGATTTCCCGATATTGTGAGAACCCTGTTTTCTCAATGCCTGTCTGTATATGCCCGGCGGAACTGCCGTTTTATATACAAAAAATTACTACTTAACTTAACCGGAGGAAGAAATGGCGAGCTACGTGAGCGAAGTAATTGAATCAATCAGCAAAAGGTATCCCTGGGAGACTGAGTTTTTTCAAGCGGTACGGGAGGTCCTTTCGTCCCTCGAACTGGTCGTCGAGAGAGACCCACGCTACAGGCAGGCGTTGATTCTCGAACGTCTCGTGGAACCCGAGCGGGTCGTTTCGTTTCGTGTACCCTGGCAGGATGATAGAGGAAACTATCGCTTAAACAGGGGATACAGGGTGCAGTTCAACAGCGCCATAGGACCGTACAAGGGCGGGCTTCGTTTCCACCCATCCGTTACGCTCAGCATACTGAAGTTTCTCGGGTTTGAACAGATATTCAAAAACAGTCTTACCGGACTTCTGATGGGGGGTGGAAAAGGGGGAAGCGATTTCGATCCGAAAGGCAAATCAGACGATGAGGTTATGCGCTTCTGCCAGAGCTTTATGAGCGAACTCTTCCGTCATATCGGCGCCTACACCGATGTGCCTGCAGGAGATATCGGAGTCGGCGGCAGAGAGATCGGGTTTCTTTTCGGCGAGTACAGGAAGCTTAAAAACATGTTCGAAGGGGTGCTCACCGGAAAGGGTATCAGCTGGGGCGGCAGCCTCATTCGCCCGGAAGCGACCGGATACGGAGTCGTCTACTTCGCCGAAGAAATGCTCAAAACCCGCAGCCGGTCGATAGAAGGCATGCGCGTCGCTATTTCAGGTTCGGGAAACGTCGCGCAGTACGCGGCGCAGAAGGTCAATCAGCTCGGCGGAAAAGTCGTCACGTTTTCCGATTCGAACGGCGCGGTTGCGGACGACGACGGTATCGATGAAGAGAAGTGGAATTTCGTCATGGAATTGAAGAATATTCGAAGAGGGAGAATTCGCGAGTATGTGAAAAAATATCCGACTGCCAATTATTTCGAAGGGAAAACCCCCTGGCAGCTTACAAAAGCCGACGTGGCGCTGCCCTGCGCAACCCAGAACGAGTTGAATGCGGATGATGCAAAAGCGCTCGTGGAAAACAGCTGTTTCTGTGTTGCGGAAGGTGCGAATATGCCCTGCACCCTGGATGCAACAGAGCTGTTTTTATCGAAAGGTGTGCTCTTCGGCCCCGGCAAGGCCGCCAATGCGGGCGGTGTTGCGTGCTCCGGCCTCGAAATGTCTCAGAACAGCATGCGCATGGCATGGACGAGGGAAGAGGTGGATGAAAAACTCCACCGTATCATGATAAACATCCACACGCACTGCCGTGAGGCTGCGGATGAATACGAGACGCCGGACAACTATGTAAACGGTGCAAACATCGCAGGTTTCAGAAAAGTGGCGGATGCAATGCTCGATCAGGGGCTGGTATAGCAGGAGACCGCCATTTGATGTATGACGCATCACCGCGTTCGTCGACAGATGCCGTCGGATGGATGTACTAATCAAGGAGCGCATGGAGGCACGGCAGACTACAGCCGGCATCGGCGCGACTGTATCCGCCGAAGAATGGAAAAATGTTTAAACAAAAGCTTTCAGAGCTGATAAAACAGAACAAAACCGACCAGGAGATCTATCACGAGTTGATGCAGTTTCGTGTGAGAGAAATTCTTCTGGTCGCCTCCATTTACGATGCTTTTATTCTGGAAGAGGAGGACAAGCTCACCGAGAAGATCTTCGGCGAGTACTACCAGCTCAACCTTTCCAACGCACCCCGCATCACGAGCGTCGCGTACGGTGAAGAGGCGCTCGAAATATTGAAGATCCGCTCCTTCGATATGATCATACTTACCATGCGTATAGATGAAATATCGCCCTTTGAACTCGGAAAGCGGATAAAAGAGCTGTACCCATCTATACCGATACTGCTGCTTCTCAACGACAATACCGAGCTCAGCCTCATTTCCGAGAGGGACGATCGCCTCAGGTATCTGGATAAGATATTTGTGTGGAACGGAGATTCCAAGATATTCCTTGCAATGACCAAGTACATCGAAGACAAGATCAATGCCGTCAAGGACACCAAGATCGGTCTCGTTCGCGTCATACTCCTCGTCGAAGATTCCATCCGCTACTACTCGAGCTATCTCCCCACCCTGTATACCGAAATCATGAAACAGACACAGCGCATTATCGCGGATGAGCATCTCGACGAGATGAAAAAACTTCTCCGCATGCGTACCAGGCCGAAGGTGCTCATGGCTGAAACCTATGAGGAGGCTCTGGGCATTGTTGATGAGTACAGCGATTATCTTCTGTGCCTCATTACCGACATATCTTTTCCGAAAGCGGGCGTAAAGGACGAACGATCGGGAATCATGCTCATCGACTACTGCAGGAATGCGGTCGGAGAAATACCCACACTCATTCAATCATCCGATCCGGCCAACGAAGCAATTGCGCAGCGGCACCGTTCGAGTTTTCTCAACAAGAACTCGGAAAGCCTCTCCCGTGATCTGACTGATTTCATATTCAATCAGCTCGGATTCGGGGATTTTACCTTCCGCAATAAAAACGGCAAACCCATCGCCCGCGCCCAATCCATGGTTGAGTTCAAACAGCTCCTCTCGACCGTTCCCGATGAATCCCTCGTCTATCATGCAAACAGAAATCATTTCTCGGGCTGGCTCATGGCACGCGGCGAAATCCAGATTGCCAAGAACATACAGCCGATACAGGTGAGTGATTTTCCGAGCTTTGCCGATTTCAGGGAACATCTCATAGAAGTATTTCAAAAGGTCCAGGAGAGCAAGATACGTGGACGAGTCATCTATTTCGATCCCTCTCTCATGAGTGAGGAGAATCACGTGCTTCGTATTGCTGAAGGCTCGCTCGGAGGCAAGGGACGCGGCATGGCGTTTCTGCACATGCTTACTCAGAATTGCAATCTTGAAGATATTGTTCCGGATGCTCACATCCGCATACCCCGGACCGCAGTAATCGGGACAGAAGGGTACGACTACTTCATCGAAAGCAACGACCTCTCGGACCTTCTCATTAGAGACCAGGGATACCGGGAGGTCAAACGGCGCTTTCTCGAAGCCGAATTATCAGCAGGGCTGAAGAAACGGCTCTCACGTTTCCTTGAAAATGTCCACAGCCCGCTTTCCGTTCGTTCCTCCGGCATGTTCGAGGATTCACTCTCGCAGCCCTTTTCCGGCATCTACGACACCTACCTGCTGCCGAACAACCATCCCGATCCCCACGTTCGATTTCAGCATCTGGAGGAGGCCATAAAGCTCGTGTATGTTTCCGTTTTTTCCAGAACCGCACGAGCCTACTTCGACGCAATCAACTACAAGGTCGGAGAAGAGAAGATGGCGGTCTTAATACAGGCCGTTGTCGGAAATCAGCATGGACCGTACTACTACCCGCACCTCTCGGGCGTCGCACAGTCGTACAACTATTACCCGGTCGAATACCTGAAGCCGGAAGACGGAATCGCCGTTATAGCGTACGGTCTCGGCAAACATGTTATAGACGGCGAAAAGGCGTATCGGTTTTGCCCTTACTCTCCAAAGCTGGTTTTCATTATGCCTGAAGATCAGCTCGCATTTTCACAGGACACCTTCTACGCGCTCAATCTGGATAAAAAAGATGTCAATCTGTCGCAGGGAGATGACGCAACCCTCTCACGCCTTTCCATTATCGAAGGGGAAAAAGACGAATTCTTCCAGTACTGTGTCTCCACCTGGGACAACGAAAACAATCGTCTGCAGCCCGGTCGCTCGGTCGACGGACCGGTTGTCGTGAACTTCGCCCATATTCTGAAATACGATTTTTTCCCCCTGGCACGTATACTCAGGGAGATGCTCGAGATTGTCAAGAATGCCATGGGCACGCCGGTCGAAATCGAGTTTTCCGTCAACCTGAATAAAAACGATACCGGCAAACCGAGCTTCTATATTCTGCAGATAAAGCCGCTTTTAGGCAATCTGGAGGAATACAGCCTCGACCAATCCCGGATCGATCGGAACGACCTGCTGCTCTACACGAACAGGTCGGTCGGCAACGGCAAAGTCGGGGAGCTCTACGATATCGTCTACGTCGATAACGACAAATTCGAACGGTCAAAAACCCTCGAGATGATAGATGAGCTCGACTATCTGAACGATATTATGAAAAAAGAGAAGCGACGCTATATTCTCATCGGTCCCGGGCGGTGGGGCAGCACCGACCGCTGGCTCGGTATACCGGTCAACTGGTCTCATATTTCGAAGGCGCGCATCATTGTGGAGGTCGAGCTGTCGGATTTCCATGTCGACCCTTCGCTGGGATCGCACTTTTTCCACAATGTAACCTCCATGAATATCGGCTATTTCGATATTCCGTGGAATTCATCAACCGATTTTATCGATTGGAAGTGGCTGAAGGGGCAGAAAGCCTCGCATACGACACAGCACTTCGTGCATGTACGTACCGAAAAGCCCTGCATCACGAAGATGGACGGAAGAAAGAGCGTGTCCGTTATATACAAACCGGTCTGAGCTTGCACAAACACAACGAGTACCTTTTCCCGTAATACGGAGTTTAGCACTTATCTCATACTATTAACATTAATTATGCACGTGAACCCGTCATTCCTAAAAGAAAAAATTGTCACATATCAGATATCATTCTATCGTAGTGAACTCGAAAAGTAAAAAATTACTACTATAACCAGTACAACGACTTATAACGGATTGTCGTATATAATGCATAAATTTTATACGGTATGGAGGTCAAACTATGATAGTGGTCAAGGTATCGATGGTTATTCAGCGGGGCAGGCGGCAGGAAGCCGTGAAACTTCTTAAAGAGCGGGACGACATTCTCGAAAAGGAGGGTATCCCGAGGGCAGCGCGAATGTACGTTCGAAAGCTTGCCTCGCCGGGAGCGCCTGAAATTATACGGGAGTACGAGTTCGTGAGCTTTGTCGATTATGAGGAAGCGTGGGCCCTCCGTCTGACTGAAACCCAGGAAACGAAGAAATGGTCTGCTAAGTTCGATTCGCTCGTCGCGCCGGGAACGATGGGGTATGAGGTGTACGAGCTGGTGTAAGGCTTTTCATGCTAAAAATATAATGCCGCCGTTAAGCGGCATGTTCTCCGCGAAACGTAATCGGGGGTTGCGTCCGCTCAATCCGTCCAGTGCCCCTTGTTCGGTGCGGTGTATCAAGGTCCGGATAAAATTCTTACCGTGAGGCGGATTCATGTGCATGCACCGGGATACCCCGCTCATTCATCCATTTCAGTTTTTTGTTGTCATACTGCCGGCTGTATAGTATGCTCATGCCATGTCAAGTCTCGTTTGGATAGAGCTCGATTCACAGAATCCCGGGCACAACATGCGGGAAATCCGGAAAGGAGTACGGAGCGATGTGCTGTTATGCGCGGTGGTGAAGGCGAATGCCTACGGCCACGGTGTCCGGCAGATGATCCCGCTTCTCGAGAATGCAGACTGGTTTGCAGTAAACTCTCTCGAGGAGGGTCTCGAGCTGAGGGAGATCGGGGTACCAAAGCCGGTACTTCTGCTCGGCCATGTGCCTGTTTCGAGGTTGAGAGAAGCCTGGGACGCGGATCTCAGGCTCACGGTCTTCAACAGTGAAACGATTGCCGCCCTTTCGAAGATAAAAACCGGTAATCCGCCGATCCGTGTTCATCTGAAAATCGAAACCGGCACGGGAAGGCAGGGCATTATGCCCGAACAGGTCCCCGAGTATATCCGCTTGCTGAAAAACACCGGTGGAATCGTTCTCGAGGGGGTTTCGACACATTTCGCCAATATTGAGGATACACTGAACTACGACTATTCACACCGACAGCTTTCAATATTTAGGAAAGTGCTCGAAGATCTGAAAAAACTCGGAGAAAATCCGCCGGTCATTCACACGGCGTGCACGGCAGCCGCCGTCCTTTTTCCCGAAACACACTTTTCAATGATTCGCACCGGCATCGGTGTGTACGGTCTCTGGCCTTCACGCGAGACATTTCTCTCCGCAACCATGAGAAAAAAACCGGTGCCCGATCTCCAGCCGGTGTTGACCTGGAAGACGCAGGTGGCGCAGCTGAAAATCCTGTCTGAAGGCAGTTTCGTCGGCTACGGCTGCACCTACCGGTCAACGCGGAAAACAAAAATTGCGGTTTTACCGGTCGGGTATGCGGACGGGTACGATCGCTCGTTCGGCAATACAGCCTACGTGCTCGTCAACGGGAAAAGAGCACCGGTCATCGGCCGGGTATGCATGAATCTCACCATGATCGATGTTACGGACATTCGGGATGTAACCCTCGAAAACGAGGTGGTGCTTCTCGGCAGATGGGGCCGAGAGGTCATATCCGCTGAAACGATGGCGGGATGGGCCCAAACCATCAACTATGAAATCGTTACCCGTATTAACCCGTTTCTCGAAAGGAAAATCGTCAACCAAAAAGGCTGATAAACATGAAGCCCGGCGGAAAAACCTGAAAAAATCTGAAACAAAGTGAGGAAAACTATGTCAAGCAGCACTTCACCATCAGGAAGAAGGAATATCACGCCCATGGTTGTTTTGGGCGTATTTATTTTCATCATTCTCATTTTCATAATATCCACGAGTTTTTACATAGTCGATCAGAAAGAACAGGGAGTCGTGCTCCGATTCGGAAGATTCAACCGGCTCACCGAACCGGGCCTGCACATGAAGCTCCCCTTCGGAATAGAGAGGAGGTACAACGTACCCACCCAGATGGTCCTGAAACAGGAGTTCGGTTTCAGAACCGCAAAGCCGGGTATAACAACCGTGTACTCGGAAATCGATTATCCGCAAGAGTCGATCATGCTCACCGGAGACCTCAACATCGTCGATGCCGAATGGATCATCCAGTACCGCATCATCGATCCGGTCAAATGGCTCTTTGCGGTGGACAACCAGACGAAAACCATCCGCGACATATCGCAGTCGGTGATAAACCTCCTCATCGGCGACCGCGCCATTCTCGATGTAATCGGCGCCGAACGGGCGAACATCGAATCATATGGTCAGGACATGATGAACGAGCTCTTTAACAAATACGATCTCGGCATCAGGGTCACGACCGTGAAGCTGCAGAATATCGTGCCTCCGAAGGGGACTGTGCAGAACGCATTCGAGGATGTCAACAAGGCGATACAGGATCGGAGCAGGCTCATCAACGAGGGCAAGCAGGCGTACAACGAGGCTATTCCGAGGGCAAAGGGGGAGGCGCAGCAGCTCATCGAACAGGCCGAAGGGTATGCAGTTGAGAGGGTCAACAGGGCACAGGGAGATGTGGCCCGCTTTTCCAAAGTGCTCGAGGAGTACAACCGAAACCCGCAGGTGACGAGAACCCGTCTTTACTACGAGATGTTCGAAGATGTGTTCAAGGAAGTCGAGAACACCGATCTCATCGACAAAAACCTCAAGAACTTTATTCCCTTCAAATCACTTTCAGGCCAGGGAGGTGTGAAATGAGAAAGCTCATTATTACTCTGACGGTTGTCGTTGTGGCAATCCTGCTGTTTCTCGCTCTCGGCCCTCTGTACACAATCGAGGAGGGACGCCAGGCGGTGGTTGTTCGTTTCGGAAAGATTGTCGACGTAAAAACCGAGGCGGGTCTCAAGGTCAAACTTCCGCTGGTCGACAAAGTGAGGCGATACCCAAAAAAGATCCTCTCATGGGACGGTGAGGCGCAGCGTCTTCCCACGGAGGAAAACCAGTTCATATGGGTCGACACAACAGCACGCTGGAAAATCAGCGACCCGCAGAAGTTCTACGAATCGGTGGGAACCATTACCCAGGCGCAGTCCAGGCTCGACGACGTTATCGATTCGGAAGTGCGCAAAATCATATCGCGAAACTCGATCCGCGAAGCGGTGAGAAACTCCAATGTTATCAATGAAATCGAACGGAAGAATGTGTATCAAACCTCATCCGAATCGACCGAAGAGGAGGATGTATCCGAATCGATCGCGGTATTTTCGAAAACCGTTTACGATGAAATCGGAAAGGGACGGAGCGTGCTCTCCCGCGAGATGCTCGACGAGGCGAAGAAGATCACGCCTCAGTACGGAATCGAACTCATTGATATCGTGATACGCCAGATCAAATATTCAGACGACCTGACGGAAAGTGTATATAACCGTATGATCAAGGAGAGAAGCCAGATAGCCCAGGCTTTCAGGTCGGACGGCGAGGGCAAGAAGGCGGCGTGGATCGGACGGAAAGAGAGGGAACTTCGCTCGATACAGTCGGAGGCGTACCGGCGGTCGGAGCAGATCAAGGGTGAAGCCGACGCAAAAGCGGCAGCTATCTACGCCGAGGCCTACAGAAAGAACCCGGAGTTCTATGCATTCTGGAAATCGATAGAGAGCTACAGGAAGATGCTTCCAAAATTCAAAAAAACTCTGACAACGGATCCTGATTATTTCAACTATCTGTACAATATGCAGGGCAGGTAATAATTTTTACTACAGCATCCCGTTCAGCAGGTCGACGTAATCGCTGAGAAGCCTCGTTATCAGGAATTTCTCGCGCACCATCTCCCGCGCCCTGGTTCCGACTTCACGGGCGCGATCGGGGTTTTGAAGGAGGTCGACTATCTTTTCCGCAAAGCCGTTTATATCTTTCGCATCGAAGAGAAACCCGGTATCCCCGTCGGTGATCTGCAGGGGAATACCGCCGACATTCGAGGCTACGACCGCTCTGCCTTTCCACAGGGCCTCGGTCACCGTCAGACCGAATCCTTCCCTGATCGACTTCTGAATCACGACTGAGGCCGCCCTCTGCAGCACATTGACGAGAATATTGTTTTCGATCGTAATGAGAATAACATCCCCCTTCTCAACCAGATTATTCGACCGCTGTCGAACCTTCTCATAAATTGCGATCCCCTCGGGGTCGTCCGTCGCCATGCTCCCGCAGAGCACAAGACGGCAGTCAACCTCCTTTCTCACCTGCTTGTATATTTCGAGCACACCGAGCGGGTCCTTCCACCTGTCGAACCGGGAAATCTGCGTAATAATCGGCTTGTCGGCGGGTATACAGAATTTACTCAGGTACTTGTCGATATCCTTCTGTGACAAATCCATGTTTTTCGGGGACAGGGGATCGATCGCCGGCGGAATAATCTTCTGCTCGACCGGCAGGTTCTCGCTTCTATACTGTTCGTTCGAGATAATGACTTTATCGTAGCGAATAATAAAGCCCTTCAAAAAATCCCATATCTCCTCAATAGGATTAGAAAGGTCGATATGGCAGCGCCACACCCACGGCTGCGTTTTTCGCTGATACTTGATGAGGGGCAGAGGCTGAGGGTCATGAATAATCACGCAGTCATGGTCGATATGCGTGTACACCGCAAAACTTTCATTCGTCTGCTTGTACAGGGTTTGCTTCATCTTCGAGAGATTCATTCTCTGCCCCTGGAGAGCATTATGGAACTTTTTTGTTATTGTGAAAAAGTCCGGATTCCCGTGCAGGATCCGCCATCCGGCATCGACACCGATATCATTCATGAGCGGCACGAGCGAAGAGAGTATCTCTGCCACTCCTCCTCCCTGATAGGTGGAATTTATGTTGAGGATGTGTTTTCCGTTCAACCGGCTGGCTTTGTGATAGATATCGTACAGAATCCGGTCCCCGGAAAGTGCTCTATAATTGTCGAGGTTCTGCATCAGCATCAACCCGGTTTTTAAATTTACAGTTGCAGAAGGATACTACTTTACATCCTATCCGTCAATCGAAGTTGTGCTGTTTACGGGCGAAAAGAATGAAAAAATGTATTGAAGCCTGATGTGTGAGAACTACGCAGAAACACACAGTGAGTATATGTCATTACATTTTCAGAAAAGTGCAGTTTTCTTCCGGCAGAGTCGGGTTTACAGAGATTCCGGATGCGATTTCGAACCCGGCGGATATCGTCAGTGTGGGCAGTACCTGCAGGTACCAGTGGAGGGCCCCTTTGCCGGAGCCATCCCGAGAAAAGGAGTGGATAATATAGTTGTAATCAGGGTCGCACAGTTTTTCACACAGCCTTTCCAAAACATGCCGTAAGGCGTCTGAAAAATCGATAATTTCGGTATCGACGATATCTCTGAAGCTGGATCTGTGTGTTTTCGGCATTATCCATACTTCAAACGGAACCTGGGCGGCAAATGGTATGAAGCACAGACAAGAACCGTTTTCATACAACACCCTTATTTTCTGTTTTTTTTCAAACGTCATAACATCGCAGAATACACAGCGCCTGTATCCTTCAAAATACCGCCCGGCCTCACGTTCTATACGCAGCCTCCTTTCCGAGAGAGCCGGAATCGCTATAATCTGAGAATGGGGGTGAACGAGGGAGGTTCCCGAGGCCGAACCATGATTCCTGAAAATATAGAGCTCCAGATCCGGAATTTTTTTCATCAGCTCCCCGTATCGCCGCACATAAGTCCGGACGACGGCTTCCACTTCGGGCTGGGACATTCCCGAAAGGTCACGGTTGTGAAACGGGCTTTCAACCACGACCTCATGGCATCCGTATCCGCCGGACACCCGGTAAGGCCCGACGGTCTGAATCTCCCGGCTAGTATCGGGTATCACAATGGGAAATTTGTTCGGCACCACCCTTGTCTGCCAGTATACCGGGGCGATATCAGAGCAGCCGGCACCGGCTTCTTCAGTCCGGTTTCGTGCGGTATCGATCCCTTCGGAAGTATTCCGCACGGTGCCGGTTCGTTCCGCTGCCGACTGCATGTCGCCGGAACTCTCTCCTGCCGGACGTTCGTAAATAACCGGCGGAAGCATGCGCTCGTTTCCGGGACAGAAGGGGCATTTCGCATCATATGATGGAATTGCCGTTTCAGGGCTTTCAGTCTTGTGAAAATCGTTGGGACGTTTTCCCCGTACCGTTGCGAACAGCACCCACTGTTTTGTGATTATATTCTGCCGCATCTCGTGCATCAGATATTTTCCCCGGCAATTTCCGCAAGCAGATTCCTCGCGTCGTCAACATCGAGCACACTGAAATGAGCCCTGGTTGCCCCGAGCCCTATCTTGATGGAGTACGCCCCCGAAGGCAGCACGTCAAATGTGTCCTCATCAGTGACATCGTCCCCGAGCGCGGCAATAAAATCCCAATCGGTTCCGGAAAGCCAGTGCATAGCCGCCCTGCCCTTGGTAACACCGGCTGCTCTGACCTCCATCACCTTGTTTCCTTCGAGCAGCCCGATGTTCATATTTTCCGTAAGATGGAGAAGAGTCTCCCTGAGCTCCGTAATGCGGACAGAGGCAAGATCAGGATCCGCCAGCCGGTAGTGCCATGCCAGCGAGTACCGCTTTTCTTCTATCAAAGAACCGGGGGTTCTGTCCATATACAGTTCGAATATCGGTCTGATCGCCTCCTTCCACTCCTCCCTGAGGGCCTCCGTTTCGATTTCCTCTCCTTCCTTTTCCCTGATCCAAACGCCATGTTCGGCAACAAGATCTGCATGTATGTCTCCGAACCACCTTTTAAGCGTTTCCCTGTCTCTTCCGCTGATAATGACCACCTCGTTTTTTTTGTCCCCGGCGAGTTTCCCGATAATTGAAAGAAGTGTGCTGTCGGGTCGTGCCTTTTCCGGCTTCGCAACAAATCTGACAAGGGTTCCGTCATAATCAAGCAGCAGGAGACGAGTTTCAGCCTTGCAGTAATCGTAGAGCAGTTTTTTCCGTGCAGCGCGGGTCAGTTTTCTGACACAAAGCTCTTTCTGCTGGGTGCGAACAGCCTCGAGGCGCTCCAGAAAATCCTCCGCCCATCTTTCGACATTGTAGCGCCTGATCCTGTACTGCATTACCCTGTTCCGTTCCACCTGTTCCTCGAGCGGCATCTGCAAAGCCTGCACGATTGCGGAAGCAACCTGTTCTATGTTGTTGGGGTTGACTACGACCGCTTCACTGAGCTCGTGCACGGCACCCGCAAGACCGCTCAGGATGAGAACCCCGCCGCTGTCGCCTCTCGCTGCAATGTACTCTTTTGCTATCAGGTTCATCCCGTCTCTCAACGGCGTAACAAGTGCCGCATCAGCAACACTGTAGAGAGAGACGAGCGTATTGAACGGCAGGGAACGATACAGATACCACACGGGTATCCAGCTCATCGTGCCGTACTTGCCGTTTATCCTTCCTACCTGCTCATCGAGCTCCTTTTTCAACTGTGCGTAGGTTTCGACACTGGTTCGTGAGGGTACCGCAACCAGTATAAGGGTCACATTGCCGAGAAAGCCGGTATTTGTTTTTAAAAAATGATCAAATGCCGCAAGCCTGTGTAAAATGCCTTTCGTGTAATCGAGGCGATCGATCGATATAATCGTCTTTCGACCGCCGAGTCTCTTTTTGATCCTCGCAACCTCCCTCTTTACCTTCGGGGTCTGCCCGGCCCGGGCATATCTCTCGTAGTCAATACCCATGGGAAACACTTCGGCTTTTACGATACGGTTTTCTATGAGAAGCTGGCCCAGGGTATGATCGTATCCCAGAAGACGCCGCACACTGCTGAGAAAGTGCCGAACATAATCGTAGGTATGAAACCCGATCAGATCCGATCCGAGCAGGCCTTTGAGGATTTCATCACGCCACGGGAAAAGGCGGAATATTTCGAAGGATGGGAAGGGGATGTGCAGGAAGAACCCGATTTCTGCTTCAGGAAGCCTTTCCCGTATAAGCCTGGGCAAAAGCATAAGCTGGTAGTCATGAATCCAGATAGTATCTTCGGACCCTGCGCTTTTTAATACTTCATCACGGAACTTGATATTCACCCTTTCGTATGCTTCCCACAGATTTCTGTCATACACCGTGTAATTGGGAAAATAATGAAAAAGCGGCCATATTGTCCTGTTGCTGAATCCGTGATAAAAGAGTTTGATGTCCTTTCTGGAAAGGGATACCGGAAGACTTTTAAAATCTCTCATGAGAGATGCCGATATCTCTTCCTGATTCTGCGTGCTCAGAGAATCCCGCGCAATTCCGCACCACCCGATCCAGAGACTCTTCTTCGATTGATAAAATGAGTTCAGCCCCGTCGCAAGTCCGCCAACACTCTGTTTGAATGTAATCCCCCCCTTCTTCTTCTCAGCAGTCACGGGAAGTCTGTTCGAGACAATGATCAACCGCCGGGTATCAGCGTTATCCATATATTCCCTCACATTTAAACAAGGACCGGTTTTGTTCGGTGATTCGGGCTCATGCATTCTCAGAGAAGTAAAGATCGACCAGAGAATTTCCGGCATCGGGGCTGCCGATCATGGGAAGGTGCCTGGTCCTCATCGTGTTTTCAAGTGCGGCGACATCTTCTTTTGAAATCTCCTTGATTTCGCCTACTGCAAGTGCCTGGAGTATCGAAATTGAGGACATTTCCAGAATATCGGTAAGCTGAAATGCCCTTACGATGTCATCCGGGCATATAATCACGAGGCCGTGACTCTCCATGATAAATGCATTGTAACGCTTCATAAAAGGCTTGAAATTATCGGCAAGGCGCTTCGTCAGCGGCTCGCCGTAGGGCACAACCGGAACGGGGCCGACCTCCAGAACCGTTTCCGGAAATACGGGACGCATGAGCCAGTTCTTCCCCTTTGTAATCGCAAATGCATTGGTGTGGGGAGGGTGGCAGTGTATCACCGAGCGTACATCCGGACGGTCTCTGAAAAAATTGAGGTACATGGGGGTCTCCCCCGTCGGCTTTTTCATGCCCTCAACAACGTTCCCCTCAAGATCTATAAATACGAGATCTTCGGGTCTGATATCGGCCTTGTACATCCTGGTCGGTGTAATTAGAAGCAGGTTATCCTCAAGCCGCAGTGAGAGATTCCCCCCATGGCTCGTCACGTACACCCTCTCACCGAGCATTCTGCATACCCACAGAAAATCATCGGCCTCTTTTCTATATTTTTCGAGATAGTCCATGCCTCTCCCTTTTTTACCGGAATTCCCGATAATACCGCAGATGTGAATTCCCGGGCGGATATAAACGCCGCCAGCACGTCGCACAGAACATACCTCCTGCGGGCGGCATTATATGCAATATACTGCCGGCGCTACAGCTCATCAAGCTCCAATACGCGCCTGGATTAAAAACTCAGGGATTTATAATAAAAAAAGGTTAACACGGTAACTATTTGATATTACATATATGATGTGCTTATTTCGAAACAGGAGCGACATAAAAATGAAAGCTGCGGCATTTTTTGGAATGAAAGACATTCGGGTGGTCGATGTAAAAGAACCTGAGGTAGAAGACAACGGTGTTCTCATAAAAATGAAGGCGTGCGGAATCTGCGGGTCAGACATGCACGTGTACAATTCGGACCTTCTTACAAAGGACTCAACAAAGGAAATCCACAATTACAGAATCATCGGACATGAATTTACCGGTGAAATCGTCAAAACCGGCAAGAAGGTAAAAGATTTCAAGACCGGCGATCGGGTGGCAAGCGTACACAACAAGGGAGGCATGGCCGAGTACATCGAAGTACATGGAGACCGTTCGAAAAACCTCTTTAAAATACCGGAAGGAATCTCCTATGAAACGGCGGCTACGCTCGAGCCGTTCTGCAATCCGATGCATTCCTTCCACCTGCGGGAGCCGAAGAACGGTGAAACCGCGGCCGTTTTCGGTCTGGGCATCATCGGCCTCGGCTACCTCCAGATCGTAAAGGCAAACACAAATGCAAAGACCATTGCAGTCGATATTTCAGAAACCAGATTGAAAACAGCGGAAAAAATCGGCGCTGATGCGGTTATCAGCGCCCGGGAAGAGGATGCGGTAAAAAAGATAAAGGAGCTCACAAGCGAGCACTACGTGCGGTATCAGGAAAAAACCGCAGGCGGCTGTGATATATCCATAGATTGCGCAGGCATACCGCTTACCCTCGGTCAGTGCTTTGAAGTGCTCAAACCTGAGTACGGCACCGTCATAATCGCCTCCATTTTCGAGGATACGTTTACCGTGGACCCGAACATGATAGTATTTAAATACATGCAGATACTCGGGTCTATGGGGTACTACGCATCCGAAACGCGGGAGGCCCTGGACCTGATTGCGAGTAAAAAGGTTGACAGGGATATACTCATATCGCACAGATTCCCGCTCATAGATGCCGCGGAGGCGTTTCAGGCCCAGAGTAATGCAGATGAATCGATCAAGGTTATGATCACGGATTAAAAATACCGGAAGATGACGATAATCCGTACGCTTGAGAAAGTAATCCACCTCGATCACGACAGGCGGCTTTATACACTCGACGTTGTTTGGCGTCAAAACCGCAACTTATGGTAAATCATTTTTTAAGCATTTCAAGAAATTCCTTCTCGTAAACAACGGCTGCATTCAGTTTTTTTGCCTTTTGCAATTTGCTGCCGGGGTTATCCCCCACCAAAAGATGGGTAAGCGCTCCGGTTACATTAGAAACAACACGCCCCCCCCTCTTTTTCACCTCGTCCATTGCCCTGTCCCGCGGCTTGAAATGCTCGAAACTGCCGGTAACGCACCAGACCTGGCCTTCGAACGCCTTCGGCAGCGCCGCCTCTTCCTCCTTTTCTGAAACGCAGAATTTCAACCCAGCTTCTTTCAATCGACCGATTGTGTCGATGACCGGGGGATCGGTAAGCTGGTTGATTATTTTTTCCGCTGTTTTCGGCCCTATACCCTGTATGCTGCTGAAGATTTCGGGGTCGCCGCGCCCGGCCGCGGCAACGATCTCATCTATCGACCGGTACCCGGCATCGATGAGAAGCTCGACGACCTTCGGACCGATCTCATCAAGCCCCAGGGAGGCAAGCACGGTTTCGAATGGCCGGGCTTTGCTCATTTCAATGCCGTCCCTGATAAGCTCCACCTTCTTCTCGCCGAAGCCCTCCGTATCGAGGAGGCGGGCTGCATCGAACGTATATATGTCAGGAATATCCCGGATAAGCTTCAGGTCAATCAATTTCTTGACCGTTTCAGCGCCAAGATTCTCGATATCCATCTGTCCCCTGCCCGTAAAGAAGACGATCCGCCCAAATACACGTGCAGGACATTTCCCGTTCGGGCAGAAATGATGAGCGCCCTCCTGAACGATTCCGGTACTGCACACCGGACAGCGCTCGGGCATCCGAAAGGCTTTGTTGCCCCGAACGTTCTTCTCGAGCACATCCTCGACCGCCGGGATGACATCGCCCCGCCTGCTTACTGAAACTGTGTCCCCCACCGCGATATCGAGACTGGTAATGAAGTCCTGATTGTGAAGGGTCACATTACTCACCGTGCTCCCTGAAATCCAGACCGGCTTGATGCGGGCCACCGGAGTAATCCTTCCCGTCCGGCCAACCTGTACATCGATGTTGAGTATCTGCGAGACGGCCTGAGGAGCTTCGAACTTATAAGCCATGGCCCACCGGGGGTGGTGGGCGGTATACCCGAGCGCGTCCCGTACCGGATACTCGTTCACCTTGGCCACCAGTCCGTCTATCTCATAGGGTAGTTTTTCCCGATCGGAAAGTTTTTTTTCGATATAGGGCCCGATAGCCTCGAGACTCCCATGCAGCCAGTCCCGATGGGCACGAAAGATTCTTTCGTACCCGCCGAAAGCCTCAGCCGATCGACCTGATTTTTCCTCTTCTGCGGATAGTCCCTGCCCTTCATCCGAACGACCTTTCAATCCTCCACTGCTGATCCGTTTGAAAAATCCAACGGTCCCCACCGTAAAGCCAAGCTCGCTCAACCTGT
The DNA here is from genome assembly GCA_964521865.1 of uncultured Spirochaetota bacterium. Lineage (GTDB taxonomy): Bacteria > Spirochaetota > B62-G9 > B62-G9 > DRHN01 > CAYSRJ01. Next base: position 73,376 of record CAZFTJ010000009.1, on the reverse strand, counting down.
GTAAAACGCGAAGGTGCTCGTTCATACCCTCTTCGCCTGCAAGTCCTTCATACACAAAGGCTCTGAGCGGTATCTGAGCCACCTCCCTGCTCTTTTTTCTCCGAAGGCTCCCTGCGGCAAAATTTCTCGGATTCGCATATACGTTGTCGTATTCCCTGTTCAGCTTTTCGAAATCGGGCTTTGCAATATAGATTTCACCCCTGAATACCGACGTCACCGGTTCCCTGAGCCTGAGAGGAATATCGCGGACCGTCTTGACGTTTTCCGTAATATCGTTTCCGGTAAAACCGTCCCCCCGTGTGACAGCACGGACGAGAACTCCCTCTTCGTAGTGCAGCACAATCGTCGAGCCGTCGACCTTCTCTTCGACCACGAACGAAACCTTCCGCCCTCCCTCGATCTTGTCGATCCATTTTTCCAGCTCCCGGGGAGTATACACCTTGTCGAGACTGAGCATCGGAAAGGGATGTCGTATTTCAGGAAACTCGTTATCGAGATCGGACCCCACACGCTTTGTCGGACTGTCGGGCAGCGCAAGGTCGGGATACTTTTTTTCAAGAGCTGCAAGATCGTCAAACAGGACGTCGTACTCCCTGTCGGATATCTCGGGAGCCGCCTTTTTGTAATAGAGCTCCCGATGCCTTTTCACCTCCGAAACGAGGAAGGCAATCCTCTGCTGTATCTCTTCCCTGCCACTCATCATTCATCTCCGTTCATCTGCCAAATATTATATAACCCATTATAAAGAAAAGAGAAGATAATTTGTACCCTCCAGAATGTAGTTGCAAATATCAGAGCATGTCGTTACTTTTTTACTTGTATGAACGAGATTGACGGCCGTGTATACAGCGCCATACTGGACAGTATCGACAGCGGGGTCTTTACAACCGACCTCGAGTACAGAATCACCACCTTCAACAGGGCCGCTTCCGTAATTACCGGCTTTTCACCCGAAGAGGCAATCGGCTCCTTCTGCTATGAAATTTTCAGGACGAATATATGTCAGAGCGACTGCGCGCTGAAACAAACCCTTTCGACCGGTAAACCGGCCGTGGGTCTGACGCTCGATATTCTCAGCAGCGATGGGCGGATCGTTCCTGTTGTTGTGAGCACCAGCGTGCTCAGGGATGCGCAGGGTAGAATAACCGGCGGCATTGAAACATTCAGAGATATTGGCATCATCGAGGAGCTGAGAAGGGAAGTCGCTAAGAGCTATCAGTACGAGGATATCTTCAGCAAGAATCACAAGATACTGCAGATCTTCGATATTTTGCCGGATATTGCAGAATCGGATGCAAATGTACTCATTCAGGGACCGAGCGGGAGCGGCAAAGAGGTATTCGCCAGGGCCATTCACAACACTGGACGGCGAAAAAACGGACCGTTTGTTGCGGTAAACTGCGGAGCTCTGCCGGACACGCTGCTGGAATCGGAGCTCTTCGGGTATAAAAAAGGCGCGTTTACGGATGCAGGCGCAAACAAACCGGGAAGGTTCACACTTGCTGACAGAGGCACCATATTCTTCGATGAAATCGGAGACACCTCGCCGGCTCTCCAGGTAAAACTGCTCAGGGTGATTCAGGAAAAGACATTCGAACCGCTCGGAGGTGTCGAACCGGTGCACGTCGATGTGAGAATCATCGCGGCAACCAACAGAGACCTTCATGCGCTTGTTGAAGAGGAAACGTTCAGGGAAGATCTCTACTACAGGCTCAATGTCATAAAGATCGAGCTCCCTCCCCTCAAAGAGCGCAGAGAGGACATACCTCTTCTGGTCCAGGTCTTCATCGACAAGTTCAACAGCATTATGGGGAAAAATATTGAAGGCATAACTGCAGACGCGCTTTCCATACTGATGAATCACGATTTTCCCGGCAATATCAGGGAGCTTGAAAATATAATCGAGCACGCGTTCGTGATGTCGAAGACCCGGTATGTCGATGTCGACAGCCTGCCTGAAGAGCTTAAGCGTCCGGCTTCATACTCCGCCGCGGGCATGGACGGGCTGAAGGGAGTGGAGAGGGCCGCGATCATGAACACACTCAGGATATTCAACGGAAACAGATCGAAGGCCGCTGAATTTTTGAAGATAAACAGGACGACCCTGTGGCGAAAGATGAAAGAGTACGGCCTGTTAACCGAGGACCGATGAAAAAAATAGCTCTCCCGAAACTCGGAGAACGAATCGCTCCTAGGCTCGGCATTGCACAGGAGTTTGTCGTTGCGGTTATCGACCGGAGAGAGGTGGATCGGATAAAAACGCTCGATCTGTCCGGCATTCCGCCTCTTTTGAAAATGCGCAGACTTCGGGAGGAAGGGATGAATGTCCTTATCTGCGCCGGCATCGAGAGGATGTTCTGGGGCTATCTCACCGGGTTCGGCATACAGGTCATCCCCGGTATAACGGGGCCGATTGACGAAGCGCTCAATCGCTACCTCTCGGGAGATCTCTGCCCCGGTCCTCCCCCGGGATTCGGCCCAAGAATGCGGGGCAGACACGGCCGCGGCCGACGCCGGTTCTGATGCACTTGATTCGCTTTCATAAAAAAGACGTGGATCAGGAAAGAATTATGAATGTAAAACCTCAGCGATTTCAATCCCTCTTTTTTCAGCGTATTGTTTTAAAAGCATACTGAACAGTAGGGGGACACGTTTCATCTTTGCTGGAGGTTGCACGTATGCTACACGCATCTGTGTTACCCCTGGATTTTTTTCTCCGGGGGCTGTGTTATAAAATCCTTCCATTGGAGCAATGAGCAGGGTCCATTTTTCTCCGTCGATATCAACCCTGCCCTCACGGGCACAGTACAGAACAAAATCGCGGGCGTCGAACCCAGTGACCACGATGTTTCGCACATCAATGACGGAATAGATGGATGCATCGGGGTTTGAAACGACTATTCCAGGCAGGCGCTTCTTCAACTCTTCATTCACCGTTGAAATCACTGTTTTATAGTACCCTCTCTGCCTTTTATACCATTCGTTCAGATCATCCCTGCTTTCCTTCGCAATTGAGCCGAAAATATACTGGCCCACTGCATTGGGGCAGAGGTTTGCGGTATTTTCTGCAACCGCCTTTTCATGAAATAGCTCGTTATCCGTGACAAGGGCGCCAACACGCAAACCGCAGGCATTCCATATCTTTGATGCTGTTTCTATGCTGATCCGTCTCCCTTCTATACCCGGAACGGCGTCTTCGGTTATTCCCCATATACTCGAGGTATCACTTTCCGTGTATAAAAGCTCGCGGTAGGCTTCATCGCTTATCATCCACATGTTGTATTTTACACAGAGCCTGGCAATTTTTTTCATTGTGCACGAATCATAAAAGTTACCCGTTGGATTATCATACGGGATTACTACAATTCCGCCCGGTCTTTCATTTTCAACAATACGCTCAATATCACCGAATTCGGGAAGTTCGAATCTTCCGCTATTGAGAAGACTTCGCCGTACCCAGACAACCGCACGGCCGAGCCTGGCAGCGAGCAGACCATAATTCGTGTATGCAGGATCGATTAAAAGAAGCGGCTTTTGATTGCTCCCCGCAGGTCCACACACGCCAAGAATGACCAGTTCCATTGCCTGGCTTCCTCCATCCGTAACCTGTACATGCAGGTCCTTCGTATCAAAGCCGCTCGATGCAATAATATTTGAAAACGCACGCCTCGTTTCCTCCATCCCTCTTGTGGCAGTATATTTCACCACACCGTTCCTGAATGGACTTTCCTGTGCATCGAGAGTGCACATGCGCCGGATCATCGCAGGATGCATGGGAAGCGAGACATTGCCTATGGCAACATTCATCTGATTCACCCGGTCTGTCCTCTTCATGAACTCTATCTGAGCAAGTCGTATTGCAGAAGGGTTCCTTCTCTTGAAATGTTCTGATAATTCCAATGTACTCATATTCTCGGGCCTCGTGACAATGATATCAGCAAAATCTAATATGCAGCACTTTTACATAAAAATCAACATCTAAACTCAAAAGATTCCATATTGTTTTTTCGTAATGGTACTCCTTAGACTGATTAAGCTTTTTTTTCGTGTTATAGCCGCTGAAACTCATTACATTATACATCTATGACGGAAAGGAGCGAATATGTTTAAGAGGATGGCGGAGGATGTGCGAGTAGTCTTTAAAAGAGACCCGGCGGCAAAGAGCCTGCTCGAGGTTCTCATCTGTTATCCGGGACTGAAGGCCATATGGCTTCACAGAATCTCCCACTTCCTCTGGAGGCATAAACTGCGGCTTTTCGCGCGCATTCTGTCGCAGTTCAGCAGGTTTATTACCAACATAGAGATACATCCGGGCGCACAAATAGGGAGGAGGTTCTTTATCGATCACGGAGCCGGCGTCGTTATCGGTGAAACGGCGCAGATCAACGACGATGTCACCCTGTATCAGGGGGTCGTTCTTGGCGGCGTATCGTCTGAAAAGAAAAAACGGCATCCCAGCATCGGAAGCGAGGTGGTTATCGGGTCCGGGGCGATCATCCTCGGTCCGATAACGGTGGGAGACTGCGCAAAAGTCGGGGCGAATTCGGTGGTGCTCAGGGATGTGAAGCCTTTCACGACAGTTGTCGGTACGCCTGCGCGCGAGGCCGGCAAGCACATTGTAAAAGACCACAAGATCGATCTCAACCACGCAAAGATAATCGATCCCATAAAGAAGGTTATCGACGATTTGCGAAAAAGGATACACCATTTAGAGAAGGAGATTGCCGAATTAAAGGGGGAAGCGGATAGGACGGAATGACCCGATTTTCGCCTTCCGCTCCCCTTTCTGGAGGTTAAGCCGGCCTCCGGCCGGCTGAATGAAGCCCGTCAAGCTGCAGACGGGCTTCAATACACCGGCAGCAACTCGCATCAGGCCCCCACTTTGGGTACTTCCTTCAAAGCCTCTTCAATCTTTTCCTGCGGATATTCGTAGTTTTTGAGCTTCCCGTCGAAATAGGCTTCATACGCGGCCATATCCACATGGCCGTGGCCGCTGTGCGCAAGGAGTATGGTCTTCGCCTCTCCCGTTTTCTTACACTCGAGAGCCTCCTCAATAGTTCCCCTGATTGCGTGATCGGTTTCAGGAGCGCTTATAATCCCCTCAGATCTGGCGAAATTCACTCCGGCCTCGAAGGTTTCGAGCTGGTGGACCGCTCGTGCCTCGACAAGCCCGAGATTCAGAAGATGACAGATAATCGGCGCCATGCCGTGATACCGCAATCCGCCGGCGTGTACCGGAGGCGGTATAAACCCGTGCCCGAGGGTGTTCATCTTGAGCAGCGGCGTCAGGCCCGCCTCATCGCCGAAATCGTACTCATAGGGTCCCTTGGTCAGCGTCGGACAGCTGAAGGGCTCAACGTTCACTATGCGAAGGTTTGGTTTTTTCCCGTCGATCTTATCCTTGAGAAACGGCAGAAACATTCCGCCGAAGTTCGAGCCCCCGCCGACGCAGCCGACAATGACATCAGGGTACTCTCCAAGGTTCTCCATGGCTTTCTTTGCTTCGAGGCCGACTACAGTCTGATGCAGCAGCACATGGTTGAGAACACTGCCGAGCGAGTAGTGGGTGTCTTCACGGGACATCGCCTCCTCCACCGCCTCGCTTATTGCCAGGCCGAGGCTTCCCGGGCAATCCGGGTCTTTCTCAAGCATAGCCCGTCCCGACTTCGTATCCCGGGACGGACTCGGAATGCATTTGGCTCCCCATGTCTGCATCATTACCCTTCTATACGGCTTCTGGAAGTAGCTCACCTTCACCATATACACCTTGATTTCAATATCGAAACATGCTCCGGCAAAGGAGAGCGCGCTTCCCCACTGGCCGGCACCGGTTTCTGTGGTAATGCGTTTGATCCCTTCCATCTTGTTGTAGTATGCCTGAGCTACGGCGGTGTTCGGTTTATGGCTCCCGGGAGGGCTCGTTCCTTCGTATTTATAGTAGATCTTTGCCGGCGTATCGAGCATCTTTTCCAATCTCCGCGCCCTGAAGATAGTCGTCGGCCTCCACATCCTGTATACGTCCCTCACCTCTTCGGGTATCTCGATGTAGCGCTCGGTGCTTACTTCCTGTTTAATGAGCTCCATGGGGAAGAGCGGCGCAAGATCTTCGGGCCCGAGGGGTTTGCCCGTCCCGGGATGAAGAGGCGGCGGAAGCGGCTCCGGCAGGTCGGCGAGGATGTTGTACCACGCTGTGGGGATGTCTTTTTCTTCAAGTGTGTACTTCGTCGTTTCAGCCATATTCTTTCTCCTTGTAAAATAAGTTTGTAAAATCAGGTCATACCATTGTCCTATCAGTGCATCACAGTGCAGTAAGAATAAAAAAAACCGCAAGCGATTTCTCTCGCCCACGGCCTTTATAACAAAAAAACCGTGGAACCTCTCTCCGAGGAGAAGCCCACGGTGAATATGCATATCCGAATGGACCGCCCCTACGGAGATTCAGCCCACCACCACCAGTTATTTCTCTTTGCACTGTTCATATTGTTTTCCGTATCAATCATCTGGTTCATATTTTATAGTATGTTCCCCGATTTTTGTCAAACATTTTTTTCAGCGCCGAGCATCATTCTCCGCTGATCAACATACCTGCTGATAATTGCAGTAGACACGATGATAACCCCGAAAATGGTGAATGTCCACCAGTACTGTATTCTCATAAAAATCAGCCCGTTTTCGATAATGGCGATAACGAGCGCACCCCAAAAAACACCCATCATAGTTCCCATGCCGCCCGTGAGTGCTGTGCCTCCGACAACCGCGGCAGCAATCGCCTTGAGCTCCCATCCGTCTCCTGCGCGTGCTGAAAAGGTTTCAGAACGGAACATCTGCATCACTCCGGCGAAAGCAACCGCAATACCGACCACACTAAAGCAGACGACCTTTATCCTGTCCGTATTGATTCCCATCGCCCTTGCCGCCATCTTGTTGTCGCCTGTCGTAAATATCCAGTTGCCGAATGTATGGTAGTGCATGATTAAGGTAATGACAATGGTGATTCCGATAAACCATAAAAACTGCGCGGGCATGATTTTCCACACGACCCCCGCGATTGCCCTGTACATGACAGGGTTTTCCGTAAAAACGAGCCCTTGCTGAAGCCCGCCTGAAAGTAAAAGGGTAACCCCCCGCCAGAGCAGCATGGCTCCGAGAGTCGTAATGAAAGACGGTATCCTGGCCTTTACCGTAATGATGCCGTTGATAAAACCGACAATTCCACCCACGATAAGTGTAATAATCAGCGAGATAAAGATATGCACTCCTGCGTGGAAAAGAGTTATAAAAATATAGCTGGTAAAAACAAGGATGGAGCCGACGGAAAGGTCGAACTCCCCTGAAATCATGAGCATTCCCACGACGATGGCAACAATTGTAAACTCCGGGCCGGTTGCAAGGAAAATACGTATATTCTCGCCGCTCGTAAACCGGTGCCCCGGAGAGAACACGGCAAATACGGCAAAGAGCAGCACAAATATGAAAAATACGTTGAGTGAACGCATGCGCATAAAATAACTCGAAACCTTCCGCCGTTTTTTTTCGCTTTGATTGTTTGTTTCATCCATTACAGAACTACCCCTTTTCCACGCATCGGCGTGTTCCCCGCGACATGCAGGTGGGCTCTTTTGAGCCCCTCCGGAATTGCTGACAAATCCGGGATTTATACAGGCGGCATTATTCGTACGCGAAGCGTCCGAATACCTATGTTTTCATCTCACGCCTCCCGCTTACGATAAGATCAATGAGATGGTCGATATTGGTATCCTCTTTTCGCACATCGATAAGCATCTCACCGTGCGCAAGAATAAAAAACCGTTCCGCAACCTGAACCGCATGAAAGATATTGTGAGTAATGAAGATAACCGATATTCCCTCCGCCTTGAGCTGCTTCATGAAATCGAGCACCTGCTGCGATTCCTTTACCGAAAGAGCGATTGTCGGCTCATCGAGTATAACGAGCTTCGCTTTGAAATACAGAACACGGGCAATAGCGACCCCTTGCCGCTGTCCGCCTGAAAGGGCTTCGACCATGGCCTCCGGGTCTTTTATACGCAGCCCAAGCTTTGTGATGGCGCCCATACTCTCCCTGTCCATCATCCCCCTGTCCATAAAGCCCAGGAACTTCGTCGGTTCCCTTCCCATGAATACATTCCGAGCAATGGAAATGTGGGGCGCAAGCGCCTGTTCCTGATACACCGTTTCAATGCCGAGATTTTTTGCGAGTTTAGGATTGCTTATATTGACCTTTTTCCCTTCGAAATAGATCTCTCCCCTGTCTGCAGGATGAAAACCGGACAGTATCTTGATGAGTGTCGATTTTCCGGCTCCGTTATCCCCGACCAGCCCGACGATCTCACCGTAATTGACGGTAAAATTGATTCCCCGAAGCGCATTGATCTTGCCGAACCATTTGTATATGTCGACCATTCGCACCAGAGGATTTTTTTCTTCAACGGCTGATCCGCCCTTCTGTACGTCTGCCTGTTTATCACTCATTTTTTTCTCCACACATGGGTAGTATCCGCACGCGTCGCGTACGGCCTCAGTAATGGACCTTCTCACTTAATACAGTTTAAACCAGGAAACCCAGCACGCAACAGCCCCGTTTTATTTACATAAAGACACTCATCATTTTCCTGTAACACGGGCAACCGTAACGTTGAGTACAGCAAAAATAATGATAGCGCCGCCGATAAATGCATTGATTCCGAAAGCAGGTGCACCCATGAGAATCAATCCGTTGTCGATAATCTGTATGGTAAGAGTGCCGAGAAATATACCGGGGATGCTCCCGACCCCTCCCATTAAAGAGGTTCCACCCACAACTGCCGATGCAATTGCCTTGAGCTCGTATCCAACACCCTGGTTCGCGGCAAAAGATTCGATTCTCAGGTTCTGCATCATTCCCATGAAACTGCACAGCACACCAACGATGATAAAACACACCGTTTTAACCATGCCGGTATCGATACCCATTGCCCGTGCCGCAATTTGGTTATCGCCCGTTACATAAATCCAGTTGCCGAAACGATGGAAGTGAACGAAAATTCCGAGCACACCGAAGAAAAACAGAAACCAGACAAACTGCACCGGCACCATTCCTCCTCCTATGAAACCGACAAACACCTTCATCAACCAGGCATTCGGCTCGAGCCACGCCATGATTCCTATGGGGCTCATACGTGAGGCAGCGTACACGATGCCTCGCCAGAAAAGCATTGTGCCCAGTGTAATAATAAATGACGGAAGCTTCGTTTTCACCACCAGCAGGCCGTTTGACATCCCTATTATTGCACCGGTTAGTAAAGTTATGACAAGAATGAGTGCGTGCGGTGTTCCCCACCCTAAAAGCTTGGTAAATACAAATGAGCTCAACGGAATTGTCGAGGCAACGGAAAGGTCAAACTCACCGGCGATCATGAGTGTTCCGACCCCGAGTGCAACAATACCCAGGTCGGGGGCGAGCTTCGCAAGGGCCGTAAGGTTTTCTACCCCAAAGAAAGTGTGTCCGGCTGAAAAAATTCCAAAAAAAATGAGCAGAACAACAAACACTATCAGTGTAAACGATACCCTGTAGCTGAGAAAACGAATCATAAACTTATCGTTTGACAAGGCGCTTCTCTCCCCACGAAATCTTTAATCCCTTTTTCCCGTTCAACCACCGTGCGACCTGCACGACCCCAAATAATCAAAATCAAGGGCTGAACCCCGGCAAGTTCTCCTTCGGAGCTCAGCCTATGTTGTACGAACGCTTCGCGACCGGATAATGCCGCTCACCGGCGGTATTAAAAAGATTCGACGCTGTTATTATCTGACATGCTTGGACGAAAGGCTCTCGATAAGAGCGATATTATCCTTTGTAATCAGATAACCGCCTGTATCGATCTGCGGTGTAAATCCGTACTTTTTATACAGGTACAGCACGTACACCGAAAAATACCCCTGCAGATACTGCTGTTGATCGATCGATGCAACCATGTACCCGGTTTTCAGGCCGGTAAGGGTGCCGGGAGTTGCATCGAACCCGCCTGCAGGAATCTGCCCGGGACTCTTCTTCGTATTCTTCAGACCCGATGTCAGCCTGTCGGTGCAGATTCCACCGAGCCCGAAAATGGCACCGGTATCAGGATGCCCGATCAGATAGGAGGTGATTCTCGATTCAGCAGTCGTCATATCAAGAGTCGCATCGATAATATCGATGTCGCCCGGTATGCCGTACTCCTCCATGGCATCCTTGATGCCCTGGCTTCTTACAACGCCGTAGTTTGCGCCGGGAACTTCGACTGCGGCGGCAACCTTGAGGGTCCGCATGTTCTTGCCCCCTGCTTTCGCCGCAGCAAAAACGGCCCTGCCGATCATCAAACCGGCTCGCCGCTCATTCTGCCCGATATAGCACAGACGTGCGTTTCCCGCAGAGCCCATCTGATCATCGTTGTTCGTACCGATAACCGGAATTCCCTTTGCGATCGCATCCGCAACCGGCTTGTCCCACATGGTGTTGTCATTGATGACCAGCGCAATTCCGTCGGGCCTCATTGCAACCGCTTCCTGAAAACGCTTTTGCATGAGGTTCTGATCGCTCCCGCAGAGATCGATATCAGCCCTGCAGCCGAGCTCATCCGCCGCATCCCTCATGCCCTGCTGGAATACCGCCCAGAAAGGATCGTTTCCGCCATGTGTGACAAGACGGAAGTACATTCCCTTGCCGGGTTTGTCGTCCTTTGCCAGAAGCGTTGCAGGAATCAAGACGGCAAATGCGGCAATCGTCAGCAGCACAACGGTAAAAAGAAACAGCTTTGATTTTTTCATGAACTACCTCCCTCTTTAAACAGAATTTTATCTTTTTATTATTCAGCGCGGGTTGTATTTTGTCAAGATAAAGATTAAAAATTCCAATTTTTAATTTTTCCATATAGTATTGTTGATGTTAATAGAACGTACATGAGGAGGGTGCGATGAAATCACGGCTCGTACCGCTGTTTTTCAAAACAGCCGACAGGGACGAATTCGATGCGCAGCTCAAAGCTCTGAAAAAGCTCATTTCAGACGTTGCACAGTTCCTGGAACCGGTTGAGACAGGGTCACACCTGCCCGATGCGGATGCGGTTATTTTCCCGCAGCTCGTTGGAGAGGCATACGGGAAGGCCGACGTCCTGAAAAAGACAGGGCTGCCGATGATCGTGGCAACGTCTGAATTCGGCACGGTCAAAATGTGGGACTGGGAAATAGTAAATTTCTTTAAAACAGAGGGCTTGAATGTATTTTCCCCCTACAACCTGGGCCTCACAAAGAAGATATGTAAAAGCCTTGCCCTGAAACGGTCGATGAAAAAAACTAAATTTCTCGTATTTCAGGACAATCCGGGTGAAGGGATGCAGGGTGACATCTTCAAACGGTTCTACTGGTGGGAGAAACAATGTGCAGAACGCATACAGCAGAAATTCGGCATACAAATCGTTAAAAAGAGCTTCAAGAAAATGGGCGGGGAGGCACAGAAAATCAGCGACGGCGAAGCGGAAGAGGCCTGGAAAAACTGGAACAGGCTTGTTGGATCCTCAAAAGAGCCCTCGTCGAGCGCGGGATCCGCCGCCGATGCAGAGCTCAAAACCGAGGGCGTATCGAGACGCATGCTCAACAGCGCAGTAAAAGTATACATGGCGGTAAAACGTGAAATCGAGAAAGAGGGCGCTATCCGGGGAGTGGGCATCAACTGCCTCAATGAATCATTCTATTCAGACACGACTCCCTGCCTCGCCTGGAATATGCTCTACGAGGAGCTCGGCATCATGTGGGCGTGCGAGGCCGATGTCATGTCTCTTTTAACCAAGTTCATCATCCACACATCCCTCGATGCGCCGATTATGATGAGCAACATCTACCCCTTTTTGATGGGCCCTGCAGCCCTGAAGCATGAAAAAATCGATAAATTCCCGGACGTGGATGAACCGGAAAATCATATGCTCGTCGTGCACTGCGGATATTTCGGGGTCGTACCCCGGCCGTTCTGTACGGAATGGACGCTGCGTCCCAAGGTTCTCGCCATCGTCGACGACAATGCAACGGCCATCGACGGACGTATGCCGGTCGGACCGGTTACCCTCGCAAAGCTCGACCCCACGCTTGCAAAGCTGCAGGTAATCCAGGGGGAGTTGACAGGCTATGTCCGGTATCCCGGTACCGACTGCAGAAACGGAGCGCTGATACGGGTAAAAAACGGCTACAACCTGATGGACCGGTTCTACTCACATCACAACCTCATCATAACGGGCCATAGAGGAGTCGAAATACGGCTGATGGCGCGTGCGCTCGGACTGGCTGTTGATGAGCTGTAGCACGAATGCCGCCGCTCGGAGGACCGGTAGAATCACCTCACAGTTGCCATGTGCTTCCCCGCAGGTCTTTCCACGGGCCGCCGTCTGCAAACCGTTCAGGCTCGAGTATCTTCGGTCTCGGGTCTTCGGCCTGATCGAGCTGTAGAACCATCCACTTCGGATACGGCGTGCCCGGATGCGAAACCTCATCCAGTTTTGTGCGGTCTTCTTCGGACAGTACCAGCTCGAGGGATTTTATATTGTCCTCGAGATGGGCGATCTTTCTCGCCGCAATGATCACCGAGCTTACCGCCGGTCTGTCGACGAGCCACTTCAATGCCACCTGTACCGGTGAAACAACGTGCCTGTCCGCCACCTCGCGGAGAACATCGACGATTCTGTAGCCTCTTTCTTTGTCAAAGGGCACGAACCTTCCGGCTTCAGCGAATCTGGTCCCGTCAGGCGCAGAAGCTCTCCTGTCGTACTTTCCGCTTAAAAAACCTCCGGCCAGAGGGCTCCACACGAGTATTCCCATATTGTGGTACCGTGCAAAAGAGATCCATTCGTGCTCGAGACCTCTGTCAACGAGGCTGTAGTGCATCTGGGCAGTCACGAACTTTTCAAGCTGACCCTTCTCCTGAATGCCAACCGCCGTAGCCGCCTGCCAGGCAAGGTAGTTGCTGAGACCGATATAACGCACCTTCCCCTGTCGGACGAGATCGTCGAGAGTGCGGACCGTTTCCTCGAGAGGAGTATTGCTGTCCCAGCCGTGCACTTGGTATAAATCAACGTAATCGGTCTGCAGACGCTTTAGACTGCTTTCTATGCCGCGTATGATGTTCACCCGCGTCGCCCCGCTCCTGTTGAAATTATCGCTCATGGGGAGCCGGACCTTGGTCGCAAGCACGATTTCCTCCCGTATGCCCTTCAGCGCATTACCGACGAGCGTTTCGCTCTCTCCCAGGCTGTACACATCGGCGGTATCCACAAAATTGATCCCATGATCAAGGGCGCAATGCACCATTTCGTTCGTCGCCTTTTGATCCAGATTGCCCATGTTCATCTTTCTCCCGAACTGCATGGTGCCCAATGAGAGAACACTGACAATCAATCCGCTGTTTCCCAGTTTTCTGTACTGCATCGTACGATACCTCCTCAATTTATATACATTACTCCTCGTCGCCCCACACTGCATTTACAATAAGCCGGGCAGGGTCTCCCAAAGGTGTAAACCGCGAAAGCCTCTTCGAAATGTCTTTTTCCTCATCCCTTTCGAGTATAGCAACAAGCCTTCGCGTTATATCGACGGTCTGAAACACGCCGAAAAGCTCCGGCACGACTTCCTCTCCTTCATAGATATTCGGAAGCGCTGCGAACGGAAACTTTCGGGCGTACCGTAAAACCGCCCTCTTCAAAACCGGCCTTCCGATAACAGGCACCCACTTCAAAAGTCCGAATACACCCTCAACGGGAATCACCTCCGGCTTATTCAAAGCAGCAACCACGAGCTCGGGGATTTTCCGGTAGGCGAGCTGTATCGTATTCGTGCCCGGCAGGGTTACCGCAAAATCCAACCCCTCTCCCCAATATTCGAGCCCCTGTTCTAGTATCTTTACCTTCTTCCCCCGGGCGTACTCGATTTCACGTCCCCAGTCGTCATTTTGTTTCAGAACTCCGGGCAGGCTCTCGGCCTCCCTGATCCTGCCGCCCATTTCAAGAGCATGTTCGATAAGCTCGTACGACACATAGGGAGATTTCAGAACAAACACCCGAACCTTCGGCAGAGCTTCGGTAAGCCCGTCCATAACCTTGAGAAAAACCGGCAGCATGTATGCAACCTCGAAGTCCCTGCTTCCGGGCATGAACACCACCATCTTCTCATCGTCTGCGACTCCGGCCTCATTTCGCACCGCATTCCTGTCAAGAAGATAGGAGAGAGAGCTGTGCACGAGATCTCCGGCAACGATCACCCTTTCCGGACGAACGCCTCGTTTGAGGTACTTGTCCCTGACGCGGCTATTTCTCACAAAAAGTCTCTCGTAGTGTTTTTCATGCCCCGTATTGTGGGTATAGGCATACAGCGTGTACGTTCCCCTCACCCTCATCCGGAACAGAACCGGGTGAAGCAGATCGCCTCCGAGCGAAAAAATAACGCCTTTCCTGCCGAATCCGTACCCGCCTGCGCCTAAAATAAGCATCTTCACGTATCGACCCGGGGTTACGGTCCCGTCCACGCCATCGAAATCCACGGCGACCAGGTGCTCGGTTCCGGAGCCGAACTGACAGGGGTGCATGATCAGTGTTATCCTGTATCGACCGGTAATGTCGGCTCTTTTTCGTACAGCTTCAACCATCGGCCGCACCCATGTCGACACCTCACCCGGACCGTTTGAAAAGATAATGAGGTCCTCTTTTTCAGCCATTACTGTTCTTCTTCCCCTCGTCTATACCGTCGAAATAGCCCTTGTACCGAATTATAAGCAGCATCAAACCCTTGAAAAATGAAATTCTTTTCTTTCTTAGGAACCAGTTCCCGTGTCCGAGCGCCTTAAAGATCGCCCGCAGGAACCTGCTGTGTATGAGGGTAAAACGCGCCACCCACTTGAGCGGATGCCCGGTATAAAAATACACCGCGCTCACGCCCCGTTCTTTCTCCTTCTCGTACACCTCGCGCGGATTGACGAATTTTCCAGGCGCATCGTAGTGGTACCCGTAAATTCGGCTCTTCACAGAGCGCACACCGATTTCCTTCAGATGTATGCCCAGATCAAAATCCTCCCACCCGTATACTTTATACCGCTCGTCGAAGAGTCCTGCCTGAATAACATATTTTTTCAATACAGATGCATTTCCGGTCGAGAGAAAGGCGGTATTGATATCCTTCAGCTTCCAGGTGGCGGAAAACGGGTTTTCGAGGTCCTGTGTATGAATGACCTTGCCCATGACGGCGAGCATGTCATCGTTTTCATGCGCGGCACTGTGCTTTTTTACGAATTCGGGCTCCACAAAGATGTCGTCATCGGCAAAGATCAGGAGGGGGTAGGCTGAAAATCCGATTCCAACGTTGCGCGCCGTGGAGCGTCCCGATTTTTTAATCCGAATATACCGTACAAACAGGCTGTTCCTGCCGATAAAAAGGCTTTCATCCGTATCCGGAAAATACCATCCCCTTTTTACCGTCAGTATTCTGTCGCCGTATCCGGACAGTATACCGCTGCCTCCTTCCTTCCGTCCTTCCTTCAAATCGCCGAAAAGCGATTCTGTACCGTCCGTCGAACCGTCATCGACAACCAGTATTTCGAAATCACTCTCAGGCCTCGCCTGGCACGCGTAGTAACTCAGAACCCGGCTTAGGATTTCTTCTCTGTTATGCGTGGGAATAATGATGGATGCGTGCATGCGTATCGCTTGCCCGCGCAGGTAGCGACGATACCTAGCGCTGTTCCTTTATCTTTGTATGAACGTCCACACTCTTTACTTCCCGCAGCCCTATACTTATGGTATAGGTGCTATCCCAGATGTAACGCTTTCCGTCGTAGGAAAGCTCCCTGTTTCCCGTGTAGTCGAATTTCAGATCCCAGTCATGGAGCCCGCGGACAAATCCAAAAGATATTCGCTTCATCTTGAAAAGAGAAGTTATTCTGTCGTCGCGGTTGAAAAAATTGAAGGATTTGAGCAGGTCGGCAACCGGGTTCACCGCTTCGACGCCTCTTTCGGCGGCGGAATCCGGGAAGTACCGCCAGAGGCTTTCATTTCTCGAAAGCACTTTAAAGTAAGTCTTCAGTGATCTTCTGAACGAAAGGTCGATCTGAAAGAGAGAATCGAAGGTATCGAGTACCGGATTCTGAAAGTAGTGGTTCCACCCAAGGCCCCATGAGACGACGAGCGTGCTTCCCAAAATATCGATATCTCTGCTCGAAAGATCCGAGGTGAGCTGATTCGTTGTCGGCCGAAGGGAAGATATGTCATATAAAAATATATCGCTGATTACAACACGATCGGTCGGAGCGTAGGTCAGCGTATTCTTCAGCGGGTCGAAACGGCTTCTGTCAAACTCAACTGCCCGGTAGCTTCCGGTGTCCCAGTCATAGACCGGCCTGAGATCATAGGAAGTCTCGAGTGTCTCGGTGAAGCCGTAAAACCGGGCGAATCCGGAAAAACCAAGCTGATGCACCCTGAACCGATGATAGGCGTAGAGATCGTCGGGTCCTGCGAGCTTGTACTTGATATCGTAGGTAAACAGGGCGTACACATTCTCCGGCCCGAATTGAAACTCGTCGGTGGTACGGCCGTATGCATATGTGTTCTGCCTGTCTTCCGCCGTCTCGCTCGAGGTGGGATCGACATGAGCCTGCCCCTGCGCTCCCCCTTCGACTTCAGGTGTGATCCTGATATAATTTCCTGCAAAGTAATCCCTCGTAAGGCTCACTGCAGCATCGGCTTTGTGCACCTCGCTTTGGATTCTTTCGTTCTCATCGTAGTACAGTACATGTGCATAATTTGTTGCGCCCGCATAGGTCAGGTCCGAAAAGAGGGCTGAATCCGACCCGGTGAGTATATCCGCTGTATGGTGGACCGAAACCTGCGGAGCGGCGATTGTGTACAGCCGGTACTCGTAGTAGTCGGGCAGTGAGACGATATCCTCGTCTATATCTCGCTGCGGTTCGAACCTGACGCTGTTCTGCAGAGAAAGTGTGAGACTGTTGTACTGAAAGGTATCGTTCAAAAACCATGTGTACCCGGAGCCTTTTCGCGGAAAATCCGATTCTGCCTGACCGATTACATCGAAAAGGTCGAATCTCTGACTTCTCCGTTCAAAATCGTACTCGTAGTAGGGATCCGTTATATGGGAGAGACTGATTTCCGCTGTATTGGTATAGGCCTTCTCTATAACGATCTTCTGATACAGGCCGATATTGTAGCGACCGGACCGTGTGATCGAATAGGTTGCTGCATCCGGGGGACCGAGCGGGCTCCAGTGCTCCGTCACCGCATCATAGTAATATACGTCGTTCGAAAGTGCTGCGGAAGACCGAAGATCGGTTTCTCCCAGCGGATAGGATGATTTGTACTCCGCTCCCGCGTAGATGCCCAGCCGTTCATAAAAATCTCCTTTGAGCACGATTTCTCTTTCATCGGTTTTCAGAGGAGTGTACGTATTCTGGAGCACGAGACCGGAACGTTCCCTGAACTGGACGGATGACTTGAAGGCGTGATCTTTCAAATTCCTGTACAAGTAGGGCAGATTGATAACATCGTCCTGTCCGAAGTAGAGGGAGGCATCTTTTACGAGTGCACGCTCGGAGTCATAAAAAAAGAGCCGCCCGGCATCGATTCTATAGTGTGGATGCCTGATATTGCAGGTCGTCAGTGTGAGGTCGTCTGAAATAAACTTGTCCGCACCCTGTATCCGCCTGATCACGCTGCCTGTATAGATAAAATCTTCGATGGAGGTTTTCGCCCTGAAAAATATACCTTCATCGGTCTTCTGATTGTAGTAAAAACTTGCTCCGGTGTATACGTTTTTCCCTTCTTCAAAGCGTACATGTCCGCTCCCGCGTACGATCTCCCTCTCCATATTGATTCGTACCTCATCGGCCTGTATTCGTCTGCCGCCGTAATCGACATCGACATTTCCGTTCAGTATGATCATCTCTTCGCCCGCCTCATTCTCCTCCGATCGAATGAAATCGGCATTATTGAGAATTATATCGGCGGTCCCGCTTTCCGCAGATCGTGCCTCGAATGAAGTGCGGCTTTTACTCATCTCATCGTTCAGAAGCCTCCTCTTCAAGGCCGCCTCGTCGCCATCCGCAGGCAGTCCCCGTTCTCTGCAGGCATCCCGAAGGGCTTCCAGATCGGACCCCATCAGCAGACGATATACCGCACGCAGTTGATTGAACCCGTCACTTTTCTGCGGTGCGGACACCGGCTCCCGACCCTGTCCATCCTGCTCGCCGAAAAGGTTGTCGGAAAATAAAAAAAAGATGAGCACGAATACAAAAAAGAAGAAACGTTTCATCGCTTAAGTATACGGGAAAAGCCCGGTTTTGAAAAGCCCTCAGTTGCCGGACGCTCGATCGCGCGCCCATGATTTTAGCTATTGCAGTACGGGAATGGTTATCCGGATAGAGCTGCTTCTTTTGCCGGGTTTACCCGGGATAACAGCGTTTATCCACGGTAAAAGCCGTCAGGGCCGCGGCAACTTTACTTTTACGATTGATATGTATCCGCACCTATCTCTTCATGACGGGAACTGAGGAAATGGAAGCGGTAACAACAGTCTCGAGATACACTTCATCGTTTTTCGAGAGTTTCACCTTTTTGTCCTCCACCTTCAGCTCTACGTCCACATCACGCGCCCCCGAAAGTCGTGCCCGCTCTCGTACGAGAGTGCGTGCGAGCCGGGACATCTCCATCTTTGCGTCCTGTAAAGTCCTGTAGTTGATTTTTCTGTCAGGGGCAAAGGCGGTAAAACCCTTCCCCTCCTCGGGTCTGATAAGGATGGTAACGACCTCGCGAACTGCGCCGGTAATCGCCCCGACCGCATTTGCGACGGCGTTGTACTCGGGCACATGCACCTCGAGATCGATGTATTCCTTGAGGTTTTCCGCATACGAAGGCGCCGGCGCTCCTATAAATACAATCGGCTTTTTAAGGCGCACATCTATATAAAACTGCTTTCCGGATGAAAAGAGATGGTGCGAGATATTGTGGGAAAGCCCGTCTCTGTCGTGAATACTCTTGTCCTCTCTGAAAATAAATGACAGCAGCTGATATATGAGGTTTCGATAAAACTCCCGAAGAGCGCGATCCATAAACTCCCGAACGGAACAGCCTGCCAGCGCCGCATACAGTTCGACGGCCCTTTCGGCTGCCCCTTTGTTCCAGAAGGAGATTTTGCCGGCAGCGCGCAGTAAGTCAGTCGGCGTCAGCGCTGCACGGAGAATGTATCCGAACATCTCGAGCCGCTGGGTTCTCAAAAGAGAGAGGCCCGATGCCTTGACTTCATGCACGAGCCGTTCACGCGGCATCGGCCCGTATTTTTTCAGAATGGAAACAATAGCCTCCTCCTGGCGATGAAAATCATGTCCCCTGATATCCTTTTGGAATACAAAATAATCGGCAGGCTGAACGAGTATCTCTTCACCCCGAGCCCCGGATTCTCTGGCCAAAAGTTGTGAGAGAACCGTGGGATACTGATCCGCGAGATAGCAGATAGGCACCACCCGTCTCGGTCCGACATGAATGCTTTTATTCCTGTAGTTGTACGTAATGTAACTGTCGCCACCCAGGCCGAAGGTATGTATGTCGACCGTCCTGACTGCCGTTCTGAAGCCTTCGATGCTGATACCTTCGTCCTTGAATGCGACGAATCCGTTTTGGACGATAGCGGCATCCGTGGTGGTGCCGCCCATATCGACAACGTACCCGTCTATCAGTCCTTCGAGATACGCGCCGCCGATCACACTCGCTGCCGGGCCTGAGAGCACCATTTCAACAGGCCTTGTCCTTGCAACATTTTCTCCCATGAGCGTCCCATCTCCCTTGACCACCATAATAGGAGCCGAAACGCCTTTCTTCGATAGAACATTCTCAACCGAAGTCAGAAGCTGTGTCACAAGAGGGATGAGTCGCGCATTGAAATAACAGGTATTGGCGCGCTTCACGCAGTTGAGCTCGTCCGTAAGCTCGTTTCCGCATACCACCGGAAGGTCGGTCGTTTGCCGTATCAGATCCTTTACCTTCAGCTCGAACTCCGGATTCCGAGCCCCCACTTCACTCGAAACTGCAAATGCATCGATACCGTGTGAAAGCAATTCCTGTATTGCAGCCTTCGCTTCGTTCAGGTCGAGTGGTTCGACCGTTTCCCCCTCGATGCTGTGTTTTCCACGAATCACCGCCGACGGTTCGAGGTGTATTCCTTTCAGCGTATACCGGTCGTATCCAATCAGAATGATACCGACCCTGCCCCCCTTTCCCTCCACGATCGCATTCGTCGCAAGGGTCGTCGAAATAGAGACGAGTCCCACCGTGCCGAAGATCTCTCTCGAGATTCCGGAGGCCAGTCTGTCCAGAGAGGCCTCTATTCCCCGGGAATAATCATCATGCGTTGTAACCGCTTTCGCCCATGCGACAACATGATTATTGGAAAAATCGTAGAGTACCGTATCGGTGTACGTGCCGCCGGCATCTATTCCGAGCCCGAATCCCGTTCTTTCCTGCATACCGGCATCCCGGTGCTCTGCTTCGTCCATGGATGCTTCCTGTTCCCCACTGCTGCAGGTGAGTATGTCGTCGGTGTAGGATGGCATGATCTTCATGCCCGGAAGCGCAATGAGAAAATCCTCTTTTTCCCAGTTTCCGTTCAGCAGATTCAGGAGGATGCGCGGATTCCCTTCAAGCGGTTCGAACGCGAGCCCAAGGCTTTTTGCACTTTGCGCCGCCTTTTTTTTGAACCGCTCGGCATCCTTCATTCCCCAGTCGATGAAGGCGAGTGTGGTGTAGTTCTGTATCCAGTGCTGATCCCACTCGTTTATGAGGTAGCGGGATATCTCCTCGTTGAACTTTTTTCTGTACTGTTTGTACTTCTCCTTGTAGGGATCGTATACTCCGCTGTACCTCGAATGTTTCCCCGGGTCGAAACCTGTTTCTATCCAGCCCTTTGTATACCAGTAGGTGCCCGGTTTTTCTTTGAAGTGCTCGGCATACCGATTTCTGGAGCCGAGAAGGATTGAGATGCAATCCTGCACTTTCGGAATAACAAGTCTGTGCGTTTTTGAGTATACGCCGACGACTCCCTTGCTGCAGAGTCCGTATAATAAAACGACGGCATCGTACCGTTTGCCGCTTTTATCGATTGCATCGATTTCGTTCTGGACCATCTTTCGCAGCTCGAGCGGTTTATTATGCAATCGCTGGGGAAGCCAGTGATAGTCGATTCTGTTCGTGATCCGCTTTTCAAGAAAGTCGATTTCGTTTTTGAAAATACTGCATCCTATGAGGGCAAGGTGCATGCTACGCTCCGATTTTCAGTAGTCCCGGTAAAACATTCAACATAAAATTACTGCATCGCATTTATTATCCGGATGCGAAGCGTCCGGATAATATTGTATGTTTGCCTACATTTAAGAATAAATATTTTAATACTTAAAATCACCAACTTTCAGCAGAGTAGATCCGTAAAAATCTCTCGGACAGGGAACGGTTTATTCATCGGTCGATTCTTTCGGTCGAATCACAAATTACGGCTTTTCCTCGTTCTCATACGGGCAACGGGTAGCGTTCCCCGTACCTGACAATACGAGTGCTGTATCCACGATCCTTCAGCAGGCCCTTGAGATTCGTCTGTGCTTCTGGTTCACCGTGCACCAGAAAAATTTCCTTCAACCGGTTCTTGTCGAGCCCGTCGATGTACTCGAGAATATCGTTGCAGTCGGCATGAGCGCTGAAGGTGTTGAGAACCTCGACCCTGGCATTCAGACGGTAGACGTCGCCGAAAATTCTGACCTCGGACTGCTTTTCGAGTATCTTCCGGCCGAGGGTGTTCTGTGCCATGAACCCGACGATGAGTATGGTATTTCTGGGGTCCTCGATATTGTTTGCCAGATGATGCAGAATCCTCCCGGATTCGCACATGCCGGAGGCCGATATGATGATTGCCGGTCCTTTGAGGGTGTTGAGTCTCTTGCTGTGCTCGGTATTTACCACATAGCTCAGTTCGTTGAAACCGAAGGGGTTTTCATGGTGATCCATAAAGGCACGCCGAATATCTTCGTCGTAGCATTCCTGGTGGACGCGGAATATAGAGGTCGCATTTGTGGCCATGGGACTGTCCACATACACCGGTATCTTCGGAATGCGGCCTTCGTCGTTGAGCAGATGGAGTATGTACACAAGCTCCTGCGTGCGTTCAACGGCAAAGGCGGGTATAACGATCTTTCCGCTCTTGTCCGCAGTCTGCCGAATTATCTGTGCAAGTTTTGTGGACGCGGTTTCAACAGGGTCGTGCAGCCGGTTTCCGTACGTACTTTCCATGACGAGATAGTCCACGGCGGGCAGCATTTCGGGGTCTCGGAGGATGGGCAGGTTCTTTCTCCCGAGGTCGCCGCTGAAGCCCATGATAAGCTCATCCGAGCCCTGCCTGAGCTTCATCATGGTAAGTGCCGAACCCAGTATATGCCCCGCATCGAAAAACTGCACCTCAACACCGTCGCCGATATAAAACGGACGGTGGTACGACACGGTGATGAATTGATCGAGGGAAGCAATAACATCGCGTTCGGTATACAGCGCCTCTCCCTCAAATGCTTCTCCCCGCTTCGCCGCCCTTTTCCGTAAATACTCCAGATCTTTGGCCTGGATATGCGCTGAATCCATCATAATCAGGTTTGCGAGGTCCCTGCTCGCGGGTGTTGTGTAGATATTCCCCTCAAACCCTTTTTTTCTCAAAAGCGGCACCAGCCCGCAGTGATCGAAATGTGCATGGGTGAGAACAACGCTCTCGATTGCAGATGCATCGAAATCCCAGCTCCTGTTTTTTTTATCCGCCTCCTCTCTGTGACCCTGGAACGCCCCACAGTCTATCTGAACAATACGGTCCCCTGTCTTCAAAAAATGCTTGGACCCGGTAACCTCCTCCGCTGCTCCGTATGAAAACAGTTCAGCCTGCACTCTGCACCTCCCCTAGGCATCGAATTGTCGATACACTCGTTTACATGATATTCGAGTGCAATCAAAAAATCATAATCCGTCGTATGTCAGGAATGTAGTCCCGGACAAAGAAGGAGAAAATGTATCTCTGCTGAGGAGATGCCACTCCCGATGCACACATTATCCGGACGCTTCGCATCCGGATAATGTCGAAGATGCCGCAGGTGCTGTCAAGTACTGCCAAGTACCGAAGGTGCTGAAAGTATCGAAAATGCCGTAAGTGCTGCAAAGTACTGAAAGTACCGCCAATGTGAGCACCAGGATTTGTTACACGTACTTTATAACGCAGAGGACATCGTTCTTGGCGATATTTGTCCCCGCCTTACGGGGAATCCGGACAATAGTCCCGTCACAGTGGGCATCTATATTGTTGTTCATTTTCATCGCTTCTACAACCGCGACCGTATCACCGACCCTGACCTGGTCACCAACCTTCTTTTCATAGCGAATTATTATCCCGGGAAGCGGGGCGCGCACGGCGGCCTCACCCTCCCCGACCTGCGCTCCGGCAGGGTTGTTCTTCTGTCCTGAAACCGCTGAAGAGCTTCCGCCGGGCACATTTCCCGATACAGGGGGACGATACGGTCCTCGAATACCCGGATTTTGAGAGACCGCGGGCAGCCCGTTTGGTTCTGTGATCTCGACCTTGAAGTGCTCATCATCTACATACACATCAAAGCTTCGAAGGCCTTCCGGCTTGGGCGGGGCTTCTTCGCCGATGTACTGCTTTTTGTCCGATCTCTTCCCCGGAGGCTTTTTGCGAATTTGGACCCGCGCCTCACCCTTCAGGAATATGATACCTTTTTCCTTGCATGTCGCAGCGATAAAGATGTTCTCATCCGTTGCCGGCAGCTTATTCTGCTCCAGCATCACCTTGGCAGCCTCCACACCCTTTGTCGGATCTTCATCGTTAATGAGCCGCGGACTCCTCGTTGTGGGTTCCAGGTCGAGCTGCTCCTGTGCGAGCTTCACGATTTCAGGATTGGGCGGTACCGGCGTTTTACCGAAATAACCGAGCACCATCTTCCCGTACCCTTCCGCGATCTTTTTCCATGGTCCAATCATAACGTTGTTGAATGCCTGCTGAAAATAAAACTGAGAGACCGGTGTAACGGAGGTGCCGAACCCTCCCATCGCTACAACTTCCCCCATATTGGCAATGACTTCATGATACCTGTCCAGTATATTGTTGTCCCGCATCATCTGTGTATTTGCAGTCAGGGCGCCGCCCGGCATAGGAGAGTAGAGAATCATCGGCTCAACCCTGGAGGCCTCGGGAAATATCTCGTAATCCGCCATGCACTCCTTGAAAATCTCCTCGGCCTTCATGACCTTGTCGATATCTATCCCAAGCTCGAAGCCGGTTCCACGAAGCGTATGGTACATGACGACAATGTCGGGCTGACAGGTGCCGCCGGACACCGGTGCAAGCGAACAGTCAATCGCCGTTGCTCCTGCTTCCAGAGCGGCAATGCTCGTTGTGATACTGGTTCCGGCAGTTTCATGGGTATGAAACCTGATCGGAATCTTTTTCGAAAGCTTGGACCTTGCCTTCTTTATCGTTTGATACACCGTATCGGGAGTCGCGGTACCCGAGGCATCCTTGAAACAAAGCGAATCGAAGGGGATGCCGGCATCGAGGATATTTTTCAGTACCTGTATGTAGAATTCAGGGGTATGGGCACCTTCAATACCGGGGGGTAGGGCCATGAGCGTAATGCAGATCTCATGTCTCAACCCCGCTTCAACAATACAGCGGCCGCTGAAGTCGAGATTATCAACATCATTCAGCGCATCGAAGTTTCGTATCGTGGTTATACCGTGTTTTTTAAAGAGCTCGGCATGAAGCTTTATAATATCACTGCTCTGCGAATCGAGACCGACGACATTCAGGCCCCGCGCGAGAGTCTGCAGGTTTGCCTCCTGCCCCGAAATCCTTCTGAACGAATCCATCATGTCGAACGCATTCTCGTTGCAGTAGAAGAAGAGAGACTGAAACCGCGCCCCTCCTCCTGCTTCAAAGTGAGTAAGCCCGGCCCGGGCAGCAGCTTCCACGGCAGGAAGAAAATCCTCCGTCAGCACACGCGCACCGTACACCGATTGAAAGCCGTCCCTGAATGCGGTAATCATGACGTCAATCGGCTTTTTTCTTGAAATCATCCTGGTAAATCCCCTGTTTCGCCGTAAAAAGGCACCATTTACCTTCATGAGCCGAAATCCCGAAAATTAAAATTCCGAACGCTGTAATCCCTATCGAATCAGATGCTCCTCTGCACTGAAGCTTCAACCGGGCGTTTCATCTGCCTTTTTTGTATGTACATTTTTCGAATCTGCGCCTGGGTCTTCAGCCTGTTTTGAGAGGCGGCAAGGTTCTTTATTCGGTGAAGAGGCTGGACGATCTTCCCGCTATTCCAGATCGTTCGATTTAAAAAGGGCAGATGCATACCGGCTCCCAGAGTTCTGAGCTGCGCGCGAGTCCTTAATTTCATTATCGTTTGTCGGCCGTGCATACTCCACCGATTTATCATACTGTACGGCATGATACGCGACTGATCCTGGATCCTGCGCCTTTGTTCGTGCAGGTAGTACAAAACGCCTGTAATTGCCGCTATCTGCTTCTTATTCAACTGCATTTCCTTCGCTATTCGGATGCTTCACGTCCGAAACCTCTTCCGGTACCGTCCTGGTCCCGGGAACCGTTTTTTCGCACCGTATGAAGTTCCGGATACACTCAGGCGTTCTCCAAAGCGGCGTACCCGCCGTACAATGCGCTACAGCGGTATATTCCCGTGCTTCTTCGGTGGCAGCGTTTCATTTTTAGTCTTCATCAGCTCGAGTGCTCTGATCATGTGTACCCGCGTTTCGGACGGTTTAATGACTGCATCGACATACCCACTGCTCGCCGCGATATACGGATTGTAGAGCAGATCCTCGTACTCTTTGATCTTCTCCTGTCGCACCTTTTCAGGGTGTTTTGCACCTTCGATATCTTTCCTGTAAATGATATTCACCGCACCCTCGGCTCCCATAACCGCAATCTCGGCGGTCGGCCACGCAAATACCATATCCGCTCCGAGATGCCTCGAGCTCATGGCGATATACGCTCCGCCGTAATCTTTACGCGTGATGACGGTAACTTTCGGCACAGTCGCTTCGGAATAACTCCACAGCAGTTTGGCGCCGTGACGGATAATACCGCTCCATTCCTGATCGGTGCCGGGAAGGTATCCCGGCACATCGGCAAAGGTAATCAGAGGGATATTAAATGCATCGCAGGTTCTGATAAACCTGCTCGCCTTGTCCGACGCATCGATATCGAGGCAGCCGGCAAGGAACTGGGGCTGATTTGCAATAATACCTACCACCCTTCCGTTCAAACGCGCAAAGGCGACGATCAGATTTTCGGCAAAGTACTTATGCGGCTCGAAAATATAGCCGTCATCCACAACATTGTGAATGATATCCTTCATATTGTAGCTCTTCCTTGGATTGTCCGGAATGACGGCGTCGAGATCGGAACAGAGCCGGTTCGGATCGTCGACCGGCTCATAATACGGCGGGTCCTCCATATTGTTGCTCGGTAAAAAGCCTAAAAGAGTCTTGATGCAGTTCATGGCGTCTTCTTCATTCTCGCATGCAAAATGTGCATTTCCGCTCTTCGTGTTGTGAGTAACGGCGCCGCCGAGCTCTTCATGATCGGTGCGCTCACCGGTGACGGCCCGTATAACATCGGGGCCCGTAATATACATGTAGCTCGTATGTTTCACCATAAACACAAAGTCGGTCATTGCAGGCGAGTACACGGCGCCTCCGGCGCATGGCCCCATAATGGCGGAAATCTGCGGAATCACACCGGAAGCCCGGGCGTTTCTGAAGAAAATATTCCCGTACCCCTTCAGGGCATCTATCCCTTCCTGTATGCGGGCCCCGCCTGAGTCGTTGAAACCGACGATCGGGATCCCCGCTTTCATCGCCTTGTCTATTATCTTGCATATCTTTGCCGCATGCATCTCGCCGAGCGACCCGCCTCTTGATGTAAAATCCTGAAAATACGCACACACGGGCCTTCCGTCAACAAGGCCGTGCCCTGTCACAACGCCGTCCGAGGGAATGACCATACGGTCGAGCCCGAAGTTCGTGCTGTGATGTCTCACGAACATGTCGATCTCGTGGAATGTACCTTTATCGAAGAAGAGATCGATCCTCTCACGCGCCGTCAACTTGCCCTTCTCACGCTGCTTTGCTATCTGTTGTTCACCGCCCATCTGCCTTACCAGAGACTTCTTTCTTTCCAATTCTTCATTTTTTTTCTCAACAACTCCCATAAGGCCTCCAAAGCACAGATAATGTCAGGAAATGAATCGCGACGTATATGCAGGATTTATTTGAAGTTTTTGTATAGTATAAAAATATTTCGCGAGAGTCAAGATTGGCGGGATGTTCCAGGCCGTCGGTATACATGTCATTCTTCTTCATTTCATCTCACTGTACATGCGCCTGTATTCACACGGGGTGTGTGTCAAAGATTGTGAAAGATAGGACTATATTATCTGCAACTGTATTCAATGCAGTAATAATTGTATAACGAAAACGGTATATTGCAAATGCATTTTTCAAAATATCGGACCCCTTATACAGCTCTCCTTTTGAGGTTGACGATTTCTATCTCCATATCGCCGCGTGTATATGTCTGGCAGGCCAAACGCATTGTTTCGTCAGACTTCAATGCGGTCAGGCGCAGTATCTCGGCCGGTTTTTTCTTCGTTAAAAACTCACTCCCCGTCAAGATCCTGATCACGCATCTGCCGCACTTGGCTCTTCCCCCGCATACTGTATCTATGGGTATCTGACGGCGCTGCAGGGCGACGAGCACTGATGTGACGGCATCCGTTTCGACCCTGTCGCCCGTATTTTTAATAAAAATTGACGGCACTGCATTTCTCCCGGTTTCAGACGTCCGCAGACCGGCTGAATGGAACCCGCCCGGATGCATACGGTCGAACTATCCTCCCGACGCAGGGCATGGACCGACATCTCCTCCACCGCTGATCTTGGAGCCCAATACATTGACGATGAATACAACATAGATGGGGATTTCAAAAAAAACAAGGCAAATTCCCCGCAGTAAAAACAAGACGTCGAAGGCGGCTGCCGTTTAAACTGAACGCTATTTCCTTGAATTAAGAAGTCAATTGTACTATGTTATTCGGACGTAAAGAGCATGAATAACAGAGCCGGCTCACGCACATAGAGGCGCGAGAAACAACATGAAAACTGAAAAGGTTTCTTTTAAAAACCGCAGCGGACACATACTCAGTGCCTACCTCGATACACCGGATACGGGTGCACCCGAGCACTACGCGCTTCTTGCCCACTGTTTCACCTGCTCAAAAAACTACAGGACATTCGCCAACATCGACCGTGCACTGACGGAAAGCGGCATTGGTGTTCTGCGCTTTGATTTTACAGGCCTGGGAGAAAGCGAGGGGAATTTCTCGGATACAAATTTTACTTCGAATACGGATGATTTACGGTCGGCTGCTGATTTTATGGAGCAAGAGTATCGGGCTCCAGAGATACTCATCGGACACTCATTCGGAGGCGCAGCCGTACTGCAGGCAGCTTCGACGATACCCTCATCCGTTGCTGTTGCAACAATCGCAGCACCCTTTGACCCCGGACATATCAACAAACTCCTCTCCCTTGACGCCGAACAGATAAAGAAAACGGGAGAGATGGAGGTTGTCATCGCCGGACGCACATTCAACATTAAAAAACAGTTTCTTGAAGATCTCCGGAGGGCGGACATGAAAAAGGCCATACGCGAATTGAAAAGGGCTCTGATCATTTTTCACTCCCCGCAGGATAGAACTGTGGGCATCGATAACGCCTCGTATATATTTCAAACCGCAAAACATCCCAAAAACTTTATATCACTGGACAGGGCAGACCACCTGCTGTCGGATCCCCGAGACGCGGTATATGTCGGCGCCGTCACAGCCGTATGGGCCGGCAAATACCTCATACAAACCTCCTGATCATCGAGCGGACCCCTCCAGGCGACCTTACCATAACGAGAGGTGTGGAAATAGACTCTGCTATAATCTGCGGCATGGTCATTTTATAGAGATGCGACCTGTGCGATATACCGATAACAACAAGATCGAAATCTTTCGACTCCTCCACAATGGCATGAACGACATCATCGGACAGCACGATCTTTTTATGCACCGTTTCCGTATGCATCAGGCCGGCGTTGTTCCTCAGAAACTGGTCGAGATCCAATCTTCGACCGCCGGTGTCGACGGTCATTACGACAATTTCCCCCTCCTTGCTGTCCACAAGCATACTCGCCACCTCCAGGGCAAAGGCACTGTTCGGCCCGCCTGCTACCGGCACAAGAACACGCCGGTACTCCCTGTCGGAAATACCCCTGAAAATAACCGTATTGCAGGGAGCGCGCTCAATAACAGGATCGACCGTGCTTCCAAGCCGAAAGCCGTGTGTCTTTCTCCCCCCTCTGTAGCCCATTATCAGCATATCTATCCTTTTCTCCCGAACTGCGCTTACGATCCCCCGCGCAAAGCTCCTGCAGTACCGAATCGTGGTACTGACCGGGAAGAGAGGCGCAAGGTACAGCATGACCTCTATCATTGCCTCCTTGCCTGCCATCATATACTGATGCGCATCCGAGAGGGGAACCTGGCCAGGCACCGGTACCATATGCAGAAGCTCTACATGTGCGCCTTTTGCCCCACAGAGCCGGTATGTCGAACGGACCATTGGAATTGCGGTATCCGGGTTCGCAAGAGCCACCATTATACGATACTCCTCGCCGCGGGGTGCTTCCTCTTCCTCGAGTACATAAATGTCATGCTCGCCGCGTTTCGCATGCTTTCGCGAATACAGCAGGTATAGCGCCGCCCCGGCAAGAATCCATGACGGGGCTACGATCCACGCGATGAGGCTCATATGCACAAGCCACACAGCGAGCACGGCCTGCATAACTATCGCAATAAGAGGAAAAAGAGGAAAAAGCGGCATCACAAAACCGTAGACGAGCTCATCCCCCATATTGTAGCGTATCTTTATGACAGAGAGATTTACCATAAAAAAGAGAAAAAGAAACATGATGCTCGCACTCGACGCAACATGGAGCGTCGGCAGCAAGACGGCAACAACGATGACAATCAAACCGGTCATTGAAAGCGCGCCTGCCGGAGTTTTTCTCCTGGCCGAAATCCTCGCAAAAAAAGGCGGGAGCATGCTGTCCCTGCCGAGTGCGTATGACGCCCTCGTCGCTGAATATATGGTTGCATTCAGGGCAGAAGTCGATGCAAATATAACAGCGAGCGTCAAAAGGATGTCTCCCATGGGAAGGAGCCGGGATACCGCTTCACCGAAGCCCCTCTCTTTGAAGCTGCCGATCCATTCCCACGGCGCACCTTCTACATTGGGCATGCCCTCCTTGATCGAAACAATGGTCGCAAATGCAACAGCCACGTATACCACCGCGGCAATATAGACGGAAAAGATCATTGCTTTGGGCAGGTTCTTCCTGGGCTCTATCGTTTCATCCCCCGCCTGGGCAATTACTTCAAACCCCTCAAACGCAACATAGGTAAAACCCATTGTTACGAGAATCCGAATCCAGCCGTACGGGACGAAGGGACTGAAGTTCCTGAAACGGATCGGCTCCCTGACAGCCACGAAGATTCCGACGATGCCGATAGCCGCCAGAAACAGCATCTGTCCCATTGTGAAAAATGCACCGATTTTCCCGGTTTCGGAAGCTCCCCTGTAATTTATAACAATAAAAAAACCTGCTGCAGCAACGGCGAGAATCTTGACCGCAGCCTCCGTGGAAACGGGCAGCCATGAGAGAAGACCCAGCTGTTCGAAATAACGGAGCGTGTAGATGGCGAATGTGAGTGCATACATACTTCCCGCAACCGAGGATGCAAACCATTCCATCCACCCTGCAAAAAAGCTTGTACCCCGGCCGAAACCGATGCGTGCGAAGTTATACGCACCGCCGGCATGGGGGATGGCCGAGCTGAGCTCGGCATACGACATGGCGGTAAACAATGCTATAACGCCGTTGAGAGCGAAGGTTAGTATTGCGCCTCCCGGGCCGGCGTGATAGAGTGAATTCCCGATGCCGAGAAAAACCCCCGCACCAATCATCATTCCAAGGCCCATCATTGTAATGTGAAAGAGAGACAGGTCCCTTGAAAGCTCGGCATGGACAATCATGCCTTCCCCAGCTGTGCTGTTATTTTTCACCACGTCTCTCCCTGAGAATTTCGCGCAGAGTCCTGCCTTTTTCTCTGTCGATTCTGTTGATGGATCGTGTGCTCCACATCACGAGAAAGGTGGTGAGAGATACAGCACATGTGAGAATAATAATACCGAGTAATGCGGCGATACTCATCTGCTCGTCCGATCCTCTTCTTGATATCCGAATATCGGACACCGTGACATACCGGGAAAATCACATTGAAAGCTTTTCACGATGGGTGAAAGTACCCTTCAATGTATTCCTTCAGCGCCCTGAAGGCCGTGCCCCTGTGGCTTATGCTGTTTTTTTCCACAGATGTCAATTGAGCCATTGTTTTTCCGAGCAACGGCAGGTAGAAAAGCGGATCGTAGCCGAAACCGCCTTTGCCTCTTGGCCGGTCTGCAATAATTCCGTACACCCGCCCCTCGCAGCTGAAGTATCTGTTGTCAGCATAGTAAAAAACCGCAACACATGAAAACCATGCCTTCCTGGCGGCATCCCGTATGTTTTGGAGCTTTTCAATGAGCAGGCGGTTATTCTCCTCGTCCGTTGCCTCCGGCCCTGCGAATCGCGCCGAAAAAACACCCGGGCCGCCGTCAAGAGCCTCCACGCAGAGCCCGGAATCATCGGCAACAACTGGGAGCTTGAATTCATTATACACGGCTTTTGCCTTAATGAGCGCGTTCTCCTCGAAGGTGCTTCCGGTTTCCTCTACTATTCCGGCAAACGGAAGCCGGTTCAGATCCAGAACCTCCATACCGAAACATGCAGAGCCGAGGATGCTTCGTATCTCTCTGACCTTGCCGATGTTCTTCGACGCTATGACCATTCTCTTCACCAAATCTGTCTCCGGTACAGTAAATGCAGGTTAATTGCCGGAATCTTCAATACAGGTGTCCCCTGCCAGTACCGTGTCAGCTCCGATTTTTGAAACAAAATCCTCTTTACACGATGCGAAGAGAGGCGACACTTCCAGCCTGTACAGAGACGTCCCGTCCGGCTTTCGAGGCACCCGGATGCCCGCAGACTCAAACCAGTCGGCGAATAAAAGCTGTTGATCACGGAAAACGGTATCCGGGGAATCCTCTCCCGTTCTATTTTTCAGCGGAGAAAACTCAGCCTTCCGCGATACCTCCATTATAATTGACCGGTCTGTGCACTTGAGCGCATCAAAAATGAAGGTTTCCGTCTTATAACCGTTCGGTCTGTCTGGTTCAAAAACCCTTCCATCGGGCTTGAGGTGGGGAATTTTTTTATGAGCGATATGGAAAGGGAGCTTCGGTTCATTTGCAGTGATACGGGCGGCAAAATCAAGGTTTATCGCATGTATCGCAATATTTCCTGCAATCAATTCAAGGCGCGGGTCTCCCCCTCCCTCGAGCACAACTGAATCAAGCTCGGAATACTCGACAACCGTTACCTTCCCGTCCTCAACAACGAAAATGCCGAGCTTTTCCTCCGGGTTTCTTTTTTTCACACACTTTGACGACATCTCGGACCTGCTCAGCATATGGTAGCCGAGAAAGACGGGGTCGAGAACCTTTACAAGCACATTGTCGACCTGAAAGTAAAAGATCTCCTCGACGCCCATCTCCTGCAGCCAGGTGCGCGTGCCCGAATTCTTCAGCGTCGAAAAGGTGCCTCCATGCCCTCCCGGGCTCATAAACAGCCTGCTTTTTCCCTTCAAAAACAACTTCCCCTCGCCATCCATGGCTGGAAACATGGTCTGTTCTATAAAGCGAACGAAGCCCCGGCGCAGTCCGAAAAATCCGTTTCGTTCAAAGAATTCCTCCGTCTTTTCCCTGTTTGTCTCGCTCACCATGATTATCCAAGGGATATGCACGTGAAACTTTTGCTGCATAAAGGCAATTTTTTCAGCATGCACCTGAAAGAGGCTTTTCCCCCTGATCGGGCTGACCGGAAATGTCCCCTTCGGCGCATCGATACCGAGGCGCGAGCTCTGCCCTCCTGCAGCGGTGAAGACAGCGGTTTTAGAAGAGGCTATCAATGCTTCTCCGTATTTCTGAGCCTTATGCCGTCTGATTCGCCCTTCCTCCGTCCCCGGGATAAAAATCACGTCCGGCTTTCTCACCCTTCGTGTGTGTATCGTTTGATCCATGAGAAGCGGTTTGACCTGCTCAATCAGATGGAAATCGATCTGTTTGATATCCCCGACAAGTGCGTTTTTATCCTGTTCGTCGATCTCATCCCAGAATCGCAGGATGTGCCCCTGACCGTACACCCGTACCTTTTGAAAAAGGCTGTGCTCCTCTTCAGTTCTGCCCGTAATCATGCTGCCTCCCGACCATTGATAATACCGATTAAAGACTATTGACAATATCCCTGAACTGATTTCCCCTGTCGAATTCATTCATAAACATGCCGAAGCTCGCAAATCCGGGTGAAAGCAAAACCGTTGCTCCCGAACGTGAAACGGCATACGCATGGTACACCGCAGATCTAAAATCATCGAACAGAGTATAGTGCCGGTCCAGACCCTCCTGAACAAGCCGTCTCGTTCCGGACCCATCGAGCAGCACGAGATTTCCCACCCTGTCTCTCACGGTCCGAATGAATTTCTTAAGGGGCAGGCCCTTGTCCGAACCGCCCGCAATGAGGGTAATCTCACCCTCGACGCTGTTGATGCCTTCAACTGCTGCCTCGGGTACGGTTGCCGCCGAATCGTTGATGAAATGTACTCCCCCCTTTGTTGCAATGTGCTCGAGCCTGTGCGGCAGGCCCATGAAGCAGGAAACGACGTCCCGTATGACCGACGAATCGATTCCCTCAGAAAGGCAGGCTGCAGCGGCCGCGAGCACATTGTACAGGTTATGCCTGCCCCTAAGCCGTATGGCCCCGGCATCAAACAGCCGTTCTGTCTCCACCTGTTTCTTGAAGTACAGTACGTCTGTGTCCGCGTCTTTCTTTATGAAAATGCCCGGGCCTTCGAAGTTTTCCGTCAGTCCGAAACTTATTCTCTTTACACCCTGCGCCGGAACGACCCGGCGGATTACGCCGCTGTCTCTATTCACGACAACGACGTCACCGCTTTGCTGAAACCGGAAGAGCACCGACTTATCTGCAAAGTACTCGTCCATACTGCTGTAATAATCGAGGTGATCCTCCATGAAATTTGTAAACACACCGAGCCTCGGACTGAATCCTTTATTCTCGATTCCGCCGAGCTGAAAACTCGACAGCTCGAGAACGACATACGTATCGGCTGCCACCATGGGCAGGATATCAAATACCGATACGGAAATGTTCCCCGCAAGGAGCGCATCCGAGTATCTTCTCCGTATAACCGCATGAATCAGGGAGGCGGTCGTCGATTTGCCCTTTGTGCCGGTTACTCCGATGATGTTTCTCGTTCTTTCCCTGATGCAGTCGAGAAAAATTCCCACATCGGTGTCGATTACAGCGCCATGCTCCCGTGCATACGCGAGATACGGAGAATTTTTCGGAACTCCGGGATTTTTAACAATCAGATCGGCATCACGGAAATCACTGTACTCATGTCTTCCCAGAACGAACCGGACCTTCTCCCTGTGTTTCAGCTTGTTCACTCCTTCGGCCAGCTGTTTTTCAGTTTTGAGGTCGGTCACAACCACCCTGTCGCCTCGAGACACGAAATAGTTGGCCGCACCGGCGCCACCGCCGTGCAGTCCGAGCCCCATTATCAGCACTGTTCTCCAACGGTTCATATGCCGCGTATGCTCCTGTTTCTTTGAGTGCGGTCCTTTATGTTATAGCATAATCTTACATTTCATGCATAAAAAAACCCCTTATTTTGGAAATAAGGGGATTTTTTCTCCTCGAAAACCGGATTTAATACCTCCGGCGCGACCTCATCTGTAATTTTCGCATTTTTTTCAAACGTCTTCTCTCTGCAGCTTTCTTTTTATTCTTTCTCTGAACAGCCGGTTTTTCGTAGTAGGCCCGCTTCTTCCATTCGCGCAGGATACCGTCTCTCTCACATTCGCGTTTGAACCGCTTCAAGGCCCTGTCGATGCTTTCGCCTTCTTCCACTTTCACAACCGCCACATCTTTTCACCCCCTCTCGCTGCGAACATACGAAAAAGTAATACTTTATCCCTTAAATAGAAAGTATTTTTTTACCGTCATCCGCCCTTCTGTAAATTCCCGCGGTAATTTACCCCGATCCGTTCTCTCACCTCAGACATGGTACGTCCCGCGATGACGCTGCAGCTCTTTCGCCCTTCTTCCAGCACATCAAGCACATAAGCAACGTTTCTATCAAGCTCCCTTTTCTTTTCCCTTATCGGAGCGATGGTTCTGTTGATATTTTTTACAAGTATTTTTTTGCAGTCGATGCATCCGATCGCGGCTGTTTTACACCCCTGTTCGACACTATTGATTTCATTATCCGACGAGAAGTACCGGTGCAGGGAAAAAATATTACAGATGTGCGGATTACCGGGGTCGGATCTTTTGATCCGTGCGGGATCGGTGACCGCTGTTCTCAACTTTTCCCACAGGACGTCTTCTTCTTCAGTAAGCGCAATATAGTTGTTGAGACTCTTGCTCATCTTCGCGTTGCCGTCAAGTCCTTTTATACGGGGAGCTTGCCCGAGCAGAGTTTTCGGCTCGGGAAATGTGTCGCCGTACCTGCCGTTGAACCTCCGTACAATCTCCCGGGTAAGCTCGAGGTGCTGCCGCTGATCGTCACCGACAGGTACGACCTGGGCTTTATACAGGATGATGTCGCTTGCCATTAGAACCGGGTAGGTGAGCAGGCCGGTATTGATGTTGTCTGAATGCTGTAGTTTTTTATCCTTGAATTGCGTCATTCGCTCGAGTTCTGCAATGGTCGCAATAGAGCTCAAAATCCACGTCAGCTCAGTATGCTCGGGCACCTCAGACTGAACGAAGAGGGTACAACGGTCCGGGTTTATGCCCGATGCGATAAGTGTTTTTGCCGCCTCGAGAATCCTTTCCTTCAATTCAGGAGGTCGGTAGTCGATGGTAATGGCATGGTAATCGACGATGCAGAAGATGCATTCATAGATGTCGATAAGCTCGACCCAGTTCTTGATTGCGCCGAGATAATTACCGATATGGATAATTCCCGACGGCTGAATACCGCTGAACGATCTCTCCTTCATAGTGCCCTCTCGACCTAGTACTGCATCGATACCTGATATGACCGGAAGTGCAGCTTTATAACGAAAACCATGTCGGCTGCGCCGCCTTTTGACCGCCGATGCATGCAAATGCACTCGAATATGAGAAGCATCGCTGCAGCACAAGCCGGATATATGTGCGTGCACTGCGGATCCGTGAGCCCCGGTTTGCCGAACGGGTTATTCCATTCGCCGTGATACAGACAGAAGAGTGATTTCTACAAATTATTGGAACTTTGCGAGCAGGGCTTTTCACGCAGATTCGAATAGTTGCCTGATGATGCCCTGCCGAATGACTGGATGCCCCGTTTCTGCGCCGACCGGAGAAAACCGTACGCATACCGAAACGGGGGCATTCCAGAAAGCCCGAAAACTCTGACGCCGCTGGAATGCGTAAACCGCAGGAATCGTCAAACGAGGCGTTACCAAAACAACTTATTTGGGTCTAACATTAATTGCCTGAGGCCCCTTCGGGCCTTCCTTGATCTCGAAAACGACAGGCTGATCCTGAACAAGTGTTTTGAACCCTTCCATGTCAATCTCAGAATAATGGACAAAAACATCGCTTCCATCATCCATGCTGATAAAACCAAAACCCTTCTTCTCGTTAAACCATTTTACTTTTCCTTCTGGCACTAACAAACTCCTTACAAAGATACATATTTCCAAAAAAGGATGAACAAACTTACCTTGTCTTTAATACTTTGTCAACACTATTTTACGACGATAAAACGGACGAAAAAATGTCCCGTCACTTCGGCGATATCGATTAACAGCCCCTTTTAGATCTCCTTCCGACCCTCACCGTCCAGCATATAAATCCCGTCACTTTTTTTCTCAGCTCTTCTCAAATACCGTTTCACCTCCGATAATCGTCCGAACCACAACGGTATCCGGAAGTGATTCGGCTCCTTCTTTCAGTATATCTTTTGAAATATGAACGATGTCTGCATACTTTCCGGCTTCCAGACTGCCGATGCTGTCCTCAAGGCCCACAGATGCCGCACTACCCATTGTATAGGCATATACGGCATCTTCGAGTGAAATTCTCTCCTTCGGGAAGAACCGCAGATGGGGCCCGTCGGCAAAATCCTTTCGCTCCACCGCAGCGTAAATACCGCGAAGAGGATTTACGGGCGCAGCAGGTGCATCGGAGCCGAATGCCAGCGTTGCGCCTGAAGAGAGAAGGAGATTAAATCTATATAGCAGCCGTGCATCGGGTCCGAGAAGTTTCAACGCCTTCTCTCTGTCCATCGGCAGATGAACCGGGTTGACGACCGGTATTACGCCAATGGAAGCGAATCTCCCGATATCCTCATCCTGCAGTGTCTGTGCATGCTCTATCCGTTTGATCACAGCGGGTATTCCAACCTCCTTTTTCAATTTCTCGTATGCGTTGAGCGCAATCCGATTCGCCATGTCCCCTATTGCATGCACGGCGGTCCATATGTAGTGTACATGGGACCGCTTCAGCACCTCATAGAGCTCGTTTTCGTTCATCAGCAGCATTCCGATGCTGTTCTTTCCGGCGTAGGATCGGCTCATATATCCTGTCTGTGATGAAAGCGAGCCGTCGATAATAACCTTGCACCCGCCGAGTATGACTCTACCATTTCCGAACCGTGACGGTATGCCGAGACTGCCCAGACGGAATGCATCGCGATCACCGAACATAAGCACAGCCCGCATTTTCATCGTGCCCTTTCTCCATGCTTTCATAATTCCGGTAATGGATGATTCCGGCGCATATACCGAACAATCACAGAAACATGTTATGCCGTTCGACAAGAGTCTGTGCATCCCGGCTGCAAGGGCCTCGTCGACTTTCCTCGCCTTTTCCTGAGGTACGACTTTTTTTACCAGCTCGACGGCCCGTTCCCGCAGTATCCCGGTCGGAAAACCGGATTCACCCCTTTCTATGGCTCCGCCGAGGGGGTCCTGGCGTCCTGCATCTATCTGGGCAATCTGCAGCACGCGAGTATTCACTATCACGGTGTGGAGGTCCCTGCTGTACAGAATAACCGGATTGTTCGGCGCGAGAGTGTCGAGATCTTTTGCCGACATTTCATGTAAAAGTGCGAATCCCGCACCGGCACCGACGATCCACTCATTCTCTTTTTTACGTCCGGCGCATTCCTTCAGCTTTTCAACGAGTTCTTCTTTTGCCGTTACTTCAGAAAGATCGAGCTCTCTGAAGAGGAGTGAATATTCCTTGAGATGGAGGTGTGAATCGACAAAACCGGGAAGGATGCATCCGAACTGCAGATCAACCTTTTCAGCCATCGGATACAGCCGACAGGCTTCTTCAAAGTTGCCGGTAAACTTGACAACGCCGTCACTGATCACAACCGATTCCTCCACACTGCGGCTGCTGTCCATTGTATACGCTGGAACACCGTACAGTATCTTCATATCATGCGGTCCTTTCCGAAACAGGGGAATCCGGTAACCACTATCAGGCCGGCCCTGTGAGCTTTTTTCTTAAGTTCGTATTGATTACTTCGAAAATTATAAAAGAAAAGCGGAATTTTGTGGAGGAAATTGTGCAAAAAAAAGCTGCGACTCTGTCTCCGGCCGTTATAGGACTGGGGAAGATCGACTACTGGTACTGGACAAAATATTTCATCGATATATACACCCCATGCCCGTATTTGTGCAGCTACTGCAATACGGGAAGACATTACAGGGAGAAGGGGCTCAGGTTCTCCTACGAGCTCCCCGAAAGGAATCAAACGATCGGGCTCGGTCTGCTCAGCGACATGTACCATCCGGACCCCTCATTGAATAAAAACGTAACCGATATATTGAAGGTGCTCTACAGGGGTGGATATGCAGTTACCATCCAGACTAAATCGGATGCTCTGCTGCAGGATATCGAGCTTCTCAAGAAATTCGCTGAAAAAGACAGGATCAGGGTCACCTGTACCGTCATTACGAAAAGCAACCTTCTCTCATCCCGGCTTGAAGAGGGAACGCCGTCGCCCGCACGACGGCTTGAGGCCGTGAAAAGGCTCAACAAAGAGGGTATCCCCACAGGCATTGCGATCACACCGATTATCCCGCTTGTCAACGATAGCACGGTAGACCTTTCGTCGCTGGTAAGAAGTGCAAAACAAAACGGCGCGCAATGGGTGCTTTTTTCGGGCTTCACTCCGACATTGACCTTTCTCAACGATCCGGAGTGGAAAGAGAGTTCCGGAATCCATTCCGATCAAAAAACGCTCGATAGAAGGTACAGACGGGTAAAAAAACTTCTCATCCGGCTCCTCGAAAACGAGGGCATCCCGATGCGCATCTCACGGATGCACCGCGGCCCCCTGAACCGGAAATACTCCTCCGATATTGTCAGCGAGCACCTCTTCAATATATCATATCTCTATGAGCTCCTTGAAGACAACCTTGAAGCAGCCCGGTACCGGAATGCAGCGTATGAAATAAACGGACTGGAACAATCCCTCAAATCCATTGTTTTCAAAAAAAATCACGGTTATATTAAGTGGATTAATCCGGAAATCGAGAGGGTAATCGAGGAACACCTGTACAGTGGAAGCTCCTCGGCCTACTCCGAGGTTTACAAAAGGGTTCTGACAGAGTGTACAAATGACTGAAACCGTAAAGATCGAAAATCTCAGAAATATCGGTATCATAGCGCACATCGACGCGGGAAAGACGACAACAACCGAACGGATTCTGTACTACAGCGGCCTCTCACACAAGATCGGAGAGGTCGATAACGGCCAGGCTATAATGGACTGGATGGAGCAGGAGCAGCAGCGCGGCATAACGATCACCGCCGCTTCTATAACCTGCCTCTGGCGCGGGTGTACCATAAATATCATCGACACGCCGGGTCACGTTGATTTTACCGCAGAGGTTGAACGTTCGCTGAGGGTGCTCGACGGCGCTGTCGTTATTTTCGATGCCGTTCAGGGTGTTGAGCCCCAGAGCGAGACGGTATGGCACCAGGCGGACAATTACAGAATTCCGCGGCTTGCGTACATCAATAAAATGGATAGAATCGGCGCGAACTTC
Organism: uncultured Spirochaetota bacterium; assembly: GCA_964521865.1. Classification (GTDB taxonomy): domain Bacteria; phylum Spirochaetota; class B62-G9; order B62-G9; family DRHN01; genus CAYSRJ01. The sequence goes on along the minus strand of CAZFTJ010000009.1, from coordinate 32,901 downwards.
AATGAATGCGTGCAGATGCTTAAAACGAAGCTCGGTTCGAAGCCGCTTGTGCTGCAAATTCCGATCGGCGCTGAAGATACATTTAAAGGAGTTGTCGACCTCGTCAGAATGCGATCGATACGATGGACGGGCAAATACGGGGAAACCTGTGAATACGGAGAAATACCCTATTTTTTAAAGAGCGATGCGGAGGAGAAAAGGCATGACCTGCTCGAAAAAATCGCGGAAGAGGATGACGTTCTCCTCGAAAAATACCTTGAAAACGGCGACCTGGAGGAGAAAGATATACTCAGACTGTTGAAATCGGCGACAATCGCCTATCACGGCGTGCCGGTATACTGCGGCTCCTCTCTTCGAAACATGGGGGTTCAACCGCTTATGGACGGTATTGTCGATTTTCTTCCCGCACCTGTTGAGACGCCTCCGGTAAAAGGCACCAATCCAAGAACCGGCAATCCGGAGGTCCGGCACTCGAACGAGAATGAACCGCTTGCAGCGCTCGCATTCAAGCTTCAGAGCGACACTCAGACGGGAATACTCACCTACATCCGCGTATATTCTGGAAAGATTTCCAACGGCACATCTGTCTACAATGCAAACAAAAAGAAACGGGAACGGGTCAACAGAATAATTCGCATGTATTCCAACAGGCGTGTCAACACACCAAGCCTTTCCGCAGGCGACATCGGAGTCATCGTCGGCTTCAAGGTTACTCAGACTGGTGACACGCTATGCAGCGAGGGCAAGCAGATACTGCTCGAACAACCGGTGTTTCCCGCTCCCGTTATTTCAATTGCCATAGAGCCGAAGAGTGCCGGCAGCCAGGACAAGCTCGAAAACGCTCTTGAAAGGCTTTCCCGGGAAGACCCAACCTTTAACGTAAAAACGGATGACGATACGGGACAGATAATCATTTCCGGCATGGGAGAGCTGCACCTGGAGGTGCTCACCCAGAGAATGATCAGGGAGTTCGGGGTTGAGGCCAATGTAGGCAAACCGCAGGTTGCCTACAGAGAGACGATTACCGGTAAGGCGCGGGCCCAGGCACACTTTCACCGCCAGATCGCCGGAAAAGAGCACACAGGCCATGTCATAATCTCCGTACACCCGCTTGAACGGGGAACGGGAAACAGGTTTGAAAACAGAACCCCGGAATCCCAGATCCCACACACATTTATCGAAACCATAGAAAAGGCGGTCTTCAACGCCATGGAACGGGGGGCCGTTGCAGGCTATCCCATGATTGATATACTGGCGGTTCTTGAAGGCGGTTCGTTCAATCAATCGAGCTCATCGGAGATCGGGTACAGCACCGCCGCAGCAGAGGCCTATGATGAGGCGTGCGAAAAAGCGGGGGGTGTGCTGCTGGAACCCTACATGTCGATAGAGGTCACCACTCCAAAGGAGTTTGTCGGAGATATCATCGGGGACCTAAACGCCCGGGGCGGTCAGATCAACAATATATTGAGCAGGCAGATCGTAGAAAAGATCGATGCCGTTGCACCGCTTTCGAAGATGTTCGGCTACACAACGGACCTTCGATCAATGAGCCAGGGTCGCGCATCGTTTACCATGGAGTTTCGCTACTTCGCCCCGATTGCATAAAACCTGTTCGGCAGCAACGACACTCCCGTGATTCCGGCGACTCCGGTATTCTGTGTGCGGTATCGTATTCATCCGTCATCCTTTTCAGCGACTCTCCAATCTTCTGCTCGTCTGCACGGTATGTACATGAAAAAGCAGTACTTTTTTTTCAGATAAAAGAGATACTGTGTGCTATATTCAGAAAGTAGAGTGGAAAATAAAAGACAGATGCATTAAAATTTCGATATGGGAAACCACGGCAGGAAACATAAAGGATTTTTCAATTTCATCAAGTGATGAGGGAAGGAGCGGATATGAACAGAAAAAAAATAATCAGCGTGCTCGTAGTAACGATTCTCCTGGCTGCACCGGGAGCGTTTGTTTTTGCCCAGCAGTACGACCTTGGTGCCGTTGAATCGGATTTGACCGTAATATCACAGGGCCTGAGCGACATTTTCGGGCCAAATCTCGGTGCGATGACCTTTCTCGGCGATCCGGTGGGCTATTCGACGATAAAGCATATAGAACTGGGCATCGCGGGAGGAGCCTCGTTCGTGCCGATTGAAAATGTTGCCTTCGGCACGAGCCTGCAGTACGATTTCGGGAACCTCTCATATATACCCCTGCCTGCCATCGGAGCCCATGCGAAATTCAAGATCAAGAAGTTCGAAATCGGAGGAAAGCTCGCAGGAATCCCAAAGATAGAGGACAAGGATGCCGGTGTTCAGCTGAACAATATGATCATCGGAGGAAAGCTTCGCTACGAGCTATGGGACAGGAGGGTGCTGATGCTTTTAAGGACCGGCGCCTCGTTCGGCGGTTTTTTGGAATACATCAACGGAAATGTTACCATGCTAGAGCGGAATACGATGCCCGTTACCATGGATATACCCGGATTCGGTCCGACGCAGGTCGCAAACCTGGTGACCGAGGCCGGATTTGAGACAAACTGGAAGGGTTTGACCGTCGGCGGAGAGGCACAGGCGAATTTTCAAATACTCTTTGTCAACCTGTTCGGCGGCGCCAGGCTCAGCAAGACATTCGGCAAGGCCACAACCGATCTTTCCGGAAGCACGACCCTCCAGCTCACCGACCCGACCTATACTCCCTATGTGAGTGAGTTTACAAATCAGCAGCTCGTGATAAGCACGGAAGCGAAGCCCGAAGGGATCGACACTACTCTGTTCGGCGGTGTGGAGGTGAAGATTCTCATGCTCGCCGTTACCCTGCGGGGCGGCTACAACTTCAAAAACAGCAACTACGTGGTCGACGGGGGGGCACGGCTGCAGTTCTGAAACCGTCGGGTAAAGACCGATCGCGTCCGAATACGGGAGTTTGGCTGAATAAAGCGGCAGATGATAGAATCTGCCGTTTTATTCAGGCTCTGTACTCTCTTTACACATTTTTTTCCGTGTTTGTCACCTGTATACAAACCGGGCGGGGGTTGCATCACTTTCTGCAAATCTCAATGCAGTATTATAAAATCAGGTAGCTTTTTGAAAAAAAATATAGTACAGTGTTCCTGACTCCTGACACGGCAGAACGAATACATGCACAACAACCTTATATACATTGTGTGGATCATAGTCGATCTTTTTTTTCTGCTCACCGCGTTTTCCATATGGGGAAGAATCGGAATCATCGCAGTCATCGCCGCCAACGTCATAATGATGAATATCTTTGTGCTCAAAGGGATGGTTCTCTTCGGGATCGACGCCACCGGCGGAAACGTTCTGTATGCATCGATCTTTCTGGGAACGGACATCCTTTCGGAGTACTACGGGCAGAAAGAGGCCCGGCAGGCCGTTCTTCTCGGATTTTTCATATCGCTGTTATTCCTTATTTCCTCCCGCTTTATACTCCTCTTTGAACCTGCAAGCTGGGACCTCTACCATGTCCCGATGGAACAGCTCTTCACACCCGTTTGGAGGATTATAGCGGCATCGATGGCTGCATACATCGTTTCCCAGAACCTTGACGTCATAAGCTACGAGCTGATCAGGAGGCGGTATCCGAAACAGCTCTGGCTGAGAAACAACGGCTCCACCTGGACGTCCCAGGCGGTCGATTCCATTATATTCTGCACCGCAGCCTTTGCCGGAACCTATGAAACGAAAGTCGTACTCGGGATCATACTCTCCACCTACATACTGAAGGTAATCGTGGCCGCACTCGACACTCCGTTTATCTACCTGACCCGTGTTATCACCAGGCACCGGCCCAGCCTGATTGCGGGATAATTCCACATTACATTCTGTGTTTATTGGACGGTATTCCAAAATCCGGTAAAAAATGTATTGACAGGGATATCCTTTTATGATATAAGGTTTTTAAAGAATAAAACGTATTTTTATTGTATAAAAATTCTCGTTAAATTTATCGACAAAATAGGTAAAACGAGATATATAGCGCATTTTTGAGTGCTGATAGATAGAATTAAACGCATAACCTCTCTATGGCTGGAACAAAAAGATGAACGAATTAAATCGGTTGGGCCAATTGATCGACTCAGGCGTTATAGCCATCATGCGGGCTGACAGCTCAGATCAACTATTGGCTGCGGCCGATGCTATAAAAGCGGGTGGTGTCAACGCAATTGAAGTGACGATTACAACACCCGGGGCTCTTGCGATTATAAGTCAAGCAACATCAAAATATGGCCCCGATGTGCTGTTTGGAGTAGGCACTGTGCTCGATCCTGAAAGCGCGCGAATGGCCATTATCGCCGGCGCACAGTTTGTGGTTTGTCCGACATTGAATACCGATACCATTAAACTATGCAAACGGTACTCTGTGCCGGTTATGCCAGGTGCCTATACACCGACCGAGATTCTTACCGCATGGGAAGCGGGATCGGACGTTGTCAAAGTTTTTCCCGCAAGTGTTGGTGGACCCTCCTATATAAAAGCTCTCAAGGCGCCTCTTCCCCAGATCAGATTAATGCCTGTTGGGGGGGTGAATCTTAATACAGCAGCAGATTTTGTACGTTCCGGATGTGAAATCATAGCCGTTGGGAATTCACTTGTGAACCAGCAATTACTGGATGAACGTAAATTTGACGTCATCTCCGAGCGCGCACGCAGATTCAGAGAAGAAGTTGAAAAAGGACGTGGAAAGCCGAGCACACACTAATGATTTCGAGACTGGAATTGATACTCGTTTAATGCGATGCGATCAAGAGCATGAGAATATCGTCGGGGCAGGTTGATAACGATATCCTATTCTGAAAATCAGAAAAGAATTCAACCTAAGGGTGAAATCTTTATAAGTAAAGGATTGTGTAAAAGGTGGAGCAAAGGGAAAGCCGTTACAACATTCGTGCAGTAGAAAGGGCCCTTCGTGTTTTATCAATGCTGTCCGACGGCAGACCTCGCACCTTGACGGATTTAAGTGAAGCCATTGAAATAAATAACAGCACAACCTATCGTCTCCTGTCGACCCTATCCTTTAATAATTATGTGGAACGAGACAATAAAACCAATACATACAAGCTGGGGATAGCCTGTCTGGAAATGGCAGGCGCCTATCAGGAGAGTTCCGATATTCGCCGGTTGGCTCTTCCCGAGTTAGAAAAACTGCGTGACGAAACGAAAGAGACGGTACATCTTGCTGTGCTCGATAAAATGGAAGTTGTGTACCTGGAAAAACTGCATGGTCTGCACGCCATTGGGATAATGTCCTCTCAGGTCGGCGGGCGGTCTCCTGCCTATTGTACCGGTCTTGGCAAGATACTTCTGGCCTATACCGATCCCGAGTACGTGCGAACCTACTATGAAAGTGCCGGTCTCCATCGTTACAGTGATTCGACTATTCAAAATATAGATACGCTGATGGACGAGCTGGCACTAACACGCAATCGATGCTACGCATTCGATTCCGGAGAGCATGAAGCTGAAGTCCACTGTATTGCTGCACCGATTTTTTCAATGAAAAATACCGTAATAGCTGCGATCAGTGTTTCCGGTCCGGCTTCCCGTATGAAGCCTGTTGAAGCACAAACTGAGCTCATTAACAAAACCAAAGAGGCGGCACGCGTCATATCGGCCAGACTCGGTTATAGAAATGACCAAAAGATCACGGTTAAAGAAGGCTTGACATCATAACCCAGAAATAGAGGACCCGCACAAACGTGAACCTGACGAATGAGATCAGAATGAACAGTTCCCTTAAAAAAGTCCGGTACTCTCATAAAGTTCAGTATACACTTCATGAGGGGGCATGTGCCGATAGGTCGAACCGCTAATGAGAGATGTAAAATACGACATAACCAAAGACGATTTGAGTGCTTTTCAGGGCAAGGGGCCGATCTTCGCGACTTTCGGTGAAACAATGGTTCGTGATACCCCTGCTGACATGCAGCGTCCCGAGTGTACAAAAAATGTTCATATTTCAATGGCAGGAAGCGAATATACTCTTGCCATATTCCTGGCCCGCCTTGGAATCCCCTCTGCCTATATTACGCGTGTGCCTGACAATCCGTATGGATGGCTTTTACGAAATACCGCACGGGGCCAGGGCGTGAATACAGACTATATAGTATGGGCTCCCAAAAACGAACCAATCGGCCGTTTCATATACGAAATTGGATGCACACCGCGAAGACATGTCGGCTGGTACCAGCGAATGTATTCTGCCGCAAGCAGGTTGGGACCCGGAATGGTGGACTGGAATTCTGTTCTCAAAGACTGCAAAATTTTTCATACCTCAGGTATAAATTTCGGACTCGCTTCACACAGCACGTACGATCGGAACCATTTACTGGAAGCTTTTCTCGAAGCCGTAACAGCGAAACCGACAGAATGTATGGTTGGAATCGATTTCAACTATCGCACTACTCTGTGGGGCAAAGCTGAATGTGTAGAAGTTATGTCGGACATAATCACCGATCATGCAGATATATTAACTACAACCGTTGAAGACATGGCAAGGCTCTATGGTTTCGAGTTCGGACAGTACAGTGCAGAAGAAATCGATAGGGGAGATATAGGTCATATCGAAGATAATGATATCAAATCATTTGCTCAGAGAGTAATGGAACGCTTTAAAACGAAAATCGTCGCTGTTACCATACGGCACCCCGATACTTTTGAACATCACAGATGGGAGTCAGCTGTTGTCAGTGAGAACGGATACTTTTTCCGCTCATCCACGGTTTATACAATTATGCTTCAAGACCGGCTTGGAGGAGGCGATGCCTGGAACGGCGGTTTTTACTACGGATTATTGACTGAAGGCTTCACTGCTGAGGGTCTGGAGAAAGGCATGCTGGTCGGTGATGCGGCAACGCGAATCAAGCAAACGCTGATGTTTGACTTGCCAATCGTTACCAGGGAAGATATACAAACTCTGATGAAAGCAGATATCCATGGCGGCGGCAGACGCACGGAACGATAGCCGGTTTAAAGGGTCCTACTGCATATGATTTAATCTATCGTCATAAAGGACTTTCGGCCCTTAGGAGGACGGGCCTCAGCGAAGCGATCTCTGCGTCAGTGCTTCGCCGCTTCGTTCCTCTCAGTGAAATCAGGCAGTATTTTCGTATCAGCCGATTAGGAGGTAACCGGAAATGAAGTTGAAGGATAAAGTTGCTGTCGTTACCGGAGGATCCATCGGCATTGGTGCAGCAACAGCAAAACTCTTTGCCAATGAAGGGGCTGCCATATGCCTGGTGGATGTGGATACAGCCGGTGGAAAGGCGACATGCCGTGGGATCATCGATACGGGCGGAGCCTGCACATTCTACCATGCAGATGTATCGAATGAAAAACAGGTGAAAAAAATTACCGAACAAATCCTCCATGATTTCAGGAAAGTAGACATCCTTGTAAACAATGCCGGAATCTGGAGACAGGGCCGGGTTACAGATTTGGAAGCAGATACCTGGGATACAGTTCTGAATACCAATTTAAAGGGAGTTTTCCTTGTATCAAAACATGTCCTGCCTGCTATGATGAACGTAAAACGGGGTGCTGTCATCAATGTAGCATCCGTTGCAGGTCTGGTAGGTGCTCCGGGCGCATCCGCCTACGCCGCTTCAAAGGGCGGTATTGTCAATCTCTCACGAAGTATGGCCCTTGATTTTGCGCCTTATAATATAAGGGTGAATTGCCTCTGTCCGGGAATGGTCAATACTGCCCAGGGAAACGATGTCGTCGGACATTACAAACCGGAAATGGATCCAGTAGAAGCAAAACGTACCTGGCAACCATTGCATCACCTGGGCACTCCCGAAGATATCGCAAAAGCTGCTTTGTACATGGCATCAGAGGATTCTGAGTTTATGACGGGTTCAATTTTTGTAATTGACGGGGGATTGACGGCTCAGTAGCCATTACAACCTCTGTCATTCTCAAGCCAGTATCAATGCAAAGAAGGAGGTGATGAAAAGGCAATATTTTTAAAAAGTTTCACGACACAGAATATATTCTGTGTAGAAAATTTACCTTGTCAAAGGTAGATTAAAACAAGGAGGCAAAACATGAGAAGCAAAAAATACTTAAAGGTTGTGCTCGGTGTTTTCGTTGCATCTGTGCTTGTAATTGGAGTGGTTTTTTCCACCTTTGGTTATGAAGAGGTCAGGCACATGATCAAAGTACCAAAAGGTTTCAAGTTCGGAACTTATACTCAGAAGCCCTGGGCAGGAACGACGATTAATGTCGCCATGGTTGCTGAACCTCGTAACGAGGCAATCTCAAAACTTGCCGGTGAATTCACGAGGAAGACGGGAATAAAGGTCAATTTCAACCTTCTCGCCTATCCCACACTGCAGGAAAAACAAATGGTAGCACTCACCCAGGGGACAGGAGCATACGATGTCGTTGATGTTGACTGTGTATGGGTCGGCCAGTATGCAGGTGAAGGGTGGACCATCCCCGTGGAGGAGTTTATTCTCAGAACAGACCACAAGACCCTTGCTCTCGACGATTTTATTCCCGCTGTGGTATCTGAACAGGGAATGTGGGAGGACAAGATTTTCGGACTTCCCTGTATACAGGCGGTATTCGGGCTCCACTACCGTACTGATATTTTCAAAAAATACGGTGTAAAAGTGCCCCAGACCTGGGAAGAATTGCGCGATACGGCAAAAAGGCTCAATCTAAAGGAACCGGGGGTATACGGTATAACCTTTATGGGCAGAAGAGGTGTGCAGCTGCAGTGCACCTACGATAATATTCTGTGGTCTTTCGGAGGAGAATGGTACGACAGCAACTACCGTCCCACCATAGACAGCAGAGAGGCTGTGGCAGCATTAGACTACTTCAAGTCTCTCATTCCATATGCACCCCCGGGAGTACTAACATATGACTGGGATGAGAATGCGCGTGCCTTTGCCCAGGGAACAGCTGCAATGACGATTCAGTGGCAGAATGCCGCCCCGACGTTTTACGATCCGAAAAAATCTAAAATTGTCGGCAAATTCGAATTCACCCTTATCCCCGGCGAAAAACAACCTGATGGTTCTATAAAGAGAACTCCTACCTTCGGCGGCTGGAGCCTGGAGATTCCCAAAGATTCGAAAAATAAGGAAGCAGCCTGGGAGTTTATCGTATGGGCATCATCACCCGAACTGGACCCAAGATTGGCCTACAGCCAGCCGGGCTCGCGTTTTTCCGGGCTTGAAGATCCGGCTATACAGAAAAAATACATCGAGTATACAGGTATGCTTGAATCTCTGCCCATAGCAAAAGGGCGCCCACGAATTGCTCCTTATTCAGAGCTTGCAGACGCGCTTGAAGTAGCGCTCTCAGAGGCCATGACAGGCTCGAAGAGTTCGAAAAGGGCACTAAACGAGGCTAATAATAAATTTCAGTTCATCATGAAAAAGTGGGATTTCATAAAGTAGGATAAAGAAAAACAGAGGGGGCTCGATTTGTTCCGCCCCCTCCTGTTTCAGGGAGGCAATCGTTTGAAGCTTCACCTATTACACAATATAAAAAAACAAAAGTACACCTGGGTTTTATTTGTCGCCCCTGCAGTTATGGTGCTTCTCTGTATAGTTATTTTTCCACTTATTTTTTCTCTGAGCCTCAGCCTTCACGAATGGAATATCATAAGAGCGGGGGGGTGGAATTGGAAGGGACTGGGCAACTTCGCTACCATCCTCTTTCAGGACCCCTATTTTCGTACCTCTCTTAAAGTTACGGTTTTCTATTTACTCGGTACAGTTCCATTACAGCTTTTTCTTGGTCTTGTAGTTGCGCTTATACTAAATCGAATCACCCGAAAGATTATCGGATTTCTCCGTACCACGCTGGTAATACCAGCAATAATGACGCCGATTGTCGTTGGAATCATATGGCGGCTCATGTATAATCCAGATCTCGGCATGCTCAATTATTTTCTCAAGCTGTTTCATCTCCCTCCGGTCAATTGGACCGGAATGCCGCGGACAGCACTGCCCTCCGTTATGATGGCCGATACCTGGGAGTGGACTCCCTTCATGGCTTTAATTTTGCTCGCAGGGTTACAGGCCCTCCCGCGGGAACCTTTTGAAGCCGCTCATGTCGACGGAGCCACGAACTGGCAAACATTTCGTTTTATTACACTACCCCTTCTCAGTCCTGTGCTTATCGTAGCAATTCTTATCAGACTGATGGATTCATTCAAGACATTCGACCTAATCTTTGTGCTGACGCAGGGGGGACCCGGCATGAGCACTGAAACAATGAACTACTACACATACCGGTATGGTTTCAAATTTTTCCATATGGGGTATGCCTCTGCTCTGTCCTGGCTCATCGTAATAATTGTGACTATAATATCCATGATCCTCGTGAGAACAATCCGTTCCCGCGGCATCTATGCAATGGGGGGATAACTGATGCAGTATGGAACGATAAAAACAGCCAAAAAAATCATTTTTATACTGGTGACTGTAATCGTTTTTTTTCTAATTCTTTTCCCTCCAATTATTCTCTTCTTAACCTCAATAAAAACCGAAGTCGACGCCCTCAGCTTTCCGCCAAAGTGGATATTTAAACCGACATTGGGCAACTACAGAGAAATTTTCAAGACATCTTCCCTTGCGCGATACATGCTCAACAGTCTCATAGTAGCGTCTGTAAATACGGCCGTCTCGCTTGCCCTCGGGTCAATGGCAGCGTACGGCCTTGCACGTTTTCGATTTAAGGGCTCTGAAAATTTATCGTTCTGGATACTCTCCATCAGGATGATGCCGCCTGTGGCAGCGATTATACCGATATACATAATTATGAAGAAAATACGCCTTCTCGACACTCCATGGGCGCTGGTTATAATCTATCTGACCTTCAACCTGCCCTTTGTCGTCTGGATGATGAAGGGATTTTTTGAAGATATCCCCCGTGAAATAGAAGAAAGCGCATTGATCGATGGATGCTCTGAATTCGAAGTGTTTCGTAAAATGGCCATTCCGCTGGTAGCTCCGGGATTGGCGGCAACCGCTATTTTAATCTTTATTTTTTCATGGAACGAATTTCTATTTGCCCTCATTCTGACCGGGACAAAAGCAGTCACATTACCGGTAGGAATTATCGGATTTATGAAGGAAACAGGCATCAACTGGGGATACATGACTGCCGGCGGCGTACTTGCACTAGTGCCGGTAATCATTTTCACGATTCTGGTGCAAAAACACCTTGTAAAAGGTCTTACCCTGGGCGCAATCAAATAAAATCGGTTGATTTCCATCCGTGATACTTTCCGAATACCTCATAACGACGTTCGTTATCGATGAATAATCCAGGTCACTTCCAGCCGACCGCTACGCCTCTTTATAGGCGGTGATCAGGTCCTGCACACATTTCTGCCCGTCGCCGAAAAACATCAGGGTATTATCCGCAGCGAAAAGCGGATTTGGAACACCGGCAAACCCGGGAGCCAGACTCCGCTTGATTACCACAACAGTGCGCGATTTGTCCACGTTGAGTATCGGCATGCCCGCAAGCGGGCTGTTCGATTCTTCCCGCGCGATGGGGTTTACCACATCGTTCGCCCCGATAACGATCGATACATCGGTCTTTTCAAAGGTCGGGTTTATTACCTCGAGCTCCTTGAGCCTGTCGTACGGTATATTTTCCTCAGCAAGCAGAACATTCATATGTCCCGGCATCCTTCCTGCCACGGGATGAATCGCGAACTCGACCTCAACTCCATCGGCCTCTAAAAGCTGATACAGCACCCGCACCAGATGCTGGGCCTTTGCCACCGCCATGCCGTACCCCGGCACGAAGACAACGCGGCGGGCCGATTTCAGTATCATTGCCACCTCTTCCGCCGATGTGGAGGTTGTCTTCCCGGCGTACATGTCCTCTTCAGGCGGACCCTCCACGGGAGCACCGACCCCTCCGAACAAAACGTTCTGAAGAGAACGGTTCATAGCCCTGCACATAATTCTAGTCAGGATGATGCCGGATGCCCCGACGAGCGAACCTGAGATGATCAGAACGGCGTTGGAGAGAACAAAGCCTGTGGCTGCTGCTGCAAGCCCCGAGTAGGCGTTGAGCAAAGCGATTACCACCGGCATATCGGCTCCACCTATGGCAATGGTAAGTATGATGCCGAGAATCGAGGAAACGGCCACAAGAAACCAGTACCACTTCGCGTCGGCAGGTTTGAGGACAACCAGCACACCCAAAAAAATCGCACCCAGAAAAAGAACCGTCTTTATAACCTGCTCTCCTCTGTACCGTACGGGTCTTGCGGCAAAGATCCCCTGAAGTTTTCCGAATGCCACGAGGCTCCCCCAGAAGGTAACTGCACCGATTATCCCTGATGCACACGTGGCAATGGAAAACCGGAGCGAGGGAGTTTTCATAATCATCGTAGTTTCAATGAGCACAGCGCCTGCAACGAGAAGAGACGCGCCGCCGCCGAACCCGTTGAACATACCAACGAGCTGCGGCATGTCTGTCATCCGTATCTTGAGCGCAAGGATCACACCGACAAGCGAGCCGATGACCATGCCTGCGGCGATAATTTCATAGCTCACTATTTTACGGTCCAGGAGTGTCACAACAACGGCAAGAAACATACCGGAAGCACCGAGCAAATTACCGCGTGTTGCCGTTTTCGGATGTGCAAGACCTCTCAGGTCTATGATAAAAAGGCACGATGCCAGAAGATAGATGAGATTTACAATACTTTCCGGCATAATTCAGTCCTTTCTCCTGAATTTTGTAAGCATACGGTGCGTTACAACAAACCCGCCGACAACGTTGGTAGTCGCACATATCACCGCCAGAAACCCGAGCATCATGGTAAGCATTGTTTTATGCGAACCTGCCGCAAGCAAAGCCCCCACCAGAGTTATGCCTGATATAGCGTTCGAACCCGACATAAGCGGGGTATGGAGCATGGGCGGCACCTTGGTTATTACTTCGAATCCGACAAATACGGCAAGCACAAAGATCGTGAGGATCAGGGTGAAATTATCCATATCATTCTCCTGTTAACGGATATAATTTACACGAAAAACCGTACACCTGCCTACAGGCCACGGGCCTGTTTTACCCTCTCGTTTACCACCTTTCCCTCATGAGTCAGAAGTGTCTCGGCTGCAATTTCATCCCTGCAGCTCAGATCAAGACAGTTTTCCTTGATAAGCGGCAGCAGGAAAGAGCTCACATTTTTAGAATAAAGCTGACTCGCATGGTACGGCATCGTTGCCGGGAGATTCACCGGCCCGACGATATGAACTTCGTATTTCTCAACGGTTCGGCCGGGTTTCGTAAGCGTACAATTCCCTCCCTGTTCGGCGGCAAGATCGACGATAACCGAACCGGGTCTCATAGACTTGACCATCTCTTCGGTAATGAGGAGAGGAGCTTTTTTTCCGGGTACCGAAGCGGTGCTGATTACGACATCACTCTCTTCAATAATCCGAATCATGAGCTCCCGCTGTTTATCGTAGAACTGTTTGCTCATCTCTCTCGCGTACCCGCTTTTATCCTGAGCGGTTTCGCTTTCCAGATTCAACTCAACGAACTTCGCACCGAGGCTTTCGACCTGTTCTTTGACCGCGGGCCGCACATCGTATGCATTTACAACAGCCCCCACCCGATGCGCAGTTGCAATCGCCTGCAGTCCGGCGACGCCGGCGCCTATAACGAATACATGAGCCGGTGTGATGGTGCCCGCCGCAGTCATCATCATCGGATACAGTCTCGGCAGCAGGCATGCGGCCATGAGGGTTGCCTTATACCCGGAAATTGACGCCATCGAGGAAAGGGCGTCCATGCTCTGGGCCCGCGTAATCCGCGGGATGAGTTCCATCGCGAATGAGGTGACATACGCTTCGGCGAGAGCATTGAGCATGTCGGTGGATGAATAAGGATTCAGAAAACCGATGAGCACGGCGCCTTTGTTCATGAGTCTTATATCCTGCAGTCCGTTTTCAGGGTTGGCCCCCGCTGCCCGCACCTGCAGGATGATGTCTGCTGCGGCAAAAAGTTTTTTTCTGTCGTTTGCAATCCTTGCACCTTTTTCTCTATAGGAATTGTCAGAAAAACCTGCCGCCCTGCCCGCATCTTTCTGCACATGCACTTCAACTCCCGCATTGATGAGCGCAGGCACATGGGCCGGGATAATCGCCACCCTTTGCTCATCGGGATAGCTCTCCGCCGGAATCCCCGTTATCATCGCTCGACTCCTTCAGTACATTAGTATAGTGTCCTGACGCTTCGCATCCAGATAATGTCGAAGATGCTGTAAGTACCGCCGGTGCTGGCACCATGATTTGTCGACAAATTCAGTTGAGCGGACATAACCCCCGCTTGCATGTCGCGGAGATTATCCGGACATTTTTCGTCCGGATAATGCCGCTTGACGGCGGCATTAAATATAACGAATACGTTTGAAAAGTCTAACCTTATTAGGGTATGCGAAGTCCGAAGAGAGGTCGCGTTTCGCCATACGGGCCCGTTCCCGCCTAATGGTATGTACGGCCTCCAACCTGTGCAACTTTTCAAATGAACCAGGTTCAATCGCCCTGCGCATACCGGATGTAAAACATCCCGATATCGGATGTATTATGTGCTATGAATTTGTACCGGAATTATATCGTTTTTGGGTTTCTGAGGAACTGCTCCGGCCGTACGAGCAGCTTTACGTACTGGGCGCGCGTGTAGGTCCACGGGTCGCTGCTGTTCTTCCTGCTCATTTTGCCTCTGAAACTCTTGAGGTCGGCATACCCTTTTTCATCCATCCATTTTTCGATATCCGAAAGCATGGTCTTTATGTGGTGGACTTTGTTTATATACATCGTGCTCACGCACTGTATACAGTCTGCGCCCGCAAGTATCATCTTAATAACGTCTTTGCCGTGCATTATCCCCCTGCTGCTGCAGATGCTCCCCCTGATATTTCCGAACAGGAGTCCCGCATAGCGAAGCGGCAGACGGTAGTCCGTTTCATGGCTGAAATTGAAGGGGAAGATATTTTTTTCTTCGTCGATATCGATGTCCGGCTGGAAAAAACGGTTGAAGAGTACAAAACCGTCAACACCAAGTGCGTCGACTTTTTTAATGAAGTGAAGCGGATTCGAGTAGTAAATGCTCAGCTTAACGCTGATCGGTATCTTGATCTTCTTCTTCACCTCTTTTAAAACGGCCAGCTGCTCATCCTCTACTGCGGTCCCGGCTTTGTCGAAATCGCTCGGTGTTGCAAAGAAATTGAGCTCGAGGCCGTTTACGCCTGTTTCCTCGAGCAGTACGGCATACTCAACCCACGTCTCGCGGTTTACCGCATTGAGGCTCGCGATAACCGGTATATCGACAGCCTCCCTCGCTCTTTTGATCCACATAAGGTGCTCCTGAGGTCCGGCATGCTCGAGCTCGGGAAATATCTCAATCATCTCCGGATTTCTATACTTGATCTGTTCGAGCTCCTCCTCGAGCTTCAGCTGTTCGAGCTGTATCTGCTCCTCGAAGAGAGAAGCGATCACAAGGGCTCCGGCGCCGGCCTCCTCTATTTTCTTGATACTGCCGAGATTCATCGTCATACTGCATGCACCCGCAATAATCGGGTTATCCAGCCCTATACCCATATACGATGTTTTTAACAAAGCCATACGTTCTCCCCCGAAGTATTCGATTTCGATTTAAGTATACTTTCAGAAATATAAAAGTCAACCAATTACGGGGAAAGTAATTCTCGGTAAAGAATTTTTCTTAAATGCAATGACAAACAGGAAAGCGCAATTGAGTGATACTATTATATAATATAACTATATGTTATATAATAAGTTATAAAAACAAGACTTTCAATTCCCCTCCTGCTACACACTATACAGTGTGACCATAGAGGGGACTCATTCATACCAAGAAACATCTCAGTTTTCGTGCATTTTCAGACGACCTGGTGGTGTCAAGCAGGTGTGAAGCTGTATTACGTGCATGTAGTTGTCATTCTGAACTTTGACAATAGCGTTTTCAGTAAAGAGGATTAATATGACAAAATAGTACAAAAAAGTGATAAATAAATTGTAGCGTGGAGGTGCTGGAAATATTAGGTTGAAATATATAAATTACCTGTAGACACTTTTGATTTTAATCCCTGTCTCATAAACTTATTCATACACAGAAGGTATAAGGATGCACATTGAGGAATTTACACTTCGCGGGGGTCTTTCAAAGGAACAGATCAACATTATGAATGAAAAGGCCTTGTGGCTTGTTGAAAACGTTGGAGTACAGATACCCCATGTAGGTATCATAAAGCTTCTTTCAAACTATGATGGGGTAAAAATTGAGAATGATACGGTTAAGTTCAGAAGCGATCTCGTTCTCAAGGCGCTGAGAGAGGCAAAATACGATCTTCCACAACACCCTGAAAACAGGTGGATAATTGATGCGGGAGCACATCAGACATCCTTCTACGACCTTGAAACCCTTAAGCTCCGTCCATCCACCACACAGGACCTAATTAATATGACAAAGCTTGGCGATGCCCTTGACACCGTAGGCTCAGCCCCAGTAGTGCCTCTGGATGTTCCAGTTTATCTACAGATTATACTGATGCACAAGATATCCTACGAGTACTCAAAGTATCGGTGCAATGACATCTACGAGCACATGGATAAGCCAACCTCTGTGTGTGCCGACTATATCTATGAAATGGCTCTTGCAGCAGGAAAGAGATTTACTTTCGGAGTCTGGATGATTAGTCCCCGTTCTTTTGACAAAAACGGCCTCAAGGTCGCCTACCATCTCCTTGACAGGGGGATACCCATGTGGATTTCAACAATGCCTGTTGCAGGGATAAGCTCTCCGATAACGATGATTTCAACCCTTCTCCAGAGCATTTTTGAACACTTTGCTGGGCTCACCATGCTCAACCTTATTAACACAAAATCCTTCAATTACATAGCTCCAGACGATGCCTTCGAGGCCGACCCATTTGATATGAAGTATTCAACCTTTGTATATGGGTCAGCGGAGTATACCCGTACAACCCTCCACAAGATGGCGCTATGTAATTACTACAACATACCGATTATTGCAAAGTCACTCAATACAGCTGGAAAGGAACCAGATGCACAGGCTGCTGCCGAAATAGCGATACATACCCTCATTTCTGCATTAGCAGGTGCAAGAGCTTTCAGAACCGGAGGATTGATCTCGTGTGGGGAGATATACTCGGCTGAGATTTTGGTTATTACCTGTGAGATTATAGAATACATTAAAAATGTTCTCAAAAGGGATGAATTCTCAGAAAAAAGTCTCATGAGGGATGAAATAGTAGCCGTTGGCCCGGGGCAGAGTTTCATAGGAAGGAAAAGTACCTTCGAGAATTTCAAGAAAGAGTACTGGGGACCTGAACTTTTCAGCCATTCTAATCTTGGACAGTGGAAGGATATGGGCTCAATGTCAATTTGGAAGTATGCGAACGCTATTGCGAGGAAGAAGATCAAGGAACATTCATACAAGGCTGATGAAAATATACGAAAAGAGCTTGAGAGGATCTATAAATGTGCAAAAGAAGATGAACAGCTTGAAGAGTCCTTCAGGTTTATAAGATAGAAGGAGTGAATATAAGAACTTGATAAAGGAAGGAAACTCAGGATGTTTGATGAACTCAAAACTGAAATTATTAATGGTAATGAAGATAGGGCAAAGGAGCTGGTGGCAATCCACCTGAAAGAGGGAGAAGAACCCCGCTTAATCCTTTCCGAAGGTCTCATTGCCAGCATGGAGGTTGTCGGGAAAAGATTCAGGGATTATGAGATTTACCTACCGGAAGTTATTATGTCTGCAACGGCAATGAAGTCTTCAATGAAGCTGCTCAGGCCACACTTCTCTAAATCGGAGGCCCTGTTTCTAGGTAGAGTTGTAATGGCAACCATTGAGGGGGATGTCCACGACATTGGAAAGAACCTTGTCAGCATGATGCTGGAAGGAGCAGGGTTTAAAGTCATTGACCTGGGGGTAGATGTGCCAGTTGAGAGAATCATTGAGACCACCCTGAAAGAAAGGGCTGATCTTATCGGGATTTCAGCTCTTCTTACCACAACCATGATTGCCCTGGAGGATGCGGTGAAGCTGACAAGGGAAAGAGTAAAAGGCGTCAAGGTTATGGTTGGGGGTGCCCCCTTGACGAAGGAGTTTGCAGAGAAGATAGGTGCCGATGGTTTTGCTCCTGATGCCCTTCGAGCTATTAACCTTGCAAAATTCCTTATTAAAAAATGATATTCATATAGATAATGCGAGGGATAACCCAGGTAAAAAAAGAGATGTTTTGTGAGGTGCGGGAAGTTATGACATTTTTTATTTGATATAATCTCTATCAGTACATTGTGTTGTGTATAAGAGTATCCAAAAATGACTGATATTGGTATATGGTTATATTTTTATATTATGCTCTGGCCTGGAAAAAACTGAAAAAAGGATATGCAAAACGAATGAGGTGAAAGGCTATGGAACTTGAAGGAAGGACTGCCATTGTTACCGGTGCCGGTGGTGGCATTGGCAGGGCTCTGGCTGTTGAATTTGCATGTGCAGGGGCGAGGGTTGTTTGTGCTGGAAGAACTGAATCGAAAGTTCAGGAAACCTTGCACCACATTAATGCAGAAGGAGGTAAAGGGCTTGCTCTCCGGGTTGATGTCACAGACTGGGCTCAGGTCCAGCAGATGGTCAATCATGTGCTTGAGAGATTTGGGGGAATCGATCTGTTATTCAACAATGCCGGGAGCTTTCGATGGGTCGGGCCCGTGTGGGAGGCAGACCCCGAGGTTTGGTGGTATGATGTTACAGTAAACCTTCTGGGGTCCATGCTCTGCTGCAGGGCAGTACTCCCCCATATGATGGAAAGAAACTGCGGTATCATCATAAACATGGATGGTGGTGGAGGCTCAAATGGACCAAATCCTGGAGGTTCAGCCTATGGTTGCTCAAAAGCTGCCCTTCTGAGGTTTACCGAGAGTCTTGCAAGAGAATTTGAACTTGCAGGGTCATCGGTGCTGGTGTTTTGCATGATGCCCGGATTTGTCCGCACCACAATGACTGAGTACCTTATTGCAAAACCTGAGAGGGAGAGGTGGCAGAGGCATGTGAGGGGGCTGATTGGTTCTGAAGTAGAGCTTCCACCAGAGGCCTGTGCGAAGGCAACAATCAGGTTACTTGAAATTGCATCCTCTGAGCTCAATGGCAGGATTTTCTACGTTGATACAGATTTCAGGAGAGTTGCAGAAGAGAAAGAAAGAATAGAGAGTGAGAATCTCTACGTTATGCATCTTCTGACCCTTGATGGGTTGCTTGGACCCTGGCCACAGATTTCGAAAGGGAATTGACTCTTTAAAAGTCAATATTCCAACCATTGATTCCCTGTTTCTTACTTCTCTATGCTTAATGAAAGAGAGCTTTGCCTTTCCTCAGCTTCAAGAATGGCTCGAAACTTTCTTGCTATATTGACATTTCCCGTATAAAATACTATTGAGTTATAATAACTTTAAAAAATATATGCTTACAAACAGTGAAATCAAAGGGATAGGAAGTATTTCATCGATCATATTTTGTCATGGCGTGCAGCCCAGGGTACAACCTCTTTTATAACCACCCTATTACTCTGTTTTAGTAAAAATATAATGCATTCCGTGATATCAACAGGTTGCATCCAAAAGCTTGGGTCAACAGGAAGATTAATTTCCCTGAGCAATTTTGTATCAGTCATTCCTGGGTAGATCACGCTCACTTTCACACCGTATTCTTTTGCCGTTTCATAGAGAGCCTGAGACAGACCTTTAACTCCCAGCTTTGAAATACCATAAGCTGCCGCTCTGGCAGGGACTTCTAACGCTGCGGTGGAGGAAATGTTTATAATATACCCTTCTCTTTTTTCTTTCATAATCTTTAAAGCAGCCTGGCTAAGTAAAAATACTGCTTTGAGATTGATATTCATATTGGTGTCCCACTCTTCTTCTGTTATTTCAAAGAATGGGGATACTATGTGCACTCCAGCATTATTAATCAGTATTTCCAGGGAATTATATTTTTGAAGAGTTTTTTCAATAATAAGATTAATACTTTTTTTCTTGGCCAGGTCTGCCACTACAGCAATCGCCTCACCTTTTCTTTCCCTAATCTCTCGCACTACTTCAATCAATTCACTTTCAGTGCGCGAAACCAGGACTACATTACACCCTTCTTGAGCAAGCCGTAGTGCTGTTTCTCTTCCAATTCCCCTACCGGCTCCTGTTACAATTGCTGTTTTATTTCGTAATTCCATATTAACACTCCCACTGCTTTCAAAAAAACAATAATTTAAAGCGCAGACAGCCTTTGATAGCTATCCTTTAAAGCAGGATATAGACATTGATAAAATCTAAAATACTTCTCATACAATGATTTTTCTTCTTTGTCAGGTGTCAAGGGGGTGTGAATTTTTACCAATTCTCGGCATGCCTCCAAGACTGTGCT
Organism: uncultured Spirochaetota bacterium; assembly: GCA_964521865.1. Taxonomy (GTDB): domain Bacteria; phylum Spirochaetota; class B62-G9; order B62-G9; family DRHN01; genus CAYSRJ01. The sequence continues at coordinate 12,427 of CAZFTJ010000009.1, read as the reverse complement.
GTATACGCCTACCCCAACTCCAGCAAGTATTGCTGCACCATAAGCTGCCCCGCACTCATCTGTGTTTGTCCCCACTATTGTTTGTCCATTTACATTTACTTGGATTTTCTTCCAGAGCTTCGATTTTGCACCTCCACCAGTTGCCCTAATCTCCTTTATAGATATTTTTAATTCTTTCATTACTTCAAGGCAGTCACGAAAACCGTAAGCAACACCCTCAAGTACCGCCCTCAAGGTATGATCTCTGGTATGCCCCGAGTAAAACCCGTAGAATACACCTTTTGCATTAGGGTCAGTATTAGGATGCCTTTCCCCCGCAAGATAGGGAAGAAAGAAAAGTTTATCGCTTCCCAGTTTAATTGAAGAAGCTCTTTCTTCAATCACTTCATATATACTCTTTTTCTGCTTTTCTGCTTCCATTCTTTCCAGTTGGAGAAACTTCTCCTGAAACCAATTAAGTGAGGCCGTAGCAGAATTAATGCAGGCAAGCAGACACCACATACCTGGTACGGAATGACAGAAAGTGTCAATTCTGCCCAGTTCATCGATTCCTGGCCGCTCAGTAGCTGCATACACAACACCTGATGTCCCTATAGAGTAAGAAATAAGACCTTCCTCTACAATACCGTTTCCAATTGCAGCAGCTACCCGATCCCCTCCTCCAGCGACCACTGGAATATCCTGTTTCAGGCCAGTCTCCTTGGCCGCTTTTATAGTTACTTTTCCTGTGATCTCCGGCGATTCAAAAAGTTCCGGTAAATATGAAAAGTCAACATCCAGCATTTCAAGCATTTCTTGCGACCATTTTCTTTCAGACACATTTAGAAATAGGGTCCCCGAAACATCAGTCACATCGGTGGCGAAATCGCCCGTTAATTTAAATCTGACGTAATCTTTTGGGAGGAGCAGTTTATATATTCTCTTATATACTTCCGGTTCGTGCTCTCTTACCTAAAGTAACTTGCATGCTGTAAAGTACGGTGCACCCTGTGTAGCAGCAATTTCCAGTAGCTTTTTTTCCCTATTTTATCAACTATATAACTACTCTGTTTTGAAGTTCTTTGATCATTCCATAAGATACATGGCCTGAGCACATTGTGATTCTTATCAATAAGTACAAGTCCATGATATTGCCCAGATAAACCTATTCCCTTAATATCCAAAGGACTGATCTGTGAAGATTTCAGTATTTGTTGAATTGACAGGACAGTAGCCTTCCACCAATCCTCCGGGTCCTGTTCAAACCAGTTTACGTTAGGAATTTCTTAAAACAGTCCAAAACAGCTTGGGGTGCAGTAAACCGTGATTCAACAAACTCTATATCAAATAGTCGTTAAATCTCTCTAATCCAGTGCATTTCACCCGCCTTTTCATGTATGAGAACATCCTGCATAAATGACACAGCCTTCTTTAGCCCCTCTTCTGCAGACATAAGCGGGTCCTCGTACTCTATGCTGATAACCCCATCAAAATCCACAACACTAAGTGTGCTTATAAACTTTTTCCACCATAATTTGTCATGACCATAGCCTATGGTTCGAAAAGTCCATACCCTGTTAATGATATCACTCTGGGGCTTCCAGTCTATATTACCCCTCCACCTTACCATGTCTTCATCAACCACAATATCTTTAGCATGCACATGAACTATGGTATCCCCCAATTTCTTTATAGCAACCAGAGGGTCTATACCCTGCCATATTATATGGCTGGGATCAAAGTTACATGCCACCGCATCCCCTATCTCTCCTCGCAATTTTAGCAAAGTTTCAGGATTATAAACAGCGTCACCAGGGTGCATCTCAAATGCGAGCTTCATCCCTGAATCTGATAGTCTTTTACTCATCTCCCGCCAGAAGGGTATTATTTCCTTCTCCCACTGCCACTTTACCGCATCTCCAAAAAAGGGAGGCCATGGACATGTGATCCAGTTTGGGTACTTTGCACCATCGCCAGCTCCTGGACAGCCTGCAAAACCGTTCAAAAAATGTACCCCTATTTTTTCTCCCAGTTTAATTGCATTTAATATAACGTCCGTATGCTCACGAGCTATTTTCTCATCAGGGTGTAACGGGTTCCCATGAATAGAAAATGCACTGATCTCCAGCCCTTTAGATTTATAGGTTTCCACAAAGCATTTTAGATCACTCTCGTTTTTTACAAGTCGCTCAGGCTTGCAGTGAACGTTTCCCAGGTACCCTCCAGCAGCAGGTTCAATAGCTTCTAAGCCTGCATCTTTTGCCTTCCTAGTTGCTTCTTCCCACCTATCCTGAATAAAACAGTTTGCCATAACCCCTAATTTCATCGCTCCCCTCCTGACTAATAGCACATGTATAAGACATTAATTGTGATGATTTTAGGTCTATTTAATAATATCGTTATTGTGTATAACCTCTTCCTTTTATATGCAAATTAAGGATAACACCTTCACGGTAATCTTTCTTTCAAATTGAACACTTCAATGGCAGTACCACCCAGCACAGCTTTTTCTTCCTCCTTTTTCAACCCACATGTCTTGATTTTAGTGATTTCCGCCTCGGTATTATCAGCATGATCGGAAGCAAACATTACCCTCGGGCCATAAGTTCTGGCCCATTCCTTAATTAGAAACCCAGGAGTCCACGAAGAATCTCCGTAAACATTTGGTAAAGATGCAAGGACCTTGGAAGCATTGCCAGCAAAAACCATCATCCCGCAGTGGGCCATGATTATCTTAATATCGTGATATTCTTTACCTATGCCCAGGAGATTTAAGGGATCGGAAAAGGGGAAGCCAGAACCTGTGTGAACCATAACTGGGATTCTGTACTTTCGCGCCGCTTCGAATGCTTTCCTGCCCGAACGTGAATCCGGATTTACCGCTGAAGCCATAGGATGCAGCTTAATGGACGTAAACTCCAGCTTTTCCACGCACCTAGCCACCTCCTCCATGTAAACATCTGAAGGTAAATGTGGTGGTGGATTTGACATCCCAAAAAACCTTCCGGGATAGGTCTTGCACAACTTGGCTATGGCATTATGTTGAGATCGGACTGTAGCCAGGTCATGGCATGTACCAGGTTGTACAATCTGTACATCTATGCCGTGGTCTTTCATCTTTTTTATTAACTCTTCCTTGGAAAAATTCTCATCAAAGGTGTAATCCCAACCTAAATGTACATGAATATCCACTATCATCTCACTTCTCCCCTGCTTTTTGTATGTTTAATAATTTATCAATCCGCCTACCGGCTCTTTCCGCGACCAACAATGGGCCACACCGATTCTAAAAGACCATTACGGACACAGTAGTATCGGTCGTGAAGGTTCACGGTTGTGCAGCAATGACTGGGAATGTATTCAATCTTCTGCCTATACTCCAGTTCATCCTTTGCATCCAAAATCAGGCCATGCTCTTCATGAAGCTGCAGCTTGAGATGAGGGTACCCTTTAATTTTGGGAATCCCCTGGTCTGAGGTACATACCTTGACACCGGCATCAGTAATGGCCATTCCCTTGCGTTTATGAATAACTGTAGCGTATACTGTTAATGCAATCTTGAAGCCCAACTCCAGTTCATCGTAAACTGTATCAAGAAATACATAGGATCCCGCCTGAATCTCTGTCCAGATAGTGTTGTTTCCGGTTAAATTGTAGGTGCCTGTACCCCCTCCACTTATCTCTTTAACTGTTATTCCTTTATTTTCGAGATGTGCTTTTATTCCCCTTATCTTGGAAATCATCTCCTCAACCCCTCGGCGACGAGCATTAACATCCCTATTATGAATGATGTTTCCTTCATAGGCCTGAATGCCCTCAAACACAAGGCCTTCGGAGTCGAAAATAATTTTTGCAAGATCATAAGCTTCATCCGCTGTGTTGATCCCGCAGCGCTTCATGCCCACATCCACTTCAATTAATACATAAATTGTGGAACCATATTGCTTTGCCGCCTTGGAAAGATTCCTGATACTGTCAGCATTGTCAACAGTAACAGTGATCTTAGAACCGCTGCGTGCAAGTCCTGCAAGACGAGAGATCTTTACAGGATCCACCACTTGATTTGCAATGAGAACATCTTTCACCCCAGCTAAAACGAGTGTTTCAGCTTCCCCCAGCTTGGCACAGCATATACCCTTGGCGCCTGCTTCTATCTGCATGTGAGAGACGATCGGACATTTGTAGGTTTTATAGTGCGGCCTGAGCTTTGCCATTTTATCCTTCATGTAGTCGGACATAAATCGGATATTGTACTCAAGACTGTCAAAATCAACAAGCAGTGCAGGTGTTTCTATCTGCTCTTTTTTAATAAATTGCATGGATACTCTCCTGTCGATTACACATAAAGTATTGCCTTCATGGGTTCAGGATTTAAAAATCATAGCTACAAAACAGCAGTAAATTAACAGCACTTAACTATTTTAAACTGGCATTGGGTGGATATGTACGCTCCGGCGCCCTTATTTTCCCGTTATTCCCAATTTCATAAAGGATCCCTATTTCAGGCTCGGTATCCAGGTAGTAAAACTCATCTTCATCATATTTTCCGCTCTGGATAACTCCAATTCCCTTTTTTCGGTATTCTTCAATAACTGCTGGACAGTCATCCACCCATTCCTTTATATGGTGAAATCCTTCCCCCTTTTTCTCCAGGAAACGGGTATAAACGCTTTCTCCGCTCAACGGCTGCATGAGCTCGAATTGGATGTCTCCCAACCATGCCAGGGCAAGCACCCACCTGGCATCCGATGGTTTACCCTGAAATGTGCATTCCCTGAGCACAGGAGGAGTAAATGTGTACACAGCCCATGGACCGATGTTAAATATTTCATAATATTTCTCCATCGCTTTATTAATATCCCTTACTACGTGTGCTAATTGGATGATTTTTCGTTCCCCGGGTTCCTTTTTTACCATTGTTATATTCTCCCTTCTCTAACTAATCAAATTAATTGCTGGTGAATAAGTCTAATGAGTTATTGAGCAGCTCATTAATTAATTTCTATCTTCCTCTATTTCTATAGCTATTTTTAAGACAATATTCGTATAATATAATAATGTTAATTATTCATCAGAAACTAATTATAGGTAATTGTATAGCAGCGAGAAGCATAGCTTTTGGCTTCTACTATGCTTCTCACCCATAATTCAAAAAGCTCTTAAAATTCAAAATAATTTTCTCCACCTATTTCATGGCCTTGATTTTTTCCCAAAGAATTGTCCAATCCTCAAGCGTTGCATACTTACCTTTCTCCAGTGGAATTGGGCCATTAAGCGTGCTTTCGGTAAAGAATTTTTTCAGGTTGTCGTATGGAAAGTAGCTGTACAGATCTTTGCTCAGCAAAGGTGGAGCGTCGGTGGTAACACAGCCCATGTACATACTGGCTAACTCCTTCTGGGTACGGGTTGAAAGCATCTCATTAATGAGGGCATAAGCCCCATCCAGGTTTGGAGCATTCTTGGGAATGCCGTAGCTGTCGAGAAATATGAGAGAACCCTCTTTAGGGATCCCACCCCATATATTATAACCTTCCTTTTTGGCTTCCCCGGCTATCATGATGTTGCCACCAAGCCAGCCGTCTGCTTCCCCGGATATGAGAGCCGATTTCGCTTCACCAAATGAAGACACTATTGCCCTCGCACCTTTTTTCACTTTGGTGAGGAAATCCTGCACTTTTTGAAACTCCTCAGGAGTCAGGAGGCTCGGATCGCCTTTTTTCCCCGTGGCCCGTGCTGCCATGGTTATAAGCCCAAGTGCATTATCTAGCATAATATATCGGCCCTGCCATTCTGGTTTCAGTATGTCCGACCAGGACTCGATCATCTTTGCTCTGTCTACATTATAAATAAAATCGTCTTTGCCGAATGCACACGGCACACCCCAATTCTTCCCCTGGTACTCGAACGGCTTATATGCTTTCAGAATCTCAGAGTGGATGTTCTTGTAGTTAGGTATCCGATTGGTATCAATGGGCTGAAGAAGATCATTAACCACAAGCTGTTGGATGTTAGCCTGATTCGGGGTCACAATGTCGTACTCGGCACCTGCTTTTAATTTTGCGAAAATCTCATCATTACTGCTTATATACGTTGGATCAACCGATACGCCTTTTTCTTTTTCAAACTCTCCAAAGCTCTTTGGAAAATCATAACCTTCCCAGCAGAGTATTCTGATGGAGCCGCTAATTTTACCTGCCTCTTTTTCCTTCCTCCCTGCAAAAGCTTGGACTGCAAAAAGCAGGGAAAACAAACATAAAATTGATACCGCAATAAATAGAATCTTTTTGCTACGCATTTGACATACCTCCTCATGTTCGTTTTTTAATAATCAATGTTCCAGTAAATAAATCTTATTCCATATTTTATTGTGCCGGTCACTGTTGAAATTATCAGTTGTCTTTTTATTTCACCTCCTTCTTTGATATTTTTCTGTATTTAAAAAACATTGATCTTCTTTTCACCCCCTTCCACTTTGGATTTATCAGCGAAGTGTCTTCAGTTTAGCGTATCTATTGGCAATTACTATTAAGGTCATGGACACAATCAATACCATAGTAGCAATGGCATTGATTTCAGGAGAAACACCCCTTCGCAACATTCCCCATATCACAATGGGAAGTGTATTTCTCTTCCCAATCACAAAAAATGTAACCAGAAACTCATCAAATGAGAGGCCAAAGGTGAGCATCATCGCTCCAATTATAGAAGGCCTGATAAGTGGAAAAGTCACATACCTGAATGTTTGCATCCTATTTGCACCAAGGTCCATTGCCGCCTCTTCGACAGACACATCAAATCCCTCCAACCTCGAGTTCATGACCAGAATTGCAAACGGTGCACAGAATAGAACATGGCTTATGATAACAGTAAGTAATGAACGTGTAATACTCAATGCAGAGAAAAACGAGAGAAGGGCGACACCAAGTATAATCGGTGGAAGTGTTATAGGTACAAGAACAGAAAAGGTCACAAAGGTCTTCATCTTAAACTTGTACCTGGTCAACGCAAAAGAAGCAAGACTTCCTATCACTACCGAAATAGATGCAACTGCAAGTCCTACATAGATACTGTTTCTAAGTGCTGATAAGAATACTTCATTGTTCAACACCTGTTTGTACCATCTTGTGGTGAAGCCAGCCATCGGAAACATGGCCGCAGAAGTGGCATTAAATGAAAAAAGCATTATGATAGCTATTGGTAGCATAAGGTATATCATTACAAAAATGTTAATTATATCGATTAACCCGATCTTTGATCGCCTCACGGTTCCCTCCGAAAATTTACCTCCTCAATTTTAAAACTCGAGTAAACCAAATCACGCAACTTATCAGAAAAATCAGCAGGAATATGGTAAAATAGGCCAGGGCAGAACCAAATGGCCAATTGTAGGTCATACCGAATTGATCCTGTACTACTCTGCCCACCATCAATCCTTTAGTTCCGCCAACCATCTGGGGAGTTACGTAATCTCCCGCAGCAAGAACAAAGCTGAAAATGAAAGATGTTATTACCCCTGGTATACTCAGGGGGAGGGTTACCTTATAAAATGTTTGTATCCTGCTCGCACCCAGGTCTCTTGCAGCCTCGATCAGATCGGTGTTTATGTTCTGCAGGGAGGAGTATATCGGTAGGATGGTATAAGGAATAAATATAAACACCAATGTGATGATTATTGCCGCCTGACTATAGAGAAGAAACCTGAGTGGTTTATCTATCAACCCCATATATTTAAGAACCTGGTTAATCAACCCATTGTATCCAAGAATAGTCTTCCAGGCGTAAACACGGACTAAGTAGCTGCTGAAAAGAGAAATCAAGATGAGGTAGAGTACAAAATCCTGAAATTTTTTATACTTAAATGTTAACGAATACGCAACCGGATAACTTAAAAGCAAACATATGATAGAGGTAATGAACCCTATCCTGACCGAGCGAAATATGACAAGCGGATACAGGGATTTTGTAAAGATGGAAAGGTAATTACTGAGTGTAAAGGTAGGTATTAATCCGGTTGATGTTTTGTGCCAGAAACTATAGATAAAAAGGATAAAAAGGGGAATAAATAAAAATATAAAAAAATAGGTAAAGAGCGGTGAAAGGAGATAGAAATGTTTTTTACCCTTCTTCATTTAACTATATCCATATTCTAAGAAGTTAATGATCACTATTTCATTCATAAAACAGGCTCACATCTTTTTTCATGAACCCAACAATGACGGTATCACCGATGTTACTTTCCTCCTTACCTTTTTCACTTTCCTCCTCGACAATCTCTTCTTCAGCTACGATAGATACATCTTCTGATATCCTAACGTAATACTTCACCGTGTGCCCGAAAAAAACCACATCCTCCAATTTACCCTCTAATTTGTTGTCAAATCTCTTACTACGCACCTCACTAATCCTTCTAACTTTTTCAAGCCTAATGGCTAAACTGACCTTTTTCCCGACTTCACCACCATCCTGCCTATTCACTATTATTCTTATCCCATCCGAGTCAACAGTCATGCGATCGGCTTCTATCTTAATAATTTTCCCTTCAATTAAATTACTCTCCCCGATAAATGTTGCTGAGAACATTGAGTTAGGATGATTGTAGATTTTTTTAGGTGTATCAACCTGGATCGCTATACCCGCCTTCATTAATACTATCCGGTCGGACATTACCAGCGCTTCTTCCTGGTCGTGGGTCACATAGATGAATGTTATTTTAAGCTTTTCTTGGATGTACTTGAGTTCAATCTGCATTTGCTTCCTTATCTTAAGATCGAGCGCCCCCAGAGGCTCATCTAGCAGTAATACCCTTGGTTCATTGATAAGGGCCCTAGCTAGAGCGATTCTCTGACACTGCCCACCTGATAGCTGTTCCGGCTTTCTTGACTCGAATCCTTCCAGTTGGACTAGCTCGAGCATCATCTTTACTTTGCTTTCTATCTCTTCCTTTGGCTTTTTTTTGAGAAATTGGCTGAAAGCGATATTTTCGTATACAGTCATATGAGGAAATAATGCATACCTCTGAAACACCATATTCATTGGCCTTTTATTTGGCGGCATATCCAGAATATTCCTATCGTCAAGTAAAACTTCTCCGACATCGGGTATTTCAAATCCTGCGATAATCCTTAAAAGCGTTGTTTTACCGCATCCACTAGGCCCCAGCAGAGAAACGAACTCTCCATCCTTTACTTCAAGATTCATATCCTTCACTGCACAAACATTTCCAAAATGCTTGCTTATATTCTTTAATGCCAATGCACTTATTCCATCTGTCATTGTTTTTCTCTCATAACAGTTAAGGATTTAACATTTTTCTCTAATTACTCTTTATTTTGGTTTAAGTCAACCTTGGAGGCAAGAATCTCTTTAAATCTGGGTAATAGACATACCTCCATCTATAACAATAATATGACCATGTATATAATTAGATTCAGTCGAGGCAAGGAAGATAGCTGGGCCTACACAGTCCTCAACTTCTGCTTTCCTGCCTAATGGGGTTTTTTTTGTGAACTCAACCCCCTCTTTCTCCCAGAACCCTTCCGGTATTATCTCTGTCTTCACAATATCTGGTGCAATGCTGTTCACATTTATTCCAAACGGTCCAAGCTCAACAGCCATGGATTTGGTGAGCATATCGAGCCCTGCTTTGGAAACATTGTAATCTGCGTGGCCCTTCTCCACCTGAAATCCGTTAATGGAAGAAACATTTATGATTTTACCCTTAATTCCAGCCTGTATCATCTTTTTAGCAACCAACTGACTACAAAGCATCGGCCCATCAAGATTAACTGAAAGCACTTCTCGCCACTGCTTAAAACTTATATTCAGAAAATCCTCGAAATAGGCTATACCAGCATTATTTACAAGGGTATCGATTCTACCAAAAGTATCCCAAGCTTTATCGATAAAATCACTTATTCCCTTAGGATCACCTATGTCTGCCTGCAGTGCTACTGACCTTCTCCCCATTTCCCGAATAATTCCAACAACCTCCTCAGCCCTCTGTCTATTTAACTTATAATTTACAATTACATCAGCTCCTTCCTTTGCAAAACCAATCGCTATTCCCCGTCCTATACCACGGGAACCCCCTGTTACAAGGGCGACCTTGCTCTTGAGCCTCATGTTCATAACCTTTCTATCTTTAAATAATAAAGTCTAAGTGCTTCTCCTGTTTGATATTTCCATATCTACTGTAACCATCGCCCTGAGAAACGGTTTATTTTTTACTCTATCGCCTTACAGGATTCAATATCTTATTGTAATAATACCCACAGGTAACTTATGTGTTTTTAGACTAACATTTCCAGAACCCTGGCGCTATAATATATTTGTTACTTTTTTGCACTATTTTGTCCTGTTTCCCTTCTTTATTGAAATAATTATTATTGATGTTTAGAAAGATAATTCCTTGAGCATGCTACAGTTTCACACATGATTGACAACACCATACTAGGAGAAAGAATGGGCACGATGGATTGTAAGTTTATACTTGTATTCGTAGGGAGAAAGGTTTGTAAGCCTCTTAAAAATGCGATCAAAGTAACTGTGGCTTGCAAAACCTGTTTCGTAAGCAATCTCTGTTATGCTGAGTTCACCCTTTAGTAAAAGCTCTTTCGCTCGATCAATACGCAATCTGAATACGTAATCTGTAAGAGTACTCCCAGTTACCCTTTTAAAAAACTTACAGAGATAGGAAGGACTCATGCAAGCCACATTTGCAATGGAAGAAAGTGTAAGTTTTTCATGGTACTTCTGCTGTAAAAAGGAAAATACATTTTTCAACCTTTCAATATCTCGGCGTTTATTTGTATACGCTATAATGTCTGAGGAGAATCTCTTGAAATGCCTTATTACCAGCAGTAAAATCTTCTCCAGGTAGTTCTTTACTGCTAGCTGGTAGAAATCACCCAGGTCTACTTTCTCACTGTATATCTTACCAATAAGCTCCAATACACTATCTGAGTTGCATTCTTTCACAGGTATCCTGTTTACAAACTCTGTACTGTGATCGTAAAAAGGCCTGAGGTATTCAAAGTCATAACTGTTTTGCCCTATGGAATAAACAAAATGGGGTAAAAAATACAACCCGATGGTTTTAAGCAGTTGCCCGGAATGGGCCTCAAGACGGTGGAATTCGGTGTTTCCTATTACAAAAATGTCCCCCCTGTGTGCCTCAAACTTTTTATTTTCGATATAAAACGTCCCTTCTCCAGTGTAAATATATGTTATCTCTAAGAAATCATGGTAGCTCGGTGTAAGACGGTGGTTGAACGAAAAATTATGAAACTGTATCTCAAGAGGGCAATCATCGGAGAAGATAACCCTGTGTTTACCTTCTGACGTTATCTTTATATCAATTGAGGAGGGCCAATGTAAGAACATATCCTGCATGCTTATATAATATGGTTCTTCTCCAAATTAGACAATATTATGTGACCTCCTAATTTGCAAATGCGCGGATTTATCATAATAATGGACTTACCTCATACAAAAAGAGGACCCTAAGGAAAGATTATACTATGTAGGAACAGACAAACTGCATAGGAGTATGATGGTAATCACTTAAAAAAGGAAAGTTTTCGGGTAAAGAGATGGGTAGAGAAATGATGTCGGTAAAGGAGAATCCTCGATATAACATAAGGCAGCCAGGATAAGGCTGATCCCTGCTATTAAACAGAGGCAGCTTCCGATGAACCCATTGTCATGCGGTATCCAATCCGCATATATCAGTCTGATCAATCGTCGTAAAATATTTTCTCTGCCCTTTTCTTTACCCGGTTGTTAGGAAATATGTGAATTATGCTATAAAAAAGATTAGCATTGATCACATCATATCAGTTTATTGTAAACACTCTTTAAATAAAAATTGATTTTTTCGCATTTTATTAAAGGTAAATGGTTACCTAATTTTCTAATTTTTATAAATATTTGCATGCAAATTACCAATATAAAAAATAAAAAGACTTACACCTTCGGGAGTATAGTGCAGAAATTACAAAAATTAAAAAGAAATCTATATATGATATTAAAATAAAGTCCTAAATTACCATTACGCCATATGACAAAGATATAAAAAAGCCATCTGGCACCTCCGAAAATATATAAAACTGGGAAACAGGAGGCACCAGATGATCAAAACCTATGAGTTGGCTAAGAAACAGGCGTTCCAAAGGATGAAGGAAAAGACCAAAGAACGGTCCTTCATCAACTACATTTATCACAATACTAACCTTTCACAGATCGAATCGCAAGTGGTTTATGAACAGTTTTCTCAGTCTTTTCTTGATAATGATCGGCAGAACCTGAAGGAGATGCAAACTAACTTTGTGGCGACCAGGATAGAAGCAAAGGCTGGTCAGGTTCTCAGAGAATCCGATTACAGTGAAGTTATTATTGTAATGGACCCCAAAAACTGGACAGCGTCTTAAGATTGTGGATAACTTGATTA